>JAKOQB010000028.1 GCA_029778535.1 Pseudomonadota bacterium | reverse complement strand
GCGCTCGTGAAGAATCGCCTGCTGTCGCTGACGGTCGTGCTGGCGATCGGCTTCGTGCTGCTGGTTTCCTTGCTGCTCGGGGTCGTGCTGCGCGCGGTGCTCGAGTTCACCGACCGTTTCGTGCCCGCGGTGGCCGCGCTGTTGAGCGGCAGCGAGGCGCTCGTCTCGCTGCTGTCGGCCGCGCTGCTGTTCGGCGCGGTCTTCAAGGTGCTGCCCGACGTCGTGCTGCACTGGCGCGACGTGGTCGTCGGCGCGCTGGTCACGGCATTGCTGTTCTCGGTCGGACGCTGGGGCATCGCCGCCTATCTGGCGCACACCGCGACGGCCTCCACCTACGGCGCGGCGGGCTCGGTGGTGCTGATCCTGCTCTGGGTCTACTACTCGTCGCTGATTCTGCTGTTCGGCGCCGCGTTCACGAAGGCGCACCTGCTGGCGCGCGGGCGCGCCGTGGTGCCGCGCAATACGGCGGTGCTGGTCAGGCGCGAACTGGTCACCGAACAGTCCGGCTGAACACCTTGCCGACGAGCTCGCGTCGGCTGCGCACGCCCGTCTTCTCGAAGATCGCGGTGAAGTGCTCCTGCACCGTATACGGCGAGATGCCGAGCGCCGCCGCGATCTGCTTGGTCGACAAGCCCTGCAGCAGGTAGCGCATCATCTCGCTTTCGCGTCTCGTCAGGCCATAGGCGGCGGCGATGTCCGGCGCCAGGCTGCGCGGTTGTACGCGCTCCACGATGACTATGATCTGCCGGCGACCGCGTGGACGACGTAGGGAATTTCGCGCGACAAGCATGCCGCAGGCGGCCTGCGCGATCCGGGCGGAGCATCAGCTTACTCGCGAACGACCGCTCGGGTCGGTGGCCGCTTTCCAGCGGTGAAGTCGGCGACTTGCGTGCGATGTCCCCCGAAGGGCTCGGCCATTGGTGCGATGGTCCCGGCGGAGCGACCGCCATAGCATCGCTCGAAACCACTTGCGATGTGTATCCGACAGGATACATAATCACCGTGCGCGTCCTCACCACGAATGTCTATCTCGACTGGATCAATGGCCTGAAAGACGTCGTGGTGCGCGCGCGTATCCAGGTGCGTGTCGATCGCCTGGTACACGGCAACCCCGGGCAATACCGCCGACTCGCGGCGGGCGTTGCCGAACTCAAGATCGATGTGGGTCCCGGGTATCGCGTCTACT
>JAKOQB010000210.1 GCA_029778535.1 Pseudomonadota bacterium | reverse complement strand
TGCCGAAGATGCTCGGGCGCGACTTTTCCGCGCAGTTCCAGCTGGCGCTGATGGAGAAGGACCTGCGCTATTTCCTGGCGCTGGCCCAGCAGGTCGATCGGCCGGCGCCGATGGCTTCGCTGGTGCGCAGCCAGTTCCAGGCCGCGCGCCGCGCCGGTTTCGGCGCACTGGATACCAGTGCGCTGGTGGCGCACATCGGCGGCGAGGCGCCGCGGGGCTGAGCGAGCGTCGCCGGGCGAGCGTCGCCGGGCGAGCGTCGCCGGGCGAGCGTCGACCGGCGTGCTTCAGCCGGCGTGCTTCAGCCGGCGTGCCTCAGCCGGCGTTCGGCCCGGGCACCGCCTCGCGTCGATTGTCGGGATCGAGCAGGCGGGCCAGCACGGCGATGACCGCGAGCGTGACCGCGACGCGCCCCACCAGCACGATCCAGACGTTCGCGCCAAGCGCGACGATCAGCGCGGTGTCCTCGATCAGCGCATGCGACAGCGACAGCCACGCCAGCGCGAGGAAGCGCGTTCGCGCCGCGAACCGCTGGCGCTCGGCCTCCTCGATGATCAGCGCGCCGCCGTACGTGAGCCCGAGCAGCACGCCGACCGTGGTCACCGGGGCGGCGCGCTCGTCGAGCCCCGACACGCGCAACAGAGGCGCGAGCGCGGCGGTGATCCGCCGCGTGGCGCCGCTGCGCTCCAGCGCGTCGAGCAGCACCAGCAGGCCGACGATGATCGCGAAGGTGACGGCGAGCGAGAAGGCGGTGCCCTCGATCCAGCCCACGATCCCCGCGTTGCCGCCGTCGTCGGCGAACGCGGAACCCTGCAACCAGTCGAGTTCGAGCGGCTCGGCCAGGGTGCCCGTCAGCCTGCAGCCCCAGGCGACCGCGGCACCGTAACCGAGCGCGACGCCGATCCGCAGCGCGGCGGTCGCCCAAAAGCTGCTGCCTGCGCGGCGCACGATCGCCTGCTCCACCGGAAGCGCGTGCGCGAACAGGATCATCGCGCATAGCGCACTGAACTGGCCGACGCCGATCTCGAGCCCGGGCGCCAGCCCGATCAGCGCCGCGATCGCGCCATAGACGCCGACGAACACACCGGTGATCCAGATGATCCCGGCCTCGGGCGGCAGCCCGATCCACCCCATCGCCGGTGCGATCGTGCGCCCCAGTGCATCGATCCACCCGAGCTGCCGGCCGATCTCCACCGCGATCATGACGGGCAGCATGACCTTGACCAGCGCGACGAACAGGCGGCGGCTGCGTGTCAGCAGTTGGGCGAGGTAGGTCAACGAGGGCTTCCCGGCGGCGATCGGCGCCGCAGGATACCGGATCGCCGGCCTGCGGCGCGCGGCTTTGGGCTATCGTCGCGGTCAGCGACGCTTCCGTCCGTCCCACGGCCGCCCCCATGACCACGGTCCGACCCGACGTCCCCGCCGTGCGCGTGATCGCCGAACAGGCCTTCTCGCGTGCGGCGGGCGCGCCCCTGGTGCCCGGCAATGCGATCCGCCTCCTCAGGGACGCGGGCGAGAATTATCCGGCCTGGCTCGACGCGATCGGCTCGGCGCGGCAGTCCGTGCTGTTCGAGAACTACATCGTGCACGACGACACCGTGGGTCGTCGCTTCGCCGACGCGTTGGCGGCGAAAGCGCGCGAGGGCGTGCGCGTGCGGGTGATCTACGACTGGTTCGGCTGCCTGGGCACCGCGTCGCGCGCCTTCTGGGATCGGCTGCGCGACGCCGGCGCCGAGGTGCGAAGCTTCAATCCGCCGCGCTTCGATGCCCCGCTCGGCTGGCTCAGCCGCAATCACCGCAAGTCGCTGTGCGTCGACGATCGCGTCGCGTTCGTCAGCGGCCTGTGCGTCGGGCAGCGCTGGGTCGGCGACCCGCAGCGCGGCATCGCGCCGTGGCGCGACACCGGGGTGGAGGTGCGCGGCCCCGCGGTGGCCGACGTCGCGCAGGCGTTCGCGCGTGCGTGGGCCGAGACGGGCGCGACGATGCCTGCCGGCGAACTGCCTGACGCGGCGGCGATCCCGGCAGCGGGCGGCGTGGAACTGCGCGTGCTCGCGACGATGCCTGCCGTCGCCGGTCTGTACAGGCTCGACCAGTTGATCGCGGCGCTCGCGCGCGAGAGCCTGTGGCTGACCGACGCCTATTTCGTCGGCACCGCGAGTTACGTGCAGGCGTTGCGCGAGGCCGCGATGGACGGCGTG
>JAKOQB010000209.1 GCA_029778535.1 Pseudomonadota bacterium | reverse complement strand
GCGGGAGCCGGCCGCGACCGGCCGCGCGCCGGCGCACGCGCGCCGACGCTCGTGCTGTTCCACGGCCTCGAAGGCGGCTCGCGCAGCCACTACGCGCGCGCCTTCGCCGGGGCGGCGCGGCGGCGCGGCTGGCGCGTCGCGGTGCCGCACTTCCGCGGCTGCAGCGGCGAGCTCAACCGGGCGCCGCGTGCGTATCACTCCGGCGACTCGGCCGAGATCGACTGGATCCTGCGACGCTTCGCGCGCGGCGCCACGGGCGGCCAGCCGCTCGTGGCCGTCGGCGTGTCGCTGGGCGGCAACGCGCTGCTCAAGTGGCTCGGCGAGCAGCGCGAGGCGGCGCGCATCGTCGGCGCCGCCGCCGCGGTCTCCGCGCCGCACGACCTGCACGCGAGCGCGCTCGCGCTGTCGGGCGGCTTCAACCTCGTCTACATGCGGCACTTCCTGAAGTCGCTCAAGCGCAAGAGCGACGCGAAGCTCGCGCAGTATCCGGGACTCTTCGACCGGCGGCGCATGCTGCGCTCGCGCGACTTCTTCGACTTCGACGACGCGGTCACCGCGCCGATGCACGGCTTCGCGAGCTGCTTCGACTACTGGGAGCGTTCGTCGTGCCGGCGCTTCCTGGCGGGCATCCGCGTGCCGACGCTGGTGCTCAACGCGCGCAACGATCCGTTCGTGCCCGCGCGCGCGCTGGCGCCCCGCGACGAAGTGTCGGACCTGGTCACGCTCGACTATCCTGCCGAGGGCGGCCACGCCGGGTTCCCGCAGGGGCTCCCGCCCGGCCGCCTCGACGGGCTGCCGCGGCGCACGATGGACTGGCTCGCAGGGGTGCTCGCCGATGGATGAACAGGTCCTGCGCGCGATGGCGCGATGGCCCGACGTGCCGGCGGCCTGGGGATGGCTGCGCCTGGACCGCCGCGGCCGCTGGCTGCTCGTCGATCGCGGCCGCCCCGGCTTCGACGAAGCGCGCGACGGCGCCGGCAGCCCGATCGGCAACCCGCAGATCGTCGAGTTCATCGGGCGCAACTACGCCGCCGACGAAGCGGGTCGCTGGTACTGGCAGAACGGACCGCAGCGCGTCTACGTCGACGTCGAGTCGGCACCGCTGGTGCTGAGGGTGTTCGGCGCGGCACCGCGCGTGCGGCTGGTCGCGCACACCGGCCAGCCGATCGAGCGCATCGACCGGGCCTGGCTCGGCCCCGCGGGCGAGGTGCTGCTGCGCACCGACGCCGGCCCGGCGGTCGT
>JAKOQB010000208.1 GCA_029778535.1 Pseudomonadota bacterium | reverse complement strand
TCGCCGGGATCGGCGCTGCCGCGCCCATGATCGCGCCCGAGGTCATGGACTGGCTGCGCGCCTGGCGCTGGCCCGGCAACCTGCGCGAGCTGCGCAACGTGCTCGAGTACGCGACCGCGGTGTGCAGCGGCGGCTACATCCAGCTCGCCGATCTGCCCGACGCGCTGCTCGCCGCCGCCGCGCGCGCCGCGCAGGAAGAGGCACCCGCGCCGCTCGTGCTGCCGCCGGAGGCGCAACTGCTGCAGCAGTATCTGCGCGCGGCGCACTGGAACGTCACCGCGGTGGCAAAGCAGCTCGGTGTGGCGCGCATGACGCTGTATCGGCGCATGAAGCGGTGGGGGATCACGGCGCCGAATCATCTGCCCGATTGGCACGGCGGCGACTGAACGGCAGCTCTCAACCGGTTCGCCCGCGTGCTCACGACGAAAAGCGGACCGTGCGACTGGCCGCTTCGTTTAGCTCGGTATCCTCTCTCCTCTCATAGAGAGCCCGGTCGGGCAGGGCCTATCTTTCGTTTGGAGGCAGTCGTGTCGGAACAGTTGAAGAACTTCCGCGCTTGGTACGTCGACGTACTCGCGCGCCTCTACCCGGTTCGGGACGCCGGCATCGCTGTGTTCATGATTTCGCTTCCTCTCTTCGAACGATATCTACGTCAAAGGAACAAACTCGGGCCGGAAGACAAGATCGATCCGGCGATGCCAGACATTTGCAGAATCTTCCCGGCGCTCAAGGACGCAGTGACCGCGCGGCAGTTTTGGACCGTATATAGGCACGGGTTTCTTCACCAGGTCACGCTTGCGACGAAGACGCGAGGCGGCGCACTTCCGTCCGGATGGCTGACGCATGACAGCGGCTCAGCAGTCCAAGTTGAGGCCGATGGAAGTTTCTGCGTCAACCCGGTTCTGTTCAGCCAGCAAGTGATTGCGTCTATCGAAGATGACTTCGCGACGTTTGCGGGCGTTGCGGCCGGTGCTCCGCCGCTGCCTGTGGTGGCACGTCGCGATCCAGTCACTATCCCGTCCGGCTACCTCGGAACTGGAACGCCCTGATTTCGGCGATTGGACCTTGTGCTCCCCGGCGCACCCGAGCGAGGCCGAGGCCAAGGAGCGGGGCGATGTAGTCGCGGACAACTTACCCGCTGCCGCAAACCGCTTTCGCATGTAGTCGATCGCTTCCTGTTCAGCTTGGTGCACAGCCTTTTGCGTTCCGATCATCTTCTGTGCCGCGTCGAGAAGCACCTGCCGGCTGCTCTGGTCACGTTTCGACAACCTGCCCACCGCGAGCTTGAACGCCTGCAGCGTTGGCACGTCTAGCGTCGCAAACAGATTGTCAATCTGCTTGTCGGTCAGTCGAGAGTCGCCGACGAGCGCCACACAGGTGTCTCGGATTACCGCTTTCTCCGCCGCCCGCAGTTGACCATCCGCCTTGCCGAGGTAGAGCAGCACCCGCAGCACGTCGCACTCGTCTTCGACCAACTTGTCGCGGCTGCGCTCAGGCGACTCTTCGTAACGCTTGATCAGGTAGGCGCGCACGTCGCTGATGATCTCGCCGGTGTCCTCGTCAATGCAGCGTTTGATTCGGTCGGTGCGGAAAGTGCGTGTCGCATCGCGCATTTGGCAATGCCCGATGAGAAGGCATGTGTCACCGAAACCGCCGAATTCACGGACATCGACCGTGCGGCTACTTGTCTTGCCATATCCGTCAACGTAGTCGAGCTTCAGCCGCGCCTTGACGTTGATCGGGTGTTGGACCTCCCAGAAGCTGCCTTCCCAAGCGTCCTTGTCGACTTCCTTAGTTGCCGCTTGCCCTGGGCGTTCTTCTTATGTGATCTTGACTTTGACGGGGATCTCGATTGGCTCCTGCGCCTTCTTTCTTGAGCGAAGCGTACGAAATAGGAACCAGACCAGCGCGACAACAACCAGACCGAATAAGAACTCCATGAGCACGCTCCGTCCGAGCCTCGATCCATGCCGCCGATTCTGCCAGTCGCGCCCGACCGCGCTGGTTTCGGCGTCGCCCGACCGGCGTCGACTGTAAACTCGGTCTGCCCTACTAAGAAGCTCCGGTTTCAACGGCAATAGCACCCGAGCAGCGTCTGCTAGCGGCGACAAGCGGATTCCTACTCTTGCGATCTCGCCGAACCCGGTCGCCGGACCACGAACATCCGTTTGCCACGCCGGCCAAGCGCAATCCGCGACGACTGTCACATTGAAGCGCTGTGACACCAGTCACAGCGGGACAGCCGGGTAGCGCCACGGCCGCTCATCCCGCGAGCGCCGCGCGGCGCAGGGAGCATCCGCACCGCTTTGTCATCGCTCCGCGTCGGCTGGCACATCGATTGCACGACCGCGGCGATGCACTCCCGCAAGGCTCCTGCTACGTACCCGTACAGCGCCACTCGCGCCCCCGCCATCGGCGTAATCGCCAACCCGGTCTCCGCGCGCGACATCCGCCGCGTGGTCGCCAATGCCGGCAACTTGCAGATCAGCGACCGCGTGAACATCGTGCTGCGCATGCTGAGCGCGGCGGCGGCGTGCGGCGTGGCGCGCGTGCTGATGATGCCGGACCGCGGCGGCATTCGCGCGCTGCTCGAACGCAGCCTGAAGCGCGATCGGCACGCGGCGCACGGCGAGCATTGGCCGGAATTCGAATTCCTCGACATGGAGCCCGACTCCACGGTCGAGGACACGTTCGTCGCCACGCGACTGCTGGCGCAGGCGAAGGTCGATGCGATCGTCGTGCTCGGCGGCGACGGCACGCACCGCGCGGTGGTGCGTGAACTGCGCCGGCTCGATTCGCGCATTCCGATCGCGGGCCTTTCGACCGGCACCAACAACGCGTTTCCGGAGATGCGCGAGCCGACCATCACCGGCATGGCGGTCGGCCTGTGCGTCTGCGGCCGCGTGCCCGCGGCCACCGCGCTCGCGTCGCACAAGCTGGTTGAAGTCGCGATCGAGTCGCACAATCAGACGCGGCGCGACATCGCGATCGTCGATGCGGTGATCACGAGCGATCGCTACATCGGCGCGCGTGCGCTGTGGAAGCCGGAGTCGCTGCGCGCCGCGTATCTGGCGTTCGCCGATCCGCAGTGCATCGGGCTCTCGGCCATCGGCGGCCTGCTGCACCCGGTGGCGCGCGATCACCGCGGCGGGCTGGCGATCGAGATCGCGCCCGACGCTGACGGCGCGCGCGTCGTGCTTCAGGCGCCGATCGCGCCCGGCATGGTGCGGCCGGTGCCGATCGCCGCGTGGCACGCGATGGTCGCCGACCAGCCGATGGATGTCGCGCACGAGGCCGGCACGATCGCGCTCGACGGCGAGCGCGAGCTCGGCTTCGAGCCGGGCGATCGCGTACGCGTGACCCTGCGCGAGAACGCTTTCTTCACCGTGGACGTGGCCCGCTGCATGCGCTTCGCCGCTGCCGAAGGGCTGCTCCGCACCCCTGCCCGCTGAACCGCAACGAGAGGAGACAGAAGATGGCTGGCAATCCCTTTCCGCTGAACAAGGAGCAGTTGCTGCACGCGTATCGCACGATGCGCACGATCCGCGAATTCGAAGAGCGGCTGCACGTCGATTTCGCGCGCGGCGACATTCCGGGGTTCGTGCACCTGTACGCGGGCGAGGAGGCCGCGGCCGCCGGAATCATGATGCATCTGGCCGACGGCGATCGCATCGCGTCGACCCATCGCGGCCACGGCCACTGCATCGCCAAGGGCGTGAACGTGATGGAGATGATGAAGGAGATCTACGGCAAGAAGGGCGGCGCGTGCCAGGGCAAGGGCGGCTCGATGCACATCGCGGATCTGTCCAAGGGCATGATGGGTGCGAACGGCATCCTCGGCGCCGGCGCGCCGCTCGCGTGCGGCGCGGCGCTCGCGGCCAAATTCCGCAAGAAAGGCGAGGTGGCGGTGAGCTTCGTCGGCGACGGCGCGTCGAACCAGGGCATGTTTCTCGAAAGCCTGAACCTCGCCGCGGTGTGGAACCTGCCGGCGATCTTCGTCGTCGAGAACAATGGTTATGCGGAATCCACCTCGCGCGAGTACGGCGTGGCGGTCGATTCGTACGTCGACCGCGCAGCCGGCTTCGGGATGCCCGGCGTGACGGTCGACGGCACCGATTTCTTCGCCGTGTACGAGGCGGCGGGCGAGATCATCAAGCGCGCGCGCAGCGGCGCGGGGCCGTCGCTGCTCGAATGCAAGATGGTGCGCTTCTACGGCCACTTCGAAGGCGACGCGCAGACCTATCGCGGGCCGGGCGAACTGGACGACATCCGCTCCAACAAGGACTGCATCAAGAAGTTCATCGGCGCGGTGGTCGGCGCCGGCGTGATCCCCGATTCCGAGCTGAGGAAGATCGACGAGGAGGTGCTCGGGCTGATCGAGCGCGCGGTCACCGAAGCCAAAGCCGCGCCGCTGCCGACCGCGGCGGATCTGACCACCGATGTGTACGTCAGCTACTGAGCACGCCCGTCGTCCCGGCGCAGGCCGGGACCCAATTTTCGGCCGTGTGCAACTTGGGCCCCGGCCTGCGCCGGGGCGACGCACGCGTTCTTGAACGAATTCCAAGGAGACCTCCCATGGCACGCAAGATCAGCATGAAGCAGGCGATCAACGAAGCGCTCGACCAGGAGATGGCGCGCGATCCGTCGGTGATCTTGATGGGTGAGGACATCGTCGGCGGCGCCGGCGCGCAGGGCGAACGCGACGCGTGGGGCGGCGTGCTCGGCGTCACCAAGGGGCTGTACGCCAAGCACGGCGATCGCCTCCTCGACACGCCGCTATCGGAGTCCGCCTACATCGGCGCGGCGATCGGTGCGGCGGCGTGCGGCATGCGCCCGGTGGCGGAGCTGATGTTCATCGACTTCATGGGCGTGTGCTTCGACCAGATCTTCAACCAGGCGGCGAAGTTCAAGTACATGTTCGGCGGCAAGGCTCAAACGCCGGTCGTGATCCGCGCGATGGTCGGCGCGGGCTTCCGCGCGGCCGCGCAGCACTCGCAGATGCTGACCCCGATCTTCACGCACATCCCGGGGCTGAAGGTCGTGTGCCCGAGCACGCCGTACGACACCAAGGGCCTGCTGGTGCAGTCGATCCGCGACAACGACCCGGTGATCTTCTGCGAGCACAAGAACCTGTACGGCCTCGAGGGCGAAGTGCCCGAGGCGCTGTACGCGATCCCGTTCGGCGAGGCCAACGTCGTGCGCGAAGGCAAGAGCGCATCGATCGTCGCCTACGGCCTGATGGTGCACCGCGCGCTCGACGCCGCGACGGCGCTGGCGAAGGAAGGCATCGACTGCGAGGTGATCGACCTGCGCACGCTGTCGCCGCTCGATCTGGACACCGTGCTCGAAAGCGTCGAGAAGACCGGCCGCCTGGTGTGCGTCGACGAGGCCAATCCCCGCTGCAGCATCGCCGCCGACATTTCGGCGCAGGTGGCGCAGCAGGCGTTCGCGGCGCTCAAGGGCCCGATCGAACTCGTCACGCCGCCGCACGTGCCGGTGCCGTTCTCGCCGGTGCTCGAGGACGCGTATATCCCGAGCGCGGACAGGATCGCCGCCGCCGTCAAGCGCACGATGGGCAAGGGCAAGCACTGATGGCCGCGGCTGCAATCACGCCGGTGATCATGCCCAAGTGGGGGCTGGAGATGCGCGAGGGCACGATCACCGCCTGGCTGGTCGACGAGGGCGCGCAGATTCGCGTCGGCCAGCCGATCGTCGACATCGAGACCGACAAGATCTCCAACACCTATGAAGCCGGCGACGCCGGGCTGCTGCGCCGCCGGGTCGCGCGTGAAGGCGAGACGCTGCCGGTCAAGGCGCTGCTCGGGGTGCTGGCGCCACCGGAGGTGAGCGATGCCGACATCGACGCGTTCATCGCCGCCTACGTCGTTCCCGCCGCGGGCGAGGGCGAGCAGGAGGGCGCGCCGGCGTACGAGTACGCCGAGGTCGGCGGCATCCGCGTCCGCTACGCACGGCGTGGCGATGCCGCGGCGGGCAAGGCGCCGGTGCTGTTCCTGCACGGCTATGGTGGCGATCTGAACAACTGGCTGTTCAACCTCGACGCGGTGGCCGAGCACGCTCCGGTGATCGCGCTCGACCTGCCGGGGCATGGCGAGTCGGACGTGCGGCTTCCCGGCGTATCGATCGAGGCGCTGGCGAGTTTCGTGCTGCGTTTTCTCGACGCGATCAACGTCGAGCGCGTGCACGCCGTGGGGCACTCGATGGGCGGCGCGATCGCGGCGCAGATGGCGCTGGCGGCGCCGCATCGCATCGCTTCGCTGGCGCTGCTGAACAGCGCGGGACTGGGCGAAGAGATCGACACCGGCTATATCGAGGGCTTCGCCCACGCGGGTTCGCGGCGCGAACTGAAGCCCCTGATGGAGCAGCTCTTCGCCGCCCCGTCCCTGGTGACACGCCAGTTGATCGACGACGTGCTCAAGTACAAGCGGCTCGACGGCGTGCAGGCGCTGCTCACCGAACTGGGCACATCGCTCTTCGGCGGCGGCAGACAGGCCGCGCAGCCCGCGCGCAAGCTCTCGGCCACGGCTCCGCCGCTGCTCGTGATCTGGGGTGGCGACGACCGCGTGATTCCGGTCGCCCACGCAGCGCACGCGCCCGCCGGCGCGAAGGTGCACGTGCTCGATCACGCCGGCCACATGGCGATGATGGAAAAGGCAAGCGAGGTCAACGCGCTGCTGCGTGCGCACTTGACGTGATATGGCCGCCGTCGCCCCGGCGCAGAGCCTGCCCCGGACTGGATCCGGGGCCGGGGCCCAATCTTGTACCGTTGAAATTGGGTCCCGGCCTGCGCCGGGACGACGCGCGTGTGCTGTCCACATTCACCTCGCTCACCGTCCACGACCACCCGCTGCCCGACGGCATCGACAGCGAAGCGCGTTGGATGGAGCACGCAGCCGCCGATGGCCGCGCGCAGGCGCATGTGTGGCAAGGTGAAGCGGGCTGGTCGGTGCCGCGCAGCTACACCCGCGCTCCGGCCTGGTCGACACACGGTCACGCGCTGCAAGTACGCGACTCCGGCGGCGGCCTCGTACCGCAGGGCCCGGGCCTGACCAACCTGACCCTCGTCTTCCCCACCCGCGCCACGCCCGCCGCGACCGACGCGATCTACCGCGCGCTGTGCGCCGGGCTGCAGTCCGCGCTGGCGCCCCTCGGCCTGACGGCGACGACGCAGGCAGTCGAAGGCTCGTTCTGCGACGGCCGCTACAACCTCGCGGTCGACGGTCGCAAGATCGCCGGCACCGCGCAGGCATGGCGCCGGATCGAAGGCCGGCAGATCGTGCTTGCGCATGCGGTGCTGATCGTCGATGCCGATATCGAGCCGTTGACCGCGGCAGCGAATGCGCTCGAAGAAGCGCTCGGCCAGACGCGTCGCTATCGCGCCGGCGCGGTGACCAGCGTCGCGCGCGCCTGGTGTGCGCGGCATGGCTGGGCGCGCGTGCCGCAGGATTTCGCGGCGACCGTGCGCCGGTTGATCGCCGCGCAGTTCATGCAGTCGGTCTGATCGGGAGGCAACGATGGTTCTGCTGGCGCTTTCGATTGCGCCGGTCGGCCAGGGTGAAGGCGTCAGCGCGCACGTGGGCGCGCGCGCTCGACCTGATCGACCGCAGCAGCGTGCCGCATCAGTTCACGCCGATGGGCACGGTTCCCCGTTGACGCTCGCGCGAAACGCAGGACGGTGTGCAAGTCGACCGTCGTCCCCGCCCGCGACTCACGCACTCGGGGGCAGGCTCCAGCGGGGACGCAGTGACATTGGCGGCCGACCCTGGTCCCGCTTGCGCGGCAATGACGTCGGGCTGCCGAGGTTTGGCGCCAGTCAAGCGGGCCTTTGGCTTCTCGCGGGAGGAAGAACGGCACAGCATCGGCAACTTGCGCGATCATCCACCCCATGCCCATCGCCGCCGAACTCGTTGCCCAGATCGAACGCATCGCCCAGTCGCTGCCGGTTCCGCCGGTGCGCGCGCTGCACTTGCCGCCGCCGCACGCCGACGACACACGCGAGGGCGAGTTCTGCGCGCTCGAGCTGGATGACGGCTCGCTTGGCTTGAGCTTCGTGCTGCTCGGCGTCCCCGTCGGTGCGACGCTGGCGGCGCTGCGCGACGGCAGCGACCGCCTGGCGCTGCCGGCAACGCCGGCGCTGGATCTGGCGCGCGCCTACGGCGCGAGCGCGCCGGCGCGGCGCACACTCGGCTTCGCGGCGATCAACGCGATCACGCGCAGCCTGTACGACCGCGCCGGGTTCAAACCGCCGCCGGCGCGCGGATCGATCGGCGACCTGGATCTGGCGCCGGGCGATCACCTCGGGATGATCGGATTGTTCCCGCCGCTGATCGAACGCGTGCTCGCCACCGGGGCGCGGCTCACCGTGGTCGAGCTGCGCGCCGACCTCGCCGGCGTGCGCGACGGCTGGGAGGTCACGCTCGACCCCGCGGCGCTGAATCGCTGCAACAAGATCCTCTGCACCAGCACCGTGCTGCTGAATGACACGATCGACGACATCCTTGCGCGCTGCCGGCACGCCGAGCGCATCGCGCTCATCGGGCCCGGCGCCAGCTGCCTGCCCGACGCGCTGTTCGCGCGCGGCGTGACGTCGATGGGCGGCACGTGGATCGACGACGCCGCAGGGCTGAAGCGCGCGCTCGTGCGCGGCGAGCCGTGGGGCCGCTGCGCGACCAAGTTCGCGCTGCGACGGGAGCAGTACCCCGGGTTCGAGACGTTGCTGGAGCGTGCTGCCGATTGAACGCCGTCGCAATACGATCCGCGTTCGCGGTCGGCGAACGATGGGTCGACGCGCGCGGGCGCGGCGCAGGCGGCTTCGGTTCCGATCAATGCGGCACGGGGTCGTGTCCGGCCGCTAAACCCGCTCCACGACCGTCACGTTTGCCAGCCCGCCGCCTTCGCACATCGTCTGCAGCCCGTAGCGCTTGCCACGCGCGTGCAGCGCGTGCACGAGCGTGGTCATCAGCTTGGCGCCGGATGCACCGAGCGGGTGGCCGAGCGCGATCGCGCCGCCGTTGACGTTGAGTTTCTGCGGATCGGCGCCGGTCGCTTTGAGCCACGCCAGCGGCACCGACGCGAACGCTTCGTTGACTTCGTAGAGATCGATGTCGTCGAGCGCGAGCCCCGCCTTGCGCAGCGCCACCGGCGTGGCCGGCACGGGCCCTTCGAGCATGACCACCGGGTCGTGCCCGATCACGGTCATCTGGCGCACGACCGCGAGCGGCTTCGCTTTACTGCCCATCGCCTTCAGGCCGCGCTCGTTGGCGACCACCAGCGCGGCGGCGCCGTCGCAGATCTGGCTCGCGGTGGCGGCGCTGATGCGTCCGCCTTCCTGCAGCAGCTTGACCGCCGCGATGCCTTCGAGCGAGGCGTCGAAGCGGATGCCTTCGTCGGTCGCGTGCGATTCGCCGGTGGCCGCGCCCTCGGCGTTGCGCACTTGAACCGGCACGATCTCCTGCGCGAAGCGTCCCTCGCGCGTCGCGGCGGCGGCGCGCTGGTGGCTCGCGAGCGCGTACGCGTCGAGCGCGTCCTTCGACAGCTCGTACTTCTTCGCCAGCATCTCGGCGCCCATGAACTGGCTGAACTGCACGCCGGGATAGCGCTTCTGCATCGCCGGACTCATGTAGTTGCCGAAGCCGTTCTTGTACGGCAGGGTGGCGGGCAATCCCATCGGCACGCGCGTCATGCTCTCTACACCGCCGGCGATCACGATGTCCTGGCTGCCGGCGATGACCGCCTGCGCGGCGAAGTGCAGCGCCTGCTGCGACGAGCCGCACTGGCGGTCGACCGACACGCCGGGCACCGACTCGGGCAGGGTCGATGCGAGCACCGCGTTGCGCGCGACGTTGTTCGACTGCTCGCCGGCCTGGCCGACGCAGCCGAGGATCACGTCGTCGATCAGCGCCGGATCAAGATCGAGCTTGGCGACGAGCGCATCGAGAACCTGCGCGGCCAGGTCGGCCGGATGCCAGCCGGCGAGGCGGCCGCCCTTGCGGGCGCCCGCCGTGCGCAGCGCGGCGACGATGAAGGCTTCGGACATGGGAACTTCCTTGCGATGCGGGTGAGGCGAGATGCGCAGCGTTCGAGCGCCGAGGCGCTCGGCAGTGGCGCTCAGCGCGGATACGTGCCGGGCGGAAGCGCGAGCGCCAACCCCATTGCGCTTGCACTGCGCTCACCCTCGGCGCCGAAATTGCGGATGCGTCCGGACAGTTCGGCCAGGATGACTTCGCGCGCGCCGGCCTCAAGATACGTGGCGACCTTGTCGTTCAGTTCGCGCCGCGTGTTTTCCTCCGACTGCACATCGACGCAGATCGTCGGCGCGGGGCTGACCGGGTCGATTCCGGACCAAGCGCTCTGCCACACCACGTCGGGAATGCGGACGCCGATCGATGTCAGCACCGCGATGCCTGGCAGCGCTTCTCCGCCCAGCGCCTGCTCGATCTGACGCTGAATTGCATTCACGATGCGTTGGTGTGCCGTCTTTGGCGCGATCAATTCGATCGCCTCGCCGTATTCGTCCAGCTCGTAGCGCTCCGGCAGTCCGGGGGCACCGAGCAGGGCGTTCCAGCGTTGCGCCAGTTCCTGCGGCGAGAGTTTCGGGTAGACGATCGGCGCGTTCATCGTGCGGTGAGTATAGGCCGCGAACTCATTCAAGCCGAGCGCTCGTCTTCACCCGTCCCGCCCGCTCGTGCCACGCCGTCAGCTCGACCGTCGCGCCGCGCGGGCCCTTGACCACCCAGTCGACGTGCGCCAGATCCTGCGTCGGCTTCTTGACCGGCCAGAAGCTGATGCCGGTCTGCAGCGCGGACCAGCCTTCGAGTTCGCCCAGTTCCTCGCGCGGCTTGCCGCTGACGAGCTGCGCGCCCGCCGGCAACTCGATCTCCGCCAGCACGCCGCGCAGCAGCTTGCGCGACTGCGCCATCTTGCTGACGTAGGTCGGCAGCCAGCCGGTGTTCTGCACGATCAGCCGCACACGCCACGTGTCGGCACCGGCGGGCGTGACCTGCACCTCGCGCAGCTCGAGCCTGGGTGAGATCAATGCATTCCACAGCAGCCACTGCGGAAAGCGCGCGATCTCCGCCTCGCGCTGCGCCGGCGGCGGATTGCTGAACAGCGCGATGCGGTTCCAGCCGCCGATCTCCACGCGCCCGAGTTGCGGATGCTGGTACGGCTTCCAGTCGATGTGTCCCTGGCCCGGCGCAATCGCTTCGGCCCAGCGGAACACTTTCAGGTCGTCCTCGATCGGATGCTCGCGGAACCAGTGGATCCATTCCTTGTTGTCGATGCCGGCTTCCTTCTTCGGATTCCAGATTTCGATCGTCCACATGAAGCAGCCGAGGTGCTCGTACAGCCAGTCGAACGTGCCGCCGATGTATTCGCCGGGCCGGTACGCGAAGTCGTGATACACCGAGATCGCCGGGTAGCCGGTCAGCTCTTCGCCGACCTTGCCCGCCTTCTGGAACACCCACAGGTCTTCGGGCGGCATCTTGTCGTCGGGCAGATCGCCGAACGGCCGCAGCAGCACGCCGGAGAACGTGTGCAGGCTGGTGCCGCCGCAGATGTTCGGATGCGCGAGGATGAAGTCGACCACCGCGCGCACCTCCGGCTCGGAGGTCGGATACGGCCCGGCGCCGAGCTGCTCGAATTCCTGCCGCCACTTGGCGGGGAAGTTGCGGTTCAGATCGAGCCCCTGCGCGCCGCCGGTCACGCCGGCCACCGTGATGCTGACGCCGTCGTAGTTCTCGATTCGGCCTTCCGGCATCACGCGGTAATAGTCGCCGCCGGGCGGATCGGTCGGTTCGCGCCTGACCATCAGGCGCGGCTCCTGCGGATGCTTCTTCCACGCGCCGTTGGGGTCGGCCACGCGCATTTGCAGGATGCGGCCGTCGCCGTCGATGTCCTCCGCGATCAGGCCCGCGACCGGCTCCTCGTCGAACGGATAGCGGCGCGTGCTGGAGCGCACGTACTTCGGCCGCTCCGCGAGCGCCCATTCGGCGCCGTCGGGATTGATGCGCGGGCAGATGTAGAACGCGCGCGTGTCGAGACAGCGCGCGACCTGCGGGTCGGACTCGCGATTCTTCAGCAGCCAGTCGATCAGGTACAGGCACGCGCTCGATGCGGTCAGCTCGACCGAGTGGATGTTGCCGTCGACCCAGTACGCCGGCTTGTCGGCGGCGGGGCCGGTCGCGGTGTTGGTGAGCGTGACGACCGGGATCGCGCGGCCCTCGAAGCTCGTGCCGATGAATTCCAGTGCCACGAACTGCGGCGCCCCTGCGGCGAAGGCGCGCAGCGCGGCGATCAGTTCGTCGTACTTCAGAAAGCGCGAGTGGTCGAGCGTGGGCATAGGCGGTACGGTGAAATCGGCGAAGGCGCGAATTTAGCGCGCGTCCGCGCTAAACGCCCGTACGCAACAACCGCAAGCAGCCCTTATCGAACTCGAAGCGGATGCGCCGCTCGCTGCCGTCGCCGTACTTCAGGATCAGCACGTCGCCATCGACCGCTGCCTTTCCGCTGCGCGCGCGCGTGCGATCGGTCGGACCCGGCCCGCTTTCGGTGAAACGGCCGTCGGGGCCGAACTCGTACACCGTGCGGCCGCGCGACAGCCCGAGCCTGACCTCGGGTCCCACGTACACGCGCGCCTCGTCGGTGTCGCGCTCGTGGGCGTGGATCCACTTGCCCACGAGCCCGCTCGCCTTGAAGGTCGCGGCTACTTTCCGGCCCACAGCTTGCGGCGCGGGCCTTCGAGCGCGGCGTGCATGCGCGCGACCTGGCCGGTGGTGAACATGAACATCGCGTCGTCGTCGGTGTAGTCCATGTAGTTCATGAACATGTCGCCGTTGGGCCCGTTGTTGCACGACACGTGCGGGAATTTCGGCTTGCCGAAGTTGGCGTCCTCCGCGTTCGGCGTGTCGGCGACGAAATCGCTGCCCGAGCAGTCCGGCGTGTCGCCCCAGATGTGGCGCAGGTTCAGATAGTGCCCGACCTCGTGCGTGCAGGTGCGGCCGAGGTTGAACGGCGCGGTCGCGGCGCCGGTCGTGCCGAACGCGAACGTGGTGATCGCCACGCCGTCGGTCGCCTTCGGCCCGCCCGGGAACTGCGCATAGCCGAGCAACTGGTCCTTCAGCTCGCACACCCAGATGTTGAGATACCGGTCGGTCGGCCACGGCGCGACGCCGCCGCGCTTCGGATCCTTCATCGCGTCGTTCTGGCCGAACGCGGGGACGCTGGTCCTGGTGAATGTGATGCCGCTGGTCGGCTGTCCCTTCGGGTCCTTCGTCGCCAGTTCGAACTCGATCATCGAGTCGGTCACCAGCCCCATCCAAACCGCGGGCACCTTCGACTTGTCCTGGTTGCGCGCGCGGTAGTCGCGGTTCAGCACCGCGATCTGGCTCTTGACCTGGGCGGCGCCGATCTTCTGCGCCGCCGTGTTGAACAGCACGTGCACGACGCAGGTGATCCGGTACGGCTTCTTCGGCAGCCGGAACGCCTTGCGCGCCGCCGCGGTGGTTCGATGTTCGAGCGCGACCTGCGCGCGCCGGAACGCGGGGTTCTGCTCGAGCAGGAAGTGATGGTTCGACATGGCGCCGCAGATGCGGTGCGGCGGAACCTTGAAGACCGGCATGGCGCGCTACTCCTCTTATGCGTCCGCGGCCCGATGCGCGGACATCGGGCTGAACTGCATACCGCGGCGCGGTAGCGGTCAAGCGAAGATTCGCGTTTCGCGCCTGCGCGTCACGCACTCGGGCGACGCGCGAGTGCGCGCTGCAACCCGGCGAGGTCGAGCGCATCGAAGGCATCGAACACCGCCGCCGCTTCGCCGAAGTCCTCGCCCGCGCAGTACAGACTGCGCACGACCAGCGTCGGGATGCCCGCCGCATGCGCGGCGAGCAGGCCGTTGCGCGAATCCTCGATCGCCAGCGCCCTCGTTTCCGGCGGCAGTTGGCGCAGCGCGAGTTGGTACGCATCGGGCGCGGGCTTCTTGCGTGCGACATCCTCGCCGCACACGACGACGGCGAACCGGTTCAGCGCGCCGGCGCCGAGCGCCGCCTGCAGCAGCGCCTCGACGTTGGCGCGGCTCGTCGTGGTCACGATGCCGAGCCGCCAGCCGGCGCGCTCGATCGCGTCGATCAGCCGCGCCACGCCCGGGCGCAGCGCGATCACGCCGGCGGCGACCAGTTCGGCATAGCAGCGGTTCTTGTCCGCGTGCAGCGCGGCGATGTCGACGCCCGCCGACTGCGGCGCCCAGCGCTCGATGTAGAAGGCGATCCGTTCCTTGCCACCGGTGACCCGCAGCAGCTCGCCGTAGAGCCGCTCATCCCAGTGCCAGTCGAGTCCCGCCGCGGCAAACGCGCGGTTGAACGCGACGCGATGGCCGTCGCGCTCGGTCTCCGCGAGCGTGCCGTCGACGTCGAACAGGATCGCGGGGGACAGTGGGCTATTCGAAGTCAATTTCAGGCACGCTCGTCGCCCCGGCGAAGGCCGGGGCCCAAGTTAGCGGCCCTAGAAATTAGGCCCCGGCCTGCGCCGGGGCGACGACACCGTGCTACGACTTCCACTTGATCGAGCAGCCGATGCTCGCGATCTGCTCGGCCGGGCCGGTGCCGGTGGCAGCGATCTGCTTCATCGCTTCGAACAGTTCGCGCTTCGCATCGGGCGGCGCCGGAGCGCGGCCGGACGAATCGAGCCGGCCGCGATATTCGAGTTTCAGCTCGCGATTGAAGCCGAAGAAGTCCGGCGTGCACACCGCGCCGTAGGCGCGCGCGACCTGCTGCGACTCGTCGTACAGGTAAGGGAACGTGAAGCCGTGCGTGCGCGCGAACTGCTTCATGTTCTCGAACGAATCCTCGGGATACGCGACCGCGTCGTTGGCGCTGATCGCGACCACGCCGATGCCGAGCGCCTGCAGGTCTTTCGCATCGCGCACGATGCGGTCGACCACCGCGCGCACGTACGGGCAGTGGTTGCAGATGAACATCACCAGCGCGCCGTTCGGCCCCGCGATGTTACGCAGCGCATGCGTGCGGCCGTCGACGCCGGGCAGCGCAAAGTCGGGCGCGATCATGCCCCTGCGGATCGGATCGGCGGTGGCGGCCATGCGGATCTCCCCGGCAACGACTACGCCGCGTATTTTGCGCCGGCGCGCGACTGCGCAGCGGCATGCAGCCTTTCCAGCAGCGCCAGCGTGACGAACTCCGCGCCGCCGGCGTGGCGTTGCGCGATCTCGCGCGGAATCGGCCGTCCTGGGTCGCCGAGAGTCGGCAGCAGCAGATCGGCCTGCGAGAAGTCCTGGTCGAGCGTCCAGAAGCTCGGTGTGGCGACGACGAACAGTCCTGCCGCGTGCGCGGCCTGCACGCCGTTGCCGGAGTCCTCGAACGCGATGCACGCCGAAGCCGGCGTGTTCAGCCAGCGCAGCACGAGCTGATAGACATCGGGCGCAGGCTTCTTGCGCGCCACCTGATCGCCGGCCGCGAAGACCTGGAACCAGCCCGGCGCGCTCTCTCCCAGCGTGTGCGCGATCAACGCTTCGACGCCGCTCGGCGTGCCGGTTGTCGCCACCGCGAGCTTCAGTCCGGCCGCGCGCGCCTCCTCGATCAGCCGCTTCACGCCCGGCCGCAACGGCACCCGGCCGGCCTCGACGAGCGACTTGAAGATGCGCACCTTGCTGCGATGGATGTCCGGGATCTGTTCGCGCAGCCGTGCCTTCGCGGCGGGCGGGTCGGCGAGCGATTCGAGGTGCAGCAGCATGCGCTCGCGGCCGCCCGACACGCCGAGCAGCTCGGCGTAGCGGCTGCGGGTCCAGTGCCAGCGCACGCCGTGCTCGTCGAACGCGGCATTGAAGGCCTGGCGGTGCGCTTCCTCGGTGTCCGCGAGCGTGCCGTCGACGTCGAAGATCAGTGCTTCGAGGCTCATCGCATCGTCCTTGCCGATCGTTGGCGCAGCTTCACGCCGGCTCGGCCACACGCGTATGCGCACCGACCAACGCGCGCGCGCATTGCGCGATCCGCGCCGCGGTGAAGCCGAAGTGCTCGTAGAGTTTTCCGGCCGGCGCCGATTCGCCGAAGCGGTCGAGGCCGACGACGTCGCCTTCGAGCCCCACGTACTTGCGCCACAGGTCCGGATGCGCGGCCTCGATCGCGACGCGCGGCACGCCGCGCGGCAGCACCTGGCTCTGCCACGCGCGGTCCTGGCGGTCGAATACGCTGGTCGACGGCATCGACACCACGCGCGCGCCGATGCCTTCGGCGGCGAGCAGCGCGCGCGCCTTCAGCGCCAGCTCGACCTCGGAGCCGGTGGCGATCAGCACCAGCGCGAGCGGTCCTTCCGCCTCCGCGAGCACGTAGCCGCCGCGCGCGATCGCTGCCTCGCTGGCCTCGCGCGCCAGCGGCGGCAGGTTCTGCCGCGACAGCAGCAGCGCGGTCGGCCCGTCCCTGCGCTCTACGCCCGCACGCCACGCGACCGCGGTCTCGACGCTGTCGCACGGGCGCCAGACGTCGAGGTTCGGGATCACGCGCAGCGCGGCGGCGTGCTCGACCGGCTGGTGCGTCGGGCCGTCCTCGCCCAGACCGATCGAATCGTGCGTGAGCACGTAGAGGACGCGCTGTTTCATCAGCGCGCTCATGCGCAGCGCTGAGCGCGCGTAGTCGGTGAACACCGCGAACGTGCCGCCGTACGGGATGAAGCCGCCGTGCAGCGCCAGCCCGTTCATCAGCGCGCCCATGCCGAACTCGCGCACGCCGTAGTGAACGTAGTTGCCGCTGCCATTGCCGTCGATCGACGCCGATGCCTTGACCGCGGTCAGGTTCGACCAGGTGAGGTCGGCCGAGCCGCCGAGCAGATCGGGCACCGCGGGCACCAGCGCTTCGAGCGCGTTCTGCGACGACTTGCGCGTCGCGGTGGGCGCGGTCACGCCGCGCGCGGCTTCGATCAGTTTCTGCGCGGTCTCGCGCCAGTCGGCCGGCAGCTCGCCCGCCATGCGGCGCGAAAACTCGCGTGCCGACGCGGGATGTGCCTGCGCGTAGGCGTCGAAACGGCGCTGCCATTCGCGCTGCAGCGATGCGCCCTGCGCGCGCGCGTCCCACTCGGCGCGCAGTTGCGCCGGCACGTCGAACGGCGCGTGCGGCCAGCCGAGCGCCGCGCGCGTCGCCGCGGTCTCCTCCGTGCCGAGCGGCGCGCCGTGCACCTCGTGCGTACCGGCCGCCTTCGGCGCGCCCCAGCCGATCGTCGTGCGGCAGATCACCAGCGTGGGCCGCGCGCGCTCGGCGAGCGCGGTGTCGATCGCGCATTCGATCGCGATCGCGTCGTGGCCGTCGATCGGGCCGACCACGTTCCAGCCGTAGGCGCGGAAGCGCGCGGCGGTGTCGTCGCGGAACCAGCCCTTGACGTGGCCGTCAATCGAGATGCCGTTGTCGTCGTAGAAGCAGACGAGTTTGTTCAACCCGAACACGCCGGCGAGCGAACAGGCTTCGTGCGAAATGCCTTCCATCAGGCAACCGTCGCCCGCGAACACCCACGTGCGGTGATCGACGATCGTGTGCCCCGGCTGATTGAAGCGCGCCGCCAGCAGCTTTTCCGCCAGCGCCATGCCGACCGCGTTCGCCAGCCCCTGTCCGAGCGGCCCGGTGGTCGTCTCCACGCCCGGCGTCAGCCCCGTCTCCGGATGCCCCGGCGTCTTCGAGTGCAGCTGGCGGAAGTTCTTCAGCTCTTCGAGCGGCAGGTCGTAGCCGGAAAGATGCAGCAGCGCATAGAGCAGCATCGAGCCGTGCCCATTGGACAGCACGAAGCGGTCGCGATCGGCCCACGCCGGATCGGCCGGGTTGTGCTTCAGATAGCGCCGCCACAGCACCTCGGCGATATCGGCCATGCCCATCGGCATGCCGGGGTGCCCGGACTTGGCGGCGTTGACCGCGTCGATCGCCAGGAAGCGCAGCGCGTTGGCGCGCAGCCGCGCGGCGGCGGCGCGGTCGGAGAATTTCTGGGGTGCGTTCATCGGTTCATTCCCGCAAAGAAAAGCTCGGACTCACCACAGAGGCACAGAGGCACAGAGGAATGCAACGAAGAAGTGCAGTTCTCTGTGTCTCTGTGCCTCTGTCGTTGAAAGGGTCGTCAAGCGCGCTTCTTCAGATCCATCAGCCGCAGGATCATCGGCGTAAAGATAAGCTGCATCGCCAGTCCCATCTTGCCGCCGGGCACGACGATGTTGTTGGGGCGGCTCATCCACGAGTCGTGCAGCATCGACAGCAGATACGGGAAGTCGATGCCTTTCGGGTTGGCGAAGCGGATCACGACCATGCTCTCGTCGGCGCTCGGAATGTCGGCGGCGATGAACGGGTTGGAGGTATCCACCGTCGGCACGCGCTGGAAGTTCACGTGCGTGCGCGAGAACTGCGGCACGATGTAGTTCACGTAGTCGGGCATGCGGCGCAGGATCGTGTCGACCACCGCCTCCTGCGAGTAACCGCGCAGGCTCTTGTCGCGGTGCAGTTTCTGGATCCATTCGAGGTTGATGATCGGCACCACGCCGACCAGGAGATCGACGTGGCGCGCAACGTCCGCGTCCGGCCCGACATAGCCGCCGTGCAGTCCCTCGTAGAACATCAGGTCGGTGCCGCTTGCGATGTCCTCCCACGGCGTGAAGGTGCCCGGCTCCTGCTTGTACGGCTCGGCCTCGCCGGCGTCGTGCAGGTACCGGCGCACCTTGCCGCGGCCGCTTTCGCCGTACGTGCGGAACAGCGCCTCGAGCTCGGCGAACAGGTTGTTGTCCGGTCCAAAGTGGCTCAGATGCCGGTTGCCCGCCGCTTCGGCCTGCTTCATCTTCTCGCGCATCGTCTTGCGGTCGTAACGATGGAACGAGTCGCCCTCGACCGTCTGCGCCTTGATACCCTCACGCCGGAAGATGTGCTGGAAACTCTTCATCACCGTCGTCGTGCCGGCGCCGCTGGACCCGGTGACGGCGATGATCGGATGCTTGATCGACACAGGCTTCTCCCCGAGAACGAATTTGTGACTCGTGACCGGTGATCCGTGACCCGTGACCCGTGCGGTCTCCACGAGTCACAAGTCACGGGTCACGCTCTTGCCTCCGGCCGGTACAGCGAACGCTCGTTGAACAGCGGCGAGATGAACGGCTTGTCCTCGCCGCGGTCGTATTCGTGGTGGTAGCGCTCGATGCGCGCAACCTCGTTCTTCGAGCCGAGGATCACCGGCACGCGCTGGTGCAGCTCGGTCGGCGCGACTTCGAGGATGCGGCCGCGGCCGGTCGAAGCCATGCCGCCGGCCTGCTCGATCACCATGCCGATCGGATTGGCCTCGTACATCAGCCGCAGCCGCCCGGCCTTCGCCGGGTCCTTGGTGTCCTTCGGGTACATGAACACGCCGCCACGCATCAGGATGCGGTGCGCCTCGGCGACCAGCGACGCGATCCAGCGCATGTTGAAGTCGCGCCCGCGGATGCCCGTCTTGCCGGCCTTGCATTCCTCGACGTAGCGTGCCACCGGCGGCTCCCAGAAGCGCTCGTTGCTGGTGTTGATCGCGAACTCGCTGGTGTCCTCGGGAATGCGCAGACTGGAATGCGTGAGGATGAAGTTGCCGATCTCGCGGTCGAGCGTGAACCCATGCGTGCCCTTGCCGACGGTCAGCACCAGCATCGTCGCCGGGCCGTAGATTGCGTAACCTGCTGCGACCTGCTCGGTGCCCTTCTGCAGGTAGTCCTGCTCGGTCGGCGCGTCGCTTCCCACATGTTTGAGTACGGAGAAGATCGTGCCGACCGACACGTTGACATCGATGTTCGACGAGCCGTCGAGCGGATCGAACACCAGCAGGTACGGGCCGCGCGCGTATTCGTCCGCAAGCCGATACGGCGCCTCCAGTTCCTCCGAGGCCATGCCGGCGACCAGCCCGCCCCACTCGCAGTGGCGCAGCATCGTCTCGTTGGCCTCGAGGTCGAGCGGCTGCTGCTCGTCGCCGCTGGCATTGCGCGCGGCCGCCGCGCCGTACGAGGCGCCGAGGGCGCCGCGCGCGGTCATCGCCGAGATCGCCTTGATCGCGGCGGCGACGTCGACCAGAAGGCCCGCCAGCTTGCCGTGGTCGGGCACGTCGTGCAGCTGCTGGATGAGAAACTTGGAGAGGGTCGTGCGTCCGAGATGCATGATTACTCCTTCGCGCAAGGCGTACGCGACGCTGCGCGTCGCACGTGCACCTCGCGCGTCCAAGTCGGCGCGATCGCCTTGGGGCGGCCCGGCGTCGATCGCGATATCAAAGGCAACGGCCGGGTGGCGCTCATCGCGTGGGTCTCCCACCAGCGGACGGAAGATCGCTGGCCGAATCGAGCCCGCCCGCGAACACGCGCGAGGCGCGGATGTCTTCCTCGGCGATCTGCATCAGCGCGCTCGCGTCGATCGTGCCGTGGCCGGCGAACAGCCGATTGGCCTGGCGCAGCCGCGCGCGGTCGAGCGCGTTGCGGATCGAGCGCGCGTTGGCGAAGTGCGGCTGCTTCAGGCGCAGCGCGATGTATTCGCTCATCGCGGCGGCCGCGCCCTCGTCGAAGCGGTAGTTCATCTGCGCGACCATCTTCTGCGCGATCGCGAGCAACTCGTCGGGCGTGTAGTCGGGGAAGTCGATGTGGTGCGCGATGCGCGAGCTCATGCCGGGGTTGGAGCGGAAGAACGTGTCCATCCGGTCCTTGTAGCCGGCCAGGATCACCACGAGGTCGTCGCGCTGGTTCTCCATCACCTGCAGCAGGATCTCGATCGCCTCCTGGCCGTAGTCGCGCTCGTTTTCCGGCCGGTACAGGTAGTAGGCCTCGTCGATGAACAGGACCCCGCCCATCGCCTTCTTCAGCACCTCTTTCGTCTTCGGCGCGGTGTGGCCGATGTACTGGCCGACCAGGTCGTCGCGCGTGACGCTGACCACGTGCCCTTTGCGCACGTAGCCGAGCCGGTGCAGGATCTGCGCCATCCGCAGCGCGACGGTGGTCTTGCCGGTGCCGGGGTTGCCGGTGAAGCTCATGTGCAGGCTCGGTGTGGCGGCGTCGAGCCCGAGCTGCTTGCGGGCGCGCGACACGACCAGGAACGCCGCGATCTCGCGGATGCGCTTCTTTACCGGCGCCAGCCCGATCAGGTCGCGATCGAGCTGATCGATCACCTCCTGCACCTGCGTCTCGCGCAGGATCGCCTGCAGGTCGATCTGGGGTTGTTCGGTCGTGCCCATGAGGAAGCCCTGTAGTCACCACAGAGGCACAGAGGCACAGAGAAAGGCAATTCGAGTCATTCCTCTGTGCCTCTGTGCCTCTGTGGTTGACATGGCCTTTCAGTACCTCGATCCCTCGGGGTTGCGCATGGCCGCGTACGGCTCGCTCGTGTAGCGGATCGAACGGCCCTGCGCCTCCTGCCGCACCAGGCGAAAGCCCGGCTCGTCCTTGGGACGGTTGACGATGAACGCGATCTGGATCGCTTCGACCCCGCGCGTCGAATCGAACGCGACCGCGCGGATGTACTTGCCGCCGTGCTGCTTGCGGCACTGATTGATCTCGTAGACGACGCCCGCGCCGTCCTTCAGATCGAACATCGGCGGGCCCCACATCTCCCAGTACGTGTTGCGCGGGTGCGGCTCGTCGGTGTACTCGACCGACCATGCCCAGCCTTTGGAAAGGCCGTAGTCGACCTGCGCGCGGATTTCGGCGTCGGTGAGGTCGGGAAGGAAAGAGAAAGCGCCTTGGGTGATTCGCATATCCGGCTCCTCGTCGCCCCGGCGCAGGCCGGGGCCTAAGTTGTTCGTTGCGCAGTGAAATTGGGCCCCGGCCTGCGCCGGGGCGACGTTTCCTCAGCGCGCCGTCAGCTCACCGTCGGCGTCACCGCAAAATCCGGCGTATCGGTCGACGTGTAGTTGAAGGTCACGTCCTTCCACGTATCGAGCGCCTGCGCGAGCGGCGTGCACCACTTGGCCGCGGCGGCGAGGATGTCGGGACCCTCGTTGATGATGTCGCGTCCCTCGTTGCGCGCCTTGGTCATCACCTCGAGCGCCACGCGGTTCGCGGTCGCGCCTGCGTGGATTCCCGCCGGGTGGCCGATGGTGCCGCCGCCGAACTGCAGCACCACGTCGTCGCCGAACAGCGTCAGGAGCTGATGCATCTGCCCGGCGTGGATGCCGCCGCTGGCCACCGGCATCACCTTGCGCAGATCCGCCCAGTCCTGCTCGAAGAAGAGGCCGCGCGACAGGTCCTGCTTCGTCACGCTCTCGCGGCACACGTTGTAGTAGCCCTGCACCGTCATCGGGTCGCCTTCGAGCTTGCCGACCGCCGTGCCGCAGTGCAGGTGATCCACGCCGGCGAGCCGCAGCCACTTGGCGATCACGCGGAAGCTGACGCCATGGTTCTTCTGCCGCGTGTACGTGCCGTGGCCGGCGCGGTGCATGTGCAGGATCATGTCGTTCCTGCGTGCCCAGTTGGACATGCTCTGGATCGCGGTCCAGCCGATCACGAGGTCGATCATCACGATGCTGGAGCCCAGTTCCTTCGCGAACTCGGCGCGCTCGTACATGTCCTCCATCGTCGCGGCGGTCACGTTCAGGTAGTGGCCCTTGACCTCGCCGCTGGCGGCCGAGGCCTTGTTGACCGCTTCCATGCAGTACAGGAACCGGTCGCGCCAGTGCATGAACGGCTGCGAATTGATGTTCTCGTCGTCCTTGGTGAAGTCGAGCCCGCCCTTCAGCGCTTCATAGACAACCCGGCCATAGTTGCGGCCGGACAGCCCGAGCTTCGGCTTCATCGTCGCGCCCAGCAGCGCGCGGCCGTACAGGTTCAGCCGCTCGCGCTCGACCACGATGCCGGTCGGCGGCCCCTTGAAGGTCTTGACGTACGCGACCGGGATGCGGATGTCCTCCAGCCGGCAGGCCTTCAGCGGCTTGAAGCTGAACACGTTGCCGATCAGGCTCGCCGTCATGTTCGCGATCGAGCCCTCTTCGAACAGGATCAGGTCGTACGCGACGTAGCAGAAGTAGGTGCCGGGCTGGTTCGGCACCGGATCGACCCGGTACGCCTTGGCGCGATACGAATCACAGGCGGTCAGGCGGTCGGTCCAGACCACGGTCCACGTCGCGGTCGACGATTCGCCGGCCACCGCAGCGGCGGCTTCTTCCGGGTCCACGCCTTCCTGCGGCGTGACCCGGAACAGGCAGATCACGTCGGTGTCCTTGGGCTGGTAGTCGGCGTCCCAGTAACCCATCTGCTTGTACTTCAGCACGCCGGCCGAGTAGCGCTGCTTGGCGTCCTTGATCACTCCGGTTTCTGCGGGTTTGTTCATTGCCGTCCTCACTGTGTCGTGACGGCACTGTAGGGATCGGAGCGATTAAGGTAAATTCACTTCTTTAAAACCTTCAGTTAAGAAATCCTTATGCGAGGCGTAACGCTGAAGCAGCTCCGGGCCTTCGCCGCGACCGCCCGGCACCTGAGCTTTGCCAAGGCGGCCGAGGAACTGCACCTGACGCCACCCGCGGTGACGATGCAGGTCAAGGAGCTGGAAACCGCGGTCGGGCTGCCGCTGTTCGACCGCCGCGCGCGCACCGTCGCGCTGACCACGACCGGCGAGTACCTGCTGGTCTACGTGCGCCGGCTGCTGGCGACGCTGAAGGAGGCGGAGGACGCGATGGCGCGGCTGAAGGGGGCGGAGACCGGCCGCGTGACGATCGGCATGGTCAGCACGGCCAAGTACTTCCTGCCGCGGTTGCTGGCGAGGTTCCGCGCCGAGCATCGCGGCGTGGAGATGGCGCTGTCGGTCGGCAACCGGGAGCAGCTGGTGCGGCAGCTGCACGACGGCGAGGTCGATCTGGCGGTGATGGGCCGCCCGCCGAAGGAGCTCGACACCCGAGCCGAGCCCTTTGCCGCGCATCCGCACGCGATCGTCGCCGCGCCCGAGCACCGCCTCGCGCGCCGGCGCGAGATCCCGCTCGCGATGCTGTCGGGCGAGGAATTCATCGTGCGCGAACCGGGCTCCGGCACCCGCGCGGCGATGGAGCATTTCTTCCGCGAGCACCACGTGACGCCGCTGCAAGTGATGGAGATGGCGAGCAACGAGACGATCAAGCAGGCGGTGATCGCCAACATGGGGCTGGCGTTCCTTTCGCTGCATACCTGCGGGCTCGAAATGCAGACCGGGCAGCTCGTGCTGCTCGACGTGGCGGGGCTGCCGCTGTACCGCCGCTGGCATATCGTCAACCTGCGCGGCAAGCCGATGTCACCGGCGGCCGAGGCGCTGCGCTACTTCGTGCTCGAGCACGGCGAGGCGCTGCTGGCGAAGCAATTCGCCAAGGTCGTGCCGGCGGAGAAATCGGTCGCCGCGTGACGAGGACACGGCGCGCCGCGGCTATGATCGCCGCGCTCCGTCCTCGACCCGATGCACGACGCCTCCGATCACGATGCAGCCGACAGCCGCGCGCTGAAGGGCAGGCGCGGGCTGCAGCGCGTGCGCAACGCCACGCGTTATTCGATCGACGGATTGCGCGAAGCGTGGAGCAACGAGGACGCGTTCCGCCAGGAGCTCGCGCTGGCCGCGCTGATGATCCCGCTCGCGCTGTGGCTTCCGGTCGCGCTGGTCGAGAAGATCCTGCTGATCGGCGTCGTGCTGCTGGTGCTGATCGTCGAGCTGCTGAACACCGCGATCGAGGCCGCCGTCGACCGCGACAGCCTCGAGATCAACGCGCTCGGCAAGCGAGCCAAGGACTACGGCAGCGCGGCGGTGATGATCGCGCTGCTGCTCGCCGGCGGCACGTGGACGGCGATCCTGCTGGCGCGGTTTGTCTTCTGATTCGCGCGGTCGGGCGATGAACGGCTCCGCCTACTACCGGCCCGATCTCGCCTGGGTGCACCACACCGGCTA
Organism: Pseudomonadota bacterium; assembly: GCA_029778535.1. GTDB lineage: Bacteria > Pseudomonadota > Gammaproteobacteria > Burkholderiales > Burkholderiaceae_F > JAKOQB01. The sequence continues at coordinate 33,449 of JAKOQB010000208.1, read as the reverse complement.
CTCGCAGCACGTGGAGATCACGTGGAGCGGCATCGTGCAGCGGCTGCGCGCGGCGGGGCTGCGCGACGGAGCACTGGTGCTCGATGTCGGCTGCGGCAGCGGGCTGCTCGCCCGCCGGCTGATCGACGCGGGGTTTGCCGTGCACGGCATCGACGCGTCGCCCGCGATGGTCGAGCTGGCGCGCGCGCATGCGCCCGGCGCGCGCTTCGAGGTCGTGCGCCTTCCTGCCGACGACGAGCGCGCGCTGCCCGTGGCCGACGCGGTCGTCTCCACCGGCCACGTGCTCGCCTACCTCGACACGCAGGACGACATCGCGCGCGCGCTCGGCCAACTGGCGCGCGCGCTGCGGCCCGGCGGGCTGCTTGCGATCGACCTGATGACCGAGCGCTTCGCGCAGGCGCGCGAAGCGAGCCCGGTGCACGCGAAGGTCGAGGAGGACTGGGCGATCGTCACGCGCTTCGCGCGCCCGGCCGCGCATCGCTTCGACCGCCACATCACCGTGTTTCGCCGCGCCGGCGATCACTGGCGGCGCAGCGACGAACACCACCGCAACCTCACCTTCGAGGCCGACGCGGCGCTGTGCATTCTGCGCGCCGACGGCGTCGCCGCGCAGGCGCATGCCGCGTTCGGTACGGAGACGCTGCCGGCGGGACTGATCGTGCTCGCCGGCGTGCGAAATCAGTCCCGCGCCGGAATAACCCGGGGTCGAACCGCGTTTATCGGGCTGTTTTGACCCCTGATGCAACCCATCTTGAAAAGGAATCTCCAATGAAACTGCTCGCTTCACTTGTCCTTGTCTCCGCGCTCGCGCTCGGCGGCTGCGCCACCTACGACGCGCCGATGGCGCCGGCCAAGGTCGCCGACGGCACGCTGGTCGGTCCGAACAGCATGACGCTGTACGTGTTCGACAAGGACGCCGCCGGCAGCGGCAAGAGCGTCTGCAATGGACCGTGCGCGGCCAACTGGCCGCCGCTGATGGCGGACGCGTCGGCGAAACCATCGGGCGATTTCAGCGTGATCACGCGCGACGACGGCGCCAGGCAATGGGCCTACAAGGGCAAGCCGCTGTACTACTGGGCCAAGGACCAGAAGCCGGGCGACAAGACCGGCGACGGCGTCAACAACGTCTGGCACGTGGCGCGGCCTTAGTCCTATGCTGTCCTCCTTCGCGCATCGAGGGAGGACAGCATGCAACTCGCCACCGTCCGCATCGACAAGCCGGCCGACCTGAACTTCATTCTCGGCCAGGCGCACTTCATCAAGACCGTCGAGGACCTGCACGAGGCGATCGTGCAGACGGTGCCGCAGATGCAGTTCGGCCTCGCGTTCTGCGAGTCGAGCGGCCCGGCGCTGGTGCGCTTCAGCGGCAACGACGCGGAGCTGACCGAACTGGCGAAGAAGAACGCGCTCGCGCTGTCGTGCGGCCACAGCTTCATCGTGTTCCTGAGCGGCGGCTTCCCGGTCAACGTGCTGAACACGATCAAGGCCGTGCCGGAGGTGTGCAACATCTACTGCGCCACTGCGAATCCGGTCGAGGTGATCGTCGCCGAGACCGACGGCGGGCGCGGCATCCTGGGCGTGATCGACGGCATCAAGAGCCAGGGCGTCGAAACCGACGCCGACATCGCCGCGCGCAAGCAACTGTTGCGCAGGTTCGGCTACAAGCTCGGCTGAGCCTCATCCGCCGCGCCGATGAGCGATCCGGTCGAGCGTTGCACGCGCGCATCGCTGCGCCTGCTCGAGTCGAACCTGACGCCGCGCGGCATCCTGGCCGCGCGCCGCAGCGCGGCGGCCGACGCGCGCGCGTACACGCGCATCTTTGCGCGCGATGCCGGCGTGTGCTCGCTGGCGATGGCGGGCAGTGGCGAGCCGGCGCTCGAGGCGGGCGCGCTCGCCGGCCTCGATGCGCTCGCGCAGGCGCAGGCGGCCAACGGCCAGATTCCGAAATACGTCGATCCCGAGGGGCAGGACGCGGACTTCTGGTACCTGGGTTGCATCGACGCGACGCTGTGGTGGCTGATCGCCGTCGACCACGTGCGCCGGTCCAGCGGGCGCGCGCGCTGGCAGCCGAATGTGGAACGCGCGCTGAACTGGCTGCTCGCGCAGGAGCACCAGCGCTTCTTCCTGCTGCAGCAGAACGAGGCGAGCGACTGGGCCGACATCATGCCGCGCTCGGGCTTCGTGCTTTACACGAACGCGCTCTGGTATCGCGTCAAAGAACGGTTCGGCCTGCCACACCGCGGCGAGACGCTGCATCACTTCAATCACCTGTTCCATCCGTTCCGCGACGATCTGCCGGAGTACCGGCGCGCGCGGTTGCTGCGCCACTACGCCCGGCGCGGCAAACTGTCGAGCGGGCTGTACCTGAGCTTCGTCAACCTGTCGTTCGCCGGCGACGAGGGCGACGTGTTCGGCAACGTGCTCGCGATCCTGTGCGGGCTCGCCGGCGACGCGCGCGGGCACGAGATCGTGCAGGCGCTGCTCGCCGCCCGCGTGGCCGACCCGTATCCGATCCGCGTGGTGACCGAGCCGATCGACGCCGGCCACGCGCACTGGCGCCGCTACATGGCGCGGCACGGCCAGAATCATCCGCACCAGTATCACAACGGCGGCATCTGGCCCTTCGTCGGCGGCTTCTGGGTGATGGCGCTGGCGCGGCTCGGCATGACGGAACTCGCGCGCGCGGAACTCGCGAAGCTGGCGCAGGTGAACGGCGTCGACGACTGGCGCTTCACCGAGTGGTTCCACGGCCGCACGCTCGCGCCGATGGGCATGGCCGGCCAGAGCTGGAACGCAGCGGCGTTTCTGCTGGCGCGGCAGGCGGTCGAGCACGGGCGCTTTCCGCTCTGACGTGCGCCGGCGCGGCCGCCGATGATCGCCTGTCTCGACGTCGATTTGACGGGCCATCGCGGTCCGTCTCGGTATGCTGTGCGGCGCAAGTCCGCGTTGCGCCGCATGCCATGAGTGCCGTTGCAGATTCCGGCCATCGACCGACCGCCTCGCTGCGCGCGGCCGCCACCGTGATCGTCGTGCGCGACGATCCCGCCGGCATGCAGGTGCTGCTGCTGCGGCGGATCGAGCGGGCGGGCGATCGCAGCAGCGGCGCGTACGTCTTTCCCGGCGGCACGCTCGATCGCGGCGACCGCGCGCTGCACGCGCTGGTGCGCGGCCTCGACGATGCGGCCGCGAGCCGGCGGCTCGGCGTGGCGCAAGGCGGACTTGAGTTCCACGTCGCGGCGATCCGCGAATGCTTCGAGGAAGCCGGCCTGCTGTTCGCGTGCGATGCGAACGGGCAGCTCACCACGCTGAGCGGCGTGCCGGCGCGCGAACTCGAGCAGATGCGCGCCGCGATCCGCCACGGCGAGGCGAGCCTCGCCGACGTGTGCCAAAGGCTCGGACTGCAACTCGCCGCCGACCGGCTCGCGTATCACAGCCACTGGCTGACGCCGCCGGGATTGCCCAAGCGCTTCGACACGCGCTTCTTCATCGCCGTTGCGCCGGCCGGCCAGCACGCATCGTTCGACACGCACGAGACGCTCGAGCTGCGCTGGCTGCGACCGGCCGACGCGCTCGCCGCCGATCTGAAGCTGCCGAATCCGACCCGCCACACGCTGCGCGCGCTCGCGGGCTTCGGCAGCGCACGCGCGTGCTTCGAGCATGCGCTGCGGCTGCAGGCGATCGAGTGCATCATGCCGCGCATCGGCGTCGGCGCGCAGGGACCGCGGCCGGTGATGCCGGACGAGCCCGCGTACGCGGAGCTCGGCCGCATCGATCCCGACGGCACGCGCGGCGCGAGCTGCGAACTCGTGCCCGGACGGGTCGTGCGGCTGTCGCAGCGCGTGTGGCGCGTGACGGCCGACAACGGCAGCATGATGACGGGGCCGGGAACGAACACCTACTTCGTCGGCGGCGCGGGCCGGTGCGCGGTGATCGACCCCGGGCCGGACGACGATCGGCACCTCGAGGCGATCGTCGCCGGCGCGCCCGGGCCGATCCGCTGGATCCTCGTCACCCACACGCACAAGGATCATTCGCCGGCCGCAGCGAAGCTGAAGGCGCGCTGCGGCGCGCCGCTCGCCGGCATGGTCGCGCGCCACCCCGAGCGGCAGGACGCGTCCTTCGTCCCCGACCGCGTACCGGTGCACGGCGAGCGCATCGTGCTCGGCGCGGACACGACGCTGCGCGTGCTGCACACGCCGGGCCATGCGTCGAACCACCTGTGCTATCTGCTGGTGGAGGAGAAGACGCTGTTCACCGGCGACCACGTGATGCAGGGTTCGACCGTCGTCATCAACCCGCCCGACGGCGACGTGGCCGAGTACCTCGCATCGCTGCGCGCGCTGCTCGCCGAGGACCTGGAATGGCTGGCGCCGGGGCACGGCTTCCTGATCGATCGCCCGGCGCCGGCGGTCGAGCGGTTGATCCGCCACCGGCAGGCGCGCGAGGAGAAGGTGGTCGCCGCGCTGCGCGCGCTCGGCCCGGCCGCGCTCGAGGATCTGCTCGCGCGGGTCTACGACGACGTGCCGCCGCAGAAGCTGCCGGTCGCGCAGCGATCGCTGACCGCGCACCTGCTGAAGCTCGAGTCCGAAGGCCGCGCGCAGCACGACGGCGCGCGCTGGCGGCTGGCGCACGGGTGACGCCGCACCGGCTAGATGCTTGACAAGTCAAATATACGGCCATAAAGTTTGACCGCGCCGGGGGCCGCCATCGCGGGTCCGCCGTGAGCGCAGCGGAGCGCGCATGAAGATCGTCTGCATCGGCGGTGGACCGGCCGGCCTGTACTTCGGGCTGCTGATGAAGCAGCTCGACCCGGCGCACGACATCACGGTGGTCGAGCGCAACCGGCCGTACGACACGTTCGGCTGGGGCGTGGTGTTCTCCGACGCGACGATGGACAACATGCGCGCCTGGGACCGCGCAACCGCCGACGAGATCCAGCAGGCGTTCAACCACTGGGACGACATCGAGCTGCGCTTCAAGGGCCGCGTGATCCGCTCCGGCGGGCACGGCTTCGTCGGCATCGGCCGCAAGAAGCTGCTGAACATTCTGCAGGCCCGCTGCGAGCGGCTCGGCGTCAGGCTCGTCTTCGAACGCGAGGTCGATTCGGACACCGAGTTTCCCGACGCCGACCTGATCGTCGCCAGCGACGGCATCAACTCGAAGATCCGCGCCCGCTACGCCGGAGTCTTCAAGCCCGACATCGTGGTGCGGCCGAACCGCTACATCTGGCTCGGCACGCACAAGCTGTACGACGCGTTCACGTTCGATTTCCAGAAGGCCGAGCACGGCTGGTTCCAGGCGCACATCTACAAGTTCGACGCGAATACGACCACCTTCATCGTCGAGTGCCCCGAGCCCGTGTGGCTCGCGCACGGGCTGGACCGCGCCGACCAGGAACAGTCGATCGCGTTCTGCGAGAAGCTGTTCGCGGCCAACCTGCAGGGCGCGCGGCTGATGACCAACGCGCGTCATCTGCGCGGCTCGGCGTGGCTGAACTTCCAGCGCGTGCGCTGCGAGCATTGGTCGCACTTCAACGGCAGCAGCCACGTGGTGCTGATGGGCGACGCGGTGCACACGGCGCACTTCGCGATCGGCTCCGGCACCAAGCTCGCGCTCGAGGACGCGATCGAGCTGACGCGCCAGTTCCGCGACCTCGGCGCCACGCGCGACCGCATCGGCGAGGTGCTGGCGCGCTACCAGGAAGTGCGCGCGGTCGACGTGCTGCGGCTGCAGAACGCGGCGTGGAACGCGATGGAATGGTTCGAGGTCTGCGGCGCGCGCTACTGCGACCAGCTCGAGCCCGAGCAGTTCATGTACTCGATGCTGACGCGCAGCCAGCGCATCAGCCACGAGAACCTGCGGCTGCGCGACGCCGGCTGGCTCGAGGGCTACGAGCGCTGGTTCGCGCACAGGGCCGGGGTCGACGTTGCCGCGACCGCCAAGGCGCCGCCGCCGATGTTCACGCCGCTCACCGTGCGCTCGATCACGTTGAAGAACCGCGTGATGGTGTCGCCGATGGCGCAGTACTCGTGCGTCGACGGCGTGCCGGGCGAGTTCCACCTGGTGCACCTCGGCGCGCGCGCGCTCGGCGGCGCGGGGATCGTGTTCGCCGAGATGACCTGCACGTCGCCCGATGCGCGCATCACGCCGGGTTGTCCGGGACTGTGGAACGAGACGCAGCGCGACGCATGGCAGCGGATCGTCGATTTCGTCCATCGCGAGACCGACGCCAGGATCGCGCTGCAGATCGGCCACGCCGGTGCCAAGGGCTCGACCTGCCGGCCGTGGCAGGACCGCGGCGCCGACCAGCCGTTGCCCGAGGGCAACTGGCCGCTGATCTCGGCCTCCGACGTGCCGTATCTGCCGGGCGGTCCGCGGCCGCGCGCGATGACGCGCGCCGACATGGATCGCGTGCGCGACGACTTCGTGCGTTCCGCGCGGCTTGCCGCCGCGGCCGGCTTCGACTGGCTGGAACTGCACTGCGCGCACGGCTACCTGCTGTCGGCCTTCATCTCGCCGCTGACCAACCGCCGCGACGACGAGTACGGCGGCTCGCTCGACAACCGCCTGCGCTTTCCGCTCGAGGTGTTCCGCGCAGCGCGCGCCGCGTGGCCGCAGCACCTGCCGATGTCGGTGCGCATCTCCGCGCACGACTGGGTCGACGGCGGCATCACGCCCGACGACGCGGTGGCGATCGCGCGCGCGTTCAAGGCGGCCGGCGCCGACCTGATCGACTGCTCATCGGGGCAGGTCAGCATCGACCAGAAGCCGACCTACGGCCGCATGTACCAGACGCCGTTCGCCGATCGCATCCGGCAGGAAGCGGGGATCATGACGATCGCGGTCGGCGCGATCAGCGAGGCCGACCACGTCAACATGGTGATCGCGGCCGGCCGCGCGGACCTGTGCGCACTGGCGCGGCCGCATCTGGCGAACCCCGCCTGGACGCTGGTCGAGGCGGCGAAGATCGGCTGGACCGACATCGACTGGCCGCAGCAGTACCGCTCCGGCAAGGCGCAGCTCGAGGCCAACTTCGCGCGCGAACGCGCCGCGCAGCCGCCGCCGAAGTACATGGTGCCGGCGTGAAGATTCGACCGTGCGCCCGTCCGTGTCGCGGCCGGCGCGGAGGGCCGGCGTGAAGCCCGCCGACGCCGCGCATATGGAGCTGCGCGCCGCCGAGCTCGGCCACGAGGCGCGCGCCGTTTCCAGCGACCAGGCGGCGCTGAAGCTGTGGCTGCGGCTGCTGACCAGCACGACGCAGATCGAGACCGAGATCAGGCGCCGGCTGCGCAAGACATTCGGTGTGTCGCTGGCGCGCTTCGACTACATGGCGCAGCTGTATCGCAAGCCCGACGGGCTGAAGATGAGCGAGCTGTCGGGCTACCTGATGGTCACCGGCGGCAACATCACGGGGCTGACCGACGAACTGGAACGGGAGAAACTGGTCACGCGCGAGGCGAGCCCGACCGACCGGCGCGCTTGGATCGTGCGCCTGACGCCGAAGGGCCGGCGCAGCTTCGAGGCGATGGCGCGCGCGCACGAGCAGTGGATCCTCGAGCTGTTCAGCGGCCTGAGCCGGACCGAAATGCAGCAACTGCACGCGCTGCTGGGCGAGCTGCGCGTGCACCTGATGCGCAACCGGCAGATCGCCGAGGAGATGCCATGACTTCAGACTCAACGCCCCGCGTCGACCCGGCGCTCGCCGCCGGCAACCGCCGTTCCCTCGCCGGCTATCGCGCCGCGCATTTCCGCTGGGAGGCCGCGGACGGCGTGGCGACGATCACGCTCGACCGGCCCGAGCGCAAGAACCCGCTGACGTTCGCCTCCTACGCCGAGCTGCGCGACCTGTTCGCGCAGCTCAGATACGCCGCCGACGTGCACGCGGTCGTGGTGACCGGCGCCGGCGGCAACTTCTGCTCCGGCGGCGACGTGCACGAGATCATCGGCCCGCTGGTGCGGCTGGCGGCGCCCGAGCTGCTGATGTTCACGCGCATGACCGGCGACCTCGTGAAGACGATGCGCGCCTGCCCGCAGCCGATCGTCGCCGCGGTGGACGGCGTGTGCGCCGGCGCCGGCGCGATCGTCGCGATGGCGAGCGACCTGCGCATCGGTACCGCGCGCTCGAAGACCGCGTTCCTGTTCAATCGCGTCGGGCTCGCGGGCTGCGACATGGGCGCGTGCGCGATCCTGCCGCGCATCATCGGCCACGGCCGCGCGAGCGAGCTGCTGTACACCGGCCGCGCGCTGGGCGGCGAGGAGGGCGAGCGCTGGGGCTACTTCAACCGCCTGGTTGAGCCGGAGGCGCTGCTGACGGAGGCGCAGTCGCTCGCGCGTGAACTCGCGGCCGGGCCGACCTTCGCCAACGGCATCACCAAGACCATGCTGCACCAGGAGTGGAGCATGACGATCGAGCAGGCGCTCGAAGCCGAGGCGCAGGCGCAGGCGATCTGCATGATGACCGAGGACTTCAGGCGCGCGTACCGCGCGTTTGTCGGCAAGCAGAAGCCGAAGTTCGAGGGCGACTGATGATGTGCCCCCACGCTCACTTCGTTCGCTGCCCCCCGCGGGGGCGCTCAGCGCCCTTCGGGCGGCCGGGGGGGCACTGAGATGTCGGACACCAGCTATCTCGACTGGCCGTTCTTCGACGAGCGGCATCGCGCGCTCGCGCGCGCAGTCGACGCCTGGGCCGCGCGCAACGTGCGGCAGCAGCATGGAGACGATATCGACGCCGAATGCCGCGCACTGGTGCGCGCGCTCGGCGCGGGCGGCTGGATCAAGTACGCGGTCGCAGGGACCGCGCACGGCGGAGCCGCGGAGTCGATCGACACGCGCGCGATCTGCCTGATCCGCGAAACGCTGGCGCGCCATTCGGGGCTGGCGGACTTCGCTTTCGCGATGCAGGGGCTCGGCTCCGGCGCGATCAGCCTCGCCGGCACGCCGGAGCAGAAGGCCGCGTATCTGCCGCGCGTGGCGCGCGGCGAGGCGATTGCCGCGTTCGCGCTGTCCGAGCCCGACGCCGGCTCCGATGTGGCCGCGCTCGCCTGCGCGGCGCGCGCCGACGGCGCCGACTACGTGCTCGACGGGGAGAAAACCTGGATCTCCAACGGCGGCATCGCCGATTTCTACGTCGTTTTCGCGCGCACGGGTGAAGCGCCGGGCACGCGCAGCATCAGCGCGTTCATCGTCGACGCCGGCACGCCCGGCTTCGAGATCGCCGAGCGGATCGAGGTGATCGCGCCGCATCCGCTGGCACGGCTGCGCTTCGCGAACTGCCGCGTGCCGGCGAGCCGGCGCATCGGCGCGCCGGGCGAGGGCTTCAAGATCGCGATGCGCACGCTCGACGTGTTCCGCACCTCGGTGGCGGCGGCCGCACTCGGCTTCGCGCGCCGCGCGCTCGACGAGGCGCTCGCGCGCGCGACCGCGCGCAGGATGTTCGGGCGGACGCTCGCCGACTTCCAGATCACGCAGGCGAAACTCGCGCAGATGGCCACCACGATCGACTCGGCCGCGTTGCTCACCTATCGCGCCGCGTGGCTGCGCGACACGGGCGCGACGATCACGCGCGAGGCGGCAATGGCCAAGATGGTCGCCACCGAGGGCGCGCAGCAGGTGATCGACGCCGCGGTGCAGATCTTTGGCGGGCTGGGCGTGACGAGCGAGATGCCCGTGGAGCGCTTGTACCGCGAGATCCGCGCGCTGCGCATCTACGAGGGCGCCACCGAGGTGCAGCAACTGATTGTTGCGCGCGAACTGCTGCGCGAGTACGGTATGCATTGATCCGCCCGGTGCCGCCGGGCGACCCGTACCATCGCGCTCCATTTGAATGAGGGGCCGCGATGCCGCTGCAGACGATTCTCGGCGCCAACGGCGTGATCGCGCGCGAGCTTTCGCGCGCGCTCGCCGGCAGGCAAATCCGTCTGCGCCAGGCGAGCCGCCACCCGCGGCCGGTCAATCCGAACGACGAGACGGTCGCGGCCGATCTGCTCGACGCCGACGCGACCGCGCGCGCGGTCGCCGGCGCCGAGGTCGCATACCTGGTGGCGGGGCTGAAGTACGACACCGCGGTCTGGCAGCAGCAGTGGCCGCGCGTGATGCGCAACGCGATCGACGCCTGCAAGCGCGCCGGCTGCCGCCTCGTGTTCTTTGACAACGTGTACGCGTACGGCCGCGTCGACGGCGCGATGACGGAGGCGACGCCGTTCAATCCGTGCAGCCGCAAGGGCGAGGTGCGCGCGCAGATCGCCACGCTGCTGCTGGACGCGATACGCACGGGCGAGCTGACGGCGATGATCGTCCGCGCCGCGGATTTCTACGGCCCCGGCGCGACGCAGAGCTTTCCGCACGCGACCGTATTCGAGCGCCTGCGGCAAGGCAAGACGCCGCAGTGGATCGGCAATCCGCGGGCCGTGCACACGTTCACCTACACGCCCGACGCCGGCCGCGCCGTGGCGGTGCTGGGAAACGCGCCGCAGGCGTACGGCCAGACGTGGCATCTGCCGACGAGCAAGGAGCCGCTGCGCGGCGAGGACTTCGTGCGCCTGGCATGCGAACTCGCCGGCCGTCCCTACCGGCTGCAGGTCGCGCCGCGCTGGCTGCTGCGCGCGATGGGGCTCTTCATGCCGATCCTGCGCGAGAACCAGGAGATGATGTACCAGTTCGAGCACGACTACCGCTTCGACAGCAGCAAGGTCGAAGCGGCATTCGGACTCGCCGCGACGCCGTACCGGCCGGGCATCGCGGCGTCGCTGCAGGCCGCGGCTTGATCGCGGGCGCGGCCGCGCTCACGCGCGCCGCAGATCGAGGTGCTTCAGCGGCAGCGACCGAACGCGCCTGCCGGTCGCGCGCGACACCGCGTTGCACACCGCGGGCGCGAGCGGCAGGATCGCCGGCTCGCCGTGGCCGCCCCAGAAGCCGCCGGTCGGAACCAGCACCGTCTCGACCTGCGGCATGTCGGCGATCGCCGGCAGCGGAAAGTCGTGGAAGTTGGATTCCACGACGCGCCCGTTCTTCACGTTGATCTCCTGGTTCAGGACGGCGCCGAGGCCGAAGATCACGTTGCTCTCCGCCTGCGCGCGGCAGGTGTCGGGATTCACCACGTGGCCCGAGTCGATCGCGACCACGATGCGGCGGACCTTCACTTCACCCTGCGCGCTCACGGAAACGTCCGCGACCATCGCCGCGTAACTACCGAAGCCGTACGCGAGCGCCACGCCGCGCTGCACGCCGGCCGGCGGCGGCGTGCCCCAGTTTGCCGCCTTCGCGACCGCCTGCAGTACGAGGCGGTGCTTGTCGCCTTCCTTCAGCAGCGCCAGTCGGTAGTCGACCGGGTCCTTGCCCGCGGCGAGCGCCAGTTCGTCGATGAAGCATTCGCGGTAGAACTCGTTCTGCTGGCCCGGCGCGCGCCAGTAGCCGACGGGAACGTGGCCGTTGCGCATCGCGTAGTCGACCTGCTGGTTCGGCACTTCGTACGGCAGATCGCTGAATGCCCGCACGGCGGAGGAGTCGATCTGGTCCTTCAGCGCGACCTGCGACATCAGGCCGCGGGCCATCGACTTGGCCGCCGCAATCACCGAGCTTGCCGGCGGCGCGTTGTACTGCGCGAAGGACTGCGTGATCGACGGACAGGCGATCTTCGTGTGCAGCGCGATCAGGTTGCCTTTCGCGTCGAGGCCGGCCTTCATTCGCACGATGCTCGCCGGGCGATAGAAGCCGTGCTGCATGTCTTCCTCGCGCGACCACATCAGCTTGACCGGCACTCCGGGCAGCGCCTTCGCGATCGCCACGCCCTGGCGGACGAAATCCTGCGGCGCGCCGCGGCGGCCGAAGCCGCCGCCGAGCATCATCTTGTGCACCTCGACCTTCTCCGGCGGCAGGCCCGCGGTCTCCGCCGCCGCCGACAGCGACGCCTCGCCGTTCTGCGTCGATGTCCACACCTCGAGAAAGCCGTCGGACCGCAGCCACGCGGTGCACGTCTGCGGCTCCATCGTCGCGTGGTTCAGGTACGGCGAGCGGTACTCGGCCTCGATCACCTTCGCGGCGGACGCGAGCGCGGCCTGCGGGTTGCCCAGCTCGCGCGCCTTCGGCAGCACCGATTGCGCCAGCCCTTCGCGCAGCATCGCCTCGATCGTTTCGTTGCTGGCGCCGCCGTTGCCGGCGGCGTCCCACTCGATCCTGACCTTCTTCAGCGCCTCGTTCGCGCGCCACCAGCTGTCGGCGACGACCGCGACGAAGTTCGCCTCGCGCACGATCTTCTTGACGCCGCGCATCTTCTCGGCCTCGCGCGAATCGATGCGGGCGACCGTGCCGCCGAACACCGGGCACTGCGCGATCGACGCGTGCAGCATCCCGGGAAGCCGAACGTCGACCGCGAACACCGGCTTGCCGAGCACCTTGTCCGGGATGTCGAGGCGGTGCAGCGGCTTGCCCGCGATCTTCCATTCCTTCGGGTCGCGCAGCCTGACCTCGCGCGGCGGCGCGAGCTTCGCCGCGGCTCCGGCGACCTGACCGTAGCGCAACGTCCGGCCGCTTGGACGATGCGAGATCACACCGCGGTCGACCGTGCACTCGGACGGCGCAACCTGCCACTGCACGGCCGCGGCGGCGATCAGCAGCTCGCGCGCGCTCGCGCCGGCCCTGCGCACGTAGTCCTGCGACGCACGCACGCCCTGGCTGCCGCCGGTGGACATCGAGCCCCAGATGCGATTGCGCCGGACGTTTTCGTTGGGCGACGCGAACTCGGTGCTCACCTTGGCCCAGTCGCAGTCCAGCTCCTCCGCGACCAGTTGCGCGAGCGCGGTCAGCGTGCCCTGGCCCATCTCGGAGCGGGCGATGCGGATCACGACGCGGTCGTCCGGGTGGATCACGATCCAGGCGTTGACTTCGGTCGCGGCCGGCGCGTCGGCGGCCTTCGACATCCAGGGAAAACCGAACTCGAGCGCGAGGCCTCCGCCCAGCGCCGCCGAGACCTTGAGGAATTCGCGACGGGACACGGCGATCGTCATGGCGATCCTCCTCAGGATTTGCGGCCGGTCGGCGCAGCGGGAGCGGCGAGCGCGTGGATCGCCCGCCGGACGCGCGCGTACGTGCCGCAGCGGCACAGGTTCGTCATCGCGGCGCCGATGTCGGCATCCGACGGCTGCGGATGCTGCGCGAGCAGCGCGGCGGCCGACATGATCATCCCCGTCTGGCAGTAGCCGCATTGCGGCACCTCATGATCGATCCAGGCCTGCTGGATGCGGTGCATGCCGTCCTTCGACAGGCCCTCGATCGTTACGATCTTCTTGCCGACCGCGGCCGACGCCGGCAACGTGCACGAGCGCATCGCGCCACCGTCGACATGCACCGTGCACGCGCCGCACGCGGAAATCCCGCAACCGTACTTGGTGCCGTGCAGGCTCAGGTGATCGCGCAGCACCCACAGCAGCGGCATCTCGGGTTCGACGTCGATGCGGTAAGCAGTGCCGTTGACGTTCAGTTCCAGCATGGGTTGCCTCCGGTGATCGACCGATCGAGCCTGCTTCGGCGCGGAAGTTCCGCGTCCGGCCCGCACGTGGGCGATCTTCGTCGCTGATCGGTGGCGCGTGATGCGATTTCGCAAGGATCGGCGATGTCCCGCCGTTCCCCGCGGTCGTCAGCGCCACATCTCGCGCATGCGCGCTGCCAGGTCGATCGCCGGTTTCGGCGACGCCGCCGCGCAACCGGCGGCGGGTCCCGTTCCGAGCGGCCATGCACCGCAATCGAACAGCGCCTCCAGCTCGCGCGGTATGAACCGCGTGCGCGACGCGTAGACGTGGCGGTCGCCGCCGGCGGATTGCTGGTGCACGTAGAAGCGCTGCGGCGCGAGCACGTGCAGATGATCCTTCGCGCGGGTCAGCGCGACGTAGAGCAGGCGGCGCTCTTCCTCGATCTCCTGCGGCGTGCCGGTCGCCAGATCCGACGGGATGCAGCCGTCGACGGCGTTCAGCACGTACACCGCGTTCCACTCCTGGCCCTTGGCCGAGTGGATCGTCGACAGGATCAGGTAGTCCTCGTCGGCGAGCGGCGGGCCGGCCTCGTCGCTGGTGGCGCCGGGCGGATCGAGCGTCAGTTCCGTCAGGAAGCGCTCGCGCGTCGGATAGCTGCCGGCGAGGTTTTCCAGCGCGACCAGATCGGCGAGCCGCGCGTCCGCGTTGTCGTGCAGACGCGCCAGATGCGGCTCGTACCATGCACGCGCGCGGGCGATTTCCGCCGGCCATGCGGCGCGCGTGCGGATCAACCCCACGAGCGCGCGCCAGCCGTCCGCGCACGCGGGCGGCGGGGTGAAACGCGCGAGCGCATCGACCGGGTCGGCCGCCGCCGCGATCGCGTCGAGCGCGCGCGCCGCCGTCTTCGGCCCCACGCCCGGCAGCAGCAGCAGCACGCGAAAGCCCGCGACGCGGTCGCGCGGGTTCTCCGCCCAGCGCAGGCACGCGAGCAGGTCCTTCACGTGCGCGGCTTCGAGGAATTTCAGCCCGCCGAACTTCACGAACGGCACGTTGCGTCGCGCGAGTTCCAGTTCGAGCTGCAGGCTGTGGTGCGAGGCGCGGAACAGCACCGCCTGCGCGCGCAGCGCCACGCCTTCCTCGCGCTGCGCCAGCACGTGGTCGGCCACGTAGCGCGCCTGCACGGCCTCGTCGGCGACGGTGACCAGCCGCGGCCGCGCGCCGGCGCCGCGCTCGGTGTAGAGATTCTTCGTGAATCGCTCGACGGCCAGCCCGATCACCGCGTTGGCCGCATCGAGGATCGACTGGGTGGAGCGGTAGTTCTGTTCCAGCGCGACGAGCGTGGCTGCAGGCGCGAAGCGCTGCGGGAATTCGAGGATGTTGCGCACGGTCGCGCCGCGGAATGCGTAGATCGACTGCGCGTCGTCGCCGACCACGGTCAGCCCGCGCCCGTCGGGCGCGAGCCGCAGCAGCACCGACGCCTGCAAGCGGTTGGTGTCCTGGTATTCATCGACCAGCACGTGCGCGAAGCGCGCGGAAATCTCCGCCGCGATCGCGGGCTCTTCCATCATCGATGCCCAGTACAGCAGCAGGTCGTCGTAGTCGAGCACGCTCTGCTTCTGCTTGGCCGCGACGTAGGCGGCGAACAGCTTCTGCAGCTCGGCTTCCCACCCCGCGCACCACGGGAACGACTGCGCCAGCACGTCGGCGAGCGACGCTTCGGTGTTGATCGTGCGCGAATAGATCGCCAGGCAGGTGCCCTTCAGCGGAAAGCGCTTGTCGGTCGCGGTGAGTTCGAGTTCGTGCCGGGCGAGCGCCATCAGGTCGGCCGAGTCTTCGCGGTCGTGGATCGTGAACGCCGGGTTCAGACCGATGCGCGCCGCGTACTCGCGGATCAGCCGCGCGCCGATCGCGTGGAAGGTGCCCGCCCATTCGAGCGCGGCCGCGGCCGCGCCCGCGTACTGCTGAACCCGGCGCGTCATTTCGACCGCCGCGCGGCGCGAGAAGGTCAGCAGCAGGATTGCGCGCGGGTCGGCGCCGCGCCGGATCAGCGCTGCGACGCGATGCGCGAGCGTGTTGGTCTTGCCCGAGCCCGCGCCGGCGATTACCAGCAGGGGCTCGGCGCCGTGCTCGACCGCGGCGCGCTGCTGCGGATTCAGATGCGCGAGCGGATCGATGCGTGCGGGCTGACGGTCGAGGGGCATCGCGGCGGTCGAGACGGAATACTGGCGAAATATACAGTGGCCGGCGTGCAGCGCGCTAACATGCGCGTCGCCCCGGCGCGGGCCGGGGCGACGTCCGCTCGTGGATCTCGTTCGGAGGACGCATGGCCGCCGGCCTGCTGCAAAGCTCGATCAAATCGCTGCCGCTCGTGTATCGCGGCAAGGTGCGCGACTCCTACGCGGTCGGCGACGACAAGCTGCTGATCGTCACCACCGATCGGCTGAGCGCGTTCGACGTCGTGATGAACCAGCCGATTCCCGACAAGGGGCGGGTGCTCAATGCGATGTCGAACTTCTGGTTCGACAAGCTGGCCTCGGTCGTTCCCAATCACCTGACCGGTATCGCGCCCGAGAGCGTGGTGGCCGCCGACGAGGTCGAGCAGGTGCGCGGCCGCGCCGTGGTGGCCACCAAGCTGCGGCCGCTGCCGGTCGAGGCGGTGGTGCGCGGCTACCTGATCGGCTCGGGCTGGAAGGATTACCAGCGCTGCGGCAGCGTGTGCGGAATCGCGCTGCCGGCCGGACTGCGGATGGCTGAAAAGCTGCCGCAGCCGATCTTCACGCCCGCGACCAAGGCCGAGCTCGGCACGCACGACGAAAACATCCCGTTCGCGCGCATGCAGCAGATCGTCGGCGCCGCGCTCGCGGAGGAAATCCAACTGATCAGCCTGAAGCTGTATCAGACCGCTGCCGACTACGCGGCCACGCGCGGCATCCTCATCGCCGACACCAAGTTCGAATTCGGCCTCGACAGCCGCGGCACGCTGCGGCTGATGGACGAAGTGCTGACGGCGGATTCGTCGCGCTTCTGGCCCGCCGGCGAGTATCGCGTCGGCATCTCGCCGCCCTCGTTCGACAAGCAGTTCGTGCGCGACTGGCTCGAGCTTCAGCCGTGGAACAAGGCGCCGCCGCCGCCCGACCTGCCGGCCGACGTCATCGACAGGACGGCGGCGAAGTACCGCGAGGCGCTGCGGCGGCTGACCGGCCGCGACCTGGATTAATTCGTACCGCGCCCAGCGCAGACGCGATGGACGACAGCGTTCTGGCGGCGCTTGCCAAATGGCCGAACGTGCCGGCGGTGTTCGGCTGGCTCAGGCTCACCGCCCGCGGCGAATGGCGCATCAAGGGCGAGCGGATCGGCAACGCGGCGCTGCGCGAATTCATCGGCCGCAACTACGCGTGCGATGAGCGCGGGCGCTGGTTCTTTCAGAACGGCCCGCAGCGCGTCTACGTCGAACTCGAAGTGACGCCCTGGATCGCACGCATCGACGCGCACGGCGCGCTGTCGATGCACACCGGGATTGCGCCGACGACCTGCAACGGCGCCGCGTTGCTCGACGATGGCCGCTTCGTGCTCGACACCGACCTCGGCACCGCGCTGCTCGACGACCGCGACGCCGCGACCTTCGTGCGCGCGGTCACCGACCCGTTCGGCATGCCGCTCAACGAGCGTGGGCTGGAGCGGTGGCTCGACGGCAAGGACGAAGGATTCGTCGCGCCGGCGCGGCTGCGCCTCGCAGGCGAGCCGTGCCGAATCGAGCGGCTGCGCGCCGACCAGCTCGAAGCGCGCTACGGATTCGTGCGGGTCCCGCTTCCCTGACCGAAGGTGGCGCGTGTCATGCCCGCCCCCGATCGGAGTCAAGGGCAGGCTCCAGCGGGCATCCGGAGCGGGCGCGTCGCTGGATTCCCGCTTGCGCGGGAATGAAAAGGCAACGCGGCGATCGGGCCCGGTTCAGTCGAACACCGGCGTCTCGACCCCGAGCACCTTGTGCAACTTGGGACTCGTGGTCGTGTACTGCAGGTGGATCTTCTTGTCGGGGTACACGTACTTCGCGGCGCCGAACGCAGCCAGCGCTGCTTCGTGGAAGCCCGACAGGATCAGCTTCTTCTTGCCCGGATAGGTGTTGATGTCGCCGATCGCGAAGATGCCGGGCACGCTGGTCTCGAACTTCTCCGTGTCGACCACCACCTGCTTGCGCTCGATGTCGAGCCCCCAGTGCGCGATCGGTCCGAGCTTCGGCGACAGGCCGAAGAACACCAGCAGCGCGTCGAGCGGCACCTTGCGCGTGACGCCGTCGAGCGAAGTGACGCGCACTGCGGTCATGCGGTCGTGCGATTCGTCGTAGCCCGTGACCTGGCCGACCAGGAACTGCATCTCGAGTGCCTCGCACAGTGCGCGCATCTTCGCCACCGACGCCGGCGCCGCGCGGAAGCCATCGCGCCGGTGCACCAGGACCACGCTTTCGGCCTTGCCTGCCAGCGCCAGCGCCCAGTCGAGCGCGGAGTCGCCGCCGCCGCAAATCACCAGGTTCTTGCCGTGGAACTGGATCGGGTCCTTGACGCGATAGAAGAGCTGCCGGCCTTCGAACCGGTCGATGCCGTCGATCCTCAGCGTGCGCGGCTGGAAGCTGCCGACGCCGGCCGCGATGAACACGGTCCTGGTCAGGAAGCTCGTGCCGACGGTGGTCTGCACGTAGAAGCGGCCGTCGTCCTGCCGCTGCAGGTGGGTGACTTCCTGGCCGAGATGGAACTCGGCGCCGAACGGGGCGATCTGTTTGAGCAGGCTGTCGGTCAGCTCCTGCCCGGTGCACACCGGCACCGCGGGGATGTCGTAGATCGGCTTGTCCGGATACAGCTCGACGCACTGGCCGCCGACGTAGGCGAGCGAATCGATCACGTGCGCCTTGATCTCGAGCAGGCCGAGTTCGAACACCTGGAACAGGCCGACCGGACCGGCGCCGATGATCACGGCGTCGGTCTCGATCGGCGGCTTGACCTCGAGGTGGCCGGGGATCCCGGCCTGCGGTTCTTTCACGGTGGCGTCCATGGAGGGGCGGCGCGGAATTCTTTCTGCAGCCGCGATTTTCGCCGATCCGGAGCGCGCGCGCCTGACGGCGGGCGGTAAGGACATTTCGGGTCGCGGGTGCAGGAATCCCGCGCCCGGCGCGGGGCTAACGCCGCTTGCCGTTGTCCTCGGGCGGGGGCGCGCGGCCGCTCTTGGCAAGCTCTTCGCGCTGCTCGCGCAACTTCTGCGTGAGCTGGCGCAGGCGTGCGTCGATTTCGGACATCACGTAGAAATCGGCGTCGTTGGCCTTGCGCGCCGACTGCAACTGGTCGATCGCCCCCGGCAATGAGCCCTGCAGCAGGTACATCTCGGCGGTGGCCTGATGCTGCAGCGCCTTGCGGTCGAGCGCGGCGTAGCTGCGCGCGAGCAGCTCGTAGTACTGCGGCTCGCTCTTCGGCAGCGCGAGCTGCTCGCGCAGGTATGCGACCGCGGCTTCGTGCTGGCCGCTCTTCTGCAGCAGGTCGGCGTAATTGATCGCGGTCAGGCGCGAAATCGGGAACCGCACGGTCGCGTCGCGCGCCACTCGCACCGCGTCGGCCCGTTCGGCGTCGGACTGCGCCGCGGCGTAGCGCGCGTCGGCCACGATCTTGTCCAGCATCGCCGACGGCGTGCGTGCGAGCTTGCGTGCGGTCTGCGCGTACTCGACCGCCACTGCCGGCTGGTTCAGCTTCAGCGCCGCCACCGCGGCGCCGTAGTTGGCGGCCGCCTCCGACGGCGTGCTGTGGTTCTTGAGCTGGCCCTTGAAGTAGTCGAGCGCATCGCGCGCGCCCTGCACCGAATCGTCCTGCAGCACGCGCAGCCGCGCCCGCACCAGCTGGAAGTCGAGGCTGTCTGGATGCGGGTGCGGCTTAAGCTCGCGCACGCGGGTCTGGATGTCGGCGATCCGCTCGACCGTCAGCGGGTGCGTGCGCAGGTACGCCGGCGCGGCGCTCTCGTAGATGCGCGAGCCCTGCTGCAGGCGGGTGAAGAAGGATGCCATCGCGGTCACGTCGAAGCCGGCGTCGTTCAGGATCTGGAAGCCGACGCGATCGGCCTCGCGCTCGTTCTCGCGCGAGAAATTCAGCTGCTGCTGGATCGCGGCAGCCTGGCCGGCCGCGATTGCCGCCTCGGTCATCTGGCCGCTGCTCGAGGAGCCGCTGCGCGACGCCAGGATGGCGAGCAGCAGCGCGCCGATCGCGATCAGCCCGCTGTCGCGCTGCTTGGCGATCATGCGTGCGATGTGCCGCTGCGACACGTGGCCGATCTCGTGCGCCAGCACCGCGGCCAGTTCCGATTCGCTCTGCGCGGTGAGGACCAGGCCGCTGTGCACGCCGATGAAGCCGCCCGGCAGCGCGAAAGCGTTCATCATCGGGTCGCGCACGAGGAAGAAGCCGAAGTCGGTGTAGCGCGCGGGGCTGGCCGCGACCAGCTTGAAGCCGAGGTTGTTCAGGTACTCGGTCGAGTCCGGATCGTCCATGTAGTCCGGGTCGCGCCGCACCTCGCGCATGATCGCCTCGCCGAGCCGGCGCTCGTTGCCGGGCGACAGATCGTCGCCGCCCGCGTCGCCGAGCGAAGGCAGGTCCTGCGACTGCGCGCGCACGACCGGAATCGCGGCCGGCTGCGCGGTCAGCGCGGCGGTGAGCGCGAGCGACAGAAAGCGGGAGGCGAGATTCGGCACGGCACTGGCGCCGGGCGGCGCGACGGCGGTACGGCTCGTATGATAGTCAGCCGGCGGGATCGTTCCCCGGACATCGTTGTAACCGACAGTGATATGACTTCCTTCACGCATTTCGACGACGCCGGGCAGGCGCACATGGTCGATGTCGGCGACAAGGCGGTCACGCATCGAGTGGCCGTGGCCACGGGCGCGATCCGCATGCAGCCGATGACGCTGGATCTCGTCCGCAGCGGCTCGTCTAAGAAGGGCGACGTGCTCGGCGTGGCGCGCATCGCCGCGATCCAGGCCGCGAAGAAGACCTCCGAGCTGATTCCGCTGTGTCACCCGCTGGCGATCACCCGCATCGCGGTCGACTTTCACGTCGACACCGCGTCGAGTCGCGTCGAGTGCCGCGCGCAGGTCGAGACGCGCGGCCAGACCGGCGTGGAAATGGAAGCGCTGACCGCGGTGCAGATCGGCCTGCTCACGATCTACGACATGTGCAAGGCGGTCGACCGCGGCATGGTGATCGAGGACGTGCGCCTGCTGGAGAAGCACGGCGGCAAGAGCGGCAGCTACGTGGCGCCGCCGCTGCCCTAGCTCCGCTGCAGCACGCCGCGCGCGCGGCTGACGAATTTCTCCGCCAGATCCTCATCGACGGTCAGCCGCATCAGCTTGTAGCAGCTGTCGACGGCGGCCTGCAGTCCGTCGTGGGAGCCGGGCGCGTCCCTCAGCCTGGCGACCATCCGCGCGTTGCCGCTCGGCACCAGCGACTCGACCAGCCCCAGCAGCAGGGCGCGCACCTGGTCGGCGTTCGTCGTCCCGTTCACCGGGCTCGCGGCAGCGCTGCCGGGTGACGTGAGCGGGGCGATGAAGCCGTTGTCGACGAGGAACAGCAGGGCGTCCAGCAGTCCGGTGAGCGACCCCCAGCGGTCGAGGACGCCGGTCAGCGGCGAGCGGCCGTCGATGAGGATGAGCGCCTGCCGCTGCACCGCGCGCAGCTGATTGGCGCGCGTGCGGACCTCTTCTTCGCCCCGGGCAGTCCGGGCGTAGACCGCGTTCGCGTCCATGACGTCAGGTCAGTTCCTCGATGATGCGGTGGATCAGCTTCACGGTGATCACGACGTAGATCGCGCCGAACAGGAAGATCAGCGCGACGATCAGGTTCACGAGATCCGCCGGAATGAAGCGGAAGTACGGCGTGACGAGATAGCCGAGCGCGAACAGCGTCACCAGCGCCACCACCGTGCTCCAGGTCCGGCCGACGATGCCGCCGGGCATCGTCGTGCGCAGTTGATAGACGAGGTGCGTGCAGTAGAGCATCACGAGGATCGCTGCGACGCTCAACAGGAAAGCGGGATCGAGCGCGAATTTCATGTTGTACCTTCGTCAAGCGGGAAGGGGATTCGATCAGGGCGCGCGACGCCAGCCACACCCTTGCCCGCGAATCTGCCCCATTTTTCGGCCGGACCGATCCGCCGTACGGACTAGGAGGACGGTCGAGGGACGCCGGGCTGGTCGGGCGCGCGGCGGCGGCGGTCGTCAGATGACGTTTGTCTCCAGCAATGGCCGGCGCTCGATGAGCCGCTGCGGCGACAGCGGCGCGAGGTCGAGCGATTGATACGCGCCGCTGGCGATCAGTTCGGCCAGCGCGCGGCCGACCGCCGGCGCCTGCTGCATGCCGTGACCGGAGAAGCCGCAGGCGACGAAGGCATTGGCGCAGCCCGGCACGCGGCCGACGAGGCCGTTGCGGTCGAAAGTATTGAACTCATAGTAGCCGGCCCAGGCGTTGACGACGCGTAACGCCTCGAACGCCGGCACGCGCCGCGCGAGCCGCGGCCAGATCACGTCGTCGAACAGGCCGTGGTCGATGTCTTCGAGCGGCGCATCGTCGCGGTCCGCGCCGCGCGGCGGCGCGCCGCAGATGAAACCGCGGCCTTCCGGGCGGAACCACACGCCGCTCGGGTCGATCACCAGCGGGCAGGCATCGAGCCTGGCCGGAGTGTCGAACACGAACACGTCGCGCTTGCGCGCCGCCACCGGCAGATCGAATCCGAGTTGGCGGGCGAGCGGCGCCGACCACGCGCCGGCGGCGATCACGACGGCGTCGCAGTCGACCTTCGCGCCGTCGCCGCACGAAACGCCGTGTACGCGCCCTGCTTGCACCGCGATGCGCTGTGCTTCGCGCGCTTCGAAGCGCGCGCCGAGCGCGTGCGCCTTGCGCTTGAACGCCTGCAGCACCGAGTAGCCGTCGAACCAGCCTTCGCCTGCGAGGCCGAGCGCGCCGAGCGCGAGGTCGTCGACGTTCAGCCACCTGAACCGCGCGCGCAGTTGCACGGGCGTCAGCAGCGCCACGCGCGCGCCGCAGTCGCGCTGCACGCGCTCGTTGTCGTGCAGAATCGCCGCGCCGGCCGCGCCGGCGAGGTACAGATAGCCCGGTTCGCGCAGCCCGATGTCGACCGGCGCATCGACGCGCAGCTCGCTGTCGATGCGGCGGTAGAACTCCAGGCTCGCCTGCGACAGCCGGATGTTGATCGGGCACGAGAACTGCTGCCGGATCGAACTCGCGGACCGCGCGCTCGACGCGCGCCGATAGCTCGGGTCGCGTTCGAGCACGACCGCGCGCAGGCCGTGGTCGCGCGCGAGGAAGTACGCGGTCGCCGCGCCCATCACGCCGCCGCCGATCACGACGACGCGCGTCGGCCCGCTCATACAATCCGCCTCATGCTCCGATTCTATTCAGCCGCCGATGTCGCCCGCGCGCTCGTCTATCGCCGCCTTGCCGATGCGCTGGCCGATGCGTTCGCGCGCGGCGCCGAGGTGCCGCTGCGCCATGCGCACGCGCTGTCGGCGCAGGACGCGCTGCTGCTGATGCCCGCGTGGTCCTCGACCGCGCTCGGGGTGAAGCTGGTGTCGGTCTTTCCCGCCAACGCCGCGCGCAATGCGGCGACGGTCAACGCGATCTACGTGCTGTTCGACCGCGAGACCGGCGCGCCGCGCGCGGTGATCGACGGCGAGGAGCTGACGCTGCGCCGGACCGCGGCTGCCTCGGCGCTGGCGGCGCGCCACCTGGCGCGCGCCGACGCGTCAAGCCTGCTGCTGGTCGGCAGCGGGCGGCTGGCGCCCTACATGGCGCGCGCGCACTGCGCGCTGCGGCCGGCAATCACGCGCGTGCGCGTGTGGGGCCGCACCGACCAGCACACGCAGACGACCGCGCAACTACTGCGCGACGACGGCCTGCCGGTCGAGGTGGCGCCGGACCTGCAAGCGGCGGTACGCGACGCGCACATCATCACCTGCGCGACGACGTCGACGCGGCCGCTGGTGCACGGCGCGTGGCTTGCGCCGGGCACGCACCTGGATCTGGTCGGCGGTTTCCGCCCGGCGATGCGCGAAGTCGACGATGCCGCGGTCGCCCGCGCGCGCATCGTCGTCGACACCTACGCCGGCGCGCTCGCCGAGGCCGGCGACCTGGTCGAACCGCTCGCGCGCGGGGTGATCTCGAGGCAGAGCATCGTTGCCGAGCTGGCCGAGATCGTTCGCGGCGAGAAGACCGGGCGGACCAGCGCGCAGGACATCACGCTGTTCAAGAGCGTGGGAACGGCGCTGGAGGATCTTGCAGCAGCCGAGCTCGTGATCCGGGATCGCTGATACGCAATCCGCAATCCGCGATCCGCAATCCGCTCACGCCTTCGGCGGCGCTGTATCGATGAACGACTGCCGCGCCGCCAGCTTCTCGTTCAGCTTGGCCAGATTCGGATACCGGCCGCGCCAGTCGATGTGCGGGAAGCGGAAGTCGAGGTAGCCGAGCGCGCAGCCGGTGGCGATGTCGGCCAGCGAGTAGGTGTGACCGTTGCACCAGGGCTTGTCGTTCAGGCCGTTGCTCATCGCCTTCAGCGCCGCGTCGACCTTGCTCATCTGGCGGTCGATCCACTTCTGCGACTGCTGCTCGGGCGGGCGCTGCGTCTGCTCCAGCCGTGCCAGTACCGCGGCATCGAGAACGCCGTCGGCGAGCGCCTCCCAGGTGCGCACCTCGGCGCGCTCGCGGCCGGCAGAGGGAATCAGTTTGCCGATCGGCGTCATCGTGTCCAGGTACTCGACGATCACGCGCGAATCGAACACCGCGCCGCCGTCTTCCATGATCAGGCACGGCACCTTGCCGAGCGGGTTCGAATCCTGGATGCGCGTGTCGGGCGACCACACGTCTTCGAGCTCGAGCTGGCAGTCAATGCGTTTCTCCGCCATCACGATGCGCACCTTGCGCACGTACGGGCTGGTCAGCGAGGCGATCAGTCGCAGGCCCTTGGACACTTTCAATTCGCGCTTCCGTAGAGATGTTCTCGTTGTGCGATTCAGTATATCAACGCGTTGCGCGCGCTCCGCAAGTCCGGTCGAGCGAAATTCCGACTCGGCGCGGCCCGCGGGACGGACTGCTAGACTGCCCGCACGCCTTTGGTGCGTGCCTTGCTGATTCTCCCGTGGATGTCTCGCTCGAACTGTCGGCGCTGACCGCGCTCTCGCCGCTGGACGGCCGTTACAGCCGGATCGCCGCGCCGTTGCGCGATGTCTTCTCCGAATTCGCGTTCATGCGCGCGCGCCTGCGCGTCGAGGTCGAGTGGTTGATCGGGCTGTCCACCCTCGGCATGCCCGAGCTGGCGCCGCTGCCGGACGCGGCGAGCGACCGGCTGCGCGCGCTGGTGCGCGACTTCACCGTCGCCGACTGCCAGGAGATCAAGGCGATCGAGGCGCAGACCAATCACGACGTGAAGGCGGTCGAGTACTGGATCAAGGGCCGCGCCGGCGACGTGCCCGCGCTCGCCGCCGCGACCGAGTTCGTGCACTTCGCCTGCACGTCGGAGGATATCAACAACACCGCGCATGCACTGATGCTCTCGCAGGGGCGCTTCGTGCTGCAGGACCGGCTGCGCGCGCTGCAGTTCAAGCTGCGCGAGATGGCGCATGCGCACGCGGACCTGCCGATGCTGGCGCGCACGCACGGCCAGCCGGCCACGCCGACCACCGTCGGCAAGGAGATGGCCAACTTCACGGTGCGGCTGGCCTCGGCGATCGATGCGATCGCGCGCGTGCAGTTCCTGGCCAAGATGAACGGCGCGGTCGGCAACTACAACGCGCACTACGCCGCGTATCCACACGTCGACTGGGAGCGCTTCGCGCGCGGCATCGTCGAGGGGCTGTCGCTGACCTTCAACACGCACACGGTCCAGATCGAGCCGCACGACTACATGGCGGAACTGTTCGATGCGATCGCCCGCGCCAACACGGTGCTGATCGACCTCGACCGCGACCTCTGGGGCTACATTGCGCTCGGCTATTTCAAGCAGAAGCTGAAGGAGGGCGAGGTCGGCTCATCGACCATGCCGCACAAGGTCAATCCGATCGACTTCGAGAACTCCGAGGGCAATCTGGGTCTGGCCAACGCGCTGCTGCGGCACCTGGCCGAGAAGCTGCCGGTGTCGCGCTGGCAGCGGGATCTCACGGACTCGACCGCGCTGCGCAACCTCGGTGTCGCGTTCGGCCATTGCGTGGTCGCGTACGAGTCGTGCCTGCGCGGGCTGAACAAGCTCGAGGTCAACGCGCCGCAACTGGCGGCGGATCTGGACGACGCGTGGGAAGTGCTGGCCGAGCCGGTGCAAACGGTAATGCGCCGCTACGGGGTGCCGGCGCCGTACGAGAAGCTGAAGGAGCTGACCCGCGGCCGCGCGATCACGCGCGCCACGCTGCACGAATTCATCCGCACGCTCGAGATTCCCGACGATGCGAAGCAGTCGCTGCTCGGGCTCACGCCCGCGACCTACGTGGGCAAGGCAGGCGACCTCGCGCGTCGCTGCTGAGATTCACATCCTCGAGTGATGCGCGTCGCGCGCGCATCGGGAATAATCGCGCGGCCCTCATCGTTCACCTCTCGTCCGGCCGCCTGGCCGGACTTTCATTGCTCAACTCCCCTGGGGGATCCATGAAGCTCGTGCAGTCGATACTCGTTGCCGCGACCATCGTTGTGGCTGCGCCCGTTCACGCCCAGTTCGCCAAGCCGGAAGACGCCGCGAAATATCGCCAATCGGTGATGTTCCTGCAGGGACAGCACGCCGGCCGCATCAATGCGCAACTGAAGTCCGACAAGCCCGACCTGAAGGCGGTCGCCGACAATGTGGCGATCCTCGACATGACCGACAAGCTGTTCTTCGCCGCCTTCACGCCCGGGTCGGACATGGTGGCGAACACGCGCGCGAAGCCCGAGATCTGGACCAGCCAGGCCAAGTTCAAGGAGTACGCGGACAAGCTGAACACCGAGGTGGGGCGGCTGATGACCGCGGCCAAGGCCAACGACCTCGCCGCCACGCGCGCCGCGTTCGGCGACGTCGGCAAGGTCTGCAAGGGCTGCCACGACGACTTCAGGAAAGAATAGACGGAATGCCGGGCCGCGCAGCGGCCCGACCTTCGTCCGTCAGATCAGCACGAGGTAGCTGACCAGGCCGGCGGCCAGCGCCGCGAACACCGCGCCGCGCAGCCGCATCAGCGCGCCGTCGTCCGCGGGCACGGCGTTGACACCGTACTTGTCGCCGGTCAGCATCGGCGTCACGAGGTTCTCGCGTTTCGCGAACCGGTAGTACGCGATCGCCGCCAGGTGCAGTGCGATCAGCGCGTACAAGGCCTTCTCGTTGTAGCGATGCACGGTCGTCAGCCGGTCGCTGGTGGCGTTCGAGACGAACTTCGCCCACGGCCCTTCGGTGACGATGTCGTCATTGGCGAAGAGGCCGCTCACGCCCTGCGCGCCGAGCACCGTGAGCAGCGCGAGCACCGCCCAGCCGCCCAGCGGGTTATGACCGACCTGCGGCGCCGGCGCGTGCCGCGTCCGCAGTTCGCGCGCGTAGCGCAGCGCCGCGCGCGGCGCCGCGACGAAGCTCGCGAACCGCGCATAGCGGCTGCCCGCCAGTCCCCACTGCACGCGGAACACCAGCAGCGCGAGGATCGTGTAGCCGCTGCGGGTGTGCCAGTCCATCCAGTTGCCGCCGATCTTGGCGGTGGCGACGGAGAACACGACGAGGACCGCGAGCGTCCAGTGAAAGAGCCGCGTGGGAAGGTCCCAGACGCGCGTCCTGAGTGCGGCGTTCATGCGTGGTCTGTGATCCGTGATCCGTTGCTCGTTGTCCGCCACGCGCAATCCGCAATCCGCAATCCGCAATCCTCAACGCGCATTCCGCAATCCGATCAGGGAACGACCTGCTGGTCTTCCTTCTTCGGCGGCTTGACCAGGTCCTCGCGCTTGACTCCCAGGTAGCGCGCGATCGCGGCGGCGACGAACACCGACGAGTACACGCCGAACAGGATCCCGATCGTCAGCGCGAGCGCGAAGTAGTGCAGCGCCGGCCCGCCGAAGATCAGCATCGACAGCGTCATCATCAGCGTCGAGCCGTGCGTGATGATCGTGCGCGAAATGGTCGCGGTGATGGCCGAATCGATCACCTCGTCCACGCTGCTCTTCCGCATGGTGCGGAAATGCTCGCGCACGCGGTCGAAGATGATCACCGACTCGTTGACGGAATAGCCCAGCACCGCGAGCACCCCGGCCAGCACCGGCAGCGAGAACTCCCAGCGGAAGATCGCGAACATGCCGACCACCAGGACCACGTCGTGCAGGTTGGCGATGATCGCCGCCACGGAGAACTTCCACTCGAAGCGGAACGCCAGGTACACCATGATGCCGAGGCTGACCATCAGCAGCGCGACCGCGCCGTCGTGCGCCAGCTCGTCGCCTACCGACGGGCCGACGAACTCCACCCGCCGCCGCTCCACCGTCGGATCCTGGCTCTTCAGCGTTGCCAGCACCTGCTGTGCCTGCTCGCCCGCGGACACGCCCTTTTCCAGCGGCAGCCGGATCAGGACGTCGCGCGAGGTGCCGAAGTTCTGCACCTGGATGTCGCCGCCGCCGCGCGCCTGCAGCACGGCCCGGATCTTCTCCAGATCGGCCGGGTGCGGATACGCCACCTCCATCACCGTGCCGCCGGTGAACTCGACCGACAGATTCAGCCCGCGATGGAACAGGAAGAACACCGCGACAAGGAAGGTGACGGCCGAGATCGCGTTGAAGATCAACGCGTAGCGCATGAACGGAATCGTGCGGCGGATGCGGAAGAATTCCATCGTCTATCCCTTCGCGCCTTGCGGCTTCCACACCTGCCCGATCGAGATCGCCGCCAGCCGCCGGCGATGGCCGTACGCGATCGCGACGAAGCCGCGCGACACGAACACCGCCGAGAAGATCGACGTGAGGATGCCCAGCACGTGCACGACCGCGAAGCCGCGGATCGGGCCGGAGCCGAGCATGAACAAAAAGATCCCGGCGATCAACGTGGTGATGTTGGAGTCGAGGATGGTCGCAAACGCCTTGTCGTAGCCCTCGGCGATCGCCTGGTTCGGCGGCTTGCCCTTGCGCAGTTCCTCGCGGATGCGCTCGTTGATCAGCACGTTCGAGTCGATCGCCATGCCGAGCGTCAGCGCGATGGCGGCGATGCCCGGCAGCGTCAGCGTGGCCTGCAGCATCGACAGCAGCGCCACCAGCAGCAGCAGGTTGACCGACAGCGACAGCACCGAGATCAGGCCCATCACCATGTAGTAGCTGATCATGAAGGCCGAGATCGCGATGAAGCCGTACTTGGTCGAGTCGAAGCCGGCGCGGATGTTCTCGGCGCCCAGGCTCGGTCCGATCGTGCGTTCCTCGATGATGTCCATCGGCGCGGCCAGCGCGCCCGCGCGCAGCAGCAGCGCGAGGTCGTTGGCCATCTGCGGACTCTCGAGCCCGGTGATCTGGAAGCGCGAGCCGAACTCGGACTGGATCGTGGCCACCGTCAGCACCTCGCCGCGGCCCTTTTCGAACAGCACGACCGCCATCGGCTTCTTCAGGTTCTCGCGCGTGACCTTGCGCATGATGCGGCCGGCGGCCTCGTTCAGCTCGATCGCCACCGCCGGGCGCTGGTTCTCGTCGAAGGTCGCCTGCGCGCCCTGCAGCTGCTGGCCGGAGAAGATGATGTCCTTCTTCAGGATCACCGGCGCGCCTCGGCCGACCGTGAAGCGTTCCGAGCCGAACGGCACCGGCGCGTTGCCGAGCACGGCCGCCTGCGCTTCGGGGCTGATGTCGACCAGCCGCGCCTCCAGCGTGGCGGTGCGGCCGATGATGTCCTTGGCGCGCGCGGTGTCCTGCACGCCGGGCAGCTGCACCACGATGCGGTCGGCGCCCTGCTGCTGAATCACCGGCTCCGATACGCCGAGCTCGTTGACACGGTTGTGCAGCGTGGTGATGTTCTGCTTCAGCGCGTTTTCCGCCACCGTCTGCGTCGCGGCGGGCGTCATCGTGCCGACCAGCAGCAGGTCGCCGCCGGCGGCTTCCTCGCGGAACGTCAGCTCGCGCAGCAGGTCCGACAGGATCGATTCGGCCCTGGCGCGCGTGTCCGCGTCGCGGAAGCGGATCTCGATCTGCTGGCCGTTGCGCGTGATGCCGGCGTGCCGCACTTCCTTTTCGCGCAGCAGCGTGCGCGCGTCGCCGACCAGCGCTTCGAGGCGCTTGTCGACCGCATCCTTCGTGTTCACCTGCATCAGGAAGTACACGCCGCCGCGCAGGTCCAGTCCGAGGAACATCGGCAGCGCGTGCAGGCTCGCCATCCAGCGCGGCGAGCGCGACACCAGGTTCAGCGCGACCACATAGGCCGGGTCCTGCTTGTCGGGGTTCAACGCGGACTCGAGCAGGTCCTTGGCCTTCAGCTGCGTGTCGGTGTCGGCCAACCGCACGCGGATGGTCGTGTTCAACCCCACCGTGTCGAGATACGCGGCCTCCGGCGTGATGCCGGCGCCCTTCAGCAAGGCCTCGACCCGGGCCAGCAGCGCCTCGTCGACCTTGACCGTGACCTTCTGCGACGACACCTGCACCGCCGGCGCCTCGCCGAAGAAGTTCGGCGTCGTGTACAACGCCCCGATCAGCAGCGCGACCGCGATGACGATGTATTTCCAGAGGGGGTAGCGATTCATGCGTGATCGGATTGCGGAATGCGGACTGCGGATTGCGATGACCTCAGACGCGCTCGGGTTCGCATGCTTGCGCCCGACGCGATCCGCAATCCGCGATCCGCAATCCTAGAGTGCCTTCAAGGTGCCTTTGGGCAGCAGCGTCTGCACCGAGGCGCGCTGGATCGACAGCGACACCGGCTTGCCGTCGACGCTGGCGACCTGCAGCGTGATGTACTGATCGCCCATCTCGGTGATCTTGCCGGCCAGCCCGCCGGCGGTGACGACCTCGTCGCCCTTGGCGAGCGCGTCGACCATCGCCTTGTGCTCCTTCTGCCGCTTCGCCTGCGGACGGATCAGCAGGAAGTAGAAGACGACGAAGATCAGCACCATGAACAGGATCGACATGTAGCCGGGCTCGCCGCCGGAGCCTGCCGGGGCGGTCTGCGCGAACGCGTCGGAAATCAAGGTCATGAAGCACTCCGGGGAAAGGCGCGGATTATAGACAGCGCGCGCGTCGCGAGCCGTTGCATCAGTCCGGGCCGCGCGCGCGCTCCGCCAGCGTCTGCCGCGCGAACGCCGCGAAGCTGCCGGAATCGAGCGCCGCGCGCGCCCGCCGCATCAGGTCGAGGTAGTAGTGCAGGTTGTGGATCGTGGCGAGCCGCGCGCCGAGGATCTCGTTGACGCGGTCGAGGTGGTGCAGATACGCGCGCGTGAAATTGGCGCAGGCGTAGCAGGCGCAAGTGGCGTCGAGCGGGCGCACGTCATCCTTGTAACGGCTGTTGCGGATCCGCAGGTCGCCGAAGCGCGTGAACAGATGCCCGTTGCGGGCGTTGCGCGTCGGCAGCACGCAGTCGAACAGGTCGATGCCGGCCGCGATGCCGGCCAGCAGGTCCTCGGGCGTGCCGACGCCCATGAGATAGCGGGTTTTGTCGCGCGGCAGGCGCGGCGCCACGTGCGCGAGCACGCGCATCATCTCCTGCTTCGGTTCGCCGACCGACAGCCCGCCGATCGCGTAGCCGTCGAAGCCGATGTCGACCAGGCCCGCCGCGGACTCGTCGCGCAACCGCTCGAACATCCCGCCCTGGACGATGCCGAACAAGGCGTTGCGATTGCCGATGCGATCGAATTCCTCGCGTGAGCGGCGCGCCCAGCGCAGGCTCAGGCGCATCGACGCGGCGGCCTCGCGCTCGGTCGCGGGGCGATCGTCGATCAGGTACGGCGTGCATTCGTCGAACACCATCGCGATGTCGGAATCAAGCGCGGTCTGGATGCGCATCGACTCCTCGGGCGTCAGCAGCAGCCGGTCGCCGTTGACGGGCGACCGGAAGCGCACGCCGTCCTCGCCCACCTTGCGCAGCGCCCCGAGCGAGAACACCTGGAAGCCGCCGGAGTCGGTCAGGATCGGCCCGTCCCAGCCCATGAAGCGGTGCAGCCCGCCGTGCCGCGCGATCACGTCCGGCCCCGGCCGCAGCCACAGGTGGAACGTGTTGCCGAGCACGATCTGCGCGCCGGCCTCGATGAGCTCGCGCGGCGTCATCGCCTTGACCGTGCCGTAGGTGCCGACCGGCATGAACACCGGCGTCTCGATCGCGCCGTGGTTCAGCGCCAGCCGGCCGCGCCGCGCCGCGCCCTCGGCAGCGAGGAGTTCGAAGCGCGCGCTCACAGGGCGACCCTCCGCGCTGCGCGCTGCGGGATGAGCGCTTGGGAGCAGCCCGGCGCACTCACTGGACTACCCTCGCGCTGCGCGCTCGGGGATTCGCCCTTGGGGCGGCCCGGCGGGTTCATGCGTTTCTCTCGAGCAGCATCGCATCTCCGTAGGAGAAGAACCGGTAGCGCTGCGCGACCGCGTGCGCATACGCGCTGCGGATCCGATCCAGCCCCGCGAACGCCGACACCAGCATCAACAGCGTCGACTTCGGCAGATGGAAGTTCGTCACCAGCCGGTCGACGATCCGGAAGCGGAATCCCGGCGTGATGAAGAGCCGCGTGTCGCGCGCGCCGGCCCGCAACTCGCCGTCACGCGCTGCCGATTCGAGCGCGCGCAGGCTGGTCGTCCCGACCGCCGTCACGCGCCGGCCGGCGGCGCGCGCCTCGTTGACGCTGCGCGCCGCATCGGCGTCGACCCGGTACCACTCGCTGTGCATCACGTGGTCGGCGATCCGCTCGACGCGCACCGGCTGGAACGTCCCCGCGCCCACGTGCAGCGTCACGTGCGCGCAGCGCACGCCCTTGCGGCGCAGCCGGTCGAGCAGTTCTTCGGTGAAGTGCAGGCCCGCCGTCGGTGCGGCGACCGCGCCGGGCGTTCGCGCGTAGACGGTCTGGTAGCGCGCTTCGTCGGTCGCGTCGTCCGCATGCGCAATGTACGGCGGCAGCGGCACGTGGCCCAGCCGATCGAGCACGGCGACGATGTCGGCGTCGAATTCGAGCTCGAAGAAATCCTCGTGCCGGCCGCGCACCGCCGCGGTGACCGCGGGCGACTCGCCGAACAGGAACTGCGCGCCGGTCTTCGGAGAGTGGCTGGTGCGCACCAGCGCAAGCGCGCGGCGCGGCGCGAGGATGCGTTCCACCAGCACTTCGACCTTGCCGCCGCTCGGCTTGCGGCCGAACAGGCGCGCCTTGATCACGCGCGTGTCGTTGAACACCAGCACCTCGCCGGGTTCGACCAGCGCTTCGAGATCGGTGAAGCGCAGATCGTGCAGTCCCGTGGCCGTCACGTGCAGCAGCCGGCTCGCGGCACGCTCGGGCAGCGGACGCTGCGCGATCAGCTCGGGCGGCAGCGAATAGTCGAAGTCGGAGAGGGTGTAGTCGTGTTCCACGGCTTGACCGGCCATCGAACTCCCCTCGCCCGAATCAGCGGGCGAGGGGCGGGGGTGAGGGCAATGTGCCTTTGGTGCCGGGAGCGAGAATCGAACTCGCACGGTATTGCTACCGCGGGATTTTGAGTCCCGTGCGTCTACCAGTTCCGCCATCCCGGCTGTGTTTCAACTGCGGCGCGGGATTTTGTCTCCGGCCGCTCGCTTCGCGAGCTTAACTTGCTTCGCAAGTTAGCCTGCGACGCAACGACCCGATGATGCCGGGTCGTTGTGAGTCCCGTGCGTCTACCAGTTCCGCCATCCCGGCTGTGTTTCAACTGCGGCGCGGGATTTTGTCTCCGGCCGCTCGCTTCGCGAGCTTAACTTGCTTCGCAAGTTAGCCTGCGACGCAACGACCCGATGATGCCGGGTCGTTGTGAGTCCCGTGCGTCTACCAGTTCCGCCATCCCGGCTGTGTTT
>JAKOQB010000207.1 GCA_029778535.1 Pseudomonadota bacterium | reverse complement strand
GTGCTCGAATCGGCCGCGGCGCCGCTGCGTGGGGGCTCGGCACAGCCACTGTGCGCGGATCACCTGCACCTGTCGCCCGACGACAACCCGCTCGCGCGACTGACGCGCAACGCGCTCGGCTGGCGCAAGCTCGACGCGGCGCTGGCCTCGCGCGTGCCGCTCGGCAAGCTGCTGGTCGACGCCGACGAGCGCGAGCACGCCGCCCGCGCCGCGATGCTCGAGCGGCTGGGCTTCCCCGGCTCGTTCGTGCGCCAGCTTGCGCGCGACGAGGCCTCGGACGCAATCGGCCTCGGCCTGCCTCGCGGCGGACTGTGGCTGCCGGGTTGCGACGCGCTCGATCCCTCGACGCTCGCCTCGGCGTGGCTGGCGACGCCGGGCGTCGCGCTACGATGCGACGCGGCCGTCGCCACGCTGGAACCCGCGGACGGGGGCTGGGTCGCCCGCGACGCCGCCCGACGCCCGCTCGGCGAGGCCGCGATCGCG
This sequence comes from Pseudomonadota bacterium, assembly GCA_029778535.1. Classification (GTDB taxonomy): domain Bacteria; phylum Pseudomonadota; class Gammaproteobacteria; order Burkholderiales; family Burkholderiaceae_F; genus JAKOQB01. The sequence goes on along the minus strand of JAKOQB010000207.1, from coordinate 726 downwards.
ATCCTGGCCAACGCCGGCGACGCCGCGCGGCTTTCGGGCATGGGCTCGTTCGCGCTGCGCCGCGTGCGCGGACAGAGCACGCTGGTCGCGCGTGAGCGGATCGGCACGCTGCGCGCCGTGCTCGGCGGCGACGCCTACGCCGCGCCGCTCGGCGACACGATCGTGGTCGGCGCCAGCTTCGACGACTGCGCCTCGCTCGAACCCTCCACCGACGTCGATGCCGGCAACCTCGGACGGCTCGCGCGGATGATCGGCGGCGATCCCCGCGATTGGCTCGTCGGCGCCCGGTCCGGGCCGGTCGGACATCGCTACGCCAGCACCGACCGCATGCCGGCGATCGGCGCACTCCCCGACGAGCCGGCGGCCGTGCGCGAGGCCACTGCGCTGCTGCGCAACGACCGTTTGCCGTTGCCGCGCGCGCCCGGGCTGTACGGCGCGTTCGCCTTCGGCTCGCGCGGCCTGCTGTGGGCGACGCTGGCCGCCGGACTGCTGCCCGCCCTCGCCGAAGGCGACCCGCTTCCGCTCGAATCGGATCTGCTGCGCGCAATCGATCCGGGCCGCTTCGTCAGGCGAATGCTGCGCCGGCGCCGCGGCGGCTGAAGGCGACGCCCGCGCTACACTTGCGCTCCCGCCGCCGCGCCCCCTCTTGCCGCCCATGCCCAAGACCACGCCCGACAAGATCAAGTACGACTGCTCCCGGTGCCCCGGCTACTGCTGCAGCTACCC
>JAKOQB010000206.1 GCA_029778535.1 Pseudomonadota bacterium | reverse complement strand
GCGCTGGTCTCGCCGCAGCAGAAGAGCAGCCAGCACCTGGCGCTGCAACTGGTGCAGGTCTATGCGCACTTTGTGGAGAACGCCAACTTCCTCGCGTGGTTCCAGCACGACTGGATCCTGAAGCTCGATCCGTCGCCCGAGTTCGTCGATGCCAATCCAGAATTCCTGATCGCGCTCGACAGCGCCGGGCGCGTGATCGGCCACAACCGGCGCGCGCAGTCGCTGCTCGAAGCCGAAGCGCGCGGCCCGGCGATCGGGCTCGCGTTCGCGCAGCTTTTCAACGCGCGCTTCGAGGAACTCGGCCGCTTTGTCGCCTCGCGCCCGCGCGATCAGCGCGCGCTGACGACAGTGAGCGGGCGGCTGCTGTTTCTACGCGCCGAGCCACCGCCGGCGCGCCCGTTCGCGGCGGGCGAGCCGCCGAGCAAGGTCCATCTGCCCGCGCCGCTGGCCGCGCTCTCCCATGGCGACGCCGCGCTCGCACGCCAGATCGAGCGCGCAGCAAAGCTCGTCAACTCACCGGTGTCGCTGCTGATCACCGGCGAGACCGGCACCGGCAAGGAGTACTTCGCCAAGGCGCTGCACGCGGCGAGCGAGCGGCGCGGCAAGCCCTTCGTCGCGGTCAATTGCGCCGCGATTCCGGAAACGCTGATCGAAAGCGAACTGTTCGGCCACACCGCGGGCAGCTTCACCGGTGCGGCCGCCAAGGGCAAGCGCGGCCTCGTCCTCGAAGCCGACGGCGGGACGCTGTTCCTCGACGAGATCGGCGACATGCCGCTCGAGGCGCAGGCGCGCCTGCTGCGCGTGCTGGCCGAGCGCGAAGTGCTGCCGGTCGGCGCGACGCGCCCGGTGAAGGTCGACCTGCGCGTGATCTCCGCCACGCATTGCGACCTGGAAGCGCTGGTGCGCGAAGGCCGCTTTCGCGACGACCTCTTCTACCGCCTGAACGGCGCGCACCTGCAACTGCCGCCGCTGCGCAAGCGAGCCGACTTCGACTGGCTCGTGCGGCGCATGCTCGCCGGGATCGGCGCTGCCGCGCCCATGATCGCGCCCGAGGTCATGGACTGGCTGCGCGCCTGGCGCTGGCCCGGCAACCTGCGCGAGCTGCGCAACGTGCTCGAGTACGCGACCGCGGTGTGCAGCGGCGGCTACATCCAGCTCGCCGATCTGCCCGACGCGCTGCTCGCCGCCGCCGCGCGCGCCGCGCAGGAAGAGG
>JAKOQB010000027.1 GCA_029778535.1 Pseudomonadota bacterium | reverse complement strand
GTGCGCTTCAGGAAGCCCGCGGCCGCGTAGATGATCCGCGACTCGTGGAAGAAACCCATGTGGAACGGCGCCTGCGTGCCGAAGTCGAGCGCGGGGTTGCCGAACGGCTGCTTGCCGAAGCCATAGGCGCGGCCCTGCGCGGTGCCATTGTCCTCCCACAGGCCGAGGTCCAGTCCGTAGTCGGGTTCGTCCGAGGCCGTGGCCAGCACCGCGAGCGGCGGCACCGGTTCGCCGTCGCGCAGCGCGACGAATTTCACCGCATCGACCGCGTCGTCGCGCGGCAGCGCGGTCACGTCGCTCGCCGCCATCGGCGCGCGCGCATCGGGCGCCTCGCCGGGCTGACGCTGCAGGAACAGGCTCAGTCGCGCGTCCGGCGAGATGCGGACCGCCGCGACGAAGCGGCGGCGCAGCTCCGCCGCGTCGGCGGCGCCGGCGGCGACGAAACGCAGCGCATCGGGCCGCGGCGGATACGCGGGCACGTGCTCGCGCGCCCAGCGCTCCTGCTCGTCGAGCAACTTCTCCAGACGCGGCGCCTCGGCGGCCAGGAACGCCTCGAGCGACTCGACCGTCACCGGCGCGAGCCGAGCGAGCTCGGGCATCGCCTCGAGCGCGGGACGGGTGCTCAGCGCGTGATTGCTCCAGGCGAACGCGGGCGCGGCCGCCAGCGCCGCGAGCGCGATCGTCGCCTTACGCACGGCGCGCGTCAGTGCGCGGGCGGCCGCGGCCGCGGGCAACGGTTTCGCGAGGTCGCGATGGTCGGCGACGGACATGGCGACAGGATACCGCGCGATCGGCCGTGCAATCGGCGCGACGCCGATCAGGTCCGGGTGAAGCGGCCGGCTTCGTCCGCGGTCACGCGCCCCGCGGCGACCAGTTCCTCGAGATGCTGGTCGATCGTGCGCCGCTCGGCGTCGTCGATCCAGATCTCCGCGTAGTCGGGCGGATAGATCAGCCGGATCGCGACCAGTTCGTCGAGCGTCTTCGGGCCGTCGGCCAGCATGTCGAGCAGTCGATCGCTGCGCTCGTCGATCTTCGCGGTGAATGCGGCGAGCGCCGCAAGGAAGGCCGCGCGCTCGGTGTAGACACCGCGGTGGTGCGAAGTGACCCAGACCGTCGCCGGCAGGTCGGCCACGCGCGCCAGCGTGCGGCGAAACGCCGGCAGGCTCGACGTCGCGTCGCC
>JAKOQB010000205.1 GCA_029778535.1 Pseudomonadota bacterium | reverse complement strand
GGCGACGCGTTCGGCAAGATGCTCGCCGAGGACATCTCCGGCACCGAGGCGGTGATGAAGGATCTCGGGCTCGCCTGAGCGGCATCCGTGACGCGCGCCCGACGCGGCCCGATTGCGCTGGCCCTCGCGCTGCTGGCCGGCGTTGCGATCGCGGCCTGGCAGGTCACGCTGATCCCCGAGCCGACGGTCGGCGTCGGGGTGGGGCCTCGCGCGATGCCGGCTGCGCTGGTGGCGCTGCTAGCCGCGCTGGGCGCCGCGTACCTGTGGAGCGCGCTGCGCGGCCGCCAGGCCGACCTGCTCGACGACCCGACCGAATCGGCGCAGCCCGGGGCGGGCTCGCGCGTCGCACTGCTGTCGCTCGGGCTCGCGGCGATCCTGTTGCTCACGCCGCTGGCGGGAATCGGCGTCGCGTGCAGCCTCGCGTTCGCGCTCGTCGCGCGCGCGTTCGGCAGCCGTCGCACGCTGCACGATCTCGTGGTCGGCGTGCTGTTCGTGTTCGTCGCATGGTTCGTCTTCGACCGGCTGCTCGGCGTGCAACTCGGCCGCTTCGCCAGTTTCGTTCCGTGGCCCTGAGGGACACCGCGTGGACGCCCTGCACGCGCTGATCGGCGGCTTCGCGGCCGCGCTGCAGCCGACGATCCTGCTGTACGGGTTCCTGGGGTGCCTGCTGGGCACGCTGGTCGGCGTGCTGCCGGGCATCGGCCCGGCGTTGACGATCGCATTGCTGCTGCCGTTGACCTTCAAGGTGCCGGCCGCGGCGATGTTCGTGATGTTCGCGGGCGTCTATTACGGGGCGATGTACGGCGGATCGACGACGTCGATCCTGATCAACACGCCCGGCGAGTCGGCCACCGTCGTCACCGCGCTCGAGGGCTACCGGATGGCGCGGGCCGGGCGCGCCGGAGCGGCGCTCGCGACGGCGGCGATCGGCAGCTTCGTGGCCGGCACGATCGGGACCGTCGCGCTCACGTTCGTCGCACCGGTCGTGGTCGAGGCGGCGCTCAAGTTCGGCCCCGCCGAGTACTTCAGCCTGATGCTGCTGTCGCTGGTCGCGGTGTCGGCAGTGCTCGGCAGCTCGGTGCTGCGCGGGCTCGTCTCGCTGTCGCTCGGCCTGCTGCTCGGGTTGGTGGGTGTCGACATCCAGAGCGGGCAGCCTCGCTTCACCTTCGGCACGTCGGAGCTGCTCGACGGAATCGAGTTCACCGCCGCGGCGGTGGGCCTGTTCGCCGTCGGCGAAGCGCTGTTCCTCGCCTGGCAGGGGCGCGTCGCGACCGACGAGGCGCTGCAGGTGAGCGGGCCGGTCGCGATGACGCGCGAGGACTGGCGGCGCAGCTGGAAGCCGTGGTTGCGCGGCGCGGCGTTCGGGTTCCCGATCGGTGCGATGCCGGCCGGCGGCGCCGAACTGCCGACGCTGCTGTCGTACTACACCGAGAAGAAGCTCTCGCGTCACCCCGAGCAGTTCGGGCAGGGCGCGATCGAAGGCGTCGCCGGCCCCGAGGCGGCGAACAATGCGGCGGCGGCGGGAGTGCTGATGCCGCTGCTGACGCTGGGCATTCCCACCTCGGCAACCGCGGCGGTGATCCTGTCCGCGTTCGAGAGCTACGGTATCCAGCCGGGCCCGATGCTGTTCACGCAGCAGGCGGGGCTGGTCTGGACGCTGATCGCGAGCCTGTACATCGGCAACGTGATCCTGCTGCTGCTGAACCTGCCGCTGGTGCGGCTGTGGGTGCGGCTGCTGTCGATCCCGGCGCCGACGCTGTATGCCGGCATCGTCGTGATCGCGACCATCGGCGTCTACGGCGCCGGCAACTCGCTGTTCGACGTCGGCCTGCTGTACGCGTTCGGCGCGCTCGGATACGCGCTGCGCCGCTTCGACTTCCCCGTGGCGCCGCTGGTGGTCGGCCTGATCCTCGGCCCGATGATGGAGCAATCGATGCGCCAGGCGCTGACGATCAGCCAGGGCGACTGGAGCACCTTCTTCGTGCGGCCCCTGTCGGGCAGCCTGCTGGCGATTGCGCTGCTGCTGCTGGTGGCGCCGAGGCTGTGGGCGCTGCGGCGGCTGCTGCGCTCGTCTTGATACGATGCCGGACATGAACCCCTGGCCCGCTTCGCCGCTGATCGCCGCCGACTGGAAGGACGTCGATCCGGCCGAGGGCGTGCCGCTGGCCGCGCTGCTGGGCGCGGAGCTCGCCGAGCAGGGACTGTCGGGCGCGGTCGCCACCGCGATGGTCAGGCGCTTCCGGGCGGCGCCGATGTCGTTCTATCCGGGGTGGCTGCTGGTCGAGTTCGAGGCGCGCCTGCCCGACGGCACGATCGGGCTGGCCGACTTCCTCTACGGACCGGGGCGGCGCATCGTCCTGCTCGACGGCACTTCGGGGCCGATCCATCGCGCGAACCGGCGCGCGCTCGCGCCGCTCGCGTCGCCGCCGCTGGCCGTCGACTACCTGCGGCTGTTCTGCGGGCAGCTGTTCGCCGACGAGGGCCGCTTCCTGATCGTCGAGAGCGAAGCCGACCTCGCCGCGCGGCTCGCGGCCGGGCGGCCGCCGCCGGCGGTCGCTTCGAATGTCGGGCCGATGCGGGTGCGCGCGCCGCGCGACGGCGAGCCGGAGGACGGGTGGATCGTCGACGCGAACATCCTGTACGGCTCGACGCTGTTCGCCGGCACCTATCATCTGCGCGACGGCGACGTCCGGATGATCGGCGACGAGCCAATCGGTGAAGTCGACGTCGAGGCCGAGCGCTGGGCTTCGCCGTTCCGGCTGGTCGGCGCGGGCCCGATGCCGCTGCTGCACTGAGCACGACGATGGCGATCCGACTGTCGCTGCCTGTCGAGTCCGCTCCGGCGCTGCGCTTTCCGGAGGCACTCGACGACGCGGGGCTGCTGGTCGGATGGTCGCTCGAGAAGCGCGCGCCGCGGCGCCCGATCGGCTTTTCTTACGGCGATCCCGGCAAGTCGCCGGCCACCGGGTACATCGACCCCGTGCTGCTCGCCGGAGAAGGCCACCTGATCACGATCGCGCCCACGGGCGCGGGCAAGGGGCTCGGCTGCATCGTGCCGGCGCTGTTGCGCCACGAGGGGCCGGTGATCGTCGTCGATCCGAAGGGCGAGAACGTGGCGATCACCGCGCGTCGCCGGCGCGAGATGGGCCAGCAGGTGATCGTCGTCGACCCGATGCGGATCACCGACATGCCGCCAGGGCACTTCAATCCGCTCGACCTGATCGACATCGAGTCGGCGCTCGCCGTCGACGACGCGGCAATGCTCGCGCACTCGCTGTGGGCCGGCCCGGT
>JAKOQB010000204.1 GCA_029778535.1 Pseudomonadota bacterium | reverse complement strand
GCGGACATCGACAAGGAGACGGTCGACTTCCAGCCCAACTACGACGGCAAGGAACTCGAGCCGACGGTGCTGCCGGCGCGGGTGCCGAACCTGCTGATCAACGGCTCGGCCGGCATCGCGGTGGGGATGGCGACCAACATCCCGCCGCACAACCTGAACGAGATCGTCGACGGCTGCCTGCTGCTGCTGAATACGCCGGAGGTGTCGATCGAAGCGCTGCTGGAGCTGATCCCGGCGCCGGATTTTCCGACCGCGGGGATCATCTACGGCCTCGACGGCGTGCGCGAGGGCTATCGCACCGGCCGCGGCCGCGTGGTGATGCGCGCCAAGACGCACTTCGAGGAAATGGACAAGGGCGCCCGGACGGCGATCATCGTCGACGAGCTGCCGTACCAGGTCAACAAGCGCGTGCTGCTCGAGCGCATGGCAGAACTCGTCAACGAGAAGAAGCTGGAGGGCATCTCCGACATCCGCGACGAATCGGACAAGAGCGGCATGCGGGTGGTGATCGAACTGAAGCGCGGCGAGCTGCCCGAAGTGGTGCTGAACAACCTGTACAAGCAGACGCAGCTGCAGGACACGTTCGGCATGAACTTCGTGGCGCTGGTCGACGGCGCGCCGCGGCTGCTGAATCTGAAGCAAATGCTGGAGGCGTTTCTCGCGCACCGGCGCGAGGTCGTCACCCGCCGCACGGTGTTCGAGCTGCGCGAGGCGCGCGACCGCGGCCACGTGCTCGAAGGGCTGGCGGTGGCGCTGGCGAACATCGACGAGTTCATCGCGATCATCAAGGCCGCGCCCACGCCGCCGGTGGCGAAGAGCGAGCTGATGGCGCGCACCTGGGATTCTTCATTGGTGCGCGAGATGCTCGCGCGCGCGGGCGAGACCCGCGACGCGTTCCGGCCGCAGACGCTCGAGCCGCAGTTCGGCCTGCAGCCCGACGGCCTGTACCGATTGAGCGAGACGCAGGCCGAGCAGATCCTGCAGATGCGCTTGTCGCGGCTGACCGGGCTGGAGCAGGACAAGATCGTCAACGAGTACCGCGAGGTGATTGACCTGATCGCGGACCTGCTCGACATCCTGGCCAAGCCCGAGCGCATCACGTCGATCATCCGCGACGAGCTCGCCCAGCTGAAGAAGGAGTTCGGCGACGCGCGCCGCTCGGAGATCGTGCGCACCGCCGAGGACCTGCAGACCGAGGATCTGATCACGCCGCAGGACATGGTGGTGACGCTGTCGCACGCCGGCTACATCAAGTGCCAGCCGCTGGCCGACTACCGCGCGCAGCGGCGCGGCGGGCGCGGCAAACAGGCGGCCGCGACGCGCGAGGACGACTGGATCGACCAGCTCTTCATCGCGCACACGCACGACACGATCCTGTGCTTTTCTAACCGCGGGCGCCTGTACTGGCTGAAGGTGTGGGAAGTGCCGCAGGGCACGCGCACCTCGCGCGGCAAGCCGATCGTCAACATGTTCCCGCTGGCGGAGAACGAGAAGATCACCGTCGTGCTGCCGGTCAAGCACTTCGACGCGCTGCATTACGTCTTCATGGCGACCGCCAAGGGCACGGTGAAGAAGACCGAACTGGCCGAATTCGCCAATCCGCGCAAGGCCGGCATCATTGCCTGCGACCTGGACGCGGGCGACTACCTGATCGGCGCCGCGATCACCGACGGCCGCCACGACGTGATGCTGTTCTCCGACGCCGGCAAGGCGGTGCGCTTCGACGAGAACGACGGGCGCCCGTTGGGACGCACCGCCCGCGGCGTACGCGGCATGCAGCTCGACGACGGCCAGTCGGTGATCGCGCTGCTGGTCGCGGAGGACGAGCAGCAGAGCGTGCTGACCGCGACCGAGAACGGCTACGGCAAGCGCACGCCGATCGCCGAGTACACGCGCCACTCGCGCGCTACGCGCGGCATGATCGCGATCGCCACCAGCGAGCGCAACGGCAAGGTCGTCGCCGCCACGCTGGTGCGGCCCGACGACGAGATCATGCTGATCACCACCGGCGGCGTGCTGATCCGCACCCGCGTGGCCGAGATCCGCGCGATGGGCCGCGCCACGCAGGGCGTCACGCTGATCGCGCTCGACGAAGGCACCAAGCTTGCCGGCCTGCAGCGCATCGTCGAGAGCGATGCCGACAACGGCGCGGAACCGGCGCAGGACCACGGCGACGCGGCGAGCTGAACGCGCATGGACGACCGCCTGAAGCCGCTGCGCGACGCGATCGACGCCGTCGACCGCAAGCTGGTCGAGCTGCTGAACGAGCGCGCGCGCCTGGCGGCCGAGGTCGGCCGAGTGAAGCAGGAGCACAACGCGCCGGTGTACCGGCCCGAGCGCGAGGCCGAGGTGCTCGACAAGGTCGCCGCGCTGAGCGCGGGTCCGCTGGCGCCGGCGACCGTGCAGGCGGTTTACCGCGAGGTGATCGCCGCCTGCCGCGCGCTGGAGCGGCCGATCACGGTCGCCTATCTGGGTCCCGAGGGGACGTTTTCCGAGCTCGCGCTGCGCAAGCAGTTCGGCGCCGGCGTGATCGCTGCGCCGTGCGGCTCGATCGACGAGGTGGTGCGCGACGTCGAGGCGGGCAGCACCGACTACGGCATCGTGCCGGTGGAGAATTCGACCGAGGGCTCGATCACGCGCACGCTCGACCTGCTGCTCGTGACCCCCTTGTCGATCATCGCCGAGGTATCGCTGCCGGTGCACCACAACCTGATGACGAAGCGCGGCACGATGGAAGGCGTGACGCGCATCTGCGCGCACGCGCAGTCGCTCGCGCAGTGCGTGAACTGGCTCAACCAGCATCACCCGGCGCTGCCGCGCGTCAGCGTGGCAAGCAACGCGGAAGCCGCGAAGCTGGCGGCCGAGGACGCGACCGTAGCGGCGATCGCGAGCGAAAGCGCGGCCGAGCGCTACGGCCTGCACGCGGTCGCGGCGCACATCCAGGACGATCCGGGCAATCGCACGCGCTTCGTCGTGCTCGGCCGCCAGACAACGACGCCGACCGGGCGCGACAAGACCTCGCTGATCCTGTCGGTGCCGAACAAGGCCGGCGCCGTCTATCACATGCTGACGCCGCTGGCGCAGCACGGCGTATCGATGACGCGCTTCGAATCGCGCCCGGCCCGGAGCGGCGCGTGGGAATACTGGTTCTACGTCGACGTCGAGGGGCACGAGAAGGACCCGAAGACCGCCGCGGCGCTGGCCGAGCTGCGCGAGCGCTGCGCGTTCTACAAGAGCCTCGGCTCGTATCCGATGGCGAAATAGGCGAGGGAGCGCCGATGGCTGCAGTGATGAAAGCGAACGAACCGGTGCCGGCGCTGCCGTACGTGCGCGCGATCGCACCGTACCAGGCCGGCAAGCCGATCGAGGAGCTGGCGCGCGAGTTCGGTTTGCGCGCCGAGGAGATCGTCAAGCTGGCGTCGAACGAGAACCCACTCGGCATGCCGCCGTCGGCGCGCAGCGCGATCGCGCGCGCGCTGGAACACCTCGGCGACGCCGGGCGCTATCCGGACTCCAACGGATTCGAGTTGAAGGCCGCGCTCGCGTCGAAGTACGGCGTGCCGGCCGAGTGGATCACGCTCGGCAACGGCAGCAACGACATCCTCGAACTGGCCGCCGCCGCGCTGCTCGCCCCCGGCACGAGCTGCGTGTATGCGCAGCATTCGTTTGCCGTGTACGCGCTCGCGACGCAGTCGCGCGGCGCGCGCGCGATCGTCGTGCCGGCGAAGAACCTCGGCCACGACCTCAACGCGATGCTGGCGGCGATCGCACCCGACACGCGATTGATGTACGTCGCGAACCCGAACAACCCGACCGGAACGTTCATCGTGCATTCGCAGGTCGCGGCGTTCCTGGCGCGCGTGCCGAAGGAGGTCGTCGTGGTGCTCGACGAGGCCTACAACGAATACCTGCCGCCCGAGCACCGCTTCGATTCGACCGCGTGGGTGAAGCAGCATCCGAACCTGCTGGTATCGCGCACGTTCTCCAAGGCGTTCGGGCTGGCGGGCTTGCGCGTCGGCTACGGCATCGCGCAGGCCGAACTCACCGACCTGCTGAACCGCGTGCGGCAACCGTTCAACGTCAACACGCTGGCGCAGGCGGCGGCCGTGGCCGCGCTCGGCGACGCCGAATTCCTGCGCAAGAGCTACGAGCTGAACCTGCGCGGCATGCGGCAGTTGATCGAAGGCTTCGATGCGCTTGCGCTCGAGCATGTGCCGAGCTTCGGCAACTTCGTGCTCGTGAAGGTCGGTCCCGCCGCGAAGGTCTATCACGAACTGCTCAAGCGCGGCGTGATCGTGCGCCCGGTGGCCAACTACGGCCTGCCCGAGTGGTTGCGCGTCACGGTCGGACTGCCGGAGGAGAACGCGAAGTTCCTCGCCGCGCTGCCCGAGGCGCTGGCGGCCGCGCGCGGCGGATGAAGCTGGCGCTGATCGGCGTCGGCCTGATCGGCGGCTCGGCCGCGATCGCCTGGCGGCGCGCGGGAGTCGTCTCCGAGGTGGTCGGCTTTGACCGCGACCGCGCGGCGCTGCAGCGCGCGCAGGCGCTCGGCGTGATCGACCGCGCGGCGCCGAGCGCGGGCGAGGCGGTGCGTGCGGCCGACCTCGTGCTGCTCGCCGTGCCGGTCGGCGCGATGCGCTCGACGTTCGCTGCGATCGCGGCAACCGTGCCGGCGCATGCGCTGATCACCGATGTCGGCAGCACCAAGCGTTCGGTGATCGACGCCGCACGCGCGGAGTTGAACGCCGCCAGCAGCTCCTCGTTTCGCCGTTTCGTGCCGGGGCACCCGATCGCCGGCCGCGAGCGGCCCGGCGTCGACCATGCCCACGGCGCGCTGTTCGAAGGCAAGCTCTTCGTCTCCACGCCGGTCGGGGAGACGAACGCGGATGCCCTCGCGAGTGTCGAGGCGTTGTGGACGGCCGCCGGCGCCAAGGTCTCGCGGATGGACGCCGACGAGCACGACCGCGTCTTCGCCGCGGTCAGCCATCTGCCGCACCTGCTGGCGTTCGCGCTGGTCGCGCGCATCGCGTCGGAGCCGGACGGCGAGCGCAAGCTCGGCTTCGCCGGCGCCGGCTTTCGCGACTTCACCCGCATCGCCGCCAGCAACCCGGAGATGTGGCGCGACATCTCGGTCGCCAACCGCGCCGCGCTGAGCGACGAGCTGCGCGGCTACCGCGCGCTGCTCGACGAGTTGCAGCGCGCGGTCGATGCCGGCGATGCCGAGGCGATCGAGCGCGTGTTCGATCTGGCGAGCCGTACGCGCCGCCGCCATGCCGAGACCTTCGATGCCGAGTGACGTCTGGCCCGACGTGCTGACGATCGCGCCGATCGCGCACGCCGCCGGCGCGGTGCGGCTGCCGGGCTCGAAGAGCATCTCCAACCGCGCGCTGCTGCTGGCGGCGCTGGCGCGGGGCGAAACGGAACTCACCGGGCTGCTCGACGCCGATGACACCCGGGTGATGATCGAGGCGTTGCGTGCGCTTGGCGTGCGCGTCGAGCACAGCGGCGACGCGACGCGCGTATCCGGCGGCGCAGGCGCGTTCCCGGTCAAGCAGGCGGACCTGTTCCTCGGCAACGCCGGCACCGCGATGCGCCCGCTGGCAGCCGCGCTCGCGTTCGCGGGTGGCCGCTATCGCCTCGACGGCGTGGCGCGGATGCGCGAGCGGCCGATCGGCGACCTGGTCGACGCGCTGAACTCGCTCGGCGCGCGCATCCGCTGCGCAGGCGAGGCTGGCTATCCGCCGCTCGAAATCGCCCCGGCGGCCCGCATTATCCGCGACGCGGTCGATATCAAGGGCGAGGTGTCGAGCCAGTTCGTGAGCGGATTGCTGATGATCGCGCCGCTGATCGCGCCCGCGACCGGGTTGACGATCCGCGTGCCGGGCACCCTGATCTCGCAGCCGTATGTCGCCATGACGGTGGCGATGATGGCGCAGTTCGGCGTGACGGTCGCGCGCGACGGCGCGACCTTCCGCGTGCCGCGCGCGCCGTATGAGGCGCCGGGCCGTTACGCGGTCGAGGGCGATGCTTCGGCCGCCTCCTACTTCCTCGCGCTCGGCGCGATCGCCGGCGGACCGGTGCGGGTGCTCGGCGTCGGCCGCGACAGCGTGCAGGGCGACGTCGCGTTCACCGATCTGCTGCAGAAGATGGGCGCGCGGATCGACCTGGGCGCCGAATTCATCGAAGCGCGCGCCGGCGAGTCGGTCGTCGCGATCGACTTCGACTGCACCGACATCCCCGACGCGGCGATGACGGCCGCGATCGTCGCGCTGTTTGCCCGCGGTCGCACCGTGCTGCGCGGCATCGGCTCGTGGCGCGTGAAGGAGACCGACCGCATCGCCGCGATGGCGGCCGAGCTGCGCAAGCTCGGCGCAAGGGTGCAAGAGGGCGCCGATTCGATCGCGATCGAGCCGCCCGCCACCGTGCGCGAAGCGACGATCGACACCTACGACGATCACCGCATCGCGATGTGCTTTGCGTTGGCCGCCGCGGCCGGCGCGCCGATCCACATCCGCGATCCGCAGTGCGTGGCGAAGACCTTTCCAGATTTCTTCACCCGGCTGGAGCAGTTGGTCCGGCCGTCCGCAGTATGACGACGCCGGTGATCGCGATCGACGGGCCGACCGCGTCGGGCAAGGGCACGGTCGCCGCGGCGGTCGCCAAGGCGCTCGGGTTTCACTACCTCGACAGCGGTGCGCTGTACCGGCTGGTCGGCTTGCGTGCAGCGGAGACCGGCACCCCGCTCGACGACGGCCAAGCGCTGGCGCGGCTCGCGGCGACGCTGCGGCCGCGGTTCGAGGACGGTCGCATCACGCTCGACGGCCGCGATATGACCGACGCGATCCGCACCGAGGAGGCGAGCCGGCTGTCGTCGCGGGTTGCGGTGCACGCGCCGGTGCGGCAGGCGCTGCTCGACCTGCAGCGTTCGTTTCGCCGGCCGCCGGGGCTGGTGGCCGACGGCCGCGACATGGGCACGGTCGTGTTCCCCGACGCGACGTTGAAGGTGTTCCTGACGGCGAGCGTCGAGGCGCGTGCCGATCGCCGCTATAAGCAGTTGATAGGAAAGGGCTTCCCGGCTACACTGACGGCCCTCTTGCAGGATCTGCGGGAACGCGACGAGCGCGATTCGAAGCGCGCCGTCGCGCCGCTGAAGCCGGCGGAGGATGCGTACCGGCTGGATTCTTCGCGGCTCGCGATCGAGGAAGTCGTGGCGACGATCCTGCACTGGTACGCGATGACGGCCGCGGGTTAGCGAGGTCGTGGGTGCGCGCCGAAGTCCGCTGTTTTCGGCGCGTGGTGTTCAACACCGCTTGGGCGCAAAGCCTGGGCGTGCTTGAAAGTCACTGAATGTCTTCCGTTGCAACTCAGTCTGCTCCGGCGAAGGAAAGCTTTGCCGCTCTATTCGAAGAAAGCCTGTCGCGCAAGGAAATGCGCGCCGGCGAGGTCATCACCGCCGAGGTGATCCGCGTCGACTACAACTTCGTGGTCGTCAACGCGGGGCTGAAATCCGAGGCCTACATCCCGATCGACGAATTCAAGAACGACCAGGGCCAGGTCGACGTGAAGCCGGGCGATTTCGTCCCGGTCGCGATCGAATCGCTGGAAAACGGCTACGGCGACACGATCCTGTCGCGCGACAAGGCCAAACGACTGGCCGCGTGGATGAACCTCGAGCGCGCGCTCGACAACGGCGACCTCGTGTCCGGCACCATCACCGGCAAGGTCAAGGGCGGCCTGACCGTGATGACCAACGGCATCCGCGCGTTCCTGCCTGGGTCGCTGGTCGACGTGCGGCCGATGAAGGACACCTCGGGGCTCGAGGGCAAGACGCTCGAGTTCAAGGTCATCAAGCTCGACCGCAAGCGCAACAACGTGGTGCTGTCGCGCCGCGCCGTGGTCGAGGCCAGCATGGGCGAGGAGCGGCAGAAGCTGCTCGAAACGCTGAAAGAAGGCGCGATCGTCAAGGGCGTGGTCAAGAACATCACCGATTACGGCGCGTTCGTCGACCTGGGCGGCATCGACGGCCTGCTGCACATCACCGATCTGGCGTGGCGGCGCGTGCGCCATCCGAGCGAGGTGGTGCAGGTCGGCCAGGAGATCACCGCCAAGGTGCTGAAGTTCGACCAGGAGAAGAACCGCGTGTCGCTGGGCGTCAAGCAGCTCGGCGAGGACCCGTGGGTCGGCCTGGGACGCCGCTATCCGCAGGGCACGCGCCTGTTCGGAAAGATCACCAACATCACCGACTACGGCGCGTTCGTCGAGATCGAGCCCGGAATCGAGGGTCTGGTGCACGTGTCCGAGATGGACTGGACCAACAAGAACGTCGACCCGAAGAAGGTCGCGCAGCTGGGCGACGAGGTCGAGGTGATGGTGCTCGAGATCGACGAGGACCGCCGCCGCATCTCGCTCGGCATGAAGCAGTGCAAGCCGAATCCGTGGGAGGACTTCTCCCTGTCGCACAAGAAGGGCGACAAGGTCAAAGGGCAGATCAAGTCGATCACCGACTTCGGCGTCTTCATCGGACTGCCGGGCGGCATCGACGGCCTGGTGCACCTGTCGGACCTGTCGTGGCACGAACCCGGCGAGGAAGCGGTGCGCAAGTACAAGAAGGGCGACGAGGTCGAGGCCGTGGTGCTGGCGATCGACGTCGAGCGCGAGCGCATCTCGCTCGGCGTCAAGCAGCTGGGCGGGGATCCGTTCACCAACTTCGCCGGCACGCACGAGAAGGGGTCGATCGTCACCGGCACGGTCAAGAGCGTCGATCCGAAGGGCGCGGTGATCTCGCTCGGCGCCGACGTCGAGGGCTATTTGCGCGCCTCCGAGATCGCCAGCGACCGCGTCGAGGACGCGCGCAATCACCTGAAGGAAGGCGACAAGGTGACCGCGCTGATCCTGAACATCGACCGCAAGAATCGCAGCATCAACCTGTCGATCAAGGCGAAGGACAGCGCCGAGGCAGCCGAGGCGATGGCGCGCATGCAGGCGGAAACCGCCAGCGGCACGACCAACCTGGGCGCGCTGCTGAAGGCCAAGCTGGATAAGTCGACCTAGCAGACGTCGGTGCGCTGCGCGCACCGACGACACGCGCCATGACCACCAAGTTCATGACGAAATCCGAGCTGATCGCGAAGCTCGCCGAGCGCAACCCGCGCCTGGTCGCGCGCGACGCCGACGAGGCCGTCAAGACGATGCTCGACGCGATGAGCGACGCTTTGGCGCAGGGCTGCCGGATCGAGATCCGCGGCTTCGGCAGCTTCGCGCTGAACTATCGCCCGCCGCGCATCGGCCGCAATCCGAAGTCGGGCGAGCGCGTGCACGTGCCCGCCAAGCACGTGCCGCACTTCAAGGCCGGCAAGGAGCTGCGCGAGCGGGTCGACCGCTCGCCGCGCGGCGGCGCGGTTGCGTCCTGCGGCGACGGCTGAGCAACGGACAGCGTCGATGAGCCCCGCCTTGCGGGGTTTTTTTTCGCCCGCGGCGCGCGCGAGGCGGCCGCGCCGGCACCGTACAATCTTTCCAACCTTCGCACTGCTGCTCCGATGAACGCTTTCGCGTGGCTGATCCGGCTGGCCTTCTTCGCCATCGTTCTGTGGTTCGCGCTGAAGAACCTGACGCCGGTGCCGGTGCGCCTGACGGAGACGCTGCACTGGGAGGGCGTGCCGCTGATCGTCGTGATGCTGGCGTGCCTGCTGATCGGCGTGCTGGCGGGCGCGATCGCGATGGCGCCGCGCGTTTTCCGGCTGCGCCGCCAGCTCGCGGCCGCGGAAGCGAAGGCCGCGCAGGGGCCGCCGACGATCCGGCGCGGGCCGTCGACGATCACGGGCATGGCCAATGTCGCGCGCAACGCCGGCGCGGTCGGCGAGTTGAACGGCGACACGCGCATCGGCCACTGAGCCTCGCGCACCGTGGGCGAATTCGAGCTCTGGTACCTGATCCTGTTGCCGGCGCTGTTCGCCGCCGGCTGGTGGCTGCGCGGCGTCGATACGCGCGCACGCGGCGCCGATCCGCAGACCGCGCCGCGCTCGATGTTCCGCGGCCTCAACTATTTCCTGAACGAGCAGCCGGACAAGGCGATCGACGCGTTCATCGAGGTGGTCAAGCTCGACCCCGAGACGATCGAACTGCATCACGCGCTCGGCAACCTGTTCCGCCGCCGCGGCGAGATCGATCGCGCGGTGCGCATCCACACCCACCTGTTCAACCGCGCCGATCTGCCCGCGGCCGAGCGCGCCAACGCGCTGGCGGAGCTGGGACAGGACTTTCTGAAGGGCGGACTGCTCGATCGCGCCGAAGATGCTTACCTGAACCTGCGCGACGAGCCGCGCCACCGGCTCGATGCGCTGCGCTCGCTGGCGCGCATCTACGAGATGGAGCGCGAGTGGGTCAAGGCGATCGACTGCGCGCGGCGACTGGAGCGCGAGGCCGGCGAGTCGCATCACGCCGCAATCGCCCATTTTTACTGCGAGCTGGCGGATCAGGCGCTCGCGCGCAACGATCTCGACGGCGCCGAGCGCCACCTGGCGGAAGCGCAGGCGGCCGATCGCAAGTCGGTGCGCGCGATGCTGCTCGCCGGCGAACTCGCGGCCCGTCGCGGCGACCTGGAGCAGGCGATCAAGCGCTGGTCGCAGATCGAATCGAACGCGCCCGAGCATCTGGCGCTGGTCGCGCGGCAACTGACCGAGGCGCTCGACAAGTCCGGCCGGCGTGCGCAGGCGCTGAACCTGCTGCGCCGGGGGCTGATGGACGCGCCGTCGATCGATCTGCTCGAGATCGCGGTCGATCGCGTGGCCGCATGGGAAAGCAGCAACGCTGCCGAACACCTGCTGCGTGACGAGTTGAAGCGGCATCCGTCGCTGCTCGGCTACGAGCGCCTGCTGGCGCTGCGTGGCGTGGCCGACGATGCCATGGCGGGCCTGCACCCGCTGATCCAGGCGCAGGCACGCAAGCTCGCGCGCTATCGCTGCGGCAAATGCGGCTTTCGCGCGCGCGAGTTCCACTGGCAGTGCCCGGGCTGCACCAGTTGGGACAGCTATCCGCCGCGGCGGATCGAGGAACTCGACTCGGTATGAAGGTCGCCGCCGCGTGGCTGGTCGCGCTGCTCACCGCCGGCGCGGCCACCGCGCTCGAAATCAACGACGCGAGCCGCGCGCAGCTCGAGCAGTTGAACGGGCTGGGCGTGGCGCGGGTCGAAGCAATTCTGCGCGAGCGGGAGCGGGCGCCGTTCGCGAGCTGGGCGGACCTGCGCGCGCGCGTGAAGGGCATCGGCGCCAACGGCGCGTGGCGGCTCGGCGCGCAGGGCCTGACGGTGAACGGCAGCACGCCGCCGGAGAAATCGAAACGATGAGCTACGCGACCATCGAAGCGACGATCGGCAACACGCCGCTGGTGCGGCTCGCTCGCCTGCCGGGGAAAGACGGCGACCCGCGCGGCAACGTGATCCTGGGCAAACTGGAGGGCAACAACCCCGGCGGCTCGGTCAAGGATCGGCCCGCGTACTCGATGATCCGCCGCGCCGAGGAGCGCGGCGAGATCAGGCCGGGCGACCGCCTGATCGAAGCCACCAGCGGCAACACCGGCATCGCGCTGGCGATGATCGCTGCGATGAAGGGGTACCGGATGACGCTGATCATGCCGGACGATCTGTCGGCGGAACGCCGCGCCAGCATGACCGCGTACGGCGCCGAGCTGATCCTGACGCCGCACGACAAGGGCGGCATGGAGTACGCGCGCGATCTCGCGCTGGCCATGCAGGCGCGCGGCGAAGGCAGGGTGCTCGACCAGTTCGCCAACGCCGACAATCCGCGCGCGCACTACGAGACCACCGGCCCCGAAATCTGGCGCGACACGGCCGGAAACATCACGCACTTCGTAAGCAGCATGGGAACGACCGGCACCATCATGGGCGTGAGCCGGTATCTGAAGGAACGGAACGCCGCGATCCGGATCATCGGCGCGCAGCCGGCCGACGGCTCGCGCATCCCCGGCATCCGCAAATGGCCCGACGCCTACCTGCCGAAGATCTACGACGCCGCGCGCGTCGACCGGCTCGAATCCGTTTCGCAGGCCGACGCCGAGGCGATGGCGCGGCGGCTCGCGGCCGAGGAGGGCATCTTCGCCGGCATCTCGTCCGGCGGCGCGTGCACGATCGCGCTGCGCATTGCGGCCGAGGTGCGCGATGCGACGATCGTGTTCATCGTCTGCGATCGCGGCGACCGCTATCTGTCGACCGGGGTGTTTCCCGCGTGATGCGCGGGAGCCGTCGTTCGTGTTCAGGCCGCGGCGACGGGAATCTTCCCGATCCTTGCCTGCCACTCGCGCGGACCGGTCTCGTGCACCGACGTGCCGCTCGCGTCGACCGCGACCGTGACCGGCATGTCCTTGACCTCGAACTCGTAGATCGCCTCCATGCCGAGGTCGGCAAACGCGACGACTTTCGCCGCCTTGATTGCCTTGGCGACCAGATACGCGGCGCCGCCGACCGCCATCAGGTAAGCGCTGCGGTGCTTGCGGATAGCCTCGATCGCCACCGGCCCGCGTTCCGCTTTGCCGATCATCGCGATCAGCCCGGTCTGCGCCAGCATCATCTCGGTGAACTTGTCCATGCGCGTTGCGGTTGTCGGGCCCGCGGGGCCGACCACTTCGTCGCGCACCGGATCGACCGGGCCGACGTAGTAGATCACGCGGTTGGTGAAATCGACCGGCAGCTTCTCGCCCTTCGCGAGCATGTCCTGGATGCGCTTGTGCGCGGCGTCGCGGCCGGTGAGCATCCTGCCGCTGAGCAGCAGCGTGTCGCCGGGCTTCCATGAAGCGACCTCGGCCTTGGTCAGCGTGTCGAGGTTCACGCGCCTGCTCTTGTTGTAGTCGGGCGCCCAGTTCACGGCGGGCCATTCGCCGAGCGACGGCGGCTCCAGGTACGCCGGGCCGCTGCCGTCGAGCACGAAATGCGCGTGACGCGTGGCCGCGCAGTTCGGGATCATCGCCACCGGCTTGCTCGCGGCGTGGGTCGGGTACATCTTGATCTTCACGTCGAGTACGGTCGTGAGCCCGCCAAGCCCCTGCGCGCCGATGCCGAGCGCGTTGACCTTCTCGTACAGTTCGACGCGCAGCTTCTCTTCATCCGACTTGGGACCGCGCTGCAGAAGCTCGGTCATGTCGATGTCGTCCATCAGCGCTTCCTTGGCCAGCAGCATCGCCTTCTCCGCGGTGCCGCCGATGCCGATGCCGAGCATTCCCGGCGGACACCAGCCGGCGCCCATCGTCGGCACCGTCTTCAGCACCCAGTCGACAATCGAATCCGACGGATTCAGCATCACGAACTTGCTCTTGTTTTCGCTGCCTCCGCCCTTCGCGGCCACCGTGATCTCGACCGCGTTGCCGGGCACGAGCTGCATGTGCACGACCGCGGGCGTGTTGTCCTTCGTGTTCTTTCGGCCGAACTCCGGCGGATCGACGACCGATGCGCGCAGCTTGTTGTCGGGGTTCAGATACCCGCGCCGCACGCCCTCGTTGACCGCATCCTCGATCGTTCCGGTGAAGCCGTCCCAGCGCACGTCCATGCCGATCTTCAGGAACACGTTGACGATCCCGGTGTCCTGGCAGATCGGCCGCCTGCCTTCCGCGCACAGGCGCGAGTTGGTCAGGATCTGCGCGATCGCGTCGCGCGCCGCCGGGCTCTGCTCGGCCTCGTACGCGCGCGCCAGGCTGCGGATGTAGTCGACCGGGTGGTAGTAGCTGATGTATTGCAGCGCGCCCGCCACGCTTTCGATCAGATCGGCTCGCTTGATGGACGTGGTCATGGATTCCTCTCGATGTTCGTGCGGCGCGGAGACCGGGAAAACCCGTAAATCTTACCGGCGCAGCTTGTCCGATCCGGGCTGACGGCCTCTTGATGCAGATCGCCTTGCCCCCATCTTGAACCCCGTATCGAGGCGCCGGTCCAAGCGGCCGTGCTGAAATCGTGGGCATCCGAAGTGCCATGTAGACCCGGAAAACTCTGATTGGTCCGACCGCCCGGTCTTGGATAGACTCGGCGCCGCTTTCCCCCCAACTTTCCGTGGAGAACGTATGAAACGTATCGCGCTGTTCGTGGCTACGAACCTTGCGATCATCGTCGTGCTGATGTTGTTCCTGAACATCCTCGGCGCGGTATTCGGCATCAACTTCGCCGGCATCGGCGGGCGGCAACTCGACTTCGGCGCGTTGGCGGTGTTCGCGCTGGTGGTCGGCTTCACCGGGTCGTTCATCTCGCTGCTGATCTCGAAACCGATGGCCAAATGGTCCACCGGCGCGCAGCCGATCGACCAGCCGCGCAACGCGATGGAAGCGTGGCTGGTGGACGTTGTTCGCAAGCACGCGCAGAAGGCCGGCATCGGCATGCCCGAGGTCGCGATCTACGAGGGCGAACCGAACGCGTTCGCCACCGGCGCCAGCCGCAACTCGGCGCTGGTCGCTGTGTCGACCGGCCTCTTGCAGTCGATGAGCAAGGAAGAGGTCGAGGCCGTCCTTGGCCACGAGATCGGTCACGTGGCCAACGGCGACATGGTGACGATGACGCTGATTCAGGGCGTGATGAACACCTTCGTCGTGTTCCTGTCACGCGTGATCGGCTGGGTCGTCGATCGCGTTATCCTGAAAAACGAAAGCGACGCGCCCGGCATGGGCTACTGGGTGTCGGTGATCGTGCTCGACATCGCGCTCGGCTTCCTGGCCGCGATCGTCGTCGCGTGGTTCTCGCGCCAGCGCGAATTCCGCGCCGACGCGGCGTCGGCCAATCTGATGGGCAGTCCGCGGCCGATGATCAACGCGCTGGCGCGGCTGGGTGGCATGGAGCCGGGGGAACTGCCGCAGCAGGTCAAGGCGATGGGCATCAACAGCTCGCCGAGCGGGATGCTGGCGCTGTTCTCGACCCATCCGCCGATCGAGCAGCGCATCGCCGCCCTGCAAGCGCGCGGCTGATCAGGCGTGCAGCCAACCAGAAGGGCCGGGGCTCCCCGGCCCTTTTTCGTTCCGAGCGCACCCTTTTCTTGCGCCCGACGTCACCGCGTATGCACGCGCCGGCCCGACACCGCGAGCAGCAGCGACACGAGCAGCGTCGCCGCGCTGCCCAGGCTGAGGACGGCGGCAGACCAGAAGCCCGCCGCGCCCAGCGGCGGGCCGAACGGCGTCGTCGAGTAGGCGATCCAGAAGCCGCCGCCGATGCCGATGCCCCACAGGCACACGCCGTAGATCAGCATCGGCGCGGTGGCGACCTTGTAGCCGCGCAGCGTCTGGAAGGCCACTCCCTGCATGGCATCGAACAGGTGAAATGCGGTGCCCCACCCGATCAGCAGCGCGGCGGTCTGCGCAACCGCGGGGTCGCGGGTGTAGAAGTCGACGATGGCGCCGCGCGCCAGCCACACGACGGTCGCCAGCACCAGCGCCAGGAAGAACGTCAGCCGCAGCGCGCGCAGCGTCACGCGCCGCGCATCGCGCGGCCTGCCGGCACCGAGCGACTGCGCGGTCAGCGCGCCACCGGCGAAGCCGATCGACAGCGGCACCATGAACAGGATCGACACCACGTTGGCGACGATCTGGTGCGCACCCAGCGTCTCGGCGCCGAGCCGCGCGATCAGGATGCCCATGAAGGTGAACGAGCTGACCTCGAACAGGATCGCGATCCCGATCGGAATGCCGAGCCGCAGCAGTTCGCGCTGGCTCGACCACTCCGGCGCACGCAGGCCGACGGTCCGCGGCGCGCGGAAGCGCTCGAAGTACGGATCGAGCCGCCACACCGCGAAACTGAGCGCGATCGTCAGCCACGACAGCACCGCGGTGGCCACGCCGCAGCCGGCGCCGCCGAGCGCAGGCAGCGGTCCCGCGCCGTACATGAACAGCGCGTTGAGCGGAATCTTCAGCGCCAGCGCGACGAGGTTGATCGCCATCGTGATCCGCGGCCGCGACACCGCCGAGTTCAGCGCGACGAACACGCGCGCCGCCAGCGCGCCCGGCAACCCGACCGCGACGGCGAGCAGATAGTCGGCGGTGATGCGGGTGACCTCGGGCGGCGCCTGCGCGAGAGCAAACCAGGGATCGGTCCAGGCGAGCAGCGCGATGCCGGCCACCGAGAATGCAGCCACGAGCCACAGCGCCTGTCCGACATCGTGGCCGATCGCGTGCAGGCGGCCGGCGCCGAAGTGGTGGCCGGCGATCGGTCCGACCGCGGTCACCACGCCCATGAACGCGATGAACACCGACACGTACACGTTGGTGCCGAGCGCCACCCCGGCCAGATCGGTCGCCGACAACCTGCCTGCCATCGCGGTATCGATGCCCGAATTGGCGACGATCGCCAGTTGCGCGATGAACATCGGCCACGCCTGGTCGACGATCGCGCGCACGGAAGTCGAATGAGCGGGTGGCGAAGGCATCGAAGTCCCCGACCGCGCGCGACGCGCGGCCGCGAGAACGATCACTTGGGTCCGCGCCGGAACAGTCGGAAGGTCTCGTCGGGACGCGGCGGCCAGCGCCCTTCCCACACCTCGCGCCAGTCGCCCGGCGGCGGCGAATCGTCGAGCCGCGTGCGGCGCAGGTCGCGCTGCAGCGCCAGCGGACAGTCGTCGGTCGCGCTGCCGAAGCGGATGCCGCCGTGATACGCCAGCATCGCGCGATGCGCCGGCCGCAACTGGTACGCGAGCACGCAGGCCGGCGCGCCGTCGGCGCGGTCGATCTGCTGGCGGATACGCTGCGCCAGCGGTTCATACGAGCGTGCGTAGTTGATCGCCGGCAGGAACAGCACGTTCAGCATGAACCACAGCGCCGTCAGTCCGCCGGCGGCCAGCAGCGGCCCGCGCCACAGCGGCTCGGGCTGGCGCACCACGCGCCAGATCACCAGCGCGATCCAGCCCGTGGTGGCGGCGAGCGCAAGCGCGATCGCGAGCGCGCCGACGTGCGGTGTGTACCCCGGCGTCAGGCGCGCGATCGACGCCGCCATCTTCGGCGGGCTGCCCGTCATCATCGCGATGAAGTACGCCCAGCCGACCAGGCCGAAGAACGACACGGTCACGATCGAGAACCAGTCGATCACGTTCTCCGCCGCGCGGCGCACGCTGACCGCGCCGAACGCGGCGAGCACCGCCAGCGGCGCCGCCAGCAGCAGCAACGGGGGCTCCGTCTGCGGCGCGGCCAGCGCGCCGGCGAGCCCAGCGGCACCCAGCAGCGCCGGCTGCGCGACGTGGGCGCGGCCGAGCCCGTGCCGCCACGCGTACACCGCCCACAGCGCGAACGGCCATAACGGCCACACGTACCACGCGAGCGTGCGCAGCAGCCAGCCGAGGTCGGCGGCACGCGGCACGGCGAACACCGCCGGCGCGGAGGACATCCAGGCAGCGAGGAATTCGGCGCGTGCCGCCTCGGGCGCGAACCGCGTCGCAAGAAGCGGCCAGACGGCAAACGTCGCACCCGCGGTCGCGAGCGCAAGCGCCGCACCGCGCCAGCGCGCCGCGCGCGGCAGCGTGGCCAGCAGTGCCAGCAGCGCGCCGAACGTGGCGAACGCCGCGGCCTGTGGGCCGCGCGCCAGCGCGAGCAGCCCGAGCGAAGCGCCGACCAGCAGCGCGCCGGCCCACGCCCGCTCGAGCGCCAGCGCCAGCCCGAACAACGTGACGGCGATCAACGCGACCGACGCCGCCAGATCGGTCGTCTCATGCACGCGCAACACCAGCCCGAGCGTGGCCGTGAACAGCAGCACCGCGATGTCGGCCAGCATGCGGCCGTAATCGCGCGGCTTGGCCTCGCCGCCGAATGCGAACGCGACCGGCTGCGCTTCGTCGCGCCGGGCCAGCCGATAGGTCGTGTACCAGACCGCCGCGGTCGCGATCACGAACCACAGCACGATGGTCAGACGCGCCGCCAGCGCATCGCCGAGCCACGTGCCGAAGAGGCGGATGAACAGTGCGCCGACCCAGCCGGCCAGCGGGCCGGCGTCGCCGACGGGTTCGCCGACGACGTTCGGCAGCAGCCAGTCGGCCGCAGTGCCGTGCGCCATCGTCCACATCACGCCGAAGTCCGCGGCGTCCTCCTGGTACCACGGATCGCGTCCGATCAGCCCGCTGCAGATGAAAACCAGCAACAGCGCCAGCAGCGCCGCGCGCGGGAACGGCGCGGCGGCGGCGGCGCTGACGCGAGCGGGCGAGGGGCGCGAGTTGAAATCCATCGCTGAAAAAAAAGGCAGCGCGAGGCTGCCTTTGTCGGTGATCGACGGTCGCCCGGGTTCGACTATTTCCTGCGCGCCTTGGCAGCGGTCGCCTGCGCGGCAGCGGCGTTGACCTGCTCGGTCTTCTGCGCGAATTTCTGGCGGAACTTCTCGACCCGCCCCGTCTCGACGATGCGCGTCTGCGCGCCGGTGTAGAACGGGTGCGACTCCGAAGAGGTCTCCAGCTTGTAGACCGGGTATTCCTTGCCTTCGAAGGTGATCTTTTCCTTCGTCTGCACGGTCGAGCGCGTGATGAACTTGAAGTCGTTCGACGTGTCGATGAACACGACTTCGCGATATTCGGGGTGGATGCCGGGTTTCATGAACGGTCTTTCATTGCGGCCGCCAGTCTGAGCGCGCTCAGGCCACCTGCCGGTCTCGTTGGGGAGGGCGGATTATATCTAGGATCGAGGAACGAGGATCGAGGATCGAGACGGCTGCCAGCGTGCGGGAGCGCAGCGATGGCTGCGGTCGACTAGATCCTGGATCCTGAATCCTGGATCCTCGCTTACCCACCCCTTCGCATCATCTCGAAGAACTCCGCGTTGTTCTTCGTCTGGCGCATCTTGTCGAGCAGGAATTCCATCGCCTCGATCTCGTCCATGCCGTACAGCAGTTTGCGCAGGATCCAGACCTTCTGCAGGATCTCGGGCTTCAGAAGCAGTTCTTCCTTGCGCGTGCCGGAGCGGTTGACGTTGATCGCCGGGTACACGCGCTTCTCGGCCAGCCGGCGCTCGAGGTGGATCTCCATGTTGCCGGTGCCCTTGAACTCCTCGTAGATCACGTCGTCCATGCGCGAGCCGGTGTCGATCAGCGCGGTGGCGATGATCGTCAGCGACCCGCCTTCCTCGATGTTGCGCGCGGCGCCGAAGAAGCGCTTCGGCCGCTGCAGCGCGTTGGCATCGACGCCGCCGGTGAGCACCTTGCCCGACGCCGGCACCACGGTGTTGTAGGCGCGCGCCAGGCGCGTGATCGAGTCGAGCAGGATCACCACGTCCTTCTTGCTCTCCGCCAGCCGCTTGGCCTTCTCGATCACCATCTCGGCGACCTGCACGTGACGCGCGGCCGGCTCGTCGAAGGTCGACGCCACCACCTCGCCGCGCACCGTGCGCTGCATCTCGGTCACTTCTTCCGGGCGCTCGTCGATCAGCAGCACGATCAGCACCACGTCCGGATGATTGGCCGCAATCGCGTGCGCGACATGCTGCATCAGCACGGTCTTGCCCGATTTCGGAGACGACACCAGCAGCCCGCGCTGGCCCTTGCCGATCGGCGCGATGATGTCGATCAGCCGCCCGGTGATGTTCTCTTCCGCCTTGATCTCGCGCTCGAGCTTCAGCGGCTCGTTGGGGAACAGCGGCGTCAGGTTCTCGAACAGGATGCGGTGCTTGGTTGACTCCGGCGGCTGGCCGTTGACGCGGTCGACCTTGACCAGCGCGAAGTAACGCTCGCCGTCCTTCGGCGTGCGCACCTCGCCCTCGATCGAATCGCCGGTGTGCAGGTTGAAGCGACGGATCTGGGAGGGCGAGATGTAGATGTCGTCGGTCGACGCCAGGTACGACGTCTCCGGCGAGCGCAGGAAGCCGAAGCCGTCCGGCAGCACTTCGAGCGTGCCGTCGCCAAAGATCTGCTCGCCGCCCTTGGCGCGCTTCTTCAGGATCGCAAACATCAGCTCCTGCTTGCGCATCCGGTTGGCATTGTCAATTTCAAGCGCGCTGGCCATGTCGAGCAGTTGCGACACGTGCAGCGCTTTGAGTTCAGAAAGTTGCATGGTTTTCAGGTGGGGTGAGTGGGGCGCCGTTGACCTGGCGAGGCGCCCGCGGGGAAAACAAGGCGTCGGCGCTGTCGCCGACGTACTCGTTCAGATATTACTGTCGATAAAAGCGGTCAACTGCGACTTCGACAGCGCGCCGACCTTAGTGCCGACGACCGCGCCGTTCTTGAACAGCATCAACGTCGGGATGCCGCGGATGCCGTACTTGGCCGGCACCGCCTGGTTCTCGTCGACGTTGAGCTTTGCCACCGTCAGCTTGCCCTTGTAGTCGCCCGCGACCTCGTCCAGGATCGGCGCGATCATCCGGCACGGGCCGCACCATTCGGCCCAGTAGTCGACCAGCACCGGGCGATCCGACTTCAGAACGTCGGATTCGAAGCTCGCGTCGCTGACGTACTTGATGTCCTGGCTCATTGAGGATCCTCTCGGCGCCGAACGCGGCGCACGCAAATACGGAGAAAATGGGGGCTTGAGGCGATTCAGACAAGCCTGCGCGCAACCCGGAATCCGGGACCGGCCAGCTTGAGATGACGCGCATGTTAGCACCGCATCGGCACTTTGCGTCGCCTCGCGACCGGGTTCATACAATCGGGCCATGTTCGAGCGCCAGGAGATCGCCGCCGACGCCGGGTTCTGGCCCACGGCCGCACGCGCGGTCGTCGAGTTCGCAGCGCGCTGCGGCTTGCCGCCCTACCGGCTTCAGGGGCTCACCTGGATCGTTGCGGGCGGTGCGCATGCCGTGCTCGCGCGCGCCGGATTGCGTGACGCGCTCGGCGCTGCGGCCTTCATCCCGCCGCGCATCGCGCCGTTGGCGGCCTGGCTCGGGCAACCGCTGCAGCCGAGCGTGGCCGCGCGCGCCGAACTGTTCTCCGCGCTGCGCGCCAGCGGCTGGGTGCGCGCAGCGTTCGGCGATCAACCGGCGGCGCTGTGGGCGCTCGCGCGCGGGATCGCGCAGTTGTCGGAGGAACTGACCTGGGCCGCGGTCGACGGCGAGGCGGTGTTCGCCGGGCGGCTCGAAGCGGCGCTCGCGCGCCACTTCCATCGCCGCGCCGCGCGCGTGCTGCAGCCGCAGGCGCAACTGGTGCTGCAGCTGTGGCGTACGCGCCGCGCCGACGACCGGGCCGCGCGCGCGCTGCACGAACTGAACGCGCGCGCCGATGCCGCTGCGGCGCCCTTCGTGTACACGGCGGCCGACGAACTGCAAGGCTGGGAACAAGCGTTCCTGCAGCGCTACGCGCAACGCGCGCCGGTGCTGCTGATCGTCGCCGCGACGGCCGCCGCACTGCGCGCGCGTGCCCTGCTGGCGGCGGCGTTCCCGGAGCTGTGCGCGGGCGACTGTCGCGCGCCGCTGGCACAGCGCGCGGCCGGGTTGCGGCGCGACTCCTTGCCCCTGACGGTCGTGTGCGCGCGCTCGCTGGAAGAAGAAGCGACCGCGGTCGCACGGCAGGTGCTCGACTGGCGGCGCGCCGGCGTCGAGTCGATCGCATTGGTCGCGCTCGACCGGCTGACCGCGCGGCGCGCGCGCGCGCTGCTCGAACGCGCGCAGGTGAACGTGCGCGACGAAACCGGCTGGAAGCTGTCCACCACCAGCGCCGCGGCGGCGGTGATGCGCTGGTTCGATCTTGTCGCCGACGACCTGTACTGGCGCGACCTGCTCGACTGGCTCAAATCGCCGTTCACGCTGGCGCATCGTGCCGACAAGGCGCACGAGGTCGCGCTGATCGAGCGCGCGATCCGCGCCGCGAGCACGCTGCAGGGCGCGCGCGCGATCCGCCGCGCAGTGGCGATCCAGGCCGAACGCGAAGGCGTGGACCCGCGCGGCGCCGACGGACTGCTGGCGCTGATCGAAGCGCAGGCGCAGCGTGCGCCGCGCGCCGGCAGCACGCTGGCCGAGCACGCGCGCGCGCTCGGCGCCGCGCTGACGGCGCTCGGCCTGCGCGCGGGGCTCGGTGCCGATCCGGTCGGGCGCGACGTGCTGCGCGAGCTGGACGCGCTCGAGAGCGAACTGGCGCCGGTCGCCGGCCGCGCCACGCTGGCCGACTTCCGCGCGCTGCTCGCCGAGCGGTTCGAGGAGATCGCGTACGTCGACCGGCAGGTCGATTCGCCGGTCGCGATGGTGTCGCTGGCGGCGTCGCATCTGCGCGCGTTCGACGCGGCGCTGCTGATCGGCGCCGACGCGCGCCATCTGCCGGTCGCGCCGGACGAGGCGCTGTTCATGTCGAACGCGGTGCGCGCGGAACTGGGGCTGCCGACGGTCGACGCCGAGCTGCGCCGGCAGGGTGCGCAACTTGCCACGCTGCTGGCGACCGTGCCGCGCGTGACGGCGACGTGGCGCGTGCAGTACGGCGACGAACCGAATCCGCTCTCGCCGTTGCTCGAACGGCTGCAGTTCGTCGCCGCACGCGCGCTGGACGACGATCTGCTGCGCGGCGCGACCGCGGAGGAATTCGCGGTCGACGCGGTGGCGCAGCCGCGCCCGGCGCCCGCCGCGCCCGCGCTGCTGCCGCGGTCGATCAGCGCCAGCAGCGCGCAGAGCCTGGTGCAGTGCCCGTACCAGTTTTACGCGCGCCGGCTGTTGCAGCTCGCCGAGCTCGACGACGTGATCGAGCTGCCGGACAAGCGCGACTTCGGCGAGGCACTGCACGAGGTGCTGCGCCGGTTCCACGTCGAGTGGGGCGCGGCGGATTTCAACGCGCTCGACGCGCCGGCGCTGGCGACGAGCCTGCGCGCGCACGCGCGGGCGGTGTTCGAGCCGCAGCTCGAGCGTACGCCGGCGCTGCTGGCGTTGCAGCGGCGCTTCGACGGACTGGTCGACGGCTACGTCGACTGGCTGCGCCAATGCGGGGCCGAGGGCTGGCG
Source organism: Pseudomonadota bacterium (assembly GCA_029778535.1). Taxonomy (GTDB): domain Bacteria; phylum Pseudomonadota; class Gammaproteobacteria; order Burkholderiales; family Burkholderiaceae_F; genus JAKOQB01. Next base: position 14,944 of record JAKOQB010000204.1, on the reverse strand, counting down.
CTGGCAGGCGGCCGAGCAGACGCACTCGCAGCGGTTGTCGTTGCCCGACGGCCGCGAAGTCGAGCTCGTCGGCCGCGTCGATCGCGTCGACGCGCACGCCGACGGCCGCGTGCGCGTGCTCGACTACAAGGCGCGCGCGGCCGACGTGCTGGCGCGCGGACTGAAGGATGCGGGCGAGGACGTGCAGCTGCCGTTCTACGGATTGCTGCTGGCGCGGCCCGACGCGGCGGCGTACGTCAGCTTCGATCGCGCGCGGGAGGACGACGGCGGCGTGCACGTGGTCGCCCCGCCGCAGCCGTTCGACGCGCTGGTCGAGCGCGTTGAACGGCGCCTGCACGACGACATCGCGCGCATCGCCGCCGGCGCGCCGCTGCCCGCGCTCGGCGTCGACGCGGTGTGCGACCGCTGCGAGATGCGCGGCCTGTGCCGGCGCGACCACTGGTCGGACGGGGAAGGCGAGACCGGATGAGCGACTACCTCGCCGACGACCAGCCGATCGATGCGCACGCGTTCACGCGCCGCGCCTGCGATCCGCGTGCGAGCGTCGTCGTCGAGGCCTGTGCCGGCAGCGGCAAGACGTGGCTGCTGGTCGGCCGCATCGTGCGGCTGCTGCTCGCGGGCAGCGCTCCCGGCGAGATCCTCTCGATCACGTTTACCCGCCGCGCCGCGCAGGAGATGCGCACGCGACTGCTGCAGGACTTGCGCCTGCTTGCGCAGTCCGGCGACGGCGAGATCGTCGAGTTCCTGTGCCAGCGCGGGCTGGACGCGGCCGATGCACGCGCGTCGATCGCTGCCGCGCGCAACCTGTACGAACAGGTGCTGACCGCGCGCGTGCCGCTGACGATCGAGACCTTCCACGGCTGGTTCTGGCAGCTGATCGCACGCGCGCCGTTGGGCGGCCGAGTGCCGTACGCGCCGCTGCTGCTGGAAGCGTCCGACCGCGTGCGCACCGATGCGTGGCTGCACTTCAGCTCGCTGCTGGTGCGGCCGAGCTACGCGGCCGAGCGCGCGGCGTGGGAAGCGCTGGTCGACGACGTGGGCGAAGCGGCGGCACGCAAGCTGGTCGAGCAGCTACTGCACAAGCGCGCCGAGTGGTGGTGCTTCGCCGGCGACGACGAGGATGCGGCGGTGGCGCGCGCGCTGGCGCCCCTGCGCGCCGGCGGCGACGACGATCCGCGCACGCAGGTCCGCGCGCACGAGTTCGTCGCCGAGCTGACGGTGCTGCTCGACGCATGGAGCGCGATCGCGCAGCCGGGGGTACAGGTCGGCGCGGCGATCGATGCCGCGCGCGCCTGGCTCGCCGCAGCGGCGCGCGACCCCGCGCGCGACTTCAACGCCGCGCGCCTGATCGTGCTGACGCAGAAAGGCACGCCGCGCGAGGTGTTGCTGCCGGAGCGCATCGGCAGGAAGGTCGATGCGCCCGGATACGAAGCCGCGCATGCGAACGCGCTGGCGCAGCTCGAACGCATCGGCGCCGCGCACCGCACCTGGCGCGCGCTGAAGCTGAACGAGGCCGCGTTCGCCTGCGGGCGCCTGCTTATCCGGACCTATCAGCGGCTGAAGGACCAGCAGCAGGCGGTCGACTTCACCGACCTCGAATGGCACGCGCACCGGCTGCTCGCCGATCCGGACCACGCCGCGTACATGCAGGCGCGGCTCGACGCGCGCTATCGCCACATCCTGCTCGACGAGTTCCAGGACACCAACCCGCTGCAGTGGCAGGTGCTGCAGTCGTGGCTCGCCGCGTACGACGAGACCGGGGGGCGGCCGACCGTGTTCATCGTCGGCGATCCCAAGCAGTCGATCTATCGCTTCCGCCGCGCCGAGCCGCGCGTGTTCGACGCGGCGCTCGCGCTGCTGCGGCGGGACTACGGCGCCGCGCATCTGCGCACCAACGTCACGCGGCGCAACGCGCGGGCGGTGATCGACGTGCTGAACGTGGCGCTGCCGAACGCCAATCCGCTGTACCAGCCGCAGAGCACACGCGCCCAGACCGACGGTGCGTTCGTGCTGCTGCCGCTGGCCGAGCCGCAGCCCGCATCGGCGCGCGACCCGCAGGACCTCGAGCTGCGCGACGTGCTGACCACGCCGCGCGCCGAGCGCGACAGCGCTGCGCGCTACCGCGAGGGCCGTCTGATCGCCAACGAACTCGCGTATTGGAAGGCGGCGCTGCGCGTTCGCGGCGACGACGGCGGCGCGCGCGCGGCGCGCTGGTCGGACGCGCTGCTGCTGGTGCGCCGGCGTACGCACCTCGCCGACTACGAGCGCGCGCTGCGCGACGCGGGAATTCCGTTCGTCAGCGACCGCCGCGGCGGACTGCTGGCCACGCTCGAGGCCGACGACCTGACCGCGCTGCTCGGCTTCCTGTGCGCGCCGTTCGCCGATCTGAAGCTCGCGCATGCGCTGCGCGCGCCGATCTTCGGCTGCAGCGACGACGACCTGATCGAGTTGGCAATGACGCCGGGCGCGAGCTGGTGGCAGCGGCTGCAGGCTCTGGCCTCTGCCGCGCCCGCGTCGGCGGGGGAGGGCCGGGGCGCGGGCAGGCCCGCATCGCCGGCGCTGGCGCGCGCGCGCGAACTGCTGCAATGGTGGCTCGATCTGGCCGGCGTGCTGCCGGTGCACGACCTGCTCGACCGCATCTACCACGAAGGGGACGTGCGACGGCGCTACGCGGCCGTCGCGCCGGCGGCCTTGCATGCGCAGGTGCAGGCGAACCTCGACGCCTTCATCGAGCTGGCGCTGGCGCTCGACGCCGGCCGCTATCCGAGCCTGCCGCGCTTCATCGACGAACTCGCGGGGCTGAAGCGCGGCGCCACCGAAGAGGCGCCTGACGAAGGCGCGTGCGGCGGCGGCGACGCGGTGCGCGTGATGACGATCCACGGCGCCAAGGGACTCGAGGCCGAGATCGTCGTGCTGGCCGATGCGCACGCGCGACCGGCCAACGAGGCGGAAAGCGTGCTGGTCGTGTGGCCGCCGAGCGAACCGGCACCGGTGCACCTGTCGCTGGTTGCGCGCGGCGAGGGCGCGCGCGACGCCGCGCGCGCCGCGTGGTTCGCCCAGGACGATGCGCAGCGCACGCAGGAAGACTGGAACCTGCTGTATGTCGCCGTCACGCGCGCGCGACAGGTGCTGATCGTCGCCGGCGCCGCGCCCGCGAAGGGTACGTTGGACGACACCTGGTACACACGGCTGGCGCGCGCCCAGCCGCTCGCGACCGAGCCGGCGCTGCCGCAGCCCCGTACCGAAGCGACCTCGGTTCGCCTGGTGCACGACTTTCTGCCCGAGCCGTTACCGACCGGAACGCGGACCGTGGAAACGCCGGACACGGAGCCGCAGCGGCTCGGCCGCGCGTGGCACGCGCTGCTGGAGCGGGACGATCGCTCTGTCGCCGTGGACGATCGCGCGCGCGCGCTCGACGCGATCGCGCGCGAACACGCACTGACGCGCGCGCAGGTTGAACTCGTGACCGCGGCGGCCTCACGCGTGCGCGCCCGGCTGCCGCAGTTCTTCGGCGCGGGCGCGGAGGCGGAACTCGAACTCGTCGACGCGAACGGTGAACTGCTGCGCGTCGACCGGCTGATCGAGCACGACGACGCGCTGTGGATCGTCGACTTCAAGTGGCGCGTCAGCGACGCCGAGCGCGCGCAGTACGAGGCCCAGGTGCGGCGCTATGCGCAGGTCCTGCGCGCGATCCGCGCCGACAAGCCGGTCCGCATCGCGCTGATCGACGCCGACGGCGAACTGATCGAAGTCGCGCCGCGATCCTGAGAATCCGCGGTCGGGGTATGAGTCCTGCCTTGCTTCTGTCAGAATTCGCACGCCACAATAAGACGAGGAGGGACAAACGGATGATTGGCACTGCTCGCGCGCTGGCGCTGTTCGCGCTGGCCGCCTTTTCGTTTTCCGTCGCGGCCCAGGAGTGCAAGAACCGCGGCGATCTCGATCCGCTGTACTGCGACGACGATGGCGATCTGGTCGCCGACACGCCGAAGGACGCGAAGAAGCTGAAGAACCCGAACACACTGGTGTTCACCTACACGCCGGTCGAGGACCCGGCCGTGTACGAGAAGATCTTCAAGCCGTTCACCGATTACCTGGCGCAGTGCACCGGCAAGCGCGTCGTCTTCTACCAGGTCCAGTCCAATGCCGCCGAGATCGAGGCGATGCGCTCGGGCCGGCTGCACGTCGGCGGATTTTCCACCGGGCCAACCGCGTTCGCGGTCAACATCGCCGGCGCAGTGCCGTTCGCGATCAAGGGCTACGAGAAAGACTTCCAAGGCTACAACCTGATCGTGATCGTAAGGAAGGACAGCCCGTTTCAGAAGCTCCCGGATCTGAAGGGCAAGAGGTTCGCGCACACGTCGCCGTCGTCGAACTCCGGCCACATGGCGCCGCTGGCGCTGTTCCCGAAGGACGGACTGACGCCGGACAAGGATTACAAGATCCTGTTCTCCGGCAAGCACGACCAGTCGGTGATGGGCGTGAACTCCGGCGACTACGACGCCGCCGCGGTCGCGTCCGACGTGTTCCACCGCATGGCCACGCGCGGGCAGATCAAGGAGGAGAACTTCCGCATCATCTACAAGAGCGCGAAGTTCCCGACTTCGTCGTTCGCGTACGCGCACGATCTGGAGCCCGCGTTCCGCGACAAGATGGTCAAGTGCTTCTACGACTACCGCTACAACGAGGACATGAAGAAGGCATTCGACGGCGCCGACCGCTTCTACCCGATCAACTACAAGGAGCACTGGGCGGTCGTGCGCCAGGTCGCGGAGGCGGGCGGCGAGAAGTTCAACAGCGCCGCGTACGAAAAGGAAACGAAGCGCGAGGAAGAGGCGCGCCGCAAGGCCGCGGAAGAGAAGAAGAAATAGCGCAATGCGTGCCGGCCGCATGCACCTGGGCACGATGCCGTCGGGCGCTGCCACGTTCGCGCTCGACGTCGCCGGCGCGACTCCGCTCGGTATCCGCGGCGACGCGAGCGGGCCGCAGGGTGATCCGCCGTGGCTGATCATCCAAAGCGACCGCCCGTCGCAGAAGCTGGCGGACCTCATTGGCCAGCGGGTCGCGCACACCACGCCTTCATCGCGCTTGGGTAACCTGGCGCGGCGCGCGCTGTCCCCCGGCGCTGGGCGGGTGCCCGACCGCGACCACAAGGTGTGCTTCCCGGGCAAGCACCAGGACTCGGTCGCCGCAGTGGCGTTCGGCGACCGCGAAGCTGCGCCGATCGCGCGCGACATCATGGTGCGGGTGGCTGAGCGCAGGATCGTGAAGATGCAGGACTTTCGCATTGTCCGCAAGCGCGGCAACTTGCCGCCGGGAGTTCTGTCGACGGCGCACGCCCTGGCGCCGCCTCTGCTGCGCAGGGTCCGCGAATGCGCGTTCAACATCCGCGATCCGTCCGCGATGCCGACCGGCTCTCAGGGCGCGGACCGCCGGTGCTCGATCGACATCTGGAAGGACCGGCAGATCGTGCGCCAAGTCGCCGAGGCGAGCGGGCAGGCGTACACGCGCGCCGCGTTCGACCAGAAAAAGGTGCGCGCCGAGGCGGGCAGGAAATGACGGCCGCACTCGCGCTGCGCGGCCTGGTCAAGGAGTACGTCGCCGGCAAGCGCGTGCTCGACGGCATCGACCTCGACTTCGCGCCTCAGGGCCTCACCGCGATCATCGGCGCCTCCGGCACAGGCAAGTCGACGCTGCTGCGCTGCGTGAACCGGCTGGTCGATCCGACCGCCGGTCAGATTCTCTTCGGCAACCGCGACCTCGCGCGCCTGCAGGGCCGCGCGCTGCGCGAGGCGCGGCGCGAGATCGGCATGGTGTTCCAGGAATACAACCTGGTCGAGCGCCTGAGCGTGATGGAGAACCTGCTGTCGGGGCGGCTCGGCTACGTGCCCGCGCACAAGGCGTGGCTGCGGCGCTTTCCGCAGGACGACATCGACCGCGCGTTCGATCTGCTCGACCAGGTGGGGCTCGCCGGCTTCGCCAATCAGCGCGCCGATGCGCTGTCGGGCGGGCAACGCCAGCGTGTCGGCATCGCGCGCGCGGTGATGCAGAAACCGAAGCTGCTGCTCGCCGACGAGCCGACGTCGTCGCTCGATCCACGCACGTCGGTTGAGATCATGGAGCTGCTGCGCGAAGTCGGCCGCCGACATTCGATCCCGGTGGTCGTCAACATGCACGACGTCGAGCTCGCGCGCCGCTTTGCCGACCGCATTATCGGCATGGCCCGCGGCAAGGTCGTGTTCGACGGTGCGCCGGCGGCGCTGACCGACGAGGCGCTGACGCAGATCTACGGCGGGCAATCGTGGCTGCAGTGAGTCCGCCGGCAACGCGTGTCGCGTTGCGCGCTAACTGGTGGACGCGCGCCGGCTGGGTGCTGCTCGCGGCCTACGTCGTCTACGCGCTCGCGCGGCTCGACTTCAGCTGGCCGCGCTTCCTGACCGGGCTCGACAACGGCGTGCGCTTCCTCGACCGCATGCTGCCGCCGCGCATCGCGCAGCCGGATTCGCTGCTAAAGGGGCTTACGGAGTCGCTCGAGATCGCGATCCTCGCGTCGGCGATCGGCATCGTGCTGTCGCTGCCGATCGGCCTGCTTGCCGCGCGCAACCTGATGCCGGTGTGGGCCACCTGGCCGGCGCGCGCGTTGATCGCGGCGGCGCGATCGTTTCATCCGGTGATCGTCGCGATCATCTTCGTCAAGGCGGTCGGCTTCGGCGCGCTGGCGGGCATCGGCGCGCTGATCGTCGGCTCGATCGGCTTCATCGGCAAGCTGTTTGCGGAGGCGATCGAGGAGATATCGCTGAAGCAGGTCGAGGCGATCCGCGCCACCGGCGCCTCGTTCATGAACGTGATCGCGATCGGCGTGATGCCGCAGGTGTTCGGCCGCTTCATCGGCTTCGCGACCTACCAGCTCGACTCGAACCTGCGCAACTCGACCATGGTCGGCATCGTCGGCGCGGGCGGAATCGGCGGCACGCTGTTCTCCGCGTTCCAGCGCTTCGACTACGACTTCGTCGCCGCGATTCTCCTGTGCATCATCGCGATGATCATGGCGGGCGAGGTGCTGGCGACCTGGGTGCGCGGCGTGTTCCTCGAGCGCGGCAAGGTCGACGAGGAATGAGCCAGCGCCGGGCCGCGCCAGGATGGCTCTGTTCCCCTTGGGGGGACAGCGCCGTAGGCGCGAAGGGGGCAACGTGAACGCGGCGCTCGAACGCGTCGACGCGCGCGCCTGGCGCCGCTTTACGCCGCGTCAGCGGCTGACGCGCTTCGCAATCTACCTGGTACTCGTCGGCGCGATCGTCGCCTCCGCGCGCACGGTCGAGATCATCCCTGAATTCCTGGTCGATGCGCCCGAGCAGGTGCAGGATCTGCTGCAACGGATGTGGCCAATCGCATGGAGCCACTATCCGGGCGGCGTTCACGACGCGCTGATGGAGACAATTCACATCGCCACCCTCGGTACTCTTTTTTCGATCGCGATGGCGTTGCCGATCGGCCTGCTGGCCGCGCATAACGTGGTGCCGAGCCGCACGGTCAATTACCTCGCGAAACTCCTTCTGGTGTCCAGCCGGTCGGTGAACTCGCTGGTGTGGGCGCTGCTGTTCGTCGCTATCTTCGGTCCCGGAGCGCTCGCCGGCACGTTGGCGATCGCGTTCCGATCGATCGGCTTCGTCGGCAAGCTGCTCGGCGAGGCGCTGGAGGAAGCAAACCGCGGCACGATCGAGGCGCTCGAAGCCACCGGCGCGCCGTGGACCTCACGGCTGGCGTGGGGCTATTGGCCGCAGGTGAAGCCGGCGTTCTGGTCGATAGCGCTCTTCCGCTGGGACATCAACGTGCGCGAATCCGCGGTGCTCGGCCTGGTCGGCGCCGGCGGCATCGGCATGGCGCTCGACAGCGCGCTGAATCTGTTCCAGTGGAACCGGGTGGCGCTGGTGCTGTTATCGATCTTCGCGGTGGTCGTGATCGCGGAGATCGTGGTCACGCAGATCCGCAAGCGGATCATCTGAAGACGACGCCGAACCGCTGCGAAGTCAACCGCGGATCGCGCGACTTCACCGTTACCGGCCGGCCTTCGAGGATCTCGGAGCAGCGCTCGAGCGTTTCGTCCTCAAGACGCTGCATCGCCTCGTGCGTGTAGAAGGTCAGGTGCGGCAGCAGGATCACGTTGTCCATCGTGAACAGCGCGCTCAGCGGATGGCCTTGCTTGGTCAACGGCTCCTGGCTGTAGACATCGAGCGCCGCGCCGGCGATCGTGCGCGCGTGCAGCGCGTGCAGCAGTGCGGCCTCATCGACGATCGCGCCGCGCGACACGTTGATCAGAAACGCGGTTGGCTTCATCGAACACAGCTCGCGTTCGCCGATCAGGTGGCGCGTGTCGTCGTTCAGCACGCAGTGGACCGACACGAAGTCGCATTCGGCGAGCATCGCATCGAGGTGCTCGCGCTTGCGCACGCCCGCGCTGCGCATGTCGGCGTCGCTCACGTACGGGTCGTAGCCCAGCACGCTCGCGCGGAAGCCGGCTGCCATCCGCGCCAGGCTGCGGCCGATGCGGCCGACGCCGACCAGGCCGATCGTCTTGCCGGCGATGTCGTTCGCCAGCCACTGCGCCGTCGGCCACGCCCATCCTTCCGTCTGCATCGCGCGGTGCAGCGGCAGCAGCTTCTTCGCCAGCGCGAGCAGCAGGGTGAACGCGCCCTCGGCGACGGTGTCCTCCGCGTACTCGGGCACGTTGACGACCGGGATCCGTCGCGCCCTGGCCGCGTCGATGTCGATCGCGTCGATGCCCACCCCGTACTTGACGATGCCGCGCAGCTCGCGCGCGGCGTCGATCACCCGCGCGGTGATCGGCGTGTAGCACATTAGGATCAGCACGGCGTCGCGGGCGGCTTCGACGAGATCGTCCTCCGCGATGTCCTCGGGCAGCAGCACGAGGTCCGCACCGCGCGCGCGCAGCGCCGCGTCGATGCGCGGGCACTCCAGTTCGCGGTCGGTGCGGAGGATCTTCAATCCTTGTAGCCCTCGATCTCGATCCACAGCTTCTGCTCGTCGCCCACCCCCGGCAGCGCGTACTTCATGCCGAAGTCGGAGCGCTTGATCGTACCCGTGGCGTTGGCGCCGCACATCTCGCGCTTGTTCATCGGGTTCGCGCCGCAGCGCCAGTGCTCGATCGTCAGCGTGAGCGGTTTGGTGACACCGAGCAGCGTGAGATTGCCTTCGATCGACGCCGGCGCATCGCCTTTCCATGCGACCCTGGTCGACTTGAACGTCATGGTCGGGAACTCCGCCGTGTTGAAGAAGTCGGCCGCGCGCAGGTGCTCGTCGCGCGAGCGCGGACGCGTGCCCTTGTCGTTGTCGCCGGTGCTGATCGACGCGGTGTGCACGGTGATCTCGACCGAGCCGGTCTTCTTCGACGAATCGAGCGTGAATTTGCCGGAGGTCTTGTCGAAGCGGCCGCGCATCTTTGACATGCCGAGGTGGTCGACCTCGAAGTGCACGTAGGTGTGGTACGGGTCGATCGTGTAGGAGTCGGAGGCGGCGGCCGGCGCGCAGGCATACGCGAGCAGGGCGGCGGGCAGCAGGGTGCGGCAGGACTTCGACATGCAGAGCTCCTGTGCGGCAATGGGAGTGAGGAAGACAGGGGCGAACTCAACCGGCGCCGCCCCGAGCGCCGTAATACGCGGCAGCCGCCGCCGCGATCGCGGGGATGGCGGCGAGCAGCGCATGGATGACCGTACGCACCGCAACCGGCGCGCGCGTCGCGATGGGAATGCGGGCCGCGAGCGGCACCAGCGCGAGCAGCGCGGCCGCGTACCACTGCAACTGTGCGAGGATCAGCGCGCCCGATGCGACCCACCCGGCGCCCGCGGCGCCCGCCAACCCGAGCGTGGCGCCGGCCGCGCGCGCCTGATTGGCGAACAACGTCGGCAACAGATAAGCGCCGGCGCCCGCGCCGAGCGCGATGCCGTACTGCGCGAACAGCGCGGAACCACCGAGGATCGCGAGCGCGCCGGCGCCGAGCCCGAGCTGCAGCACCGCCGCGCCGCATTCGACCGGCCGCGGCGCGAGCGCCGCATCGACATAGCCGGCAAGCCACGCGGTGAGGAGGACTGCGGTGGCGCCGAGCAGCGCGGCCTCGGCGAGCGGTTTGTTGGCGAGCACCGGCCAGAAGACCCACAGCGTCGCCGCGGCCGCGGCGAGCGCGACCAGCATGGCGCGCATCCGGCCCGGCGACAGCACGAGGTCGAGTACCACGCCGAGCGCGGACGCGCCGAGCGTGAGCAGCACGATCTTGCGCGTCGCGGTCAGCGGCGTGAAGGCGAAGCCGGACGCGAGCGCGACCGCAGTGGCGAATGCCGCGGCGATCGCCAGCCCGCCGAACCGCGTGCGGCCGAGCGCGAGCATGACGATCAGTGCGACGACGAGTGGCGCTGCGCCCGCCTGGATCGCGGGGTGTTGGAGAAGCTGCGGCATCGGAGAATCGGGGCGAAGTATCACCGATTCCGCGCCGAACTTGCGGCCGCTTCGGCCGTTCGGACCTCGCCGGATCAGGCGATTGGTTTGCACGCGATGACGCGCGCGATTCTGCGCGCCGTCAACACGCTACGAAAGCTCGCTCAGCACCGGCTGGTGATCCGACGCCTGCGTGACGGATTCGACCTCGACTCGGCGCACGCGCGCGCGCAGGTCGTCGGTGACGAAGATGAAGTCGCATGCATACGGCTGCGGCCACTGCACGCGGTCGTACACGCCGTTGGTGTGCGCGTGCGGTGCGCCCGGATGCGCGAGCGTCCAGGCATCGACCAACGCCGGCGCGCCGTGCGGAAACGGCGCCTGCAGGCGCGCGTACAGCAGATCGTCGGGGCGGAAGTTGAAGTCGGCCGTCAGGATCGCGGAGGCCGTCTGCGGGTACGATTGAAACGGCGTTTCCGGTTTGCCGCGCGCGCCGGGCCGCCGCGCGCGGTCGCACGCCTCCGCGTGATGCGAGCGGATCGCCGCTACCTGTGCGGAGCGCTGCCGCGCCGAGTAGTACTCCAGGTGCGTGGTCATCACGCGCAGCGGGCCGAACGGCGCTTGCACGGTGGCATCGATCAGCACGCGCGGCATGCTCTTGACTTCCGGATCGGCCGGCCACGGCAGTTGCACGCGTAGCGCCTGCAGCACCGGAAGGCGCGACAGGATCAGGTTGCCGAATGCGCGCCGCGAACCGTCGGGCGCAAGCGCATCGACGCCGGCGCCGGGGATCGCGGTGTACCCGGGCAGCAGTTGCGCGAGCAGCTCGAACTGGTTTTCTCCGCGGCTTCCCGCGAGCGCCGGGAAGTTCGCCGCCACCTCCTGCAGGCACAGTACGTCGAAGTCGGCGAACGCGCGCGCGTGCTCGACGATGCGCGCCGGATCCACGCGCCCGTCGACGCCGCGGCACCACTGAATGTTCCAGGTGATCAACTTCAGCGTCACTTGATCCCCGCCTGCATGAAGGACTGGATGAATTGTCGCTGGAACAGCAGGAACGCGACCAGCAGCGGCGCCACCGCGGTCAGCGTGCCGGCGCTGATCACCGCCCAGTCGACGCCGGACTCGGGCGCGCCGAAGATCGCCAGTCCCACCGTCAGCGGCCGTGTCTCGACCGAATTGGTGATCACCAGCGGCCACAGGAAGTTGTTCCAGTGGTAGCTGACCGACACCAGCCCGTACGCGAGGTACGTTGGCCGCGCCAGCGGCACGTACACGCGCCACAGCACGCCGAGAAAGCTGCAGCCTTCGACGCGCGCCGCGTCCTCCAGCTCGCGCGGCACGGTCTTGAAGGTCTGCCGCAGCAGGAAGATGCCGAACGCGCTCGCCATGTACGGCAGGCCGATGCCGACGATGGTGTCGACCAGCCCGAGCCGGCTCATGATGCGGTAGTTCTCGACGATCAGCACCTCGGGCATCACCATCAGTTGCACCAGCATCAGCCCGAACGCAAGGTCGCGCCCCGCGAAGTCGAAGCGCGCGAACGCGTAGCCGGCGAGCGTGCACAGCACGAACTGCGCCGACAGGATCATCGTGACCAGCACGACCGTGTTCAGCAAATGGCGCGGAAAAGGCGCGAAGGTCCACGCCTTGGCAAAGTTGGCGAGCGTCAGCGGCGACAACAGCTTGAAGTGGGTGGCGAGTTCGGCCGGATGAAACGCGGCCCAGAACGCATAGGCGAGCGGTGCCAGCCACAGCAGCGCCAGCAGCCAGGCGGCGCCGGTTTCCAGCAGCGGTGCGCGCGTGCCGAGGAGTCTCACCGGTAGTGCACCCGTTTTTCGATCAGCAGGAACTGCAGCACGGCGAAACTGGCCAGCAACGCGAGCAGCACCACGGTCAGCGTGGCCGCATACGCGGTGTCGAAGTAGCTGAACGCGACCTGGTAGATGTAGTACAGCAGCAGGCTCGACGCGTTGTCCGGCCCGCCCTTGGTCAGGATGAACAGGTGATCGACCAGCTTGAACGAATTGATCGTCGCGTTGACCAGCACGAACAGCGTCGTCGGCATCAGCAGCGGAAACGTCACGCGCCAGAAAAAGTACCAGCGCGACGCGCCCTCGATCTTCGCGGCTTCTTCCAGCTCCGGCGGCAGCGACTGCAAGGCGGCGAGGTAGAAGATCATGAAGAAGCCCGCTTCTTTCCAGATCACCATCAGCATCGTGGCGCCAAGCACCGTGTGCTGATCGCCGAGCCAGTTGTGGCTCGGCGCGCCGAACAGCGCGCCCACCTGGTCGATGAGGCCGATCTGCGGCGTGTAGAAGAACAGCCACAGGTTGGCCACCGCGATCATCGGCAAAATGGTCGGCGTGAAATACGCCAGCCGCACCAGCGCGCGCGCCGGTAGCTTGTCGTTGACCCACAGCGCCATCACCAGCGCGATGGCGATCGCGGTCGGAATCGTGCCGAGCGCGAACCAGAAGTTGTTGCACAGCACCTGCCAGAACACCGGGTCGTCGGCGAGCGCCGCGTAGTTCGCCAGGCCGACGAACCGGGACGGCCGGATCGCCGTCCCGGTGGAGAAGAAGCTGTCGACGAAGGTCGCCGCGGCCGGGTAATGCGTGAACGCGACGAGCAGGATCGCGGCCGGCGTCAGCAGCAGCCAGCCGTAGACGTGCTTCATTGGATCGCTGCTCGTTGTCGGTTGCTCGTTATCCGTTGGTCGTCATCGCGCGAAGGTCCATACGGACAACGGACAACCGGCAACGGGCAACGGCTACTCACCGATACGGCTTCAGCAGCCGGTCGGCTTCCTGTTGCGCGGCCTTCAGCGCGTCGGCGGGCGGCTTCTGTCCCGTCAGCGCGGCCTGGATCGCGTCATCGAGGAGTTTCCTCACGCGGCCGGTCTGGAACGTCGACAGTTCCGGCGTCGCGTACTGGAACTGGTCGCGCGCGACCACCGCCTGCGGGAAGCTCGCCGCATAGGCCTTGAGCTTCGGCGTCTCGTACGCGTCGGGACGCGTGGCCACGTAACCGGTCGCCATGCTCCAGTCGGCGGCGCGCTCGGGCTGCGTCATCCACTTCACGAACGCGAGTGCGGCCTTGCGCTCCTCGGGCGTGGTCTTCTTGAACAGATAGAAGTTGCCGCCGCCGGTCGGCGAGCCGCGCTGCTTGGACGCCGGCAGCATCGCCACGCCGAACGGAAACTTGGCGCTGTCGCGCACCGCGGTCAGGTTGCCGGTCGTGTGCCACATCATCGCGGTCTTGCCTTCGGTGAACGCCTGCCGCAGCGTGCCCCATTCGACCGTGCCCTCGGGCATCACCTTGTGCTTGGCGCCCAGATCGCGCCAGAACTGCAACGCTGCGATCACGTCCGGATGGGCGTAGTTGGTCGCGTTGCCTTCGCGGTTCATCAGGTCGTGCCCGTTCTGCCGCGCGAAGGCCTGGAACATCCAGTACGCGTAGCCGGTGGACGGCACCATCACGCCCCAGCGCGTGACGTTGCCGGCCGCGTCCTTCTTCACCAGCTTGGTTGCCATTGTCACCATCTCGTCCCAGTTGGCGGGCGGCTTGTCCGGGTCGAGGCCGGCTTCCTTGAACGCGTCCTTGTTCCAGTACAGCACGATGGTCGAGCGCTGGAACGGGATGCCGTACACCTTGCCCTTGTAGGTGCCGTTGGCCATCAGCGCGGGGTAGAAGGATTTGAGCCACGCCTTGTCCTCGGCCGAGGCGGCGACGTCGTCCCAGGCGACGATCGCGTCCTGCTCGAGCAGTTCGTAGATGTCGATCGAGAACAGCACCGACAGCGGCGCCGACTGCCCGGCCTTCAGCGCCGCGAGCGCCTTGATGCGCGCGTCATCGTAGTTGCCGGCGTAGATCGGGTTGACCTTGATGTCCGGGTGCGCCTTCTCGAACTCGCGCGCGTAGCCGTCGATCACCTTGGTCAGCGGCCCGCCGACGGCGATCGGGTAATAGAACGTCAGTTCGGTGGCGGCGCGTGCGGGAGCGACCGCCACGCACAGCGCGGCGAGCAGCATTGCAAACCATCGTCTCATCGTCTTCCTCCTCGGTTGATGCTCGTCGCCGCGGCGCAGGCCGGGGCCTAAGGCAATGCTGAACAAGTCCACCAAAGCAGAGGTGACGCGTTACGAGTTGCTGGTTTGACGCAGCGGAGCCGTGCATGAGACAGCAGACCCTGGCCGTGGCGGCCGATCAAGGCGCCGGATTCGAGCAATACCGGCGGCCGACCAAGCGCGATCTGTTTTTGGCGACGATGCAGCAGATCGTGCCGTGGGCCGAATTGTGTGCGGTGATCGAGCCGCACTATCCGAAGGCCGGCAACGGCCGGCCGCCGGTGGGTCTTGAGCGCATGCTGCGCATGTACTTCGTGCAGCACTGGTTCAACCTGGCCGATGAGGCCTGCGAGGAAGCGCTGCTGGACAGCACCGCGTTGCGGTGCTTTGTCGGCATTGACCTGGGACGCGAGCGTGTTCCCGACGGC
>JAKOQB010000026.1 GCA_029778535.1 Pseudomonadota bacterium | reverse complement strand
CAGCCCCGCGAGATTGGCGAGAAAGCCCATCATCTCGAGGGCCTCGAGGAACGTGCGATCGCCCTCGGCGGCGCGCTGCTCGACGATGCGCGACAGCGTCTCGGCGCGCTCGCGCGCGAGGTCGATGATCCAGCGCGCAGGCCGCTCGTGCTGCGGCCAGGGCTGGACATGCCGGTAGTGATCGTCGTCGAGCGCCGCGTAACGGGCGTGCAGCTCGAGGCTCTGGCGCCAGCGCGCAAGGAGCAGCCGGAGTTGGTCGCCGTCGCGCGGGGCCGTGGGCGATGGGCCCGCGCGGCGCGCGGTGCCATTGCTGCGTTCGGCAGTCATGCGCGCACTGTAGCGGGGCCCGGCGCGCGCGCCTGCGATACGGCGCACAGTCCACGGGGCACGCGTCGGAAATGGCGCTCCCTACGGGATTCGAACCCGTGTTACAGCCTTGAGAGGGCTAATTTCCGTCTCTTGTCGTCTTTTAGCGTCTACTTCTAACTCACTGAAAGCCTACGGAAATAGGCATTATTGTCTCGCATCGTCCAGTGTTGTAAATTGGCGTCTATACCGGACACTTTCCTAAACTTACCCAAGCCGGAAGCGTTACAGCCTGTTACGGCCTTGGAGGCACCGATGGCGCGAGTACAACGTGACGGGAACTTAATGACCTGGAGCGCGCGCGAAACACTCGCGGCGACACATGAACCCTACTGGCACATCGTGCGCCGTGGCCTTGCGATCGGCTACCGGAAAGGGACCGCGGGCGGGACGTGGTGGCTACGTGAATACCGCGACGGGAAGATGCACAAGCGCCGCGCGGGACTTGCCGATGATGGCGTGCCGGCCGATGGCGAAACCGTGCTTGCGTGGCGCGACGTGCTGCGCGTAGCGCTCGGCGAGACGCGGCCGACTGTCACCGTGCCGACCCGCTGCACCGTAGGGGAGGCAATCGACGCCTATTTCGAGCACCGCCGCGCCAAGTCCCGCAGCGCCGAGTCGCTGGCCATCGATGCCGCGAAACTGCGCGCGCATGTGGGCGAGCGGCTGCGGGCGCGGGTTATCAGTTCCCTGACCGCGGATGACCTGCGCCGCTGGCGCGATGCGCTCGTGCCGGACACCACCGACCGGGAAAAGCACCGCGCCGCGCAAGCCAGCGCCAACCGTGTGCGCACTGTGTTTTTCGCCGCGCTCGAACTCGCCTATGTCAACGGGCGCGCGACCAGTAACGACGCATGGCGGCGCGTCACCCCGTTCCGCGACGTGGACCGTGCGCGCACCCGCTTCCTGAGCGTGGCGGAAGCCAAGCGGCTGCTGAATGCGCTACCGCGCGACACCGCAGACCTTGCGCGCGGCGCGCTCTACACCGGCATGCGGCTCGGGGAACTCATCGGCCTGCGCGCGACCGACTGCCACGGCGGCAGCGTATGGGCGCGCAGCACCAAGTCCGGCCGCGACCGATCCATTCCGCTGAGCGGGGAAGGCGCACAGTTCTTTGAGGCGCTGACCGCCGGCAAGGCGGGCGATGCGCTCGTGTTCACCGGCACCGATGGCAGCGCGTGGACCCGCATGCGCGTCTCGCGGCACATGGCGGCGGCTTGCAAGCGCGCGAAGATCGCACCAGCCGCAACGTTTCACGACCTGCGGCGCAGCTATGCGTCGCTGCTGCTGAATCAAGGCGCAGAAGCTGAAGTCATCCAGGAGCTACTGGGTCACGCGGACCTGCGCATGACGCGCCGGGCCTACGCACACCTGATGCAGGCGACCGTCGCCAAAGTCGTCAAGGCAAAGCTGCCGGACTTCGGGCTTGCGCGCGGCAACGTGCGAAAGCTGCGGCCGTGAAGATCACGACGGCCAATAGTCGCAAGCGCCGCGCGCGAACGGCTCGACAAGGTGGTAATGCTGTGATCGAGGCGGCGGAAGTGACGGAGATCCCCGTCGCAGGCGCCGCCGCGCACTACGGCGCCATGGCGTACTTCGCGGCACTCGCCTATCCCGGCATCACGGCAAGGGATCACGCCAAGCGCGACCAACTGATCGCCGCCGTCATCGACTGGCTGTATGTCTACCACCGCAACAATTCCGGGATGCGCCGCGTAACGCGCGACCGCACCGTGAAACTGCCGGGCGACTGGCACATCTACCGGCCGACGATGAAAAATGAAAAAGTGCTCGCGACGCTGAACCGCGCGCAGGGAATCATCTTCAAGCGCCGACTGCCGTGTGCGGAGCTCGCGTCGGCCCTCGTGATAATTCGTGGCGGTCACGATCAACGGCTGCGACGTAGCGCGCTACAGATCACGGTCGGGGGCGAGCAGACATTCACAAGGCGGCTGGCGGCGCTCGGGAACGAAATCGGCGCGGACTCGCGCACAATGCTGCGCTACTGGCGCGAGACCTTACCCGTGCTGCATCTCGCCTATGCCTTCGGGCAGCACGCGCCGCCGCCTGCGCCGGACGATCGGCAAGACCTGATCATGCGCTGCGTTCGCGATCATCGGCTGTGGCTCAATAAGGCCGTCGCGGCGGCCGAGAGTCGTGTGTATCTGGAATTCATGCTCCCGAGCTGTACGAGCTTCGACCCGGCCGGGCGCATCGCGCTCGTACCATCCGCAGAATAATTTCCATTATTCGTCACTAGACGCCGCGCGCGCCGGTCATAGTATGCGGGACGCCAGTAGAAATTATGGCGTCCAAATTCGGGCGGACGCCAAGAGGTGATCCGCAATGACCGTCGAGACCATCGCACCGCTGACCATCGAGACCATCGCACCGCTGCGCGTCGGAGTCCTGGACGCCGCGCGCGTCATCGGAATTTCCCGCGCGTCGCTGTACAAGAAAATCCT
>JAKOQB010000203.1 GCA_029778535.1 Pseudomonadota bacterium | reverse complement strand
TCTCGATGTCGACGGCTTGAACGTCCCTCAGCCATTCTTCGTACGTGACTGCCATTGCTGTCCCTCGCTGGGCGTAGCAACCGTGGAAGCGCCCGGCCGCGGTCTGGAGGTCGAAACCAGGCGATGACCGCGCAATCGTAACTGGCACGCGGCGTCGATGGTCAGCTATGGATCACCATGGGCAGCGACCGTTGATGGCCGATTGCCTGCGTTCAGCGCCACGTGCTCGCCACCGCTCTTTCCGCCACAGATCGACCTCCATTGCGCCGAGCCCTGTCAAAGAGCGCAATTCCCTCGCATGGAAGCCGACCGGTGCGCCATCCCTCGTCTCGCTGGCGCTACCGCCGCGTCGCGTACACGCGCTCGAACACCTCGCGCGACGCATCGACCGGCGTCATCTGCTCGTTGTAGCGGGGGTTCTGCCCTTCGAAGTTGTAGTAGTTGTAGGGCCGGCCCTCGGCGACGCGTTCGCCCTCGCGGCTCAGGCCCCAGTGGTCGGAGCGGTACAGCGCGCCGCCTTCGACCTGCGACACCCATTCCTGCTCGCCGCGGATCGTCATCGTGCGCTTGTAGTCGATGTAGTCGCTGCTGCGCGCGCGCTCCTGGAACGCGGCGAGCGAGGCCTCCCTGGCGGAGCGCGCGGTGTCGGCCATCATCTGCGCGGTCTTCGCCATCTGCCGCTTCAGGTTCTCGACGCCGCGCGCGATGTAATCGGCCGCCCAGCGCTCGTCGACGCGGTAGCTCTCGGCGATCCGGACGAGCGTCGGCAGGTCGCGCTCGAACTGCGACTCGGGCGCCCAGACACCGAGGTACAGGATGCCCCAGTGCCCGGAGGCAAGCGGGCTCATGCCGATCACCTCGAAGTAGCCCTTGCAGCGCACGCCGTTGTCGTGGGTGAAGACGAGCAGCGCGGTCTCGACGTCCGATCGACGCCGGATCGCGGCGCTCACGGCCGCCGCGCGCGCCGGGTCGCCCGCTCGTTGCAGCAGCCGGAAGTCGCGCGAGCCGTAGCGCTGCATCAGCGCGAGCAGCGCATCGACCGGCGGCATGTACGGCGCATGGATCACGCCCTGCAGCCGCGAGCTGTCGAAGTACGGGATGTTCGACCCGCCCCAGAAGTCGCCGGTGCTGAACGCGAAGCCCGCGTTGCCGTCGCGGCTCTTGGTCAGCACGGCGCCCTTGGCGCCGAGCATCTGCCAGTCGGCCGGCAACTGCAGCGTCGCCGAGCCGTCCGGCAGGCGGCGCGGCTGAAGCGCGATCTCGACCGCGCTCGCTTCGCGCCCCGCGGGCAGCTTGAACTGCGCGGGATCGAGCAGCGTGAAGTTCGACAGCACCGACACCAGCTCCGGCTGCATCTGCGAGAAGCGGGACGCCTCGGTTTCGTAGCCGAACACGCGCGCTTCGGGATGGTTCATCAGGAAGTACCGGCGGCCGCGGATCGCGGTGCGGTCCGCCTTCTCGTACTCGATCTGCGCCACGGCGCGGCGCCGGTCGGCGGTCGCTCGCACCCAGGCGATGCGCAGGCCGGGGATCTGCGTGCGCACGTTCTTCAGCGTGCGAGCAGCAAGCGCGACGGAATCGTTGCCGCGGTCGTCGGTCCTGAGCAGCGTGAGCTGCACGAACGCATGCCCGCCGGGCGCGACCGCCATCACCGTGCGCCCGTCGGCGTGCTGCTGCGCCTGCACCTGCCAGCCGACCGGCTTGTACAGCGCGAACGTCCGGTCGGGCGCGACGAAGAGCTCGAACTGCGACGCGATCGCCGCGATCGCGCGCAGCCCGAGCGGCAGAACAAGGCACGCCGCGATCAGATGCCGGCGAACATGACGCCCACCGCTGACGGTCCCGTCCATCGGTCGCCGCGCGTGCCTGCGCTGATGGCGATCCGGCTGCCGAACCGGCGCTTTCACGCCGCCGCGGACACCTTTCTCTGCAGCTCCTTGACCAGATTCTCTTCCGCGTGCAGCGGCGAGGTATCTCGCTTCGTTGCCGCGATGGCCTGCCTCAGCTCGGCAAGATAGGAATTGAGAACCTTCTTCAGCAGATCCCGTTCTGTCGGGCTCAGATCGATTGTCACGGTGCACCTCCTTCCGGCGTGCCGTCGATCGAAGTGTCGCAACTCGCGTCGCGCGCGAATTGCCGCGCGTCAATTTCGCACAGCTGCCGCGTGCCCGTTGACCATCTCAACGGCCGGAGGCGCGGACCATTGCGAGGTGCAAGTCGACCGTGCCGATTCGGGCATCGCGTCTCGACGTACCCGCGCCCGCTTTGCTGCCGCTCGAGATCGTCGCGCGCAAGGGCCCGGGCCATCCCGACACGTTCTGCGACGCAATCTGCGACGCGATCGCGCAGCCGCCGAGCGTCGCGCTGTCGCGCCGCCACCTCGACCGCTTCGGCCGCGTCCTGCACCACAACGTCGATGAGGCGCTGCCGCGCGGCGGCGCCGTGCGATCGCGCGCGACCGCCGCGTGAGCCGGCGCGTGCCGATCGCCGGCGCGGCTGGCGCGGCTCGGAACGATCTTTCTCTCGCGCTGCAACCTGGGCCGCGTGTGATGCCGGAACCGCGACATCTCGCAGACGGGCTGCGGCCGCGAGGTCGAACACGCCGAAATCGCCGACACGGTGCTCGAGCTGCAGGATCAGGGCGGCCACGACATCAACCTCGCCACGCCGAGCCATGTGGTCGCGCGGAGCATCGCGGCGGTTCACGACGCGGCCGGCCGCGGTGCGCGAGATGCACCTGCAAGTGGGAGACCTCGCGTTCGACGACGACGGCCTCGCGCGTCGCGGACGGCCCGTGCGCCCTCATCCCCCGCCTTCTGCCGCTGATGCGGGAGAAGGGGCTATACGGCGCTTCGGTTCAGTGATCCCTCGACGAAGCCTTTCACCGACGCGGCGCAAGCTGCGCTTCGATCTCCGCCTCGGCCGCGTACCAGTCGTCGAGCTCGTGTCCCGGTGCAAAGCCGCGCGCCTCGGCGCGGAAATACGCGATCCGTGCGATTAGCACCTCGCGCTCATCGCGCGTGAGCGGGGTTGCATCGGACGACCGCCCCTGCGGCACGACCTCGTCCTTTTGCGGCTTCGGCGCCGGCTTCTTCCGGGTTTTCACCGCGGTGACCCCCGACGCGGGCGCATCGCTGCGGGGTGCGGTCGACTTGCGCGGTTTCTTGCCCGCGGTCGAACGCGATTGCGTGGTTTTGCCTTCCTTCATTCGATATCCCCTTCAAATCCGCCGCTTGCGAAGGGCGCACATATAGCAATCGCAAGCGAAGCGAATTTGACGCCGCGCAGGTTCGAACGGGGGACTCGATGACCGAAACGCGTCAATCAGGCCGCCACGCGCTGGCCGAGCCGCATGGCCACGCGCTCGGCGAGCGCGTGCGACGACTTGATGCAGTCGCCGACCGACACGCCGCCGCGGTAGTTGGCGCAGAAGAAGAGGCCCGCGAACGCCTGCTCGGCGCTTTCGATGGTCGCGATCCGCGCCAGGTGCCCGAACGCGTACTGCGGGATCGCGCGCTGCCAGCGCGTCACCTCGCTCCAAAGCGGCTCGGTCGCGCCGATGAAAGCCTGCAGCGATTCGCGCACGATGGCGGCGATCTGCGGCGGCTCCTCGCACGCCAGTTCGGGGTTGCGCAGCCCGCCGACGAAGGTCGTCAACGCGACCACGTCGGCCGGCGCGCGG
This sequence comes from Pseudomonadota bacterium, assembly GCA_029778535.1. Taxonomy (GTDB): domain Bacteria; phylum Pseudomonadota; class Gammaproteobacteria; order Burkholderiales; family Burkholderiaceae_F; genus JAKOQB01. The sequence continues at coordinate 32,216 of JAKOQB010000203.1, read as the reverse complement.
CCGTCGAACATCGAACTGGAGAAGAGCGTCCCGAGCACGCGCGGCCGCTCCTTCTTCGGCGCGAGGAAGCCAAAGCCGTCGAGCGGATGCGCGACGTCGCCTCTTCGGTACGCGCTGACCACGCTCGCCACCGGCGGATAGACGATCTGCTCCAGCGCCGCCGCCGCAGTCGGCGCCAGCGGCGCGATCAGCCGCGCCGCCTCGTACGCGGGCACCGCGAGCACCAGCGCGCGCGCGGTGCGCGCGAAGCGATGGCTGTCGGTCGTGGCCTCCACCGTGAACAGGCCGTCGCTTTCGCGCCGCACGCGATCGACGTGCACGCCGCAGCGGATCCGTTCGGTGCCGACGCCGCGCGCCAGCGCGTCGGTCAGCGTCTGCATGCCGGCGCGGAAAGAGAAGCTCTTCGCGGTGTTCTTCGCTTTCTCCGCATTCTTCCTGCGTTCGCGCGCGCCGACGATCATCCCGCGGATCAGGCTGCCGTGGTTCTGCTCCAGCGCAGCCAGCCGCGGAAACGCCGCCTTGACCGACAGCAGCTCGGGATCGCCCGCGTAGATGCCGGCGACGAAGGGCTCGATCGCGTAGTCGAGGAACTCGTCGCCGAGCCGGCGGCGCACGAAATCGGCCACGCTTTCCTCCGCGTCGGCCGGCGCGCGCGCGATGAACGGCTCGCGCAGCAGCCCGAGCTTCGTGCGCCACGAGAATAGCGGCGTGCGCAGCAACGCCGGCGGCGACAACGGCATCGCGATCAGCTTGCCGCCGCGCAGGATGTAGCGGCGGTCGGCGATCCTGTTCGCATCGAGCCGCTCGCCCCCGATGCCGGCATCGCGCAGCAGTTCGCCGATCAGCGGCGAGGTGTCGAGCGCGCTGTTGGGACCGGACTCGATCAGCACGCCGTCGCGCCTGCGCGAGCCGATCACGCCGCCGGGGCGCGCTGCGGCTTCGAGCACTTCGACCTGCAGCCCGGCGCGCGCGAGCCGGAACGCGCACGCAAGCCCCGACAGCCCGGCGCCGACGACGATCACATCCGCGCTCGGATGCGTGCTGCCCGCGGGTCCTGCGAACATCGGCGCTCCCATTCAGATACCCTGGCCAGGCCAGGCGCCCGCAGTCGGCGCGCGGCCTGATGCCGGTCAAGACGCGCAGTATCCCGCGAACGGCTGCGGGCAAAGCTGCAACGAGCGATTGTCGACCAGCGGCTTCACGCCTGCCTGCGGCGCGTGGCAGCCGGAGCACACGTCGTTGGCGCCGGCGAGTGCGGGCTCGGCGCCGCGCTGCGCGTGGTGACTGGCAGGAGCCGGCGTCGGCTGTCCCTTCGCCACCGGCTTGCCGATCGCGGCTGGCTTGTGATGGCACGTCACGCAGCCGTTCGACGAGGCCGTGATCGGCAGATATTCGTCGATCGCGTGCGCGATCATCGGCGGCATGCCGGAGTCCGCCGGCGGAGCGATCGAATTGCGGCCCGCGCCTTCGAAGCTCGACGGCGCGGGCGTGGCGGTATCGAACACGCTGCCCTTCTGCAGTCCGAGCTGCGCTTCGCCGATCGCTTGCATCGAAGCGCAGGCAGCCACGAGTCCAGCGAGCGCGGCGATTGTCAGTGCTCGTTTCATTCGCTTCCTCCCATCCGTGATTTCACGAATCGGTCCGCTGCGGGCGCGTGCGCAGCCGCAGCCCGAAGCGCAGGCTGTCCTCGGGGCAGACGACGATGCAGCGAGCGCAGTTGGTGCACTCGCCGGGCGCCACCATGCCGGCCGCGGCCATGGCTCCGAAGTGCAGCACGCGCGGCTCGGGGCAGGCGCGCACGCAGTCGCCGCAGCGCGTGCAGCTCGCGTCGTCGAACGCGACCCTGACCTGTCCCGCGCGCCCGGCCAGCGCCCAGAACGCGCCGAGCGGGCACAGGTGCCCGCACCAGCCGTGCCGCAGCACGAACGCATCGAGCGCGAAGATGCCGAGCGCCGCGGTGAGCCCGAGCCCGGCGCCGTAGATCAGCTCACGATGCAGCAACGCGATCGGACTCACCCATTCGAACGCCGCTACGCCGGCGATCAACGACAGCACGAGCGCCAGCAGAAGCACGACGTAGCGCGCGCGCGAATCAATCGGCACCAGGTCGCGGTCGATGCCGAATTTGACCCGCAGCCAGTGCGCGGCGTCGGTGACGACGTTGACCGGACACACCCACGCGCAGAACACGCGGCCGCCGAGCAGCAGGTAAAAGCCGAGCACGATCGCGGCGCCGACCAGCACCTCGGACGCAAGCACGTGGCGCGTGAACCAGATCTGCAGCACGGCCAACGGATCGGCCAGCGGCAGCACGCCGGCGAACTTCGCCGCCGACAGATTGCCCGCAAGCAGCGGCTGCCCCGCGAGCTTCCAGCCCCAGTGCAGCGTGCCGAAGAACATCGCCAGCACGCCGAACTGCACGGCGCGGCGCGCGATCGCGTAGCGCTGCCAGTAAAGCCACCCGCGCAGCGTGCGCGGCGGCTCGAAGTGGCGCACCGGGCGCGGCGTCGCGCTCACTGCGTGCCTCCGCGGTTCAGGTAGTCGAGCGGCGAGGCGGCCGACGGCTTCTCGGCCGGCGCGGGCTCGACCGTCTGCGGCTTGCCGCCGACCCGGTAGTGCGCGCCGAGTTTGCCCTGCACCAGCTTCGGATCGTTGATGCGGATCGCGGCCACATCGGTCGGGCAGCGCTGCTCGCAGATGCCGCAGCCGGTGCAGGCGTCGCTGTGCACGACCGGTACCAGCATCGCGTGCCTGCTGATCTGGCGCGGATGCTGCGCAATCGTGATCGCCTTGCCCTTGACCGGGCAGACGCGGAAGCACACCTCGCATCTGAGCCCCTGCCACGACAGGCAGCTCTCCGGATCGATCACCGCCAGTCCCATCTTCGCGCTCGCGATGTCCTTCATGTCGCGGTCGAGCGAACCGGTGGGACACACGCGCACGCACGGGATGTCGGTGCACATGAAGCACGGCACGTCGCGCGGCACGAAGTACGGCGTGCCGGGGGCGACCGGCTCGGCCGCCTTCGCCAGCTTCAGCGTGGCATACGGGCACGCCTGCACGCACAGCCCGCACTTGATGCAGGTGGCGAGGAAGTCGCGCTCCGGCTGCGCGCCCGGCGGCCGCAGCGGCGTCATCGCCGATGCCGTCTGTGTTGCGAGCAGCGCGTTCCACAGCAGGCCGCCGGCCGTTGCCGCCGCGACGGCCTGCGCACCCTGAGTGACGAAGCGACGCCGGTCCATCTTCTTAGGATTCAGGAATCAGGATCCAGGATTCAGGAGAGAACCGCAGCCCGCAGGGGTGATGCCGAGCGCGTGCACGTTCAACTCAATCCTGCATCCTGAATCCTGAATCCTCACGCTCTATAGACCTTGCACGCGCACTTCTTGAAGTCCGGCTCGCGCGAGATCGGGTCGAGCGCGTCGAGCACCAGCTTGTTGATCAGCACCGCCTCGTCGAAGAACGCGACCGACACGGTGCCGCGCGGCACCTTGTTGCGGCCGGCGGTGTCGACGACGGCCTTGACCTTGCCGCGGCGCGACTCGATCCACGCGACGTCGTTGCGTTTCAGATTGCGCTTCTTCGCGTCCTCCGGGTGCATGTACATCACCGCACCCGGCTGCGCGCGATGAAGTTCCGCCACGCGCCGCGTCATCGAGCCGGTGTGCCAGTGCTCGAGCACGCGGCCGGTGGTCAGCCACAGGTCGTATTTCGCGTCGGGCTGCTCGACCGGCGCCGCATACGGGCGGAAGAAGATCTTCGCCTTGCCCGGCAGCGGCGTGGGCTTCGGCTCCGTCACGTCGTCGAGGTTGCCGGTCGGCAGGGCCTTGAACGCGGCGCCGTAGAAGTTGAAGCCCTCGCCCTTCTTCACGTACGGATCATGGCCCTCGGAGAAGCGGTACTTGGTCTCCCGCCATTGCCCTGCCACCTGCATCACCGGCCAGCGCAGGCCGCGCACGTTGTCGGCGTAGTAGACGTCGAACGGCGCGAGGTCGTGCTGGTGGTTGACGGTGAACTGGCGATACTCCTCGAACAGCGCCTTCTCGACGAACCAGTCATCGCCGAGCGCGCTGACCGTCGCGTTGCCGTGTCCCTTCGCGACCGGGTCGGGCCACGCGAACCTGCGGTTTTCCGGCCGCGCGAACAGCGCTTCGTACAGCGTCATGTCGCGGCGGTAGCCGAGTTTCTCGGCTTCGGCGATCACGTCCGGCAGCTTGTCGTCGGCGAAGCCTTCGGCCTTCAGTCCGGGAACGGACTTCTCGCCCCACACCTCGCCGACTTTGAAGCGCTTGGCGAACTCCAGCATCATCCACACGTCGGTGCGCGCTTCGCCTGGCGGATCGACCTGCTGCCGCCACGCCTGCGTGCGCCGCTCCGAGTTGCCGTACATGCCCCATTTCTCCAGCATGTACGCGGCGGGCAGGATCAGGTCCGCGACCTTGCCGCTCACCGTCGGGTAGATGTCGGACACGACCACGAAGTTGTCGCGCTCGCGCGCCGCGCGCAGCCAGTGATCGAGGTTCGGGCTCGACTGGAACGGATTGGTGACCTGGATCCACGCAAACCCGACCTCGCCGTCCTCCAGCCCGCGCAGGATCGCGACGTGATCGGCGCCGACCTTCGGGTTGAGCGTCTTGCCGGGCAGCGCCCACACCTTCTCCGCGCGCGCGCGATGCGCCGGGTTGTCGACCACCATGTCGGCGGGCAGCCGGTGCGCGAAGGTGCCGACCTCGCGCGCGGTGCCGCACGCCGACGGCTGGCCCGTCAGCGAGAACGCGCCGTTGCCCGGCAGTCCGTGCTTGCCGAGCAGCAGGTGCAGTGCATAGATCTGGTTGTTGACCCACACGCCGCGCTGGTGCTGGTTCACGCCCATCGTCCACGCGGTGAAGAGGTTGCGCGTGCGGTCGCAGTACAGATCGGCGAGCTGCTTGAGCTTGTCCCTGAACTTGTCGAGCGGCTCGTCGGGATCGCCGCGGGCCAGCTCGGCGACGAAGTCGAGCGTGTACGGCTCGATGCCCTTCCTGTACTCGTCGAACGAGATCAGCCAGTGGCGGCCGGCCGCCGTGCGGTTCTTCTGCGCGACCTTCTCGCCGGCCTTGCGCCGCTGTCCGATCGCCTCGTACTTGTCGAGCGTGACTTCCATTTCCTTGGCGACGGTGTCCTTCTCCGCGTCGAGCGCGAACTTGCCCGTCGGGCGCATGCCGTAGCCGATGTCGCTCGGCCCGGTGGCGAACACGCAGTGCTTGTTCACGAAATCCATGTTGACCGCGCCACGGGCGACGATCTCGCGCGCCAGATAGTTCATGATCGCCAGATCGCTGCTTGGCTTGATCACCAGCACGAGATCGGAAAAGTCGCTCGTCATGTTGGCGTAGGTCGTGATCTGCGCCACCTTGGTCGCCTTGTGCGCGAGCTTGCGGTCGACCACGCGCGACCACAGGATCGGGTGCGCCTCGGCGACGTTGGCGCCGACGAACACGAACGTGTCGGCGAGCTCGATGTCGTCGTACACGTTGGCCGGCTCGTCGATGCCGAACACCTGCATGAAGCCGACCACCGCGCTGGCCATGCAGTGGCGCGCGTTGGGGTCGATGTTGTTCGAGCGGAAGCCCGCCTTCATCAGCTTGGCCGCCGTGTAGCCCTCCGGGATCGTGTACTGGCCACTGCCGATGATCGCCACGCCGTGCGGCCCCTTGGCGTCGTAGTGCTTGCGGAACTGCCGCTCCATCTCGTCGAGCGCGACCTGCCAGCTCACGGCAACGAACGGCCCCTTCTTGTCGAACTTGCCGTCCTTCATTCGCAGCAGCGGCTGCGTCAGGCGATCGGCGCCGTACATCAACTTGCCGTTGAAGTAGCCCTTGATGCAGTTCAGCCCCCGGTTCACCGGCGCATCGGGATCGCCCTTGACGGCAACCACCTTGCCGTCCTTCGTCGCCACCTGAATCCCGCAGCCGGTCCCGCACATGCGACAGACGCCCTTGTCCCACTGCCAGCCCTGCTCGGCAACGCCGACCTGCGCCAGCGCGGCTTCAGTGACGGGCAGTCCGACCGCGGCGGCGGTCGCGGACGCGATGCTCGACTTCAACAATTCACGACGGGTCAGACTGGTCATCGCGACCTCCTGTGTCCGGTTCTTCGAAGTAGTGGTAGACGAGTTCTGCGCTGACGACGTGCGGAGCCGCGCGGATGCGTTCGAAGCCTGCGATTTCGGCGCCGACGTGCGTTGCCTCCTGCACGACGACGAGGCGTCCTGTGCTATCGGAACCGCGCACCTCGACGCCGGGCAGAGAACCGAGCACCGCAGCGACCGCGTGCAGATGCTCGGCGGTCGTCGTGACGACGATGCCGGACAGGTTCATTTCAGCATCTCCTGTTCAGGACGCCGGCAGCGACAACTGCGCGAGTCGCTGTGCCTTCGCCACTGCCGCGGCGAGCGGCGCGCGCTGCGGCGAATCGGCCGGCATCAGTGCGAGCAGCGCCGACCAGTGCGCGTGCGCGGCGCGGAAGTCGCGCGCCTCGTACGCCGCGCTGCCGGCCAGTTCAAGCGCCTTCGGATGCCGCGGGTCGAGCGCCAGCGCCCGGTCGATCGCGGCGCGCGGCCTGCCGGCGAGCGTGCCGCCCTGGCTCATGCCGAGCGCGTCCGCGTATTCGGCCCACACCTGCGGATCGGCCGCGACCTTGCGCGACGCGTCGAGCGCCTTCGCGTATGCGCCAGCGGCGGGTTCGAACTGATCCGCCTCCATCCGCAGCCGCGCCAGCAGCACCCACGCGCGCGCATCGTTCGGGGCGGAAGAGACGCGCGCTTCGAGCTGCGCAAGCGGCGACGCCGCGAGGTTCTGCATCGCCTGCGGCGAGCCGACCACGCCGTACACCGCCGCCGCGAGCAGGGGCACCAGCGCCGCCGTCGCGAGCAGCGGCCAGCGCGTGCGTGATGCACTCGGGTCCTCCGCAGGCTGCGATTCATTGAGCAGCCGCCGCTGCAACTCATCGCGCAGCGCCTCATAGTCAGCGCGCGCGAACGCGCCGCGCTCGCTTTCAAGCTCCCTCACCTGCTGCCGCAGCGCCTCGACGTTGACCTCCGACCGCGACACGTTGCGCAGCCGCGCGCGCGACCCCACCAGCACGACCGCCATCGCGCCCGCCGTCATCACCACCGCCAGTGCCACGAAGAGCGTCATCGCCCGGCCCCGCGCGCGTTGACCCGCGCCGTCAGGCGTCCGGTCGAACGCGCGCAGATATTCCGGCGCATGGCGTTCGGAATATCGCTACTTCGCCGCTGGCGCCGTTGCCGGAGCCGTCGGCGCTGCCGCGACTGCCGCCGCCTTCCGCCGTGCCGCCATCGCGTCGTCGAGCAGCTTGATGCCCTCCTGCGAGATCGTCATCGACTTGTTGATCGAGTCGGTCGCCTCGTTCAGGTTGTGGAAGTACGCGCCGTTGGCCGCGGTCCAGAACTCCCAGTTGATGTGCGCTTCGTCGTGCTTGGCGCGCACCTGGTTGAGCACCGCTTCGTCGACGCCGAGGCCCTTTGCTTCCTCGAACTTGTCGATCATGCGCGTCAGCCAGTACTCGGCCTTGCGCAGCTTGCCGTTGTAGCGCGCCTTCATGCTGTCGATCACGTAGCTCGCCTGCTCGGCCTTCCACTCGCTGTGACAGGCGAGGCACGTTTCCTTCAGGTAGTGCTTGGGACTGGTCTGCCAGTGCGATGTGAAGTTCTTGCCGGTCTTCGCGTCCTTGATCTTCGGCATGTGGCACTGCGAGCATTCGACACCCGCCTTCTGGTGCTTGCTGCCGTAGTAGACCTCGACGTCCGGGTGCTGCGCCTTCCACAGCAGCGCGCCGGTGATGCCGTGGCGGAAGTCGCGGAAGTTGCGTTCGCTGTAGAACTTGCCGATCTGGTCGACCTTCTGGAACGGGAAGATGTTGGTGCGCTGATCGGCCATCGTGATCGCCTGGCCCGTCTTCGGATCGATGCCGGGGTTGCAGTTGTATTCGACGTGGCACTGCCCGCACTGCAGGTTGGTGTCATAGCGCGACAGGATCGCGATCTTGCGCGTGTAGCCGCGCAGGCCCATGTCCTTGACGTCGATCTTGGCGCCGCGCGGATCGTTGTGCCACAGCGTGTCCTTCTCCGGCCTTGTGAGCGCCTGGATCAGCGCGTCGCGCACCACGCGCGGCTTCGCGCTGTGCGGGTCGTGGCAGAAGAAGCAGTTCAGCGAGTGGTTCTCGCTTCTCGCCATCTCGACCACCTTCGACGTGCGGCTCCATTTCGCGCCGGGCACCGGGTCTCCCATGTACGCCCAGTCGAGGATGTGGTCCTGCGTCTTGCACGACAGGCACACCGGGTTGGCCGCGGTCGCGGTGCCGGGCTTGAAAGCCTTCTGGTCGCCGTTCGACGGATCGACGTCGCGCAGGATGTCCTGCAGCTTGAAATTGCCGCCGGCCTTGGCCAGCCCGCGCCAGTCTTCCTTGTTCTCGAAGCGGCCTCCGAACGCGCGGTCGACCACGAACTGGTCGTACAGCGCGAACGCGTGCGAGCGCGGCAGATTGTGCTCGCGGGTGAACCCGTGCGGCACCATCAGCTTGTCCCACATCGGGTTCGGCGACGGGCCGATCAACTGCGATTTCTCGAAGCGCGCGGTCTTGTCGAAGTTCATCCTGTACATCGTCTCGAACTGCGGCTTGTGGCAGGTGCCGCACACCGCGGGATCGGTCAGCGTGACCGGCCGTTGCTTCTGGCTCGCGAGGTGCTGCTCGAGTCCCTGGTGACAGGTGTTGCAGCCCACGCCCTTGTGCTTGCCTTCGTCGTGGAAGTTCTTGATCGGCGTGTGGCACAGCATGCACGGGCCGGAATCGAATTTCGCCGCCACCTGCTTGGCCGCGGCCTTCTTCGTCTGCGCACACGCGGGCTGCGCGGCGAGCGCGAGCAATGCCAGCGCCGCCAGGCCCGTCGCGACGCGCAGCGCGAAATCGCTGATGCGGAACATGTGATTTCCCTCTCTTGCTTCTGGTTGGAATGCGTCGCGTGCCCCCGCACGCGTCGGGGTCAAGTTTTGCGATGCGCGCGTGCAAGCCGTTGACGCGGGTCAACGCAACGGACCCGCGCCGCTATCACTGAAGTGGTAGTGATACGGAGAGCGTTACAAGCCGGCGATCAGCGACGCGGCTTCAGCGGATGGCAGCCGCTGCACAGCGCGTCGTCCTGCGCGAGCTCCGGCTTGACCTTGCTGTCGGCGAGATGCGATTTCGCTTCGACGTGGCAGGTCCCGCACTCGAACTTCTTGTGCGTCGGATCGGCGTGGAACCTGCGGCTCGGCTGGGCGTGACAGCGCACGCAGGCCGCGGAGTCGGCGCCCGGCGGCGGCGTCTGCGCATCGGCCGCGGTCCCGAGCAGGCACAGCACGAAAGCACACAGCATCGGCGCGCGCGGCATAGCCATCCTCCCATCTCGCGTGGATGGCCTTACTGTGGCGCGCGCGCCGCGACCGCAGTTGACAGCGGTCAAGCGCCGCTACTGCACGACGGTGTCGATCAGGACGTTGAGATCGCGGCTGCCGAGCTTGACCGGCTTGGTCTGCCCTTGAAGATCGCCCGGCTGCGCGTTGGCGACACCGCCCTTGGCGACGCGCGCGCCGACCACGACTTCGCTGAACTTCGACAGCCTGAATTCGGGCGACATCGCCATCGAGTCGTCGAGCGCGAACCTGGCCGGCAGGTCCTTGACCTGCAGCCGCACGATCGCCAGCGGCATGCGCGGTCCCTGTGCGGCGTGCGCGAAGATGAACACGGTGTCCTCCGGCTTCGCGTTGGCCGCGAGCTTCGGGCTGAGGGTGACCACACCGCTCACCTGCGCGTTCGCCACTGCCTTTGCTTCGCCCTTGGCCGGAGACGCGGCGGCCACCGCCTGCTTGTCGGCGGGGCTCGGCTTCAGGCCGCCTAGCTCGCGCGCCTCCGCGATCGAGTTGCCGATCTGCTGCGCGATCGGCGCTTCCGGCGGCAGCGAAGCGCGCAGCCGCTCCCAGTAATCGACGGCGGACCTGTAGTCCTTGCGGTCGAAGGCCTCGGTGCCCGCCATCGCCAGCGCCTTCCACTGCGTCGGCTCGAGCGTCAGCGCCTTCTTGATCAGCGCCAGCGGCTCGCCCGCGATCCTGCGCCCCTGCGCCATCGCCAGCGCATCGGCGTAGTCGGCCAGCACCGACGCATCGTCGGGCACCAGTTCGACCAGCCGCTTGTACGCCTGCGCGGCTTCCGGGAACCTGCGCTGGAAGTAGTAGGTGCGCGCCAGCGTCGACCAGCCGCCCGCGTTGTCGGGTTCGCTCTTCAGCCGCTCGGCGAGCTGGGCGACCATCTGTTCGAGCTGCTCCGGCGTCATCTGGTGCGCTTCGTCCGCGCCCTTGCGCGCGAGCGGATCGAACGCGGACGGATCGCCGAGCTGCACGTACAGCAACGCGGCAGCCACCGGGATCGCGACCGCGAACACCGCCGCGGTCACGCGGCCGTGCCAGCCGGAAGGCACGCGCGCGCCGGCCGGGCCTGCCGGCACGTCTTCGAGCACGCGCCGCTCGAGATCGGCCTTGGTCTCCACGTACATCGTGTCGGACAGCGCGCCGCTGCTGCGCTCGGACTCGAGGTCGGCGAGCTGGTCCTTCAGGATGCGCAGGTTGGTCGCGGCGCGGTCGACGTCGGCGGCAGAGCGATGCCGCAGCAAGGGCAGCAGCACCCACGCCAGGCCGGCGACGACCATCAACGCCGCGATGAAGATGAATTGCGTCACTGTCGGCTCTCCTTGCCGGCGAGCAGCGCCTCGGCGCGCGCACGCTCCGCGTCCGACAGGGGCGCCGGCGTCGCGCGGCGGCGGGTGCGGATCACACGCGCCATCACGATCGCGCCGATCGCGAGCAGCAGTCCCGGTCCGGCCCACAGCAGCAGCGTGGTCGCCTTGAACGGCGGCTCGTACAGGACGAAATCGCCGTAGCGGTCGGTCATGAACTGGATGATTTCGCGGTCGGACTTGCCCGCCTTGATCTGCTCGCGGATCTGGCGCCGCAGGTCGGAGGCCAGGTCGGCGTGCGAATCCTCGATCGACTGGTTCTGGCAGACGAGGCAGCGCAGCTTCAGCCCGAGCTCAACCGCGCGCCTGGAGGCGACCGGATCGTCCTCGGTCGGCACCGCGGTCGATTGCGCCTGCGCGGCGCCGACAAGGAGGAGGGCGACGATGAAAAGGGCTCTCATGATTTCTGCAGTTCGCGCACCAGCGGCAGGATCTTCTTCTCCAGCGATTCCGGCGTCACCGGACCGATGTTCTTGTAGCGAATGACACCCTGCTTGTCGATGATGAAGGTCTCCGGCACGCCGTAGACGCCGAAGTCGATGCCGAGCCGGCCGTCCGGATCGACCACGATCGTCGTGTACGGATTGCCGAGGTCGCCGAGCCATTTGCTGGCGGCCGCCGCGGTGTCCTTGTAGTTCATGCCGACGATCGGAACGATCTTCCTCGCGGCCAGCTCGTTCCACAGCGGATGCTCCTGCCGGCACGGCACGCACCACGACGCCCACACGTTGAAGATCCACACCTGTCCCAGCATCTCCTTGCTGCCGAACATCTGGTCGGGCGCGGCGAGCCTGGCCCGTTCGAACACCGGCGCCGGCTTGCCGATCAGCGGCGACGGCACCTCGCGCGGGTTAAGCCACAACCCGCGCAGCAGGAACACCGCCAGCACGACGAACGCCGCCAGCGGAATCAGGTACAGCGCGGCTTTCTTCATTGAACGCTCAGGCCGCCGCGGGTTTCAGGCCGGACGCGAAGTCCTCGCGCCGCGCCAGCGACCGGTAGCGGCGGTCGGACATCGCGAGGAAGCCGCCGAGCGCCATCAGCACGCAGCCGCCCCAGATCCAGGTCACGAACGGCTTGTAGTACGCGCGCACGGTCCACGATCCCTTGTCGTCGACCTGCTCGCCGAGCGACACGTACACGTCGCCGGTGATGCCGGTGTCGATCGCGGCCTCCGTCATCGGCATGCCCTGCTGCGCGAAGTACATGCGCTTCTCCGGGTGCAGCACCATGTCGCTCTTGCCGTTCTTCGTCACCGTCACCGCGCCGCGCGCGGCGCGGTAGTTGGGCCCGGTGCGCTCGCTGACACCGTCGAACCGGAACGTGTAATTGCGCACGCTGATCGTGTCGCCGACCGCCATCTTCACGTCGCGCTCGATCTCGTAGCCCTTGACGGTCGTGACGCCGATGATGAACACCGCCATGCCCAGGTGCGCCAGCGTCATGCCCCACCAGCCGCGCGGCTGGCTGGCGAGTTTCGCGAACAGGCTGCCGGAGGCGTTGCGGATCTGGTAGCGGATCTGCTCGATGCCGGCGACGACGACCCACGCCGCGAGCCAGTAGCCGAACGCCTTCATCGGCGACCAGTCGCCGCCCACGGGCAGTGCGACTCCGAGCACCAGCGAGACCGCGAGCGCCCAGCGCAACTGCGTCCACAGGTCGGGCAGCGACGCCTGGCGCCAGCGCGCGATCGGCCCGACACCCATCAGGAACACCAGCGGCGCCATGATCGGCACGAACACCGAATTGAAGTACGGCGGCCCGACCGAGATCTTGCCGAGGTTCAGCGCGTCGAGGAACAGCGGGTACAGCGTCCCGAGCAGTACCGATCCGGCGGCCACCGTCAGCAGCACGTTGTTGGCGAGCAGCATCGACTCGCGCGACACCGTTTCGAAGCGGCCGCCGAGGCCCACGCGCGGCGCGCGCCATGCGAACAGCGCCAGCGACGCGCCGATCACGATCACCAGGAACGCGAGGATGAACACGCCGCGCTTCGGATCGGTCGCGAACGCGTGCACCGACGTCAGCACGCCCGAGCGCACGAGGAAGGTGCCGAGCAGTGACAGCGAGAACGCGAAGATCGCCAGCAGCACGGTCCAGGCCCGGAACGTGCCGCGCTTCTCCGTCACCGCCAGCGAGTGGATCAGCGCGGTGCCGACCAGCCACGGCATGAACGAAGCGTTCTCGACCGGATCCCAGAACCACCAGCCGCCCCAGCCGAGTTCGTAATACGCCCACCACGAACCGAGGCCGATGCCGATGGTGAGGAAACACCACGCGACCGTGGTCCACGGGCGCGACCAGCGCGCCCACGCGGCGTCGAGCTTGCCGCCGAGCAGCGCGCCGATCGCGAACGAGAACGCGACCGAGAAGCCGACGTAGCCCATGTACAGCATCGGCGGGTGCAGCACCATGCCGGGGTCCTGCAGCAGCGGGTTCAGGTCGCGCCCCTCGGCGGCGGCGGGAAACAGCCGCTCGAACGGATTGGACGTGGCGAGGATGAACAGGATGAAGCCGGCCGCGACCAGTCCCATCACGCCGAGCACGCGCGCGATCATCTCGTCGGTCAGGTGGCGGCTGAACAGGCTGACCGCCACGCCCCAGCACGCGAGCATCGTCACCCACAGCAGCATCGAGCCCTCGTGCGATCCCCACGCGGCCGCGATCTTGTAAGGCAGCGGCAGCAGCGAATTGGAGTTGGTCGCGACGTTCAGCACGGAGAAGTCGCTGGTGACGAACGAGTACGCCAGGCACAGCCAGGCGAAGATCACGAACACGAACTGGCCCTGCGCGACCGGCCGCGCCAGCGCCATCCATTCGCGCACGCCCCGGTGCGCGCCGATCAACGGCAGCGTGCCCTGCACCAGCGCCAGCAGCAGCGCGAGGATCAACGAGAAGTGTCCGAGTTCGGGGATCATGAGATCGATTTCCTGGGTGGTGCGCGCCGTGTCATGCCCGCGCAAGCGGGCATCCAGTCAGCCGCCCGCGCACTGGATTTTCGCTGAAGCCTGCCCCCGAATGCCTGAGTCGGGGGCGGGAATGACCTGCCTATCCATCACTGCTGCACCTGCAGCGACTTCTGCGCCTTCTGCGCCTGCTCCACCGCATGAGCAGCATCCGGCGGCATGTAGTTTTCATCGTGTTTGGCGAGCACTTCGGAGGCGTGGAACCTGCCGTCGGCGCCGAGCTTGCCCTGCGCGACCACGCCCTTGCCTTCCTTGAACAGGTCGGGAAGGATGCCCTGGTAGACGACCGGGATCGTGTGCGCGGTGTCGGTGACCTTGAAGCTCACCATCACGCCGTCGCGCTTGACGCTGCCGGGCTCGACCAGCCCGCCGATCCTGAACGCGCGCCCCGAAGGCGCCTTCTGCGCCGCCACGTCGGAAGGCGAGAAGAAGAACACCAGGTTTTCCTGGAACGCCGACAGGATCAGATAAGCGGCGATGCCGAGCACCGCCACGCCGCCGACGATCAGCGCCAGTCGCTTCTGCCGCGGTTTCATGCGTTCTCCCGTGCCGCCTGGCGCCGCGCCTCGGCGACCGCGCGGCTCCTGCGCGCTCGCGCCGACACCAGCTCGGCGGCGATCAGCAGCGCACACATGCCATACGAGCCCCACACATAGGCGGCATATCCGCCCATGTTTAGGAATTCATTCAGACTGCTCCATTGCATTTCAAACTCCGTGATCCGTTGTTCGTGATCCGTGATCCGTTGCGCGCGAGCCGCAATCCTATTCGCCCAGCGCAATCGCCTCGCCGACCCACGCATTGCGGCGCTCGCGCTCGAGCATGATCGTGCGCACGCGGTAAAGCACGGCGGCGATGCAGTACATCCAGAACGCAAACACCATCACCAGCATTCCTGCCAGCATCGTCGTCGCCATCGAGGTGCCCGTCATCTTGACTGACGCGCCCTGGTGCAGCGTGTTCCACCACTTGACCGAAAAATAGATGATCGGCACGTTGACCGCGCCGACCAGCGCCAGCACCGCCGAGGCCTTGTCGGCGCGGCGCGGATCGTCGATCGCCGCCTGCAGCGCCATGAAACCCAGGTACAGGAACAGCAGGATCAGCGTGGAGGTCAGCCGCGCGTCCCACACCCAGTACGCACCCCAGGTCGGCCGTCCCCACAGCGCGCCGGTCCACAGCGCGATGAACGCCATCAGCGCGCCGCTCGGCGCCACGGCGCTCGCCATCATCGACGACAGCCGCGTGTTGAACACCAGCCCGACCGCGGCCCAGAACGCCATCACAAGGTACAGGAACATCGCCATCCACGCCGTCGGCACGTGGATGAAGATGATCCGGTAGCTCTCGCCCTGCGTCGCATCGGTCGGCGCGACGAAGAAGCCGAGATAGAGGCCGACCGCGGCCAGGATCGCGGCGATCGCGGCGAACCACGGGATCATCCGGCCCGCCAGCGGATAGAACACGTGCGGCGCCGAAAAGCGGAACAGGTTGAATTCAGAAGCCGCGGTCGCGGTGGTCATGGGGTAATCCGAGGGAGCCCGCCAGGCAAGCGAACCTGCCCGGACGGATGCCAAGCACAGGGCGCACTGTAACGGCCGAAGTTACGGCACCGTTGATCGCGATCATTCCATAGAAATTCGCAGCGCGGCGGCGATAGCCCATGGCGCCAATACGGTCGCCCCGAGGGATAAGGCCCCGAGCAGCAGCAGATGGCCCTGTGGCGAAAGGCCTCCCGCCGCCGCCTCGACCGCGCCGGCGCCGAAGATGAGAACCGGCACATAGAGCGGCAGAACCAGCAATGAGATCAGCACGCCGCCGCCGCGCAACCCCAGCGTCAACCCGGCGCCGACCGCGCCGATCAGCGACAGCGCCGGCGTGCCAAGGACGAGAGAGACCATCAGGATCGCGGTGGGTTCCACTCCGAGGTCAAACATCACGCCGAGCAGCGAGGCCATAAGGGTGATCGGCAAGCCGGTCGTCAGCCAGTGCGCGAATGCCTTGGCCAGCACGATGATCGGCAGCGGCTCGCCTGTCAGCAGCATCTGCTCCAGCGAACCGTCGGCGTAGTCGTTGGCGAACAGGCGATTGAGCGACAGGATCGCCGCCAGCAGCGCGGCCACCCACACCACGCCGGGCGCGATCGTGCGCAGCGTATTCAGTTCCGGCCCGACGCCCAGCGGCACCATCGTGACCACGACGAGGAAGAACAGAAGCGTGTTGGCGACATCCGCGCGCTGGCGCACTGCCAGCAGCAAGTCGCGTTTGACGACCGTGAAGAAGGCCACCGTCATCGCGCGCGGCGCGGCCGCGCCGCGCATGACGGATGGCGCGACCGGCGGCCGAGATGACGACACGGCGCGCCTGCGAGGCGGTGCGCGTCTCGGGCGACCCTGTCGCCAATCACGTCGTTTCCACCGCGCGCAGGTCCAGCCGCGTCACGCGGCCGGCGAGCGGAACGTCCTGGTGCGTGGTCAGCACCACGATGCCGCCGCGCGTGGTGTGGCGCTCGATCAGATCGGCGAGCACGCCCACGCCGCGCACGTCGAGCGCGGTGAACGGCTCGTCCAGGATCCACAGCTTCGCCGCTTCGGCCAGGAAGAGCCGCGCCAGCGCCACGCGGCGCTTCTGCCCCTGCGACAGGAAGCGCGCCAGCGAACCCGCGAATGCGCCCAGCGCGAGTTCCGCCAGCGCGGCGCGCGCGCGCTCGATCGGCGCCGCGCGGCCCGTGACCGCGGCGCCGTAGCGCACGTTCTCCAGCGCGGTCAGGTCGTCCTTCACCCCGTTCAGGTGGCCGACGTACGCCAGTTGCTGCCAGTAGTCCTCGCGCAACTTGCGGATGTTCTGGCCCTCCCACTGCACCTCGCCGTGCGTGGGCGACAGCAGCCCGCACAGGATGCGCAGCAGGCTCGTCTTGCCGGCGCCGTTTTCGCCCGCGATGTGCAGGCAGGTGCCGGGCTCGACGGTGAAGTCCAGGTGCGCGAACAGCAGGCGTTCGCCGCGCATGCATTCGAGGTCGATGGTCCGAAGCATAGGAACTGCAACTCGCGCTGCGGATCGGGTGCTCCGGCGCGGGCGGATGATACGGGAGCGCCGCGCCGCCACCGCGAGCGCGCGGCCGCGTTCATCGATGGAAGGATGCAGGTCCGAACGCGCCGCGCGCCCGGGCCTTCGGCTTCGACTAGCGCCAGGCGTAGATGTAGGTCAGCCCGACGAACGTCACGTTCTGCACGGGCTTGAGCGTCACCGTGGTGTTGTCGCTGTACGTGAACGGCACGCCGTTGTAGCCGTACGCCCAGTCGTTCCACTTGAAGCGCTGGTGGATCGCGTCGAGCCGCACCGCCGAGGCCTTGGTCAGCACGTACTTGCCGAACAGCTTCAGCTCGGTGCTTCGGAACACGATGTCGGGCAGCCCGCCGGTGGCCGCGAGCAGCGCGACGCTGCCGGGATTCGCGGTTGCATCGAGCGTCTGCGCGTACTCGTTCCGATCGTTTCCGTACGACAGGTTCGCGCCCAGGTCGAGCCGCTCGCTCGGCTTGCCGACGACGCCGAGGCCGAGGTTGATCGCCGTGTTGTCGAACGCGAGGATGTAGCCGGCCGGCTTCGACTGGTTCAGCCTCTGCGTTCCCCGCGACGCGTAGCCGTTCACGCTCCACTCGTCGGAGAACACGTAGTTGACGTCGAGGCTGAACAGGGTCATGCGCGTCTTGCGCAATCCCTGATCGCTGCCCTTGTACTTGTCTTCGCCGCCTTCGGCGACGAGTTGCAGCGACAGCGCGTCGGTCGGCTGCCACGCGGCCGAAAGCTTCGCCTTGTCGCGGCGCCGGTCGGCCAACGTCGGCATCAGGATCGCGGTGGCGCTGTTGAAGGTCAGCGTTGGCCCGCTGACTTCGGTCACGCCGAGCCCGCTGTTCGGCACCAGCCAGTTGGAGCCGTCGCGGTCGGTCGTCTCCAGCGCGATCGCGCCGCTGAAGGTCTCCGTCATGCGCCGCCGCAGTTCGACGCGGAAACCCGTCTCCTCCGTCTCCGAGCGCAACGCGCTGATGCCGGTCACCGAGCTGGTCGAAGTGACTGTGCCGCGATCGATCTTCTCGTAGTTCGCCCCGACGCTGCCCTGATACGCGCTGGTGAACTGGTAGGTCGCCTGCAGCCGGCCGCGGGTCTTCGTATAGGGAAGATTGCGATTGGTGAAGGTGAAGACCGGATTGCCGAGCGCGCCGTTGACCTGGTTGTAGAGCGCGATCGGCGTCTGGTCGTCGCGATCTTCGTAGCGCGCTTCGGCGAGCAGCATCAGCTTCGCGATCGGGCGCGAGGTGATGCCGACCTGCGCCAGCGTCGTGTCCACGCGCCCGTCGAGATTGGCGATGCCGGCCGGCGCGCCGGTCAGCCCGGCGCCCGCGAAGTCCTGCGTCTGCGTGGCGCGCGCGTAAGCGAACTTGAAGTTCGCCCGCGTGGTCGGCGTGAATGCGTAGCCGCCGGTGAGGTCGAAGTGATGCGCCTGGTTGTCGGGCGGCAACGCAACCGGCAGGCTCAGGATCGACTGCAGGCCCGCGCTCAGCGGCAGCTCGTTGCCCAGCGGGCCATTGAGGCTGCCGGGAATGCCGGGATTCAGCGTGCTCTTCGAGTTGTTGTAGAACGAGCCGTAGTAGCCGCCGCTCAACTGCAACCTGGCATCGGCGTAGGTGAGCCGCGCCTCGACCTGCGCGTGCCGCGCGTCGATCGGCTCCGGCAGCAGCAGCACCGCCGAACCCGTGTTCGCCGTCGTGGTTGGACCGCACGCGGGGGCGAACGCCGACGGACAGGCCATGCCGATGCCGAAGATGCGCGCGCCCTCCTTCTTCTCCCCCTTCAGGCTCGCCTCGAACTGGAACGCCTGGCCGAAAAACCTGGAGAAAGCGAGCCCGAGGCTGGTGCGCTTGATCTTCAGATCGAGGTCCGATCCGCTGCCCGGCGCGCCCAGCCGCGTCACCTGCGGGTTCGTCGAGCCGGCGCCGACAAGCCCCGTGTTGATCGTGTACGGCTCGCGCCGGGTCAGTTCGCCGTAGTCGGCGGAGAACCGCCAGTCGCCCTGCCGCTTCCACAGGAACTTCAGCTCGCGCGTGTCCAGCCCGAGGTTCAGTCCCTGCAGCTCCACGATCGAGCCGGTCGCCGCGTTGCGCCGGCTGTAGTACGCATCGAGCAGGCCGTACGCGTCGTCCTTGCGCAGGCCGTTGTACTGGCCGAACAGCGCGCGGTCCGACGGATTGCCGCTGACGGCGCCCGCGCCCGCGCTGACCGAGGCCTCCATCTCGCTGGTCTGCGCGTACGCCGGGCCGAAGGTCGTCAGCACCGCCATCGCGACAACCGATTTGCGCCAGCCGAACTTCCGAACGATTGCTTTCATCTTTCGCTCCGATCCCGACTCAGCGGAACATCAGCTGCGGTGCTGGATTGACGGCCGACGGATTGTTGGAGCCATGCACCTGCGTGTGGCAGTTCGTGCAGCTGCGGCCCTGCCAGATGTTCACGGCGTTCTTGCCGCCGGACGTCGCGTTGATCTCCGAGTTCGCCTGGCCCGGCACCGCGGGGGGGAACACACCCGGCTGCCCGCCGAGCGCGCCGACGCCGCCGGCCACGTGCGGCGTGTGGCACTGCTGGCACAGGATCGGCGGCCGCGCCTTCAGCATCGCTGCGATCGAGCTGCCGTGCGGGTTGTGGCAGATCGCGCAGTCCTCCTGCACCGGCTCGTGGTTGTGCACGAACGGGCCGCGCTTCTCCGCATGGCACGTGTAGCAAGTGTCGTTAGTGCTGTCGCGTTTCGCGAGCTTCGGCCCCGCCGAGCCGTGCACGTTGTGGCAGTCGGCGCAGCTCATCTTCCCTTCGGCCAGCGGGTGGCGCGACGGCCGGTTCATCAGCCCGCGCTGCTCCTTGTGGCAGGTGAAGCACACCTCGGATTGCGCGGCCTTGGCGAGCACCTTGTCGTTGTTCGCGTGCACCTTGTGGCAGCCGCCACAGGACACATCGGCGGCCGGGTGCGCGCTGCCGGACCACAGCGCGCGCTTCGGATCTTTCTGATGGCACGTCAGGCACACGCCGCTCGCGTCGCTCGCGGACATTGCCTGCTTGCCGCCGAACATATGGTCGGGTTTCACGTCGGTCGGCTTGGCCAGATGCGCAGCGCTCGCGCCGTGGCAGGTCACGCAGGTCGGCGTGCGTGCGTCCGCGGCGACCGAGTGCGCGGACCGGATCATGTTGTCGCGCTGCTCTTCGTGGCACTTCGAGCATTTCGCAGACGCGCCGGCGTCCATCGCTGCGTGAGCCGTTCCGACGAGCCCCAACAGGCCGATGCAGGCGGACGCCAGCACACTTCTGATCGTCATTCGAACCCCCAAGACCGCCATGCTGCGATTCGAGCCGCCGTCGCGGCTACCGCTGACCGTGGACGACGTCCACGCCCTTGATCGTTCCGACCGCGTGGCAATCGGCGCAGACCTCCTGCGTCCGGATCGAGCCGCTCTGCGAGCGGTCGCCGAACGAACCGTTGCCGAAGCTCTTGATGTGATCAATCGCCGCGGCCGAGTCGTGGCACGCGGTGCAGGTGGCCGACATCGGCGAGATCACCAGCCAGTTCTGCGGATCGGGATCCGCGGCCAGCGGCGATCCCGCCAGCGGCTTGGAGACAACCGCGCCGAGCGGCCCCTTGTCGGTCTTGTACGAATCGTTCACGTGGCAGCCGTTGCAGTTCAACCCGACCGCCGGATACGCGACCTCGGCCGCGTAGTTCACCACGCCGGCAGCGAACGGCGTACCTGCCGCGACGACGGTGCTCGTCGCGAACGGTGTGAACAGCGTGCCGGCCGGCGCGGTGGCGATGGTGCCGACGGTGAAGCCGGCGGCTTTCAACAGGCCGTCCTTGTCGAATTCGCCGATCACCGCGTTGCCGTGGGTGAACGGATAGGTGCGCTTGGAGTTGCCGTGGATGCCGTGGATCATGCGCTTGAACTGATACGACTCCGCGAGCGCACGCCCGTTGGTCATCACCGTCGACGACATGCGGTTGGCGTCGTGGCACAGCACGCAGGCCTCGACCGTGTTGCGCGCGCCGCTGTGGAATGCGTTGGCGAGCGTGTTGGAGCCCGACGTGGTGCCGAGCGCGCCGTGGCAGACGTTGCATTTCTCGTTCGCGACGATCTGCCGGCGCGGGTTCAGCGCGCCGCTGAGAACCACATCCTTGTATGCGTGCTGCATCACCGTGTTGATCAGCACCGTGGGCACGACCTCGGGCCGCGGGTCCGCCGCCGACTGGATCTGAAGCATCGGTTCCTTGACCTGCCCGATGCTCACTACACGGGCCGTACCTGCGGCGGCCGCCGTCGCGCTGTCGGGCGGTAGCGGGATGTCGACCGTGTAGTGGTTGGCCCCGTCGTTGGAGCCCTTGTACGCATACGCGTTTGCGCTGCTGCCGCCATTGTTGTAGGCACTGAATTCGGTCACCAGCGCCGGCTGCCCAACCAGGTTCTGGTAGGCAAGGTAGAGGCGCAGGTTGCCGAACTTCGTCGTGTTCGCGCAGGTCAGCGTGGCGCCCGATCCGGTGCAGTCCGGCGTCACCAGGTTGTAGGCCGCATTGTTGTTCGTCGGATCGGAGACAAAGTACTTGACCGTCACCTTGCGCGCGGCGGCATCGAAGGTCGCGCTCTCGATGTTCATCCGGTACCTGGCGGCGTTCTCCTCGTTCTGGTTGAAGTGCACGCGATCGGGCGCGACGCTGGTGCCGGGCGCGTGACAGCTCTGGCAAAACGCATTGGGGATGTCCTTCGGCGAAGCGCCGGTCCCGACGATCGAGTTGGCGAACGGAACGTGGCTCGTGTACCAGGCCGAGCCGACGTTGTTCGCGTGGCAGGTCAGGCACGATTCCTTGCTCGAGTGCGCCTTCCAGTTGTCGCCCTGCGGCGTCTTCGGGTTGGCCCCGGTGTGGCACACGGTGCAGTTGCGCAGGTCCTGCGGGAAGCCCACCTCGGCGAAGTCGACCTTGGCGTTGTTGAAACCCCAGATCACGTAATCCTCGCCGCCCTGGCCGGCGTCGAGCGCCTGCTTGAGCAGCCGCCCGGCGTGGATCTTGTGGATCATCGTCTGCATGGTGAGCACGTTGCCGCTGTTGGCGTCAGTCGTGCCGGGGTTGTGGCACATCACGCAGTACTGCACGTCGACGCGGCCGCCGCCGTGCAGCGCGAGCTTCTCATGGCAGCCGTTGCACGACGACACATCGGCCATCACGCGCGTCTTGCCCGGATCGGTGACCGGCACGGAGTTGCCGTTGGCGTCGAACGTGATGTCGAAGTACGGATTGACCAGCACCGTCTGGCCGGTTGCATTCGTGTAGCTGAGCTGTATCGCGACGCGATGCGTGCGACCCGGCTCGAAGATCACGCCCTGCGTCTTGGCCGGATCCTTGATGTCGGTCGTCAGCGTGTAGGTGTAGTAGCCCTCCGGGTTGTAGACGAGGCTGGCGGCCGTGCTGCTGTCCGTGGTCGCCTGCTTGGCCGTCGCGCGCGGCGTCTGGTTGCCGCCAGGGCCGACGCCCGCGGCCGCGGTCTCGATCCGGTAGATGTAACTGACCCACTGATCGATCTCGCCGTTGGAGCCGGGCACCAGCTTGGCGATCGCGATGCGCGCGTTCGTGTTCGTCAGGCCGGTCTTCACTGCGCCGTCCGACAACACGGTGAAGTTGACCTTCGCGCTGCCGCTGGCAGGCACGACCACGGCCGGCACGCCGTTGTCCTGCAGCACCTTGAACGCGGAGGACGAATTCGTCGCAGAATCGTTGGCAGCCACCTTCGCAGCGGCGGCGATCTTTTCGCCGAGCGCGCCGCTCAACGGCGTTGCCGTGCCGCCGCCACCGCCGCCACCGCCGCAACCCGTCAGCGCTGCAACGACCAGGGCCGCAGCCCCCAACCACGAATGCGAGAACTTCATGGGAGACTCCATCACTTCTTCGGCGGCAGCTTGCCGGACTGCGATGCGACGATCTTGTCTTTGATCGACACGTAGATGCCCTCGGGGAGCACTCTCTGCGTGACGAGGTCTGCCTTGGTCAGGAACGGACGCTTGGCGATGATCTTGTCGGCTTCCGCGTCGCCGATGCCCGGCAGCGTTCTCAATTCAGCGCGGCTGGCCTTGTTGATGTCGATGCGCTTGACCGGCCGGGGCCGAGCCGCCTTTTTCTGAGCAATCGCCGGGTGCCCGGTTGGCGGCTGCGCCGGGGTCGCATCGGCTGCGTCTGCAGAAAATGCTGCCGTGCAGGCCACACTCGCCAGCGCGCATAGCACTGACTTGAGCACCCTCCGCAGCGAGGCATTCACGATCATCATCTTCAATTCGTCAACCTCATGCTCGCCCATCCTCCACACCGGCAACCGCGCGAAGGAGTCTGCGCGTTTCGAGTCGCGCCCAAAGAGCAGCCCGGGAGCGTCGCCGTTGCCGGGTTGTTTGCTGCGGCGACCGGAGTTCGCTCCGGTCGCCGGTGACACCCCATCAACCGACGTCCCCGCCTACCGCGCGTGCACGTCCCTGATGCTCGCCAGTCGGTCGCTGGCGTGGCAGACGAAGCACTGCTCGGTGGTGCTCAGGGCGGCGCTGCGCGGCGCGTACAGCGAGCCGCCGTTCAGCGTGATGTGGCTCCGCGCAAGATCCGAGTCGTGACACGCCGAGCACACCGTCGCCGTCGGCGAGGTCACCAACGTCGTGGCCGCCGCTGCTGTCGTGGCACCCGTGGCCGCATTGAACGAGAACCCGCTGCCGTAGTTCGTGCCTGCGACGACATAGGGAGACAGGCTGATGCCCGCAGTCAGCGTTCCGGTTGCGACCGTTCTGTACGGACGCTTGTCGGTTTGATCTGCACCAAGGCCCGCCGCGTTTGCCGATGCGCTCGCCGAAAAGTCGTACGTGCCCGGCAGGTGGCACTGTTCGCAGCGAGCCAGAACCCCCGGATACTTGATCGTCGAGAAGTTCTCGGTCGCGGATACCGCGTGCCAGTTGTACGGCACCTTCCGCTTGGCGCCGGCGTGAATCGCGTGCACGAAGCTCGTCGAATCGGCGGACCAGCCACTGCTCGTCCGGTTCGGCGTATGGCACCACGAGCAGGTCGTGCCGTCGTTGCGTTGCCCGGCGTGGAACGCGTCTTCGGTGAACGTGCCGAGTTCCTGGTGGCACGCGTTGCAGCGCGCGTCTTCGACGATTGCGCGCCGGCCGGTGTAGCCGGCGGCGACCTTCTGCACGTTCGGCGCGATCACGATCAGGCCGCCGATCTCGTTCGTCTGCCCGGTAGCCGTCGCCGGGGATACCGGGTAATCAGCGAGGTTCGTCTGCGTCAGAGGCAACGTGCTGGTCACGTTGTAGGTGTAGCCGAGGCCGCCGGTCAGCATGATCGCGTTGTCCGGAATCGTCACGCCGGTCAGTGTCACCGTATAGAAGCCGTTCGCATCCGGCCCGGTCAACGTGCCTGCGCCCGTTCCGCTCGCCTTGCCGTTCCAGATGCTCTTCAGCCAGCCCGAGACGGACGCGTTGAAATCGGCCGGACTCGAGATCCCGTCCTGCGGGACCGCGAACACGAAGTACGCGCTCGGCGCACCCATGAAGTTGTCCCAGATCTCCTTGTCGCCCGAGGCCGGATTGACTGCCGCATTCGCGAAATCGTTGATGTCGGCGCGGGCCCCGTTCTGCAGCATCCGGAACACCATCACCGGCTGCTTGCTGGCATTGCGCGACACGCTTTGTATTTCGTAGCTGACCTTGATCGCGCCCGCCGGCAGCCGCGAAGTATTCGAGGCGATCCAGGCGGCGTTGGTATTGGCGTTGCCGCCCGTGACGTGCAGCGCGCTGCCCGCATTCGGCGGCGTCACCGGAATGTGATAGATGTCGATTCTTGTCGGTCCGGTTCCTCCGACCGGCCCGTGGCATGTCGCGCAAAGCGTGTCGTCTGCCAGCGGTCCCGGCGGGTGCGCATTCGGCGTCGAGGTCAGACCTGCGGCCGCGTCCTTGATCGTGACGCCGGTACCGGTCGCGAAGTTGATGCCGTCGTGGCAGGCGCCGCATGCGAGACGGCTGGGGATGTTCTTCCAGTTGTCGCCCTGCGGCGTGGCCGGATTCGAACCGTCGTGGCATTTCTGGCAGTTGCGGATGTCCTGCGGATAGCCGACTTCGTTAAACAGCACGCCCGCGTAGTCGTAGTTCTTCAGCGCCAGCAGTGCACCAAGGTGAGCCTTGTGGATCATATTGGGCAGGTTGCCCACGGCGCGATCGAAGACCCGGTACGTGCTGCCGCTGAATGCGTTGGGCACGTTGCCAACGGCTGGTTCGGTCCTGCCGTATTTGCGCTGCTCGGTGTGGCAGACCACGCAGTACTCGACGTTGTTGCGGCTGCCGCCGTGGAAGCCGGCACCGGAACTTTCGGGGTTGTCGCCCGGAATGCCGCCCAGCGTGCTGTGGCATGAGTTGCAGTTCGAAGTCGTCGTGATCCTGCGCTGCTCGTTCGATGACGTCACCGGCTGGCCCGTGGCCGGGATGAAGTCGTAGATCACGTCGACCGCGTTCTTCAACGGCACGCCCGGCAACACCTGCACGCCGTTGGGCGTGTTCGTGCCGCTGCCAGGCGCATTGCCCGAGATCTGGATCGTCAGGCGGTGCGTCAGGCTGGGCTCGTACGTCAGATCGCCCAGATCCCCCTTGTCGTTCGGCGCGCTCACCGTCATCGCATCGACCTGCGCCTTGATCCGCGTGACGTCGCGATAGAACGTGTACGTGTACGTTCCATCCTGGTTGTCGACCAGCGTGCCGGTGTTGTCGGTGGTCGGACGCGTGGGTGCCGCAGCCGCCGTCGTCGTCGGCACGGTTGTGACGATGTAGCTGACCCACTTGCTCGGTGTCCTGACGTTGATCGGCGGCGAACTGGTCGTCGTGCCGGGCACCAGCTTCGCCAGCGAGAACGCGAGGTTCGGATACTGGGCAACCGTCGCGGTCGAGGATTTCGATGTGCTGCCGAATCCGACTATCGGTTTACCGTCAGGATTTGTCAGCTTGAACTTCACGACCGGAGCGCTCGCGATCGTCACTGACTGCACGGTCGCGGTGATCTTCAACGCCGCGAATTCGTCCGCCGGCGTGTTCGGCGTCAGAACGACCGCATTCGCTCCCGGAGGTCCAGGAGGTCCCGGAGGACCCGCGGGGCCTGCCGGACCTGCCGCCCCATCACTGCCGCCGCAGCCTGAAAGCGCAAGGCCGATCAACGCGGCCGCGCCCAACCGAACCAGCGAGACATTCATACACCCCTCCCTATCCAGAGCAGAGCCGATCCATCGTTCCGTCGAGATTTCCAGCGCAAGCGTGATCCCCAACCGTGCGGACTAGGTTGACCAACAACAAACAGTCGCCGCTTGTCCGACGGGAACGCCGCGTCGATCCAACTGCCGGATCGAGGTCGCCGTGGCGATGAAATCGGAGAGCACCGGCAGTGCAACGCGCGTGACGGATCGCGCGGCTGGATCAGTTCGTGTCGTGTTATTGCGACAGACCGGTTTGTCACGGTTGTCGTTACATGGGATCGCCGCGGCCCGGATTTGCGGCCCGTGGATCGGGAAAACAAAAGGCCGGCAAAGCCGGCCTTTTCAGAACACTGGTACGGGTATCGCTACAGCGTCAAGAGCCACGCAGCGATGTTCTTCAGGTCCTCGTCCTTCGCCTTCACTTCGGTGTGTTTGGACTTGATCGTCGCGATCACCTTGTCCGGCGTGGTCGCGCCGGCTTTCTTCAGATCGGCCGCTGCGGTCTTGAATGCCGGGCCCATCTTCTTCTTGTTCACGTCATGGCAGACCAGACAGCCCGATTCCTTGGCCGCGGCTTCGCCCTTCTTGGCGTCCTGCGCGGCGGCGATGCCGCTGACCAGCGCCAGCGAGCTACCGAGCGTCAATGCGATAAGCAGCTTCTTCATGGAGTTCCCTTCCGGAATGAGTGGGTGGCCATCGACGACCACGTTCAGACAACGCCCCGGGGACTGTGCCGTTGACGGCGCGTCGACGACTTGACAGCCGTCAACGATGGGCCGAATCCGCACGCGACACTGGGGGGCGCGAGGAAGGGCTCGCCATGCTGACGGAAACGGTGCGCGATACCGAGGAGACGGCAGCGATCGACGCCGCCATCGAGCAGGTGCTGCACGCGGAACAGGCGGCGCGCGCCGCGGTCGACCGTTGCCGCGCCGAGGCCGAGTTGCGCCTCGCGCAGGCGCGCGCGCAGGCGCGCCGCATCGCCGAGCGCGCTGCCCTTCGAATCGCGCGCGTGCACGCCATCGCCCAGGCGCGCCTGCAGGCAAGGCTGGACGCGATCGCGCAGGAGCGCGCGGTGCTCGACTCCTGCGCGGCGGCCGCCGCCGTGCAGGCGGGCCGTCTGCACGCGGCGATCGAACGGCTCGCCGCCGAGCTGACCACGGATTCGACATGATCGCGGGACTGCCGCTCGACTACGCGCACGCACGTGTCGGCGCGCGGCTGGCGCGACGCCCCGACGAACGCGCTTGGTCACAGACGCGCTCGGCGCGCACGGTGGCCGCGCTGCTCGAAGCATTGCGCGCCTCGCCCGCGGCCGCCGACGTCTCCGGCATCGAAGCGCGCGCCGGCATTGACGATATCGAGCGCGCATTCCGCCAGCAGTTGCGCCTGCGCATCGCCGAGATCGCGGGTTGGGCACCGCCGCAGTGGCGCGCGGCGCTGCTGTGGACGCGGCACCTGATCGACCTGCCCGCACTCGTGCAATTGCTCGGCGACGAGCCGCCCGCCGCCTGGATGCACGCCGATCCGGCGCTGACCGGGCTCGCGCGCGCCACGCCAGCGCAGCGGCGGACGCTGCTCGCCCAGAGCGACCTGGCGCCGCTTGCGCACGCGCTGGCGGCGCCAGCGGCACATGCGCGGTCCGGCCTGCACGCCGCGCTCGAAGCCTGGCGCCACGAGTGGCATCGGCGCTGGCCGCGCGCCGCCGCGCGCGCGCCGCTCGATCGGCTCGAGCGCACCGTCGCCGCACATCTCGTCCGCTTCGCCGGCTTGCCGATCGACCAGACCACGGAGGCGCGCGGCGCGTTGGCCACGCGCGCGCTGCGCCTGGTGCACCGTCATCCGGGCGAGCCGGTCGCGCTGTTCGCGTATCTGGTCGTGGCGGCGGTCGACCTGGAGCGGCTGCGCGGCGAATTCTCCGTGCGCGCCGCGCGGGTGCGGCCATGATGCGGCCGCAGCCCACGCGCTGGTTCGAGATCGTGGTCGCTCGCGACGACGCGTTCATCGCGCTCGAAGCGCTGGCCAGCGCCGGCTGCGTGGAAATCGAGTGGCACCCGGCCGCCGGCCAGGTCGATTCGGCGCGCAATGCCGAGCTGCTGAAGGATTTCGGCGAACTCGCGCGCAAGTACCGCCCGTACTGGCCGGCCGCGGCGACCCGGCTCGCGGCCGAGCGGCGCGCGCCGCTCGACGCGATGGCCGACGCGTTGCGAACGCTCGCGCAGTGGAGCGCCGCCGCCGACGGCGCGATCGCCGAACTGCAGCGCAACGAGGCGCGGCTGCGCGAGTTGCGCCTGACCGAAGACGCGCTGCGCGCGATGACCGATGCACGCTTCGACTTCTCCCAGCTCGCGCAGGCGAGCCACGGCGTGATCGCGAGCGTGTTCGCGCTGCCGCCGCGCGCGCCGCTGGCGGTGCCGCAGGACGTACTGACGCGCGAGGCGCTGCTCGCGAACGAGCGGCTGGTGCTCGCGGTGGGTCCGGTGGCGTCGATCGAATCGATGGCGCGCGCCGTGGCGGAGGTCAACGGCCGGCGCGCCCGCTTTCCCGACTGGCTGCAGCCGACCGCGGCGGCGAACCTCGCGCTGGTCGCCGAGCGTATCGCACAGCTCGAACGGTCGATCGCGCAGCAGCGTAGCGAGATCGCGCAATTGGCGGAACAGCATCGCGTCGCGCGCGCGCTCGGCGAGATCGCGCGCGCGACGTGGTGCGTCGAGCACGGCGGCGCGATCGACGACGGCGAGGTGTTCGCGCGCATCCGCGGCTGGACCGACGATCGGAAGGCGCTGGTGCGCGCGATCGAGCGCTGCGGCGCGCGCGCTCTCGTGCGCTTTCCACCGGCGAGCGACTGGCCACGCGGCGCGCATCCGCCGCTGACGCTGCGCAACCCGTGGTGGGTCAAACCGTTCGAACTCTTCCCGCGGCTGGTCGGCATGCCGGGGGCGGCGGCGGCCGATCCGAGCCCGCTGCTCGCGTTCACGGTGCCGGTGATCTTCGGCTACATGTTCGGCGACATCGGCCAGGGCGCGGTGCTGGCAGCCGCCGGTTATCTGCTGCGCGATCGCCTGCCGTTGCTGCGGCTGCTGGTCCCGGGCGGCATTGCAGCGATCGCCTTCGGCTTCGTGTTCGGCAGCGCGTTCTGCATCGAGGGCGTCGTGCATCCGCTGTGGGTGGCGCCGCTGGAACAGCCGCTGCCGATCCTGCTCGCGCCGCTCGCGGGCGGCGCCGCGCTGCTGACGCTGGGCCTGGCGATCGGCGCGCTCGAATCATGGTGGCAGGGGCTCGGCGCGCACTGGCTGCGCGCGGACGGCGCGCTGCTGGCGACGTATCTGGGCGTGCTGGTCGCATTCGTGCATTCGCTCGGCTGGGCGGTCGCGCTCGTCGGCGTGGCATGGGCGATCGCGGGGAGCCGAGGCACCGCCCGCGGCACGCTGGCGGCGCTGGGCGAACTGCTCGAGAAGACTCTGCAGATCCTGATCAACACGGTGTCGTTCGCGCGCGTCGGCGCGTTCGCGCTCGCGCACGCAGGACTGGCCTCGGCGGTGATCGCGCTGGCGCTGGCGAGCGACAGCCTCGTCGTGCGCGCGCTGGTGTTCGTGCTCGGCAACGCACTGATCCTGGTGCTCGAAGGCCTCGTGGTATCGATCCAGACCACGCGGCTCGTCCTGTTCGAATTCTTTACCCGCTTCTTCCAGGCGCAGGGCCGGGAGTTCCGGCCGCTGGCGCCGCCGCCGGTCACCCTCGAGGAGTCCTAGATGAAACGCACCTTCACGGCCGTCGCGCTGATCGCCTTTGCCGCGCTGCTGGTGCTCGGCCTGACGCTGGTCGCCTTCGTTCCGACCGCGGCCGCGCAGGGCGCGCGCACGGCACTGCCGCCCGAGGCGTGGGCGTGGGGGCTGATGGCCGCGGCGATCGCCACCGGTTTGTCGTCGCTCGCGGGCGGGCTCGCGGTGGCACGGCTCGGCGCCGCCGCCGTCGGCGCGCTGGCGGAAAAGCCCGAACTGTTCGGCCGCCTGCTGATCCTGGTCGGTCTCGCGGAGGGGATCGCGATCTACGGCGTGATCATCTCGATCCTGATCCTGAATCGGCTGACATGAAGGAAGCGCGCGCCACCGTCGCGTACCTGGGCGACGCCGCGGAGGCGGCGGGTTTCCGGCTCGCCGGCGCGGTCGCGATGACGCCCGCGCCGGATGAAGTCGACGCCGCGTTCGCGCGCGCGCTCGCATCGGCGCGCGTCGTGATCGTCGGCGCGCGCTGCGCGCAGCAGCTGGCACCGTCACGCCTCGAAGCGGCGCTGATGAAAACGCAGCCGCTGGTGCTGATCGTACCCGCCGGGCCGGCGCACCCGCTCGACCCCGCCGCTCGCGTGGCACGCCAGCTGGGATTGGAGACCGACTGATGATGCGCGAAGCGCCAGGATCATCGCGGCCGGCGCACGGCCGCGCGCAGCCGGACGAGACTCCCTCGGCGGGTTGCGCGCCGCGTGCGGCACGCGGGGGGTGCACGCCATGAATCTGCAGCAACGCACGGCCGCCTTGCTGCAGGTTGTCGACGCCTATCGCGCGCGCCGCTGCGCCGAACTGCTCGAGCCCGCGACCGCGCAGGCGCGCCTGCTGAAGCGCGAGGCGCTGCGCACCGCGCGCGGCCGCGTGCACACCGCGATCGAAGAGCAGCGCAAGCGCATCGCGGCAGAAGTCGGCGCGGCGCAAGCGCGGCTTGCGACCGAGCGCCGGCTGCGCGCGCAGCGCAGCGCCACGGCCACGCTGGCGCAGGCGTGGGAGCCGCTGCGCGCCGCGCTGCGGGCGCGCTGGCGGGACGCGGCCACGCGCGCGCGCTGGATCGACACGCAGCTTGCGCGCGCGCGCACCGCGCTGCCGCGCGGAGCGTGGCAGGTCCGCCATCCGCCCGACTGGCCGCAGGCGGAACGCGAGGCGGCGCGATCGCTGCTCGCCGCGCACGGAATCATTGCAGAACCGATCGCGGACGCTGCGATCGAGGCGGGGTTGCGCGTGCGCGCCGGCAACAACTCGCTCGACTTCACGCTCGACGGGCTTCTCGCCGAGCGCGCGGCGCTCGAAGGGCGGCTGCTGCAGTTGCTGACCGAGGCGCCATGAGCACCGCGACGAATCCTTCCACCCCTCTCCCCCGCCCCGCGGGGGGAGAGGGGAGTTTCGCGCGCTGCGCGAAAGCGGAGATCACCTGGATCAGCGGCCCGGTGCTGCGCGCACGCACCGCGGGCGAGTTCCGTCTGCGCGAAGCGATCCGCGTCGGCCGCGAGAGGCTGCTCGGCGAAGTGATCCGCGTCGCCGAGAACGAAATCGTCGCGCAGGTGTACGAGGACACAACCGGGCTGCGCCCCGGCGTGGAGGTCGAGGGCAGCGGCGAGCTGCTGTCGATCCGCGTCGGGCCGCATCTGCTCGGCAACATCTTCGACGGCCTGCTGCGCCCGCTGGTGCAGGGCGAGCGGCACATCCTGCCGGGCACTGCGACGCGCAGCGACGCGCGCTTCGATTTCAGGCCCACGGTCGCGGTGGGCGACCACCTCGCGCGCGGCGCCGTGTTCGGCGAAGTGCAGGGCCGCCGCCGGCGCGTGCTGCTGCCGCCGGACGCGGCCGGCAGCGTCGAGCGCATCGCCGCCGCAGGCAACTACGGCGACACCGAGCCGCTGCTCGTGCTGCGGCAATCCGACGGCCGCAGCCGCGAGATCGCACTGAGCCACTCGTGGCCGGTGCGCACGCCGCGGCCGGTGCTCGAACGGCTGCCGTCCGACGAGCCGCTGGTGACGGGCCAGCGCATCCTCGATTCGCTGTTTCCGATCGCGCTCGGCGGCAAGGGCGCGATCCCCGGCGGCTTCGGCACCGGCAAGACGATCCTGCTCGAGGCGCTCGCCAAGGGCTGCAGCGCCGACGTGATCGTCTATCTCGGCTGCGGCGAACGCGGCAACGAGATGGCCGGCGTGCTGGAGGAATTCCCGCAGCTAGAGGACCCGAGAACCGGCCGCCCGCTGATGGAGCGCACGGTGATCATCGCCAACACGTCGAACATGCCGGTGGCGGCGCGCGAGGCGAGCATCTCTTCCGCGGTCACGGTGGCCGAGTATGTCCGCGCCCAGGGGCTGCACGTCGCGCT
>JAKOQB010000202.1 GCA_029778535.1 Pseudomonadota bacterium | reverse complement strand
TGGTGGAGACGAGGAGGATCGAACTCCCGACCTTCGCATTGCGAACGCGACGCTCTCCCAGCTGAGCTACGTCCCCTTGTACCGTCGCGCGAACGGGGTGCCGCTGCGCGAGGCGCGCATTATACGTCGGCGGCGCGGGCGGTCTCAAGGCAAGCGGACCGGCTTAGACTGCGCCGACTTCGGACGCAGACCAGCCCATGAAGTACACCGTCGAATTCTGCGAGCGCGAGTACAACGCGCGCGCCGCGATTCCCGATCATCCGCAGATCTTCGCGCGCTGGGCCGAGCAGGCGGCGGCGACGCGGCGACTGCGCGCGTGCCTGATCGACCTGCAGTACGGCGACGGCGCGAGCGAGCGGCTCGATCTGTTTCCCGCGCGCAGCGACGGCGCGCCGCTGGTGGTGTTCATCCACGGCGGCTACTGGCGCTCGCTCGACAAGTCCGACTTCTCCTGGCTTGCGCCGCCGTTCGTAAATCACGGCATCTCGGTCGCGCTGCCGAATTACGGACTGGCGCCGGCGACCTCGATGGAGGAGATCGTGCGCCAGATGCTGCGCGCGCTTGCCTGGCTGTATCGCAACGCGGATCGCTACGGCTTCGACCCGACCCGGATCTTCGTCTTCGGCCATTCGGCCGGCGGGCATCTGACCGCGATGATGCTGGCGGCGCTGTGGCCGACGTTCGCGCCCGACCTGCCGGCCGACCTCGTCAAGGGCGGTCTGCCGATCAGCGGGCTGTTCGATCTGGAGCCATTGATCTACGCACCGTTCGTGAACGCCGATCTGCGTCTGAACAGCGAGCGTGC
The DNA here is from genome assembly GCA_029778535.1 of Pseudomonadota bacterium. Lineage (GTDB taxonomy): Bacteria > Pseudomonadota > Gammaproteobacteria > Burkholderiales > Burkholderiaceae_F > JAKOQB01. The sequence continues at coordinate 61,205 of JAKOQB010000202.1, read as the reverse complement.
GCGCAAGCTGTCGCCGGCCAGGATGGTCGCCGCGACCAGCGCGCCCGCGATCACCGCGGTGGGCGCGCTCGAATCGAACGAGTTCAAGCGCCAGTCGGAGCTGCTGGCCAAGGCGTGGCGCAAGACCGTGGTGCGCCATCTCGCGGTCGCCGGCGCGAACCACCTGACGGTGTGCGACGAGTTCGCCAATCCCGCCAGTCCGCTGTTCGACGCGGCGCTTGATCTGATTCATCGCCGCGGCTTCCCTCGTTGAGCTTCGCCTGATTGCGCGAGTGCGCTGGCGCGGGTTCTGGCTGGCGCGCGCGATACTCGCGCGACCCCAACACCGGAGCATTCGGATGCGTCGACTTCTCTTCACCGCCTGCGCGGCGGCGTTCTGCGCGCCGCTGGCCGCCGCCGACCTCGACACGATTCAGCTGCTGTCGCAGACCGAGTTTCGCCAGTTGTCGGAGGATCTCGGCGCGGCACTGTCGTACAAGCCGCTGATTCCGGCCGAGCCGCTCGGCATCACCGGCTTCGATCTCGGCATCGCGGTGACCGGAACGCAACTGCGGCACAGGGACGTGTGGCGGCGCGCGGCCGGCGGCGACAGCGTGCCGGGAACGCTGCCGGTGCCGACGCTGCGGCTGCACAAGGGCCTGCCGCTGAACATCGACATCGGCGCATCGTTCGCCACCGTGCCGGGCAGCAACATCCGCTATTACGGCGGCGAGCTGCGCTGGGCGATCCTGCCCGGCGGCACGGTCACGCCGGCGGTCGCGGTGCGCGGCGCGTTCACCAAGCTGACCGGCGTCGATCAGCTCGGCTTCGACACGCGTTCGCTCGACGTGTCGGTGTCCAAGGGCTTCGCGATGTTCACGCCGTACGCAGGCATCGGCAACGTGTGGGTGAGCAGTTCGCCCAGCGGCGTGCCGCTGCTGCGCGGCGAGGACTTCACGCAGACCAAGGTCTACGGCGGGCTCAATTTCAATCTCGCCGGCGGCAACCTCGCGCTCGAGATCGACAACACCGGCAGCACGGCCTCGTTCGGGGCGAAGCTGGGCTTCCGGTTCTGACGGATCACTCGCTCCATGCCGCGTTCTGCAGCACGACGTGGTAGCGGTCGGGGTCGCGAAAGCAGGCGCCGCTCAACGTCCAGTACGGGTTGTGCGGGCGCACCGTCGGAAAGCCGGCCGCTTCCATGCGCGCCACCGCGGCGTGCCATTGCTTGGTGTCGGGCAGGTACAGCACCAGCAGGTGTTCGTCGGTCGGCGCGCCCGGCACGGTGACGCCGCGCTCGCGCACGAACTCCAGGTGATACGGCGCGTGCGAATGGCCGACGATCAGGCCGTCGAAGCCGCTGTGATCGGTGAACTCGCCCAGCACTTCGAAGCCGAGGCCGTCGCAGTAGAACGCGCGCAGCGACGCCAGATCGTTGGTCGGACGCGCGACCCGCAGCACCGGCTCCTTCGATACCTCAGGACGGGCCTTCGATACCTCAGGACGAGCGGACCCGTGCGTCGTCATGCGCGGCCCCCGCGCGCGGCGAACGGTTTCGCCGCCGCGGCCACGCACTCTGCCAGCAGGCGGTCATCGCCAACCTGATTGGCGAGCAGAAGCACCAGGCGCGTGTTCAGCTGCGCGCTCTCGCGTTCGTCCAGTCCGCGCTGCGCGTCGAGCCACGCCTCGTAGAACGCGTCGGGGTCCTTCACGTTGAGCTCGGTCTTCATCATCGTTCGATCCCCAGCACAGTGCGCACCGCGTGTTCGATCTCGCCCGCCGACGCGTCGTCGAGCAGCCCCGCCAGGTGCAGGTCGGGCCGTACCAGCGCAATGTCGCTGCCGCCCGAGCCGACCTGCGCCGCGAGATGGCCGTCGGCATCGATCACGGTCGGAAAGGCGCTGGTGCTGCCTTCGTCGGCGCGCACGCAGAAGAAGCGCACCGGGTAGCGCTCCTCCAGCGCTTCGAGCTGCGGCGCATCGATCGCATCGATTTCGCCGAAGACCAGCCCCAGCAGCGCGTGATCGGCCATCATCAGCAGCGCGATCAGGTCGCCGCGCGAGCCATCGGGCAGCCCGAGCGCCACGTTCTGCACGTGCCCGCCGCCGCTGCCGACGTTCAGCGGCGATTCCGCGTACTGGGTCGGCGTCGACAGGCGCCCGGTGTTGACGAACGCGCGCGCGAACGCGTATTCGCGCGCCAGCGCGATCACGGCTTCGCGCAGCCGGCGCTCGGCCGCGCTCGGCGGCGACAGGAAGCGCGTGGTGCGATTGGTGATGCGGATGTTCTCGTGCGCGGCGTAGCGGCGCTCGGCGTCGTAGCTGTCGAGCAGCGCCTCCGGCGCCCGGCCTTCGAGGACGAGCGCGAGCTTCCACACAAGGTTGTCGGCGTCCTGGATGCCGCTGTTGCCGCCGCGCGCGCCGAACGGGCTCATCACGTGCGCGGCGTCGCCGAGAAACAGCACGCGGCCGGCGCGGAATCGGTCGAGACAGCGGCTGCGGTACGCGTACGGCCCGACCCACACGAGTTCGTACTGCACGTCGGGGCCGAACTGCCGCCGCAGCCGGTCGTTGACGACCTCGGGCCGCGCGATGGCGTCGGGATCGGCGTCGGGTGCCATCTGGTAGTCGAGCCGCCACACGTCGTCGGCCATCAGGTGCTGCCACACCGCGCGGTTCTCGTTGAACGGCGCTTCGATCCAGGTCCAGCGCTCGATCGGCGGAACATGGTTGAAGCGCACGTCCGAGATGCACCAGCGATCGAGGATCTTGCTCTCCTGCGCGCCGACGCCGAGCAGTTGCGGCACCACGCTGTGGCTGCCGCTCGCGTCAAGCACCCATTGCGCCTGCGTCTCGTAGCGGCCGGCCGGTGTGTCGACGAATAGCCGTACGTGGTCGTTCGACGCCTTCAGGTCGAGCAGCTTGTTCTTCCAGCGCAGCTCGACCATGCCGAGCTCGTAGATGCGGTCGACCAGGTACCACTCGAGGTAGTACTGCTGCAGGTTGATGAACGCCGGCTGCAACGACACGTCGTGCGTGCGCGCCTTCTTCAGGTCGAACGAGTACACCTCGTCGCTGCCGGCAAAGGTGCGGCCGACCGACCATTGCACGCCCTTGGCCGCGATGCGTTCGTAGATGCCGAGCCGGCGGAAGATCTCCAGGCTCTTCTGCGCGTAGCAGATGCCGCGGCTGGAAAAGCCGCGCACGCCGACCGTGTCGTCCTCGTCGAGCACCACCGCGGGAATGCCGCGCAGCGCGCAGTCGCACGCGGCCGTCAGCCCCACCAGCCCGGCGCCGATGATCACGAGCGGATGGCGGCCGAGCTTGCCCTTGAGCTCGGCCGGTTCGACGAACGGATACACCGGCAGCTCGTAGGAACCGTCGGAGATCGCCGTCGCGGTGCGCGTCAGCGGCGCGGCAAGGGGGTCGTCGGGCATCGGTTCATGCAGTCGGCAGTCGGGCGTCGGGCGCAAGCGTAGCGGCGCGGTTCGCGCGGTCAAGCGATTCCGAGCGCGCGGGCGCGGGCCAGCGTGAGCGCGTGCACGAGGCGCGTAGCGGGCACGGGCAGGCCGGCCAGGTCCGCCAGCTCGATCACCGCGCCGACGACGGCCGCGAGCTCCAGCGGACGGCGCAGCTCCAGGTCCTGCAGCATCGAGATCTTCGCCGCACCGATCCGGCGCGCCAGATCGATGCGCTGCTCGATCGTCATCTGCAGCGCGTGGCCGTAGTGCTCGGCCACCGCCATGCCCTCGCGCATCAGCGCGCGGATCACGTCCAGCACGTCCTCGTCGGCACAGATCCGGTTCATCAGATAGCCGGTCAGCGCGGCGACCGGATTGAACGACAGGTTGCCGAGCAGCTTGGTCCATACGTCTTGGCGGATGTCGGTCGAAGCGACCGCTTCGAACCCGGCGCCATCCAGTGCCGCGCACACCGTTTCGAGCCGTGCCGAGCGCGAGTGGTCGGGTTCGCCGAGGATCAGCCGGCGCCCGCCCGTGTGATGCACTTCGCCGGGCGCGCGCACCTCGGCCGCGACGTGCACCACGCAGCCGACGATGTGGCGGCAGTCGAGGTCGGCGAACATCGTGCCGTCGGGATCGAGCGCGCGCACGCGCATGCCGTCGTGCGGCCCGCCTTCGCGATGGAAGTACCACCACGGCAGCCCGTTGATCGCCGGCACGACCGTCGTGTGCGCGCCGATCATCGCGCGCAGGCGCGGCAGCATCGCCGCGATCGCGTGCGCCTTCAGCGCGATCACGACCAGGTCCTGCGCGCCGAAATCGGCCGGCTCGCTGCTCGCGGCGAGCGCGTACGTGCCGCCGCGGCCGCCGACGTGGTCGACGAGCCTGAGCCCGCGCGCGCGGATCGCCTCCAGGTGCGCGCCGCGCGCGATCAGGCAGACATCGTGACCGGTGGCTGCCAGCTTGGCGCCGAGCACCGCGCCGATCGATCCCGCGCCGACGATGCAGACCTTCATCGCATCACGGCGCGAAGGCTTCCTCGATCCGGCGCTTGTCCCAGCCGGGCGCGAGCATCTCGATGAACGAATACACGAAGCCGCGCAGGTACGCGCCCTGCTTGACCGCCAGCCGCGCGACGTTCCTGCCGAACAGGTGCCCGCACGGCAGCACGATCAGCGGCTCGTGCGCCGGATCGGCCGCCACACCGGCGATGATGCCCACGCCCATGCCGGCCGCTACGTACGTCTTGATCACGTCGGCGTCGATCGCCTCCAGCACGATCGAGGGCTCGATGCCCGCCTCGGCGAATGCCGCGTCGATGCGCGTGCGGCCGGCGAAGTGCGCCTCGTACGTGACGAGCGGATGGCGCGCGAGGTCCTTCAGCGTCAGCCTGCCGGGCGTGGCCTGCAGCCTCGCCAGCGCGTGCCCGGGCGGGACGACCGCCACGTGCGTCCATTCGTAGATGTCGATGCACGCGAGCCCCGGCGTCTCGGCCAGCGATTCGGTCGCGATGCCGACATCGGCCTGCCCGTTGACCAGCATCTGCGCGATCTGCGGCGGATTGCCCTGCAGCAGCTTGAGCCGCACCTGCGGAAACTTGCGCGCGAACTTCTGCACCACCGGTGGCAGCACGTAGCGCGCCTGCGTGTGCGTGGTCGCCACGCGCAGCGTGCCCGACGGCGCGCCGGCGTAGTCGCGCGCCAGCTTCTTCAGATTGTCGACCTCCTGCATGATCTTCTCCGCCGCCAGCAGGATCTGCTGGCCGGGCGGCGTCAGTCCCAGGATGCGCTTGCCCTGGCGCGCGAAGATCGGCACGCCGAGCTCGCCCTCGAGCTCGATGATCGCCTTCGAGATGCCCGGCTGCGACGTGTGCAGCGCGCGCGCGGCCGCGGTGATGTTGAACTTCTGGCGCGCCGCCTCGCGCAGGAAGCGGAACTGCTGCAGGTTCATGGCCGGTCCTCGATGCGCGCCTCTCCGAGGCGGCACAGTATATGAGCGGCAATGCGGGGCCGAAAAGCAAGAATCCGGCCGGATCGCGGCGATCCGCCAGATGCGCTAGATGCTGCGTCGCTTCGGCGGTCAAACGCAATATCTTGTGTTCTTAGCCCAGATCAAAACCTGCGCCCGCGGCAAAGTTTTCGTGCACGCGGCGGCGGAAGTTCCTATACTGGCCGTTCGAATTCGGAAGCACACGCCGCGCGCAACCGCACGCGCGGAATGCATAAGAGGAGCCGTACGGATGAAGCTGGACCAGGCGCAGTTGCTGCTCGAAGAGCAGCCGATCTCGATCGACGTGCTGCTCGAGAAGTACGCCAAGGGCGACGAGAAGACGGTCGACGACGTGCGCCGCCGCGTCGCGCGCGGGCTGGCCGCGGTCGAGAAGCCCGAGCTGCGCGCCGAATGGGAGCGCCGCTTCTACGAGGCGATGGTCGACGGTTTCATTCCCGGCGGCCGCGTCAATTCCGCCGCCGGCACCGACATCGCCGCCACGCTGATCAACTGCTTCGTGCAGCCGGTGGGCGACGCCATCAGCGGCGTCAACGGCGAAGGCCTGCCGTCGATCTATCTGGCGCTGAATCAGGCCGCCGAGACGATGCGGCGCGGCGGCGGCGTCGGCTACGACTTCTCCGCGATCCGCCCGCGCGGCGCGCTGGTCAAGGGCACGCATTCGCGCGCCAGCGGCCCGCTGTCTTACATGCGCGTGTTCGACAAGAGCTGCGAGACGCTGGAATCGGCCGGCAGCCGCAGAGGCGCGCAGATGGGCATGATGCGCTGCGACCATCCGGACATCGAGGACTTCATCCACGCCAAGCGCGACGGCTCGCTGTCGAACTTCAACATGTCGGTCGCGGTGACCGACGCGTTCATGCGCGCGGTCGAGGCCGACGGCGAGATCGAGCTGTGGCACCGCGCCGAGCCGTTCGACAAATCGACCGGCTATCAGCGCGCCGACGGCGCGTGGGTCTATCGCAGGGCGCGCGCGCGCGAGCTGTTCGACCAGATCATGCAGTCGACCTACAACCACGCAGAGCCGGGCGTGGTGTTCATCGACCGCGTGAACCAGGACAACAATCTGTCCTACTGCGAGACGATTGCGGCGACCAACCCGTGCGTGACGGCAGACACCCGGCTGCACACGCAGTACGGCATGGTGCCGATCGGCGAGCTTTTCGCCCGCGGAACCGCCTTGGAAGTCACCGTCGATCAGCGCTCGCTGCCCGCGCGGGACGAGGAGCGGGGGACGGCCGTACGCAACGCCGTACCGGCCTTTTTGACCGCCGCGTCGGCCGACGTATATCGCGTCGTGACCGAGGCGGGCTACGAGATCAAGGCCACCGAATGGCACGACTTCTTCACCACGCGCGGAAAGGTCAAGCTGCGCGACCTGAAGCCCGGCGATGAACTGCTGGTGCAGTCCGGCAAGGGGCAGTTCGGCACGGAGGGCAGCGAGGAACTGGGCCTGCTGGTCGGGCTGATCACCGGCGACGGGCATTTCACAAACCGCGGGAAAGGCGAACAGGCGGCGATCCTCAACTTCTGGGGCGAAGATCGCGCGCTCGCGCCGGTTGTGGCCGGATACGTCAACGCGATGATCGCCGGAATGGCCGATCGATCGCGCGACTACGAGGTCACGCCCGTTGCGGTTCCCGCACGCAATCACGCGTTCATCCGATCCGTATTGCTGGCGCGCGCGCTCGAACATTTCGGCTTCAGTGCGAAGACCAAGCACAGCGTGCCCGAGGTCATCTGGCGCGGCACCGAGGCGTGCGTGCGCGCCTATCTGCGCGGACTGTTCCAGACCGATGGAACGGTCAACGTCTCAAGTTCGAGCCGGAGCTGCTCGATCCGGCTGGCATCCAGCCACGAGTCGCTGCTGAAGGACGTGCAGCAATTGCTCGCGAACTTCGGCGTCTTCTGCCGCATTCACAAGCGGCGCGCAGCGGGCGTGCGAGTGCTGCCCGATGGTCGCGGCGGCAAGCGTGAGTACGCGTGCCAGGCGGACTACGAGCTGATCATCGACGGCGAGTCGCGCGACCGTTTCATGCGAGAGATCGGTTTTCTCGGCGAATCAAAGAACGCGAAGTACGCCGCTTGGGCCGCCGACAAGGTGCTGCGCAAGACGCAGCGCTTCGCGTCGAAAGTCGCGTCGATCACCTACGTCGGCTGCGAGGCGGTGTTCGACACCACGCAGCCGGACGGCAACGCGGTGATCTTCAACGGGCTGGTCACAGGGCAGTGCGGCGAACAGCCCCTCCCGCCCTACGGCTGCTGCTGCCTGGGTTCGATCAACCTCACGCGCTTCGTGAACGATCCGTTCGGTGACGGCGCGGGGTTCGATTTCGCGCGCTTTCGCGACGTGGTCAAGCTGTCGATCCGCGCCCTCGACAACGTGCTCGACGCCACGCTGTGGCCGCTGCCGGAGCAGAACCGCGAGGCGATGAACAAGCGCCGCGTCGGGCTCGGCTTCACCGGGCTCGCCAACACGCTGACGATGCTGAACCTGCGCTACGACTCGGACGCGGGGCTCGCGCTCGCCGGCGACATCGCGCGCGCGATGCGCGACGCCTCGTACGAGGCGTCGGTCGATCTGGCGAAGGAAAAGGGTCGTTTCCCGCTGTTCGACGCCGACCGATTCCTGGCCGCACCGCACTGCGCGTCGCGCCTGCCGGATCATCTGAAGGCGCAGATCCGCGTGCACGGCACACGCAACTCGCACCTGCTGTCGATCGCGCCGACCGGCACGATATCGCTCGCGTTCGCGGGCAACGCGTCGGGCGGCATCGAGCCGACGTTCTCCTGGACCTACATCCGCAAGAAGCGCATGCCCGACGGCAGCAAGCAGGAATACGTGGTCGAGGACTACGCGTACCGGATGTACCGCCATCTCGGCGGCGACGCGCACCATCTGCCGCCGTCGTTCGTGCACGCGCTGGAGATGACCGCGCTCGATCACATGAAGATGATCGCCGCCGTGCAGCCGTACATCGACGCCGCGGTCAGCAAGACGGTGAACGTGCCCGAGGACTATCCGTTCGAGGAATTCAAGAACCTGTACTTCGAGGCGTGGAAGGCGGGGCTGAAGGGCATCACCACGTACCGGCCCAATGCCGTGATCGGCTCGGTGCTCGAAGTGAAGAAGGACGCCGAGACGCAGGAGCCGCAGGATCTGAAGGACGACCCCGACCGCCGCGTGCGGCTGGATTCGGCGCCGCAGCCGGCGCTGGCGAGCCTCAAGTGGCCGAGCCGGCCGGATCTCGCCGAAGGCAACATGGCGTGGACCTACATGGTCGAGGTGCCCGGACGCAACGAAAGATTCGCGATCTTCATCGGCCAGGTGGAAAGCAACGGCGGCAGGCCGATGCCGTTCGAGGTCTGGGTCAATGGCGCCGAGCAGCCGCGCGGGCTGGGCGCGATCGCCAAAGCCCTGTCGATGGACATGCGCAGCGAGGACCGCGCGTGGCTGAAGATGAAGCTCGACGCGCTCGCCAAGGCGCGCGACGAGCAGGGCTTCATGCTGCCGATGCCGCCCACCGGCGAGCTGAAGTGGCAGAACGGCGTGGTCGCCGCGTTCGCCAACATCGTGCGCTGGAGATGCGAGCAGCTTGGCGTGTTCCGCGACCTGGAACAGCAGCTGCTGCCGATTCCGACGCCGATGATGAATGCGTTGTTCAGCAAGAAAGAGCCGAAGGCCGGCCCGCGCGGCACGATGAGCTGGACGGTCGACGTGGCCAACGCCAACACCGGCGACGACTTCGTGCTCGGCGTGAAGGAGCTGCAACTGCCCGACGGCAGCCGCCGCCCCTACTCGATCTGGCTCGCGGGCGAGTATCCGAAGGTGCTCGACGGGCTATGCAAGCTGATCTCGCTCGACATGCGCGTGATGGACCCGAACTGGATCGGCCTGAAGCTGAAGAAACTGCTCAATTTCGGCGAGCAGAACGGCGAGTTCTGGGCGCCGGTGCCGGGCGAGGAGAAGTCGGCGCTGTATCCGAGCACGGTCGCGTACATCGCCACGCTGCTGCTGCACCGCTACAAGGTGCTCGGCATCCTCGACGACGAAGGCCGCGCGATTCAGTCTGCCGGCATCCTCGCGCTGCCCGACGCGGTGAAGATCATCGAGAACGAGACCGCGCCGATCAAGGGCAAGGTGTGCCCGAGCTGCCACGCGGCGGCGATGATCAAGCGCGACGGCTGCGAGTTCTGCACGGCGTGCGGGTGGACGGGGCAGTGTTCGTAGCGCAATTGCGCAAGCGGCCTGCCGACGAGTGGATATGCGCTCCGGAACAACAACGGAAGAGTCGCGAAGAGCTTGCTCACGTTCGCGCGCGCCGGCGCGAAATGTTGGCGGACGCGGAACCCGGGTCGTCTGACCATGGGGAGTCAGCCGGCGTCGGCGCCGCTTACAGCCCGAGCGGCAGCAGGGCCTGCGCCAGGCGTTCCTTCTGCTGCTTGTCCGTCATCGGATAGGTCGCCAGCCAGCGGCTCGCGCTGAAGTTCGGCTCGACGACCCGGATCTCGTCGGCCTGCCAGGCCGCGCCTTCGTGATCGCCGAGCTGGCCCAGAACGAGTGCCAGATATACACGCGCCTCGACGTTGTCGGCATTGCGCGCCAACGCCTGCTCGAGGTTGACCCGCGCCTGCTCGTAGTCACCGAGAAAGTAAAGAGCACGACCCAGCAGCAGAAAATAAAGCGATCCCGCGTCCGGATTCAGCCGCAATGCAGTGCGCAGCAGCGATACGCCCTCGGCCGGCTGGCCGGTGTACGTTTTGATGCCGCCCATCAGGGCGTAAGCGTCGGCGTATGACGGATTAAGGCGCAGGGCGCGCTGCAGATGCCTGATCGCGTCAGCATGACGGCGCCGCTGCGTCTCGACGAATCCGAGCACCCAGTGTGCGTCCGGCATGTCCGGGCTCATCTGTTCCGCGGTTGCGGCGAACTCGACCGCCCGGCTGAGCGCCGCTTCGCCGTCCCATCCCAGTTGGTAGGCGAGCGCATAGGTCATTGCCAGCCCGGCGTAGGCGCGCGAAAACGCAGGGTCGAGTTCGATCGCCTGCCAGTACCGCTTGCGCGCGAGGTCATTTTGCTCGCGGCGGCGCGCCAGCACTGCAGCCTGGCCGTGCAGGAAGTGCTCGTAGGCGGCGACGTTGCGCGTGTAACGTCGGGCGAGGCTCGCCGTTTCCGCTTGGCTGACCTTGATCGGCAACTGCTCGAGGATGCTGCGCGCCAGTTCGTCCTGCACCGCAAACAGTTCGCGCACCTCGCGCTCGAAGCGCTGCGACCAGAGTTCCCGTCCCGCGTCGACATCGACGAGCCGAACGTGCAATCGCAGCGCCGTGCCGTCGGACTGCAGCGTCCCGGACAGCGCATATCGGCCGGCTCCCGGGCTGGACAGCTTTTCACCTTCGCGCAACGTTGCACCAGCCGGCCCGTCCCCGCTGACCACCCACAGCCCAGAGACCTTCAACAGATCGCTGACCAGGTCTGACGTCAGACCGCGCGCGATCAGCTTTTCCGAGTCCTCGCCGATCGCTTCGATCGGCCGCACGATCACCATCGGCAGCCGGGTGGCCTGAGGCGCCGATGGGGGCCGGACCGGGGGTGACGACACATCGTCATCGGCCGGCCGCTGGGCAAACCAGACGGTGGCGGCAACCGCCAGCGCGGCCAGTGAGCCAGCAACAACCCAGCGCCGCAACGGGGGACGGGACCCACCAAGACCGTGCGCTTCGTCCGGTGCTCGTTGTTGCACCGCGCGTGCTTGCCGTTCGACTTCCGATATCAGTCGATAGCCGCGCTTGGAAATCGCCTCGATGTAGGTCGGCTTGCGTGCGGTATCGCCCAAGGCCTTGCGCAACTTGGCGACGACCTGCGTCAAGGCGTTGTCCCCGACGATGACGCCCGGCCATAGCGCGGTCAGCAGCTCCTCACGGCTGACGACTTCGCCCGCGCGCTGCGCCAGAAAGGCCAGCAGCTCGATCGCTTTGGGCTCAAGGCGAACGCACTCGCCGGCGCGGCTGATCTGATTCAGTTCCGGCGCAACGTCCCATTCGCCAACCCGCAGCGCGGCCGGCTGAGCGTCGAAGACTGATTCATCTCGCGTGTTCACGCCGATGCCATCGATCGTTCACCGAAAGTTAACTGTTTCGTGGGGACTTCACCGCGGCAAGGCGCCATTGTTGGGCAAGCGCGCCGCTGTGCATCGCGCGCGAGGGAAGTTTGCGAAACCCGAATTGAACGAGGAATCCCATGAAGAAGCCAATTCTGACGACGTTGGCGGCGCTATCAGCAGCGCTGCTTGCCCCGGCGCCGCCGGCCCTCGCCCAACAGCATGCGGTGACCCAATGGCACGCCCATGCGCAGACGTTGGTCGCCGCGTTCACGGGCCGTGGCAACGCCGCGCAGGCTTATACGATGGCCTTGATCCAGGTCGCCGTCTACGACGCAATTGTCGCGGTTCGCAACGCTGAGTCGAAGAACAAGCGGCCGGCCAAGCCGTTCCTCGCCGACATCGTCGCTCCCACCGGTGCAGACTTGAACGCGGCGATCGCCACCGCGGCGTTTCGCGTCGGCTACGAGCGCGTCAACAGCAATCAGACAGCACGCTCGAACTACCGGAACGCATACGACGCGTACCTCGCCGGGATTCCAGCAGGTCAGGCCAAGACCGATGGCATCGCGGTTGGCGAGGCGACAGCGCAAGCCGTGCTCGCCGCACGTTCGAATGACAATTTCTACAACACCGCCACGTACTCGAATCCGGCGGCGAATCCCGGCGTCTGGCAGTCCGTCCCGGCGGCCACGCCCTATGCCACCGCCGGCGCGAACGACTACGCCATGGCCTTCACGATGCCGTTGACCGCGTCGTCGCCTGACGCGCGTCGGATCAAGCCTCCGCCGCACCTCACCAGCGGCAGGTACAGGCGTGACTTCGAGGAGACGAAGGCCTACGGCTCGCTGACCAGCACGACCCGTACGCCCGCGATGACCAACGTCGTTCAGTTCTGGTCGGAAAGCGGTTTCACGCTGTGGTCGCGCAACGTGCGTGACATCGTGGCGGCACGCGGGCTCGACGAGTTCGAGGCTGCGCGAACGCTCGCCGCGTTCTCGGTCGCGACCGGCGATGCCATGCTGGCGTGCTTCGAGTCGAAGTACGCACACATGTTCTGGCGGCCGTGGCAGGCCATCCAGCGCGCCGACCAGGACGGCAACCCGCGCACGCATCCGGAACCCGCCTGGACGCCGGCGGTCCGCGCGAACCACCCGGAGTACCCCGCGGGTCACGGCTGCTACGCGGGCTCGGCCACCAAGGTGCTCGAACTCCTGTTCGGCGACTTCCCGGTCACGCTCACGAGTACGGGCGCCCAGGTCGTAGGCTGGCCCGTGGTTCCGAGCGCGAACTACGACTCGCTCGACGAGATCAACGACGACAACGCGAACGCGCGCGTGTGGGGCGGACTGCACTGGCGCACGACGATGGAGCGCTCGTCCAGGTGGACCGCGAGGATCGCAAAGAACGCCGTGTGCGGTGAGTTTGGGCTCGAGTGTGACAAGGGCCGATTCGACCGCGACGACGATTGAACAAGCTCGCGCATGCGGCGCCGATGTCGCATGAGGGGGACTGCTGCCGGTCGTCAAAGCCAGCGAGAACAGGCTTCGCGTCAACGAAGCAAGCGATCAGCCGCAAGCGTGAGGGCGATGCGCACGCATCGGGGTCCCGAGGCGTTGTACGTGCTCGCCGGGGAACGAAGCGCCCGCTGGCCGAGCGATCGAGATGCGGCGCGCGCTTGAGACCGTGCAGGCTCGCCGCCTTGGGAGCCTCGCGTGCAAGCGATGGGGCGGCGGTCCAAACGGGCGCTCGATGGCACCCGGGTCCACTACGACCGCCACTGCTCCAGGCAGGGCACGCAGCACCGCCTGGCGCAGCGTCTGCGCCCGCCGGCGCGCTCGGTGTGTGGCTGGCCGAGACCTTCGCGTTGCTTGCGGTGGCGGGCTAACCGCAACACACCCTGCCGCTTCGCCACGTGCATCAGTGTGGGGTTGACCTGCCGGCACGAAGGTGGCACGGATTGCGCGTCGCAACTTCTTGAGCAAATCCTCGAATGCCATCAGGCCGCAGCCTTGCGCGCTGCACCCTTTCCACGCAACCGGCGGATGGCTTGCGCCGCGGGCGCGACGCTGCCGTCCTCGACCTGACGATTGCCGAGCGCCTGGGTCTTGAGCCGCGCCAGCATTTCCTGCGTCTGCTCGAATGACTCGACGTCCTGCAGCACGGCCTTGGCCTCGCGGCGTCGGTTCGGACCGAATCCGGTCCTCGATCGGTCCTGCAGCAACACCGCGGGAACGCGACGCGCGTCAAACGAACAACAGCACCGCCGTGAAGTGGCTCGCGCTGCCACCGATCACGAACAAGTGCCAGACACCGTGCGCGTGGCGCCAGCGCTCGTCGTTGACGTAGAAGACGATGCCGGCGGTGTAGAGCACGCCGCCCAGCGCGAGCCACAGCATGCCGGCGGTGCCGAGCGCCTGCAGCAGCGGCACGATGGCGATCAGTCCCATCCAGCCCATCAGCGCATACGGCAGCGCCGACTGCGGCCGGTCGTCGTTGCGCCGCCAGGCGCGCCAGATGCCGTGCAGCGCCGCGGCCCACACGAGCGCGAACATGGTCCAGCCAAGCGCGCCGCGCAGGCTGACCAGCGTGAATGGCGTGTAGGTCCCGGCGATCAGCAGGAAGATCGCGGAGTGATCGAAGCGGCGCATCATGTCCTTCGCCGGCGGCCGCACCGAGTGGTACAGCGTCGAGGTGGTGTACAGGATCACCAGCATCGCGCCGAAGATGCTGAAACTCGTGATCCGCCATGGATCGCCGAGCATTGCCGCGCGCACGATCAGCACGACCGCGCCGGCGATGGCCAGCGCTGCGCCCGCCAGGTGCGTTATGCCGTTCAGGCGTTCGCCGTGATACATGCGACACCTCCAAGAAGACGGATCGATCGTGCCATTCAGTTCATCAGCACGTTGACGATCGCATTGCCGATCCCCACCAGCGCCGACCCCGAGATCAGCCCGGCGCAGATCGGCTCCATGCCTTCGACCCAGAACTCGTGCCCGCGCGTGCCAAGCGTGCGATGGCGGCGGCGCATCACCCAGAAGACCAGCGCGCCGACGAACATCGCTAGCGTCGCTTCCGGCGGAAGCACGACGCCGAGCCCGACCGACACCGCCGACAGGCCGAACCGCCCCTTGGTCACGCTGCGCGCGATCTCGATCGCGGCCGCGCTCACCGCGGCGACGATCATCGCCACGACGGCCGAGTACGGTAGCGCGCTGACGCCCTTGGCGATGATCTCCGCCACGCCCTTCCACTGCAGCGCGGCGGGGAACGCGAACTGCTCGGACACGATGGTCGCCGCCGAGCGCACGCCGTTGGCATCGGGCGGCAGGAACAGCAGGAAGAACAGCGGCACGCAGGCGAGCGCGCCGGCGAAGATGCCGATCACGTGCCCGATCGCCTGCTGCCGCGGCTTGCCGCCGAGCATGTAGCCGGGCTTGATGTCGGACAGCAGGTTGGCGGCGTTGGATGCGATCTCCGAGGTCATGCCGGCGGGAATCAGGTTGCTCGCGGGGTTGCTGCGGTCGATCGCGCCCATCGTGAACTGCGTGATCTTCGCCAGAGACCCCGTCGGCGTCCACGAGGTCAGCGCCATCGAGTTGGTGCAGATCACCGACAGCACGAAGATCAGCGGCAGCGAGATGAAGGACAGCAGCCACGGCACGCCGAAGAACGCGTGCGTGACCCACGCGCCGAGCACGCTGAAGGCGGGGATGCCGATGGCCGAGAGCCACAGCGGAAACTCGATGTGCTTCAGCACGTCCTCCCCTTCGGCCTTGGCGCCGCGCTTGAACAGGCCGCGGAAGATCTCCGGCCGGCCGAACAGGCTCACCAGCGAGCCGACCACCATCATCGTCACGCCCCACCACAGCGACCACTGGTTGACGATCTCGGCGCGCGAGATCGGCACCACCGCGCCGCCCGGCCCGACGCGCGGCGCAATGTCGCCGGCCTGGATCATGATCGGCGCCAGGATCACGTAGTTGACGAACGCGCCGAGCAGGCAGCTCGTCGCCACCGCGATGCCCATCAGTCCTCCGACGCCAAGCATCGCGGCGTCGAGCGTGAGCCGCAGCCCGAGCTGGCGGATGTCGGTGCCGAGGATGGTCGGAATGTAGCCGTTCACCTTGGCCGCCCCCGCGTAGTAGTACGAGTCGAGCCGCTCGTGGAACGTCCACGGCTCCTTGAGACTCAGCCACCGGTCCATCCGCAGCAGCTTGAACTGCAGCAATTTCATCCAGCCGTCGCTGATGACCGCCTGGTACAGGCCGGTGATCAGCGCGGTGCCCGCGAGCAGGCGCGCCTTGAACATGCCGGCGCTGGCCGCGCCGGTGTACAGCGCGTCGAGCACCACGCCGCTGGCGCGGCCTTCGGGAAACGGCAACTGCTCGTCGTTGATGAAGCGGCGCTTCAGCGGAAACGCCAGCAGCACGCCGATGATCGACACCACGCACATCCACGCGATCATGTGCCACGCGGGGATGATCCTCCCCGTCACCAGCATGTAGGCGGCGAGCGCGGACACCATCGGCGCGACCATGTAGCCGGCGGCGGTGGCGATCGACTGCGTGCAGTTGTTCTCCAGAATCGTGAAGTCCTTGGCCAGTCCGGCGCCGTGCATCAGCCGGTAGAGCGCAAACGCGAGGATCACCGCGGTGAGCCCGACGCCGATCGTGATGCCGGTCTTGGCGGCGATGTACAGCGCCGTGGCCGCGAGCACGCCGCCGAGAAGGAAGCCGGTGATCGCGGAACGCACCGTCAGTTGCGGCATGTCGCCGCGAAAGACGTTGCGCAGCCACCATTCATCCTTCTGCGCCCGCGTCCACGTGCGGACTTGTTCTTCGGTCAGTTGTTGCAGCGCCATTCCTTGTCGTTCGAGGTTGTTGTGGCGGCGTTATCTTCGCAGACGAGCGCCGCTCGCAAATTGAAACACTTTTGCGGCATGAACCGGGCGGCGCGCGTCGGCACCAAGCGCCGTGCGGGCGTTGGATCGGTTGCCAACCAAGCAAGGAGGCCGCGTGAAACCGAACCGATGGATCAAACCCGCTGGAGCGGCGCTGCTGCTCTCGCTGGCGCTCGCCGGCTGTGTCGTCGTGCCGGCCGACCCGTACTACGCCGCCGGGCCGGTACTGGTGGCGCCGCCGCCGCCGCGCGCCGAAGTCGTCGGCGTCGCACCCTACCCCGGTGCCATCTGGATCAGCGGCTACTGGAACTGGACCGGCCACCGGCACGATTGGGTCGGCGGCCACTGGGAGGCGCCGCGGCCGGGCTATCGCTGGGTGCCGCATCACTGGTCGCACGAACGCGACGGCTGGCGACTGAATCGCGGCCATTGGGAGCGCGGCCGCTGAGCGCGCTTTGCGTGTGCGAGCGTTGACGATCCCGTCCACGCGCGGCGCGCTCCGGCGGAACGGCTGATCCGATCGGCGCAGCGGCGCGACATGCCGCCGCTGCGCGACTACACTGCACGGGCGATTTGACGGGAGACAACCACGGGAGACAGTCCGATGCCCAGACTGCCGCGCGATTTCCTCCTCGCTTCGACGCTGGTGATCTGCAGCACGGCGGCGCTCGCGGCCGACGAGCCGACGATCTATCGCTGCGAATCCGCGCGCGGCGTCGTCTCCTACAGCAATTCGCCCTGCCCGGCCGGCACGCGCACGGTCCGCACGGTCGAGCGCGAACCGACGCTGTCGGTCGCCGAACCGGCCGACAAGCCCGCCGCCGACGCGGCGAGCGGCAAGATCGCTCCCGCCAAACGCAAGTTCGATCCGTACGTGGAGAACCAGCGGCTCAGCGAGCAGATCGCGCAGCAGCGCCGCGCGTGCGCGGAACTGGAACGGCAGATCGCGTTCCATCGGCGCGATCTGGCAGCCGCGGCGCCGGGCCGCGCCGCATCGATCGAACTCGAGCTGCGCCGCGTTCAGGACGAATTCCAGCTTCACTGCGCGAAGCGTTGACGTCGCGACGCGGCGCGGGCGATATCATCCGCGCGTGATCATCGACCGACTCAAGTGGCTGTGCGCGCTCGTGGTGCTCGCCGCGACCGCCGCCCACGCGCAGCCGCCGAACACCGTCTTCCTCGAGGAACTGACCTGGACCGAGCTGCGCGGCGAGCTCGCCGCCGGCAAGACCACGATCCTGATCCCGATCGGCGGCACCGAGCAGAACGGGCCGGCGATGGTGCTCGGCAAGCACAACGTGCGCGTGAAGCTGCTGGCGGAGAGAATCGCCCGCTCGCTCGGCAACGCGCTGGTGGCGCCGGTGCTGGCCTACGTGGCCGAAGGCAACATCGATCCGCCGACCGCGCACATGCGCTTTCCCGGCACGATCACCGTGCCCGAACCGGTGTTCGAACAGGTGGTCGAATCCGCCGCACACAGCCTGAAGCACCACGGCTTCCGCGACATCGTGCTGCTTGGCGACCACGGCGGCTACCAGAGGGCTCTGCGAGCCGTCGCCGCGCGGCTCAACCGCGCGTGGGCCGCCGACGGCGCGCGCGTGCACGCGCTGCCGGAGTACTACCACGCGGCCGAGACCGAATATCCGCAACTGCTGAAACAGCGCGGCTACCGCGCCGAGGAGATCGGCATCCACGCGGGGCTGGCCGATACCTCGCTCGCGCTGGCGCTCGACCCGCATCTGGTGCGCACCGAACGATTGCACGCCGAGCCGCGCGCGGCCGACGGCGTGTACGGCGACCCGCGTCGCGCCAGCGCGGAACTCGGCAGGCTCGGTGTCGACCTGATCGTGGCCCGGACCGTTGAAGCGATCAGAAAGGCCACCGTCCGCCGGTAGCATCGCGCGCCGACCACGCAATTCCCACGTACGTGATTTCACGATGAAGACTCACTACCCTCGCCCACTGTCTGCGACGCTGCTGCTGTCCCTGCTCGCGCCGCTCGCCGCAGGCGCGCAGATGCCGCCGCAGCCCGACCCGAACAACCTGTACAGCGAGATCATGGCCGGCAAGCTGAGCCCCGCGGTCAAGGATCATCTGGCGCGCGTGTACGTGCCGAACCGGCAGTCGGACGACGTGACCGTGATCGACCCGGCGACGCTGAAGGTGGTCGATCGCATCAAGGTCGGCATCAATCCGCAGCACATCGTGCCGTCGTGGGACCTGCAGACGCTGTGGGTCACCAACAACGCCGAGGGGCGCACCGACGGCACGCTGACGCCGATCGATCCGAAGACCGGCAAGCGCCGCGGTCCCGACGTGGTCGTCGACGATCCGTACAACATGTACGCCACACCCGACGGCGCCTCCGCGATCGTGGTCGCGGAAGCGCGCAAGCGGCTCGACTTCCGCGATCCGCACACGATGAAGCTGCAGTATTCGATCGACGTGCCGCAGTGCCCCGGCATCAACCACGCGGACTTCTCGATCGACGGCAAGTACGCAATCTTCACCTGCGAGTATTCCGGCGGCCTGGCCAAGATCGATCTTGTCAATCGCAAGGTGCTCGGCTACCTGTCGCTCGGCAAGGGGCGGATGCCGCAGGACGTGCGCGCCTCGCCCGACGGCAAGGTGTTCTACGTCGCCGACATGAAGTCCGACGGCGTGCATCTGGTCGACGGCGAGTCGTTCACCAAGATCGGCTTCATCGCCACCGGCGTCGGCGCGCACGGGCTTTATCCGAGCCGCGACGGCAGGAAGTTGTACGTCGCCAATCGCGGCTCGAACAAGGTGTGGGGTCCGCCGCGCGGCAAGGGCAGCGTGTCGGTGATCGACTTCGCCACCCGCAAGGTCGAGACGACGTGGCCGATTCCCGGCGGCGGCAGCCCCGACATGGGCAACGTCAGCGCTGACGGCAGGACCCTGTGGCTGTCAGGCCGCTACGATGATCTGATCTACGTGATCGACACCGCGACCGGCGAAACGAAGACGATCGCGTCGCCGAAAGAGCCGCACGGCCTCACCGTATGGCCGCAGCCGGGGCGATACTCCCTCGGCCACACCGGCAATCTGCGCTGACTGCTACGGCGTGATGAAGGTGACCGTGTAGCTCGCGGTCGCGCCGGCCGCGCAGTTGGCGATGCCGCCGATGTCGACGCTGAGCCGGGTGTCGGCGCTGCCGCGGTCCCAGCTGCTCGTCGGCAGGCCCGTCGAGTCGATCGACCAGACGATCGTGTTGTCACCGTAGCCGTTGTCGGCGCGGCTTTCGATCCGGGTCGGGAGCGTCTGCCCGGTGTCGCTGCGCATCGTGATCGTCGCGTTGGAGAAGTTCGCGCCCGAGCACGAGTAGGAGAAGCGGTCGGTCGGCGCCTGCAGCGGCCGCGGCATATAGCCCTGCGGCGGCCACGGCACGCCGACCTTGGCTGCGGTGGTGCCGGTGGTGCCGGCGCCGATCACCCACAGCGCGTTGGCTTGCGGCGCATCGCCGGTGCCGACGGTCGCCAGCCGCGAATACAGGATCCAGCGCCGGTGACCGGCGGCGAAGTTGTTCGTGCCGCGATCGGTCATGTAGCCGTCGAGAATCGACACGCTGCGATTCGGGAAGCTCGAGTAGGCGAGGTTCGACCGGCCGGCCGCCTCCGCGCCAATGGGGCTGTAGCACGGCCACGTGGTGGGAGGCGTGTGGCTCAGGCTGTTGGCGGCGTCCATCATCAGCGCGGCGTCCTGCGCCTTCGATGAGAACGTCAGGTCAAGCGTCAGATCGCCGGGCAGCCCCGCCATCGCGCGGTAGTAGTTCAGCCGCTTGAGCACCGCGAGCTTGAATGCCTGCGGCGTATCGCCGGCGCGACACGCCGTGACCTCGCCCGTCCACGTGAAAGGCGTGTTGTCGAAGTAGGTGTCGTACCAGCGCGCGACGACTTCGCTGCGGTTGCCCGTGTCGATCGGCGCGACCGGCGCGGCGAGCTGGCCCGGCGGCGGCGGTGCCGGGGTCGGAGCCGGCGCGGGCGCAGGCGCCGGAGTCGGCGCCGGCGTCGGTGCCGGCGTAGGCACCGGAGACGACTGGGCCGGGCTCGTGCTTTCTGATCCGCCACAGGCGGACAAGGCAGCGACACCCAGGGAAGCAAGCAGCAAACGGCGCATCGGTTACCGCGGTGTGGCGAGCGCCGCATGAACGGCACTCCGACTGAAACGGCGCAACCGCGCGCCGCGGCCCTCGTTCGGGACCGGCGAAGTATTTCAAGCCGAACCGTAGCGCGGCAGTCAAACGGACGGACTACCGCGAAAGTCGCCGCTTATGCCGGCTCAGGCACCGCCGGCAGTCCTGACAGCGCCATCGCCAGCTCGCGCTCGTCGTACTCCTGGTCGGTCAGTCGGCCTCCGAAGTAGTCCATGTACGCCTGCATGTCGAAGTGGCCGTGGCCGCACAGGTTGAACAGGATCGCGCGGCTCTTGCCTTCTTCCCTGCAGCGCACCGCCTCGTCGATCGCACCCTTGACCGCGTGATTCGCTTCCGGCGCGGGAACGATGCCCTCGTGCCGCGCGAAAAACACGCCGGCCTCGAAGCACTGCGTCTGGTGATAGGCGCGCGCCTCGATCAGCCCGAGCTGCTTGATGTGCGACACCAGCGGCGCCATGCCGTGGTAGCGCAGCCCGCCCGCATGGAAGCCCGGCGGGATGAAGGTCGAGCCGAGCGTGTGCATCTTCGTCAGCGGCGTCATGTGCCCGGTGTCGCCGAAGTCGTACGCGTAGCGGCCGCGCGTCAGGCTCGGGCACGCGGACGGCTCGACCGCGACGATCCGCACCTTGCGTCCGCCGCGCAGCTGCGCGCCCAGAAACGGGAACACGATGCCGGCGAAGTTCGAGCCGCCACCGGTGCAACCGACGATCACGTCCGGGTAGTCGTTCGCGATCGCGAGCTGTTCGATCGCCTCCTGCCCGATCACGGTCTGGTGCAGCAGCACGTGATTGAGCACCGAGCCGAGCGCGTACTTGGTGTCGTCATGACCGGCGGCGATTTCGACCGCCTCCGAGATCGCGATGCCGAGGCTGCCGTTGCTGTCGGGCGACTTCTCCAGCACGGAGCGGCCATAGTTGGTTTCCATCGACGGGCTGGCGATGCACTTGGCGCCGTAGGTTTCCATCAGCGCGCGCCGGTACGGCTTCTGGTTGTACGACACGCGCACCATGAAGACCTGCACGTCGATACCGAACACGGCGCCGGCGAAGGCGAGCGACGAACCCCACTGCCCCGCCCCGGTCTCCGTCGTGATCTTCTTCACGCCGGCTTCCTTGTTGTAGAACGCCTGCGCGACCGCGGTGTTGGGCTTGTGGCTGCCGGCGGGGCTGACGCCCTCGTACTTGTAGTAGATCCGCGCCGGCGTCTGCAGCGCCCGCTCCAGCCGCCGCGCGCGATACAGCGGCGTCACGCGCCATTGCTTGTAGACCTCGCGCACGGGTTCGGGAATCTCGACCTCGCGTTCGGTCGATACCTCCTGCCGGATCAGCGACATCGGAAACAGCGGCGCCAGATCGTCGGGCCCCACGGGCTTCAGGGTTCCGGGATGCAACACCGGCGGCGGCAACGACGGCAGGTCCGCCATCAGGTTGTACCAGTGCTTCGGGATGCGCTCTTCGCCGAGCGTGTACTTGACGCTGTCGACCATGGTCTCCCCCTCGCTAGTTGCGGCTGCGGGGCGACTATAACGCCGCTGCGGTTGCCCGGCGCAGGCGATCGTGGCACGCTGGCCGCACAACGAAGGAGGTCCCCATGACAAATCACGTGTACAAGTCGATCGAGCTGACCGGCTCGTCGCCGGCCAGCAGCGACGAGGCGATCCGCACCGCGATCGCCAAGGCCGCCAAGACCGTGCGCGACATCCGCTGGTTCGAGGTCCTCGAAACGCGCGGCCAGGTCGACAACGGCAAGGTCGCGCACTGGCAGGTGACGATCAAGGTCGGCTTCACGCTCGAGGCCTGACGCGATGACGCTCGACCGAGCAACCATCGACGCGCTCGCGGGCGTGTCGACCGCGACGCTGACCACGGTGCTGCTGAAGAAGGGGCTGCGCAACGTATGGCTGCGCGGGCCGAAGCCGCTGCGACCCGGCGAGCCGCGCCGGGTCGGCCGTGCGTTCACGCTGCGCTTCATCCCGGCGCGCGAGGATCTCGCCACGCCCGAATCGTGGAGCAAGCCGATCTCCACCCGCGGTGCGATCGAAGCGATGCCGCCCGGCTGCATCGTGGTCGCCGACGCGATGGGAGTCGTCGACGCCGGCATCTTCGGCGACATCCTGTGCGCGCGCATGAAGAAGCGCGGCGTGGCGGCGCTGGTGACCGACGGCGTGCTGCGCGACGTGGCGGGGGTGCTCGCGACCGGGCTGCCGGTGTGGAGCCGCGGCGTGGCCGCGCCGCCGTCGGTGGCAGGTCTGACGTTCGTGAACTGGCAGGAGCCGGTCGGCTGCGGCGGCGTGGCCGTGATGCCGGACGACGTGATCGTCGTCGACGACGACGGCGCGGTCGTGATCCCCGCCGCGCTGCTCGACCACGTGCTTGCGACGGCGCCCGAGCAGGAGCGGCTCGAGGCCTGGATCATGCAGGAGGTCGACCGCGGCGCCGAGCTGCCGGGCCTGTATCCGCCCAACGAGGAGAGCAAGGCACGCTACGAAGCGGGCAAGCGACGTTGAACGTCGCCCCGGCGCAGGCCGGGGCCCAAGTTCGAGCGCGGCAAATTAGGCCCCGGCCCCGGACCAAGTCCGGGGCAGGCTCTGCGCCGGGGCGACGGCTCGCTACAAGTACTCCGAGATCTCGATCAGATTCAGATCCGGATCGCGCACGTAGACCGAGCGCAGCCTGCGCGTGGCGCCGGTGCGCTCGACCGGGCCTTCGACGATCGGCCAGTTGCACTCGTTCAATCGCGCGATCACCCGGTCGAGCGGCCGATCGGCGATGAAACACAAGTCGAGCGCACCGGGCACCGGCAGATGCGCCTTCGGCTCGAACTCGCGGCCGCGCTCGTGGAGGTTGATCTTCTGCGCGCCGAAGCGCAGCGCATAGCGGCCGTCGCCGAACGTCTCCAGCCGCATGCCGAGCACGCGCGTGTGGAAGTCGACGCACGCCGCGCGGTCGATCGTCGTCAGCACGAGGTGATCGAGGTGATCGATCATGGGTTCTTCTTGACCGCGACGACCTGCACCACGTAGCCGTCGCCGTGATGCAGGCGGCCCTCGTGCACCGCGCGCACGCCGGCGAAGCGGTGCTCGATGGTGAGCCCGTGCAGGTCCGCGAGCACGTCGTCGAGCGTCGGCAGCAGTTCGGGCTCCTTCGGCCCGCCGGTGCCGTAGCGCAGCTGCTCGACTCCGTACGCCTCGTAGATAAAGACGCCGCCCGGCTTCAGCGCCGCCCCGCAGCGCTCGTGCAGGGCGCGCCGCGGCCTCGGCGGCAGGTGCAGGAAGATCGAGGCGATCGCATCCCACGCCGCGGTGCCCGGATCGAAGCGCGTGACATCACACACCACCGCGTCGACGTGCACGCCCGCCTGGCGCGCCAGCGCCCGCGCCTTGTCGAGCCCGCGCGCGGACACGTCGACCGACGTGACGTGGAATCCCTGCCGCGCGAGCCACACGCCGTTGCGCCCCTCGCCATCGGCCAGGCACAACACGCGGCCGCGCGGCGCGATACGGCCGCGCACTTGCACCAGGAAATCGTTCGGCGCGGTGCCGTAGGCGAACTCTTCGGCCGCGTAGCGCGCGTCCCAGAATGCCTGCAGCTTGCGCAGCGTTTCGGCGCGCGGATCGGTTTGCGCGATCATCGGCGCGCTTCACGCAGGATCAACTCCGCGCGCAGGATCACCGGACGATCGACCATCTTGCCGTCGACCGCCACCGCCGCGCCGCGCGCTTCGTCCGCCGCCTGCAGCACGCGCCGCGCCCATGCAAGCTCTTCCGCACTCGGACTGAACGCGCGGTTGACGACGTCGACCTGCTTCGGATGGATGCACAGCTTGGCGCCGAAGCCCAGCCGCCGCGCGCGCAGCGATTCTTCCTCCAGCCGCGGCGCATCGTCGAGCGCGGTGCACACGCCGTCGACCGGCGCGTCGATGCCCGCCAGCCGCGACACCAGCACGAGCTGCGAGCGGAAGTACAGCAGCTCGTCGCCGTCGCCGCGGATCGCCAGATCGTGCTGAAAGTCGATCGACCCGAACACGAGCCGCGCCACGCCGCTGGCGCGCGCGATCTCGCGTGCGCGGTCGAACCCGGTTGCCGTCTCGATCAGCGGCAGCAGTGCGCGCCCGGGTGCGACCTGCGCCACGCGCGCCAGGTCATCGACGCGCTCGGCCTTCGGCAGCATCACGCCGGCGACCGCGGGCGCGGCGCACAGCGCCAGATCGCCGGCGAACCACTCGGTGTCGGCGCCGTTGATGCGCACGATCACTTGCGCGGTCGCGGTGCGCAGCCAGTCGGCGAGCCGTGCGCGCGCGCCGTCTTTAGCGTCCGGCGCGACTGCATCCTCGAGGTCGACGATCACCGCGTCGGCGCCGCTGGCGATCGCCTTGGCAAAGCGGTCTGGCCGGTCGCCCGGCACAAAGAGGTAGGAGCGGAACAGCATCGAATCGCCTCAGCAGGGTCGGTGTCATGCCCGCGAAAGCGGGCATCCAGACCGATACGCCACTGGATTCCCGCCGGCGCGGGAATGACACCGCCGCCCGCTCATTTGTAGCCGGCGGCGGCCGCTTCCTTCTGGATCGCAGCGATCAGGTCCTTGCCGACGCGGCTTTCCATTTCCTTGTAGACCGGCAGCATCGCCTTGCGCCACGCCGCCTTCTGTTGGTCGTCGAGCGCCACGAATTCGGTCTTGCCGGCGGCCTTGATCGCGGCCAGCGCCTGGTCGTTCTCCTGGCGCGCGATCGCGTTGGCGTAACGCGTCGCGTCGCGCATCGCGCCTTCGAGCGCGGTGCGGATGTCGATCGGCAGACTGTCCCAGAACTTCGCGTTGACGATCACCGCGTAGCCGATGTAGCCGTGATCCGACAGCGTCAGGTACTTCTGCACCTCGTGCATCTTCTGCGTGTAGACGTTCGACGGCGTGTTCTCGGTGCCGTCGACCACGCCGGTCTGCAGCGCCTGGTAGACCTCCGAGAACGCCATCACCTGCGGGATCGCGCCGAGCGCTCGGAACTGCGCGTCGAGCACCTTGGATGGCTGGATGCGCATCTTCAGACCCTTGAAGTCCTCCGGCATCCGCAGCGGCTTGTTGGCAGTCATCACCTTGAAGCCGTTGTCCCAGTAGGCGAGCCCCTTGATTCCCTTGCTCTCCAGCTTCTTGAACAGCATCGCGCCGACCGGTCCTTCCGTGACTTTCGCCAGCACGTTGCGGTCGGGGAAGATGAAAGGCAGGTCGAACGCCTCGTATTCGCGCACGCCGAGCGGGCCGAACTTCGACACCGACGGCGCGAGCATCTGCACGGTGCCGAGCTGCAGCGCCTCGACTTCCTCGTTGTCCTTGTACAGCGTCGAATTCGGATAGACCTCGACCTTCACGCGCCCGTTGGTGCCCTGCTCGGCGAGTTCCTTGAAGCGCAACGCGCCCTTGCCTTTCGGCGCGTCGTTGGCCACCACGTGACTGAACTTGATCACGATCGGCGCCTGCGCCGATGCGAGCGGCGCGATGCAGGCGAGCGCCAGCAAGGCAAGCCATTTCTTCATCGTGTGTCTCCTCTGATGTCAGTCTTTCCGTACAAGGAAGTGTGGCACGCGCTGCGCCCGCGCGATCGACCACGCGCGATCGAGCAGCGCATTCATCTCGGATTCCGTCGCGGCGCCGCTGAACGACGCGAGCCGCAGCGCCTTGGCGCGCAGTTCGTCGCGGTCGAGCGTGTTGCCCGGGTCGCCCTTCGGTTCGTCGACGCGCCCCGCCAGCCGCCTGCCGTCGGTCGTCGTCACCGTGACCTTGCCGATCCAGCGCGCCGGATACGCGGCATCGACCTCGGGGTCGAACTCCATCGACACGCGCTCGCGGAAGCCGACGACATCGGCATCGCCGAAGTGATGCTCGAACTCCGGCAGCCCGGCATGCGCGAAGCGCGCGGCGAGCGCGAGCACGGTGCCCATCGAGAACTTCGACTGGTGCACCGTCGCCGGATTCGTGACCGGCCCGAGCACGTCGAGCGCCGCGCGGTGCACGTGCGCGGTCACGTGCGCGATCTGCGCCGGCGCCAGCGCGTGCGCACCCATGACCGCGAGCAGCGCGTCGGCGGCCGGATGCGTATGGCGGCACGATGCGTGGTACTTGAACGACGTCTCCGCGGTGGCCCAGCGCGTGCCCAGCCGGTCGACGAGCTTGGCGGGATCCGCGTCGCGCGCCATGCCGGCCGCCATGCCCTGCGGTCCTTCGAGGATGTGCTGCGCGCCGGTGAAGCCGTCGCGCGCGAGATACGCGGCCGTCAGTCCCGCCGCCGCCGCGTGCGCGGTGTGAAGCTGCTTCGAATCGGCCGCGTCGCGCAGGAACTCCCAAAGTCCGGCCGACTGCGAGCCGGCCGAGCCGAACGCGTGCAGCATCTGTTCCGCGTTCAGACCCAGCAGGCTGCCGACCGCTGCCGCAGCGGCGAGCGTGCCCGCGGTACCCGTGGTGTGGAACACCTTGTAGTGCTCGCGACCGAGGAACTCGCCGACGCGGATGCCGACCTCGTAGCCGGCGACCGCTGCGGCCAGGAACTCCGCGCCGCTCGCGCCCGACGCCTGCGCGACCGCGAGCGCGGGCGGGAAAGCGACGGTAGCCGGATGGAACACCGAGCCGTTGTGCACGTCGTCCTGCTCGGCCACGTGCGACGACGCGGCGTTGATCATCGCGGCCAGCAGCGGGCTCGTCGTGCGGCGATGGATCAGCACTTCGCTCGCCCCGTGTGCCGGGCCCATCGCCTCGGCGAAGCGCGCGATCGATTCCACCGCGCGTGCGCCCTTGCCCGCGAGCGCGGAGCCGAGCCAGTCGGCGAACAGGTCTTCGGCCTTGCGCACGACCGGCGCGGGGATGTCGTCGAAGCGCAGCCCGGCCGCGAAGCGCGCGAGTTCAGCGCTCGGGTGCTGGGTCGTATTCACCAGGCACCTTCGGTCCGCAGCCTGTCGATCTCGTCGTCGGCGTAGCCGAGCTCCTGCAGGATCGCGGCGGAATGCTCGCCCAGCGCCGGCACCGCGTCC
The DNA here is from genome assembly GCA_029778535.1 of Pseudomonadota bacterium. GTDB lineage: Bacteria > Pseudomonadota > Gammaproteobacteria > Burkholderiales > Burkholderiaceae_F > JAKOQB01. Next base: position 33,566 of record JAKOQB010000202.1, on the reverse strand, counting down.
ATGCGCGGGGAGAAATCCTCCGGCATGCCCGGCGGCAGCAGCGCAGGCACCGGACCGGCCGGCGTGTCGACCTCGGTCCAGCGGCCGCGCGCTTTCAGTTGCGGATGCTCCCACACCGCGGCGAGCGAATTGACCTGCGCGTTGGCGATCTGCGCTTCGTCGAGCCGCGCGACGAGCCGCTCGGCGGTCAGTTCCGCGAACACGCCGACGATCAGTGCGTGCAGTTCCTTGCGCGCGGCCACGCGCAGCGCGTTCGACGCGTAGCGCGGATCGGTCGCGAGTTCCGGCCGCAGCAGCACCTTGCGGCAGAACTCGACCCACTCGCGCTCGTTCTGCAGCCCGAGCATCACCGTCTTTCCGTCTCCGGTCGGAAACGGACCGTACGGGTAGATCGTCGCATGCGCGGCCCCGGTGCGCGGCGGCGGCGACGCGCCCTCGAATGCGTAGTACAGCGGATAGCTCATCCACTCGACCATGCTCTCCAGCATCGACACATCGATGCGCACGCCGAGCCCCGTCTTTCCTCTCTGGATCAGCGCCGCCAGGATGTTCGTGTAGCCGTACATGCCGGCGGCGATGTCGGCGATCGAGCAGCCTGCCTTCGACGGTTCGTCCGGCGTGCCGGTGATCGACAGGAAGCCCGACTCGCTCTGGATCAGCAGGTCGTATGCCTTCTTGTCGCGATACGGGCCCGGCCGCGCCCGATCGTCGCCGTAGCCGGAGATGTCGCACACGATCAGCTTCGGCAAGCGCGGATGCAGCGCGTCGAACGACAGCCCGAGCCGCGCCGCGGCGCCGGGAACGAGGTTCTGCACCAGCACGTCGGCGCGCGCGAGCAGCCTCGCGAGGATCTCCGGCGCCTGCGCGTGCTTCAGATCGAGCGTCAGGCTTTCCTTCGAGCGGTTGGTCCAGACGAAGTGCGATGCCTGCCCGCGCACGCGCGCGTCGTACGCGCGCGCGAAGTCGCCCACGCCCGGCCGCTCGACCTTGATCACCCGCGCGCCGAGGTCGGCCAACTGTCGCGTGCAGAACGGCGCGGCGATCGCGTGCTCGAGCGAGACGACGGTGATGCCTTCGAGAGGTCGCGGCATCAGAAGCTCCGCGGCAGCCCGAGCACGTGCTCGGCGATGTACGACAGCACGAGGTTGGTCGAGATCGGCGCCACCTGGTACAGCCTTGTCTCGCGGAACTTGCGCTCGACGTCGTACTCGGCCGCGAAGCCGAAGCCGCCGTGGAACTGCAGGCACGCGTTGGCCGCCTCCCACGACGCCTTGGCGGCGAGGTACTTGGCCATGTTCGCTTCCGCGCCGCACGGCCGGTGCGCGTCGAACAGTGCGCACGCCTTCCAGCGCATCAGGTTCGCAGCCTCGACCTCGACGTAGCTCTCGGCGATCGGAAACTGCACGCCCTGGTTTTGTCCGATCGGCCGCCCGAACACGACGCGCTCGTTCGCGTATTTCGTCACGCGGTCGACGAACCAGTAGCCGTCGCCGATGCATTCGGCAGCGATCAGCGTGCGCTCGGCGTTGAGCCCGTCGAGGATGTACTTGAAGCCCTGCCCTTCGGTGCCGATCAGGTTCTCGGCCGGGATCTCCAGGTTCTCGAAGAAGAGTTCGTTGGTCTCGTGATTGACCATGTTGGGGATCGACCGCACGGTCATCCCCTTGCCCACCGCCTCGCGCAGGTCGACGAGAAAGATCGACATGCCTTCGGACTTGTTCTTCACCTGCGCCAGTGGCGTCGTGCGCGCGAGCAGGATCATCAGGTCCGAGTGCTGCACGCGCGAGATCCAGACCTTCTGCCCGTTGACCACGTAGCGGTCGCCTTTCCGGACCGCGGTGGTCTTGATCCTGGTCGTGTCGGTGCCGGTGGTGGGCTCGGTCACGCCCATCGACTGCAGCCGCAGTTCGCCGGTGGCGATCTTCGGCAGGTACTTGCGCTTCTGCTCGGCCGAGCCGTGCCGCAGCAGCGTGCCCATGTTGTACATCTGGCCGTGGCAGGCGCCCGAGTTGCCGCCGCTGCGGTTGATCTCCTCCATGATCACGCTCGCCTCGGACAGCCCGAGCCCCGAACCGCCGTAGTCCTGCGGGATCATCGCGGCGAGCCAGCCGGCTTTGGTCAGCGCGTCGACGAACTCCACCGGGTAGCCGCGCTGTTCGTCGATGCGGCGGTGGTACTCGTCGGGAAACTGCGCGCATAGCGCGCGCACGGCGTCGCGGATGTCGGCGTACTTGTCGGTCGCGGCCTGCATCGTCATTCCAGTTCAGCGGTCGCGTCCATCGCGAGCGCGCCTTCATGATCGCGCGCCCACAGCGCGATGCGCTCGCCGTCGCGCCGCCCGCACACCGAGAACGGGTTGAGGTCGAACAGCGGCCGCACCGCCTTGAACGCGAAGCTACGGATGCTCGCCTGCGGCAGGTTTCGGCGGGCGAGGTCGAGCAGCAGGGTGGCGATCAGCGGCCCGTGCACGATCAGCCCCGGATAGCCCTCGACCTCGGTCGCGTACGTGCGGTCGTAGTGGATGCGATGGCCGTTGAAAGTCAGCGCCGAATAGCGGAAAAGCAGCACCGGATCCGGCACGATCTCGCGCGAGAATTCGAACTCGCGCGGCGCCGGTTGTGGCGCCGGAGCAGGCGCCCCGGGCCGCGGATTGTCGCGGTAGACGATGTCGTGCTCCTCCGTCAGCGCCACGCCGCGCCCGCCGCGGATCTCGTGGCGCACGCAGACGAACACCAGCGCGCCGCTTCGTCCCGGCTTGACCGTCACGTCGGCGATTTTCGAGGTGCGCGTGATCGCATCGCCGACGCGCAGCGGTTGTTCGAAGGTCAAGCGGCCGCCCGCCCACATCCGCCGCGGCAGCTCGACCTTCGGTAGGAAGCCGCCGCGCTTCGGATGGCCGTCGGGCCCCAGTTCGCTCTGTCTCGCCACCGGCAGGAAGTAAAGCCAGTGCGCGAGCGGCGGCACTTCCGTTCCAGCCGCCGGCGCGGGATCGTCGCGATCGAGCGTCGCCGCCAGCGCTGCCAGCGGCGCGGCGGTGACCACGTCGCTCCGCGCCTCGGTGCGTCCGATCCAGTCGCGCAGTCGATCGAGTTCGGCCGTCATCTTTCTTCCTCCGCCTGAACGAAAGCTTGCACCGTCCGTGCGCAAACGACAATTCGAGCCGTCCAGTTTTCCGCGAATCCGCGCGATGATTCGGCCGTTCAACGCGACCAGGAGGCGACCGTGAGAGTCTTTCAGATCCAGGACGACTGGGGCATGGATCATCTGCAGCTCGCCACGCGGCCCGATCCAAAGCCCGGCCCGGGACAGGTGCTGCTGAAGATGAAGGCGGCGTCGCTGAACTACCGCGACACGGTAGTGCCGAACCGGGGCTACGGTTCGTTCACCGGCAACCTGCCGTTGATTCCGATCTCCGACGGCGTGGGCGAAGTGGTCGAGGTCGGCGCCGGCGTCACGCGGGTGAAGGTCGGCGACCGCGTGTGCCCGTGCTTCCACCAGGGCTGGATCGCCGGCGAGCCGAACCTCGAACGGCTGACGCAGACGCTCGGCGGTCCGATCGACGGCACGATGGCCGACCTGATGTGCCTGTCCGAACAAGGCGTGGCAAAGGTGCCGGCGCATCTCTCCGACGAGGAAGCGGCCACCCTGCCCTGCGCGGCGCTGACCGCGTGGAGCGCGCTGGTCACCTATGAAGACCTGCGCCCGGGCTCGCGCGTGCTGGTGCAGGGCACGGGCGGCGTGGCGCTGATCGCGATCCAGTTCGCCAAGCTGATCGGAGCGCACGTGACGGTGATCTCGTCGAGCGATGAGAAGCTCGCGCGCGCGCAGCGCCTCGGCGCCGACGCCGGCGTCAATTACCGGACGACGCCGGAATGGTCGAAGCCCGCGCGCGAACTGACCGGCGGCGCGGGGTTCGATCACATCGTCGAACTCGGCGGCGAGAAGACCCTGCCGCAGTCCTTGCGCTGCATCCGTCCCGGCGGAACGATCTCGATGATCGGCGTGCTGTCGGGTTCCGCGCTGTCGGCGCCGCTTGGACTGGTGGTCACGCGCCAGGTGCGGCTGCAGGGGATCACGGTCGGTCATCGCGACGGCTTCGAGGCGATGCTGCGCGCGATCGACCAGCACAACGTCAAACCGGTGATCGACCGCGTGTTCGATTTCGCGCAACTGAAAGAAGCGCTGGCGTACCTGAAGAGCGGAGCGCAGTTCGGCAAGATCTGCATCCGGCACTGAGGGTTTTCACCGGCGCCGCGCGCGTTGACGGCGCACTCGCGCGGCTGGTCTAATGCGCGCGCCTCTGACGGGGAGTAGCGCGGGATCGGAAGTTTGATCCTGCTGCGATGTCGTCAATACGGCGGGGTGATCGCGCAGGCGCAAGGTCCCTCGTCCGGCATCGCAGGCCGGCCACGCCGGTCCGCCAGACCAGGAGAGCAGCGACACGAACCCCGCGGCCGGCGCCAGGCCACACGATCGAGGCACTCCATGATTTCCATCGGCACGCCGTTGCTGTGGTCGCTGTTCGCGGCCTTTGTTCTCGTCGCCCTGCTGGTCGACTTCTTCGCGCTGCGCCGGCAGGGCGCGCACAAGGTTTCGATGCGCGAAGCCGCGCTCTGGTCGCTCGTATGGGTCGCAGTGTCGTTCGCCTTCTGCGGCTGGCTGTGGTGGTACCTGGGCGGCGCGCAAGGAAACGAGGTCGCCGACGCCAAGGCGCTCGAGTTCGCCACCGGCTACCTGGTCGAGAAGGCGCTCGCGGTCGACAACATCTTCGTGTTCCTGATGCTGTTCACCTACTTTTCCGTCCCGGCTGAGTTCCAGAAGCGCGTGCTGATGAGCGGCATCCTCGGCGCGCTCGTGCTGCGCGCGGTGATGATCCTGATCGGCGCGTGGCTGATCGCGCGCTTCGACTGGATCCTGTACCTCTTCGGCGCGTTCCTGCTGTTCACAGGCATCAAGATGTGGTGGGCGGCGGGCCAGGAGCCCGACCTCGAATCGAACCCGGCGCTCAGATGGATGCGCCGTCACCTGAAGATCGCGCCGGAGTACGACGGCGAGAAGTTCTTCACCGTCGTGGGCGGCGTGCGGATGGCCACGCCGCTCGCCGTGGTGATTCTGCTGATCGGCATCGTCGACATCGTCTTCGCGGTCGACTCGATCCCGGCGATCTTCGCGATCACGACCGATCCGTTCATCGTGCTGACCTCGAACGTGTTCGCGATCCTGGGCCTGCGGGCGATGTACTTCCTTCTCGCCGGGATGCACGAGCGCTTCCACCTGCTTTCCTACGGGCTGGCGATCGTGCTCGCGTTCATCGGCATCAAGATGCTGCTGCTCGACGTCTACAAGATTCCGGTCGCGTGGTCGCTCGCGTTCACCGTGGTCACGCTGGCGGTGACGATGGTGCTGTCGCTGCGCATTGCGCCGAAAGGAACGCCGGGCGGCGCTTATCCGTTCCGCGCCAGGGCGGTGCACGAAGGCGAGCGGCATCCACGCTGATCGGGCCGACTGCGCCCACCCGTTCCGAAGTCCTTCGTTCGATTTGAAATTCCGCCAGCAACCCGCTGTGGCCGCACTGCCGAGTCCGCGATCGGTGGCTGCGAGCGTCAATCCGGGATTCGCTGTGCAAAGAAGGCGCACATCATCGCCGCGTGTGCTCGAGGCGGGCTTCGCGTTCGAACCGACCTTGCGAGCTGCGGTAGTCGAAGGAGGAGAGCAATATGGCCAAGTATCTCTTCGAGGCACGTTACTCCGCAGAGGGTGCCAAGGGTCTCGCCCGCGAAGGCGGCTCGGGGCGTCGGGCGGCTGTCGCAAGAATGACCGAGGGCATGGGCGGCAAGCTGGAGGCGTTTTGTTACGCATTCGGGGACGTCGACGCGTACGTCATTGTCGATTTGCCCGACAACGTCGCCGCCACCGCCGTCGCGCTCGCCGTCAATCAAAGCGGCGGCGCGACCGTGAAGGCCATTGTGCTGGTCTCAACGGGGGACGTAGACAAGGCAGGCAAGAAGGCCGTGGACTAACGGCCGCCGGGGCGCCGACGAACGGGGAGCACCGGCTCGACCGAAACGATCCAAGGGGCGTCGTGCGTCGCTCGCGGCGCCTTTTCATGGGAACAGCGTTCCGCTTCTAGCGTATTGGCCGCGGTACTGCGGTGGCCGGAGTCATTCGTGATCGAACCGAGGACGTCATTCGCGATGATGTTGTTCCGGGTCCTGTTTCGGGCCGTGGTTGAGTAGTCCTTCAGCCTTTCGTCCAGTTTTAACGACATCTCGCGCAACCTGGCACAGAAGAAGCCGACGACCGCGCCGCGCATTGGCTCGGGGAATATTTGACTTGCAGGGATTGTTCTCTGTCGCGGCAGGACCGTGCACGTGTCGTGATGCGGCTGACTGGACATCACAGGAGGGATCCCATGATGAACAAGCCTCTATTGACGGTTATGTTGGCTCTGGCATTCATTCCTGCCGCCATGGCGGCAGGGTCGAGCAGCACATCGCGGCCACCGGCCGCCCCACGGGCTCAGACCGGCGACTACGAACTCGGGGTGAGGGCCGTGCAGGCGGGTGACTACCAGCGCGCGTTGGCCCTGCTTCAGAAGGTGGTTCAGGCCGAACCGCGCAACGCGGACGCCTGGAACTACATCGGCTTCAGTCACAGGAAGCTGAAGCAGTTTGACCAATCCCTGCCCGCGTATCAGAAAGCGCTGGCCATCAACCCGGATCATCGGGGAGCCAGCGAGTATCTGGGCGAGCTCTATCTGATGACCGGTGAGTTGGAGAAGGCCCGGGAGCGACTCGCGAAACTCCAAGACCTCTGCCCACGGGGGTGCGCGGAGTACGAGGACCTGAAGAAGGCGGTCGAGGCGTACCAATCGGTGCAGAAAAAGGGTTGATGCCGCCCGCGCCGCAGTGCTTCGCGTGATGGTGGTTTCCTTTCTCGGAGACTACGGTTCTTCGCTCGTCGCGTTTGGATTGTTCGCCCTTGTCCATTCGATCGGAGCGCGGGAGCCGTTCAAGAATGCGCTCGCCCGCTGGACGAGCCCGTTTTTCGTCGAGCACTTCTGGCGTCTCATCTATTGCGCGCTGAGCCTCGTGGCGCTCTATTACGGCGTGGCGACGCTGCATTGGACCCGGCATCCCGAAAACGATGGCTGGCTGATTCTCTATCCCGACTGGCTCTGGCAAGTGATCACCGTTTTCCATCTCGGGTCTATAGCCTTGCTCTATGTCGCGTTGTTCCAGAGCGATTATCTTGAATTCCTGGGGCTGACACAGGCGTGGCGAGGTCTCCGGGCGCTCCTCGGAATGCCCGTCCGGCCTGCAACCGTGGGCCTCTTCGGTACGCATCGATTGGTGGTGGCGGGAGTCTACGGGTGGGTGCGCCATCCGATGCTGGTCGGGGGGCTGCTCTTTCTGCTGACCAGCGGACCATCCTTGAACAACTTGATTTACACGGCCATGTACACGGCCTACATGCTGATCGGTGGCTACTACGAGGAGCGGCGCCTGGTCAGGGTCTTCGGGGAAGACTACCTGCGCTACCGGGCGCGAGTCGGGGCGTTTTTCCCGCGGCTGTGGCGTCAGCCATCATCGTGACAGCGCAGGATGCTGGAGCGGCTTTCGGAGTACTTCTACGATCCCCTGGCGTTCTGGGGCACGCCGCTCGCGCTGGTGGTCGTGTGGACCGTTATCCGCCGCGCGCGTGCCTGGCTTCGCCGCCGCCGGCCGTGACGCGCACACGTCGTCGTTTGGGAGTTTCACGGATGATCGACCAGCCCGGCGAAAGCTCTCGTGCGAGCCGTTCGCGCTGCAGATCCGGCAGCATCCCGCGTAAAGGTCGTGGGCGCCCGAAATTCGGCGTGCTGGACTGTTCGGACCTCAGGCCACAGGTAGTGCCGTCCGGGAAGCGCGTGTCGGGATACGCGATCTCACGCACGATGCGGCCGCGAGCGTTGCGCATCGACGGCACGGACATCGTTCCGCCCGCGGTATTGCCGCGACCCGCGTCGCGGCAGGAACAGGATCGGGATGTGCTCGCGGTCCAGACGATGCCAGAGATTCACCTTCAGCGCCGCTCGATCCAATACAACGCGCCCAGCGCGACACTGAGCACGACCAGGCTCGGCAGCGCGGCCACCACGACCGGCGGCCACGTGTTCAGCAGCCCGAGGTGCGCGAACAGCTTGTTCATCATGTAAAAGGTCACTCCGATCATCACGCCGGTGAAGATCTTCAGGCTCACGCTGCCTTCGCGCACGTGCAGGTACGCGAACGGCAGCGCCAGCATCATCATCACCAGGATCGCGAGCGGATAAAAGACCTTGTTCCACAGCGCGATCTCGTAGCGGTCGGTCTGCTGGCGGTTGGCGGACAGATGGCGGATGTACTGCGCCAGATCGATCGCCGCCATCCGCTCCGGCTGCACCAGCAGCACGCTGAAGATGTCGGGCGTGAGTTCCGAGGCCCAGCGGCGCGTCGGTTCGCGGACGATTTCAGTGCGCAATCCGGATTGCGCGCTGTCGGTCGGCGACACGACCGGCAGCCGCGTTTCGACCACGTTGTTCAGAAACCATGCCGGACCCTTGGCGTCGACGACGAAGCGGCCGCTCTCGGCGGTGCCGATCACGCGCAGCCGGTAATCGCGGTCGAACTCGAACACGCGCATCGACTGCAGCGTCGCGTCGGGCCGCACCTGCTTCACGTTGACGAAGCGCCAGCGCTCGATGTGCCCGTCGGGGCCGGTCACCGCGTCGCGCACCCACACGCCGGAGCGGAACTGCTCGACCGATCCGCCCTTGGCGGCGAGCTTCACGCGCTGTGCGACGCGCTCGGCCGGCGGCGCGACCAGCTCGCCGAAGAGATAGGTCAGGGCGATGAACACCAGCGCGACCCGGATCACGGTGGCGGCCAGCCGGCGCGTGCTCATGCCCGACACGCGCATGATGGTGAACTCGGAATTCGACGCCAGTTTCGACAGCGCGTAAATGGTGCCGATCAGCGCCGCGATCGGCATCAGCTCGTAGGTGCGCGACGGCAGCGACAGCGCGACGTACGCGAACGCCGTGGAGAGCTGGTAGCCGGAGCTGATCTCGTCGAGCTGCGCGATCAAATCGAAGAACGCGAACAGCGCCAGCAGCGCGAACAGAACGAACCCGGTGGCGAGCGCGATCTCGCGCGTGAGATACCGGCGCAGCGTGCGCATCAGCCCGCCTCCGCGCGCCGCCGCTTCACCGCGCTGACCAGCCGGCGCGGCACCCAGCCCTGCCAGTAGACGCGGCGCGCGAACAGCAGCGCGATCAGCAGCGCCGCCACGGCGTGCGCCAGCCACACGCCGACGGAGAACGGCATGCGGCCGCGCTGCACGGAGGACTGCACGATCGACAGCGCGTTGTTGTAGAGCAGGAACGCCAGCACCGCGAGGATCAGGTTGAACGAGCGGCCGACGCGCGGGTTGGTGTAGCCGAGCGGGATCGCCAGCAGCGTCACCATCACCGCCACGATCGGCAGACCGACGCGCCACATCAGTTCGCCCAGGTTCCACGGGGTCGGCTGGCGCCACAACTCGTCGCTCGATTTGGCGCGCGCGGCCAGCTCCGCCAGCGGCGCCTCCGGCTTGGTGTCGAGCCGGATCGCGTAGCGCTCGAACTCGAACATCCGGTACTCGGCCTCGCCGGGGCGGCCCTCGTAGCGGCGCCCCTGCTGCAGCACCAGATAGCGCTCGCCGTCGGGACGCACCTCGATCACGCCCTGCGCGGCGACGATCACGCCCTCGCGCCCCTGGCTGCGGTGGCTGACGAACACGTTCTTCACCTGCGCGCCGGCGACGTCGACGCTTTCGACGAAGAACACCCGATCGGCGCCGCTCGATTCGATGAAGCGGCCGGGCGCGACCCTGCTCACGTCGTCGCGCCGCTCGAAGCGCATCTTGCTTTCGACGATCTGGCGGCTCGCCCAAGGCGAAAGCTGCAGCGCGAGCACCGCGACCAGCACGATGATCGGCGCCGAGAAGCGCAGCACCGGCCAGATCCACGCCAGCAGGCTCTGTCCGGACGCGAACCACACGACCATCTCGGAATCGCGATATGCGCGCGACACCGTCATCAGCACCGACACGAACAGCGTCAGCGTCAGCACCGTCGGCAAATACGTAAGCGCGGTCAGCGCGACGATCGCGAACACTGCGCCGCTGTCGATGCGGCCGCCCGCGGCCTCGCCCAGGATGCGCACCAGCCCGACCGAGAAGATGATCGAGAACAGCACGGTGAACACCGCGCCGGCCGTGTTCGACAGCTCGGCGACGATGGCGCGCTGAAAGACCATGATGAATGGGGGTTGTGCGTGTTGCGGGTCAGGCCGTCGCTATACTGCGCGCCCGAAGCAGGCCGGCCCGACAAGCGTGCTGGATGCTCGACGCCCGCACGTCCCCGTCCGAGGAAGACCCGATGGAATTTAACACGAAGGTTGCGACAGCCGATGCCGTGAAAGCCGACTGCGTCGCGGTCGGCCTTTACGCCGACGGCGAACTGACCGCGGCCGCGCGCCGCATCGACGCCGCGTCGAAGGGCGCGGTCGCCGCGGCGGTGAAGAGCGGGGATGCGACGGGCAAGCGCGGCAACGCGGTGATGCTGCGCAATCTGCCCGGCGTGGCGAGCCCGCGCGTGCTGCTGCTCGGACTGGGCAAGAGCGACGAGTTCACCGACAAGGCGTTCGCGGACGCGGTGCGCACCGCGGTGCGCAGCGCCGGCGCGGGTGTGAAGGACCTTGCGATCTCCGTCAGCGACTGGAAATTGCGCGGCCGCGATCACGCGTGGCAGGCACGCACGCTGGCGATGGCGGCGCGCGAGACGGTGTTCCGCACCGACGAGTTGAAGAGCAAGAAGGACGACAACGGCCCGCGCGTGGCGCAGATCGTGCTCCTCACCGACGCGCGCGACGCGCACGCCGAGCAGGGGCTGAAGGAAGGTATCGCGATCGCCAACGGCGCGGCGCTCGCCAAGCGGCTCGGCAACCTGCCCGGCAACGTGTGCACGCCGAGCTACCTCGGCGAACAGGCGCGCGAGCTCGGCAAGGAATGGAAGCTCGGCGTCGAGGTGTTCGACCGCAAGGACATCGAGAAGCTGAAGATGGGTTCGTTCCTGTCGGTCACGCGCGGCTCGGCCGAGCCGCCGCGGTTGATCGTCGCCAGGTACCACGGCGCGGCCAAGTCGCAGGCGCCGATCGTGCTGGTCGGCAAGGGCATCACCTTCGACAGCGGCGGCATTTCGCTGAAACCCGGCGCGGCGATGGACGAGATGAAGTTCGACATGTGCGGTGCGGCCTCGGTGCTGGGCACGCTGCGCGCGGTGGCCGAGATGAAGCTGAAGGTCAACGTGATCGGCGTGATCGCCGCGTGCGAGAACCTGCCGTCGGGCACGGCGACCAAGCCGGGCGACATCGTGACCTCGATGTCGGGCCAGACGATCGAGGTGCTGAACACCGACGCCGAGGGGCGCCTGATCCTGTGCGACGCGCTGACCTACGCGGAGCGCTTCAAGCCGGCCGCGGTGATCGACATCGCGACGCTGACCGGGGCCTGCGTGGTCGCGCTGGGCGAAGTGAACTCGGGCCTGTTCGCCACCGACGATTCGCTGGCCGACGAGCTGCTGAAGGCCGCGCGCGTCGCGCTCGATCCGGCCTGGCGCATGCCGGTCGAGGAGGACTACCAGGAGCAGCTGAAGTCGAACTTCGCCGACATGGCCAACATCGGCGCGCCCGGCAAGGCCGGGGCCGTGATCGCCGCCTGCTTCCTGGCGCGCTTCACCAAGGCATACAAGTGGGCGCACCTCGACATCGCCGGCACCGCGTGGAAGAGCGGCAGCGCCAAGGGCGCCACCGGCCGCCCGGTGCCGCTGCTGGCGAATTTTCTGATGAAGCAGGCGGCAGTCGGCGGTCGGCAGTAAGCAGTCGGCAGCTTGAGATCGGGCCGGATTGCGGCATTTGAGCGTTGCGCGTTCAACGATTAGGCTTGGCGCACGTCGAGCCCGCCCGCCGACCGACATGCGCGTCGACTTCTACTTCAACGTCGCTCACCGCCTGCACTACGCGTGCCGCGTGGTGCGCAAGGCGCGCGCTGCGAACCTGTCGGTGCTCGTCTATGCGCGCGACGCGGACCGGCTGGCGCGCTTCGACACGGCGCTGTGGACCTTCTCCGCGCTCGACTTCGTGCCGCACGTGTACGCCGATTCGCCGCTCGCCGCGCGCACGCCGGTGTGGCTGACGCTCGCGGCCGGCGGCGATGCGCGGCGCGACCTGCTGCTCAACCTCGACGACGAAGTGCCCGCGGCCGACTGGTGCGCGCGCTTCGAGCGCATCGTCGAGGTCGTGTCCAAGGACGACCAGGATCGCGCGCACGCGCGCAGCCGCTTCCGCGCCTGGCGCGAGCGCGGCATCACGCCCGCCGCGCACGAGATCGGCGAAGAATGACCACGCGCACCGATCCGGCCGCGAACGGCACCTCGCTCGACGACGAGTCGATCCCGGTGCTGACCGAGCGGTTGACGCTGCCCGCGCTCGACCTCGACTTTGCGCTGCCGACGCTCGAACAGGCTGTACGCGCCGAGCCGCCGCCGACGCCGGAGCCCCCGCCGCCCGCACCACCACCGCCGACCGTGGACGAGCTGCGCGACGCCGTGCTGCGCGCCGTGCTCGAGCGGCTGCCGGCGGAGATCGAGCAGCTCGTGCGAGAGCAGTTGCGCGCGTCGGTCGATTCCGCGATCGCGCAGCTCGCAGCCGAGGCGAACCAGGCCGTCCGCGCCGCGCTGAGCGAGATCATCGAGCGCGCGGTGCGCGAGGCGCTGAGCGAACGCGGCGACGTTGCGGGCTAGACCCCCGTCCGGTACAGCGGCGCCGCCAGCGCCTCGCGCAGCGTGGCCAGGCTCTCGGCGAGATGCGCCTGCGCGACACCGCTGCGCCGCCCCTTGCTCGCCAGCGCGCGCTTCAGTCGCGCGACGAGCCTTTCCGCCTGCTGGCGCTGCACCGAGCGCACGTCGGCGGCCACGGTCGCGATCGGCCGCACCAGCGCGCCGGCCAGCCGGCGCAGATGCTCGCGCTGCAGGTTGCGGCGCAGGGTGCCGATGTCCTGCCCGGTCGCCAGTTCGCTCCACACCGCGTCGGTCAGCGTCGATTGCACCTCGGCAAAGCTCAGCAGCGCGCGCGGATCGGCGGTCTTCGCTTCCGCGTTGGCCAGTCGCAGTGCGACCGATTCGGACATCAGCTGGTCGAGCACCGGCCGCTGGATGTCGAGCACCGCGCTCGGCAGGCTGAAGTCCGGCCCGCCGCTGTCGCGCGCGAACTGGTCGATGCCGAGGCGCTGCATGAACTGCGGGTCGAAGGCGAAGCTCGACGTGGAGAACAGTTCCGCGGTCAGCAGCCGCAGCGCGTCGCGCTGGCGCGCCGCTTCGACCGGCGTCAGCAGCGGCCGGCCCGAGCCGGCGCGGTCGCGATTGACGTACAGCCCGCCGACGTACTTGGCCACGTTCGGCGCCACGCCGCGCATCTGCCGCAGGCCACGCTCGAGGTTGCGCCGATACAGCCGGTAATCATCGTCGGCGTCGAGCCTGCGGCGCTGCGTTCGCTCGAACAGTTCGCGCGTCAGCGCGAGCTGCCGTCGAGAGTAAGCGAGCGAATCCTCGCCGAGGTCGAAGCGGTTGGCGCGCGGATCGAGCCCGGCCGGCAGCCCGGTAATGGCGCCGTCGCCGCCGGCATCCTCGTCGGTCGCGTACGCGAGCAGCGGATCGGTCGCCGAGCGCGCGGCGAGCGCCGCGAGTTCCTTCGGCTCGTCGGCGGCGGGATACTCCTTGTAGCCCCATTCGATCGCCCAGCGGTCATAGGTGCCGATCGTGCCCATCTGCAGGCGGCCGGCGCGCGCCTCGCCGTCGAGCGGGATGTTCTCGGGCACATAGTCCATGATCGATGACGACAGCCCGTGCTTCTCGGTGAACGCGGCGTCGCGCAGCTGCTCGAACTTGATCGCGCTCGATCCCTTGAAGTTGTGGCGCAGGCCGAGCGCATGGCCGGTCTCGTGCATCACGACCTCCTTGATCGAATCGAGGATGAAGCGCCGCGCGGTCTCGCCGTCGCGCGCGAACGCGCCGCGCTCGACCAGCAGTTCGAAGGAAAACGCGGCCTGTTCCAGCGCGTCGAACGCGTACGTGCACTGCTCCTCCTTCAGCAGGCCGGCCGGCAGCTGTACTCGCGGCGGCAGCACTTCGCCGAAGCGCTGGCCGGAGATGCGCGCCCACACGTCGGGAATCAGCACCGCGCTGTACAGGATCTCGCCGGTGCGCGGGTCGCTCTGGTGCGGGCCGATCGCCGCGGTGCCCGCGAGGCTCGAATCGACGAACCACTTGACCGCCATGTGGCGGCCTTCGAGGGTGTCCCAGTCGGCGTCGTCGGGCTGCTGCCTGACGACGATCGCGTTGCTGAAACCCGCCTGCTCGAAGGCCTTGTTCCACTCGAGGATGCCGTCCTGCACCGCCGGCCGCAGCTCGGCGGGGATGTTGCGGTCCAGGTACGCGACGATCGGCTGCTTCGGCTCCGACAGCGCGGCGCCCGGGTCCTTCTTCTCCAGCCGCCAGCGGTTGATCACGCGCACGCGCGCATCGAGCGCGTAGTCGCGCGCGAGATCGCGGTGCTCGTCGACGAAATAGCCGACGCGCTCGTCGGCCACGCGCGTGGTCATCGGCGGATCGGGCAGGCGCGCGAAGCGGTACTGGATGCCGAGCAGGAAGCTCCTCGGGTCCGCGAGCGCGCGCGGCGGCGTCGGCGTGGGAGTCCCCGGCGGCGGCGGCGCGGTCGGCGGTGCCGGCAGCTTCGCGACCGCGTAGTGCAGATTGACCGCGATGGTGGTGTCTTCGGCGGCGCTGCGAGCGCGCTCGATCGAGCTGTTGCGCGCATCGAGCCCGTAGCCGATCCGATACGCGGTGTCGATCAGCGTGCCGATGCCGGCCACGTCGGCGAGCAGCAGCGCGTTGGCCTCGACCAGGAACGACTTGCTTTCCGCGTGCGGCGCCGAGACGACCGCCGCCGACGCGACGATGCTGTCGGACACGCTGTCGCGCGCCGCGCGCGCCAGCGGCGACTGGTCCGGCACCCGGAAGATCGTGTTGCGCGCGACGAGCTGCAGCTGGTTGCCGACGCGATGGAAACTCGCCACTTCGGAGTTGCCGAGCAACCCCGGCACGAACGGCAACTGTGCGATCCCGCGCACGAGCACGGTGCTGAACAGGAAGGGCCGGTCGATCTGCTCGGGCCGGATCTCGATCCACGTCTTCTCGTCCTTCTGCCACAGCGTGAAGAAGCCCTTGATCTGCTTCGCGTCCTTGATCACGTCGGCGAACGGACGCAGCGGCGTTTCACCGGGTCGCGCCGCCGCAGTGGCGGGTGCCGGCGAGCCGGACGCCGGCGGCGCCGATGCAGTCCGGGGCGCGCCTGCTGCCGGCGCAGCGGCCGCCGGATCGGAGGCCCGCGGTGCGCCAGGTAGCGTTGCGCAGGCGTTGAGCGCCGCCGCTACGAGCGCGAGCGCAGTGCGTTGCAGGACAAGGAGATTCATGGTGCCGCAGGCCGGACGAAACATTCAGAGCGTCGAGGCTAGAGTCGATTCCCCTAAAATTCAAATCGATTCGGATCAACTGACGGAAAGCGCGACGAAATGACGGCGACGACCCCAACTGCAGCGCTGGCCAGGAGCTTTGAGCCGGCGGCGATCGAGCGCCGCTGGTATCCGGTGTGGGAGTCGCGCGGCTACTTCGCCGCGGGGCTGGATCCGAACAAGCCGGCGTTCAGCATTCAACTGCCGCCGCCCAACGTGACCGGCATCCTGCACATGGGCCACGCGTTCAATCAGACGATCATGGACGCGCTGACGCGCTACCACCGGATGCGCGGCTTCAACACGCTGTGGCTGCCGGGCACCGATCACGCGGGGATCGCCACCCAGATCGTGGTCGAGCGCCAGCTCGAACAGCGGGGCGTGAGCCGGCGCCAGATGAAGCGCGAGGAGTTCATCGCCAAGGTGTGGGAGTGGAAGCGGTACTCGGGCGACGCGATCCTGCAGCAGATGCGGCGGCTGGGCGACTCGGTCGACTGGAACCGCACCTACTTCACGATGGACGACAAGCTGTCGCACGTCGTGATCGAAACCTTCGTGCGGCTGTACGAGCAGGGGCTGATTTACCGCGGCACGAGGCTCGTCAACTGGGACCCGAAGCTGCAGACAGCCGTGTCCGACCTTGAAGTCACGAACGAGGAAGAGGAAGGCACGCTGTGGGAGATCCGCTATCCCGGGATCGACGGCGGTCCCGGCGTGATCGTCGCCACCACGCGGCCGGAGACGATGCTGGGTGACGTGGCGGTGGCGGTGAACCCGGCCGATGAGCGCTACCGGGCGCTGGTCGGCACGCGGCTGCGGCTGCCGCTCGCCGAGCGCGAAATTCCGGTCATCGCCGATGAGTACGTCGATCGCGAATTCGGCACCGGAGCCGTCAAGATCACGCCGGCGCACGATACCAACGACTACGCGATCGGCCAGCGCCACGGGCTGAAACCGATCTCGATCTTCACGCTGACCGCGACGATCAACGACAACGCGCCCGCGAAGTACCGCGGCAGGGATCGTTACGTCGCGCGCAAGGCGGTGCTCGACGACCTGCGCGCGGCCGGCCTGCTGGTGTCGGAGAAGCCGCACAGGATGATGGTGCCCCGCTGCGAGCGCACCGGCGAGGCGATCGAGCCGATGCTGTCGGACCAGTGGTACGTGGCGATGAGCAAGCCCGCGCCCGCCGGGACGATGCATCCGGGCAAGTCGCTCGCGCAGGTCGCGCTCGAGGTGGTCGAGCGCGGCGAAGTCAGGATCTTCCCCGATCAGTGGAAGACCGTGTACCGGCAGTGGCTGCAGAATATCCAGGACTGGTGCATCTCGCGCCAGCTATGGTGGGGCCACCAGATCCCGGCGTGGTACGACGAGGCCGGCAACGTGTATGTCGCGCGCAGCGAGGCCGAGGCGCAGGCCAAGGCCGGACCGGGCAGGAAGCTCATGCGCGATCCGGACGTGCTCGACACGTGGTACTCGTCGGCACTGGTGCCCTTTTCCACGCTCGGCTGGCCGGCGGTCGAAAACGCGCCGCCGGGACCGGAGAAGACCGCCTACGACCTGTACCTGCCCTCCACGGTGCTGGTCACCGGCTACGAGATCATCTTCTTCTGGGTCGCGCGCATGATCGTGATGACGACCCACTTCACCGGGCGCGTGCCGTTCCGCGACGTGTACATCCACGGCATGGTGCGCGACCACGAAGGCAGGAAGATGTCGAAGTCGGAGGGCAACACGATCGATCCGGTCGATCTGCTCGACGGCATCGGCCTGGACGCGCTGATCGAGAAGTCGACCAACGGGCTGCGCCGCCCGGAAAACGCGCCCAAGGTCGCCGCCCGCGTGCGCAGGGAATTTCCGGACGGCATGCCCGCGTACGGCGCCGACGCGCTGCGCTTCACGATGGCCAGTTACGCCACGCTCGGCCGCAACATCAACTTCGACACCAAGCGTTGCGAGGGCTACCGCAACTTCTGCAACAAGCTGTGGAACGCGACCGCGTACGTGCTGATGAACGCGGAAGGCAAGGACGTGGATCTCCCCTCGCCCGCATCAGCGGGAGAGGGGCCGGGGGTGAGGGCCGGCGCCGCGCCAGTCGAACTGTCGTTCGTCGACCGCTGGATCGTCGGCGAGCTGCAGCGGCTGGAGGCGGAGGTCGAGCGCGGCTTTGCCGAGTACCGGCTCGACAACGTCGCCAATGCGATCTACGCCTTCGCGTGGAACGAGTACTGCGACTGGTACATCGAGCTCACCAAGGTGCAGCTGCGCGAAGGCAATGAAGCGCAGCAGCGCGGCACGCGCCGCACGCTGGTGCGCGTGCTCGAGGCGCTGCTGCGGCTGGCGCACCCGGTGATCCCGTTCATCACGGAGGAATTGTGGCAGCGCGTGTCGGTGCTGGCCGGCAAGCGCGCTGCCGCCGCGGAAACGTCGGTGATGATCCAGCCGTATCCGCGGTCCGAGCCGGCGAAGATCGATCCCGCCGCCGATCGCGAGGCCGCGCAACTGAAGCGGCTCATCGACGCGGTGCGCAACCTGCGCGGCGAGATGAACCTGTCGCCGGCGCAGAAGGTGCCGCTGGCGGCGAGCGGGCCGCGCGCGCAGCTCGACGCGTTCGCGCCGTACGTGGCGGCGCTGGCCCGGCTGTCGGAGGTCAAGCGCGTCGACGATCTGGCCGCGGCCGCGCGCGCCAGCGCGGCGCCGGTCGCGGTGGTCGACGACTACAAGCTGATGCTGGCGATCGAGGTCGACGTCAATGCGGAGCGCGAGCGGCTCGGCAAGGAGATCGCGCGGCTGGAAGGCGAGATCAGGAAAGCTGAGGGCAAGCTCGGCAACGCGAGCTTCGTCGAGCGCGCGCCGGCCGCAGTCGTCATGCAGGAAAGGGAGCGGCTGGCGAGCTTCGGCGCGACGCTGGCAAAGGTGCGCGAGCAGTTCGCGCGCCTGCCGCCGGCGTAACTACATCTCGATCTCGTCGCGGATCGCGGCGATGCCGGCTTTGGCGCACTGGTCGTCGAGATCGGCCGATGGCGCACCCGACACGCCGATCGCGCCGACGATGCCGCCACCCGACTGGATCAGCACGCCGCCGCCGAGCGCAACCACGCGCGGCAGGTTGCGCAGGCCCGAGCTCGGCTGACCGGACTGGGAGAGTTTCGCCAGTTCCGTTGTGTCGGAGCGGAAACTGACCGCGGTCCAGCCCTTGCCGATCGCCGTGCGCGGCGTATGCGGCCCGGCGAAACGGTCGCGCACCAGCGCCTGCACGACGCCCGATCGATCGACCACCGCGACCGCGACCTGGTAGCCGCGCTTGCGGCAATCCTCCAGCGCGGCAGTGACCGCCTTCTGCGCGGCCTCGGGTGTCAGGTGCCTGACCGTGAACGTGCCGGTCTGCGCGAATGCAAGCGTCGACCACAGCGCGAGTGCGACCCCGCTGAGAAATGCTTTCATCGAATCCTCCCCGTCGAGTTGAACCGCCCGGCGCTCAAGCTAACAGCGCACGGCCGCGCGCGCCATCCTTCCGGCTGGCAGGTTGCGGCAGGTCAAGCGGGGTGCGCTACTTCTGCGGCGCGGTCACCGGCGCTGCCTCGGACGGCGAAACCACGATGCCGGGCGCAAGCGGAATTTCGGGCACGACGGTCAGCTTGTTGACCCAGTGGCGGGTCTCGCCGAAGCACGACGTCGGCAGGCCCACCTTCTCTTCGTAGTGCAGCGATACGCGCCGGCCCATCGCCTTGTTGATCGACTCGGCAACCGCGTCGTCCCACACGGTGAAGTAGAACTTCTCCTGCGCGGCGCCGGGCATCGACACCATCGCCAGCTCGCCCTCCCAGGTCTTGCAGATCCAGCCCTTCCGGCTGAACTTCTGCACCCAGCCGGCGCGCTCGCCGGTCGAGTAGTTCCAGTTCAGCGCAAACCACAGCCAGGCGGCGCCGAGCACGAACAGGCCGAGGATAACCGTGACGGCGCTCTTCATCAGTGGCGCCCGGCCGTCCGAAGCCACTGAGCGCCCCCTCGGGGGGCAGCGAGCGCGAGCAAGCGTGGGGGGTTCATCTACCGCCGCCGCAGGAAGTGGATGAACTCGCCGTTCACCGTTTCCTGCGCCAGCAACTCGTTGCCGGTCTGCTTGCAGAACGCCTTGAAGTCGCGGATCGAGCCCGGATCGGTGGCGACGATCTTCAGCACATGGCCGCTCGCGATCTCCGCCAGCGCCTTCTTCGCGCGCAGCACCGGCAGCGGGCAGTTCAGTCCGCGCGTGTCGATTTCCTTGTCGAAGCCGATGGTCGTCTGCATGGTTCGCTTTCTACGGCAGCGGCAGGAAGTGTACTTCGTGGCCGCGCGCGCGCAGCCAGTCGGCGAGTGCCAAGCCGGTGCCGCGCGGCCAGGTCTTCACCCGGGACGGCTCGATCAGCCGGTATTCGACGAGTTCCTCGTTCAGCTTCACCGCGCCGACCGCCGGGACGTGGTACGCGATGATCACCTGGTTGCGCAGCGCGAACTCGTACACGCCGATCAGCCGCGCGTCGAGAGCGTCGAGGTTGGTCTCCTCCTTCACCTCGCGGATGACGGCGGCGCGCGGCGTCTCATCGCGCTCGAGGAAGCCCGTGACCAGCGCGAAACGACCCGCGGGCCAGGCCGCGTTGCGCGCCAGCAGCACCTTGCCGTCGTATTCGATCACCGCGGCCACGACGGGGACCGGGTTGTCCCAGTGCACCCAGCCGCAGGCGGGGCAGGCGCTGCGCTCGCGCTCGCCGTGGACGCCGCGCACCAGCGGCGTGGCGCACGTGGGGCAGAAGCGATAGTCGCCCGGATTCACGTGCCGGGATCCTTGCGCAGCGCGTCCAGCACGGCGCGGATGGTGCGCGCGTCCATCTGGTCCTTCGGTCGCACGCCCTGCTTCGTCTTGAGCATGCCTTCGGGGTCGAGCAGGCGCACGCGCACGCCATCGAGATCGCGCTCGATCACTTGCGCGCGCATCTCGTCGCAGCCGTGGCCGGCGATCGACGGCAACACGTCGACGCTGAACTCGTCGTTGATGCGGATCGCGTAACGGTGCTGGCCGGCAAAGACGTCGGGCGCGCCGGCCAGTTCACGCGCAGCGCCGTCAGGCAGGCGCGACAGCGCGACGATCCAGCGCCGTGAATTTTCCGCATCCGGAGCGACCAGGATGTCGATGTCCTCGGTCAGGCGGCTGATTCCGTGCGCTGCCAGCGCGTAACCGTCGACCAGCGCATATTCGACACCGGCCTCGGACAGGTAGGTCGCCCGGCGCTTGACTTCGTCCCACTTCGCCGGGCGCGTGTACTGCGTCATCGTTCCTCGCCAAGCGCGACGGCGACCGTGCGCTCGACGGTCCAGCGCAGGCGGTCCGCGTCCATCTGTTCCGGCCCGTCGTCGATGAAGACACCCTTGGGCGCGCACAGCGAATGCCGTGTCATATGCGCCTGCGCGGCGCGCGCCTGCGGCGACGGCGGCTCTCCGAACGGCGGCGCGCGCCGCCGGCCGAACACGCGCGCAATCGGCTGCTGGTTGGAATCGATGAAGTCGTTCACGGCGCGCCCGGCAATTGCGGCGGATTGGGGTGCAGCCGTCCCATCACGTAGCCGTCGACGTAGACGCCGTCGCGCAGCGCATGGGCGCGCAGCGTGCCTTCGACGGCAAAGCCGAACTTGCGGTACAGCCGGATCGCGCGCTCGTTGTCGGCATAGACGGTCAGCTCCACGCGCAGCAGGTTGAGCCAGCCGTCGGCCGCGCGCAGCAGCTCGCGCAGCAGCGCGGTGCCGACACCGCGGCCCGAGCGCTCGGCAGCGACGCCGATGCCGAGCATCGCGCAGTGGCGCTGGCGCGGGCGCTCGTTGATGAAGAGCCACGCGGAACCGACGACGGTACCGTCGATCTCCGCGACCAGCGCGTACTTCGCCGGGTCGTATTTCGCCAGGCGTTCGCGCCAGAACTGCCGCGATACATGGGGCAACTGCAGTGTCTGCGGGTAGACGCCTTCATCGCCAAGCAGTCGCGCAAGCGCGTCGGCGTCCTCGGGTTCCTCGCGGCGAATGCGGATCGGCGACGGTGCCATCAGCTCGCGCGCTACAGCCGCTGCTCGGCCCAGCCCTTCACGCTCGCCAGCGCGGCCGGAAGCCGCGCCGCATCGGTGCCGCCCGCCATCGCCATATCCGCGCGGCCGCCGCCCTTGCCGCCGATCTGCCGCGCGACGTGGTTGACGAGGTCACCGGCCTTCAGCTTCGCGGTGATGTCGGGCGTCACGCCGGCGGCGAGTTGCACCCGCGTTTCCCCTTCCCTGCCGTCGACGGACGCGAGCACGATTGCCGCGGATTTGAGCTTGTTCTTCAGTTGGTCGACGGTATCGCGCAGCACCTTGGCGTCGGCGCCTTCGAGCGTGGCGGCGAGCACCTTGATGCCCTTGACCTCGATCGCCTGCGCGGCCAGATCGTCGCCCTGGCTGGCGGCGAGCTTGCCCTTCAGCCGCGCCAGTTCCTTCTCGATCGACTTTACGTGGTCCTGCACATGCGCGAGCTTCGCGGTCACCTCGGCGGCGGGAGACTTCAGCGCGGCCGCGATCTCGTTCAGTTGCGCCTCGAGCGTTTGCACGTACGCCAGCGCCCCGGCGCCGGTCACCGCCTCGACGCGCCGCACGCCGGCGGCCACGCCGCCCTCGGCGACGATCTTGAAGAAGCCGATGTCGCCAGTGCGGCTCACATGCGTGCCGCCGCACAGCTCGGTCGAATGCTCTCCCATTGCCAGCACGCGCACCTCGTCACCGTACTTGTCGCCGAAGAACGCCAGCGCGCCGGCGCGGATCGCGTCGTCGTACTTCATGTGCGTGGCGGTGACCGGCACGTTGGCGCGGATCGCCGCGTTGACGATGTCTTCAACGTGGCGGATTTCGTCCGGCGTCATCGGCTTGTCGTGCGCGAAGTCGAAGCGCGTGCGCTCGGCGTCGACCAGCGAGCCCTTCTGCTGCACATGGGCGCCGAGCACCTTGCGCAGCGCCGCGTGCATCAGGTGCGTGGCCGAGTGGTTGTGCATCGTGCGCGTGCGCAGCGACACGTTCACACGCG
This sequence comes from Pseudomonadota bacterium, assembly GCA_029778535.1. GTDB lineage: Bacteria > Pseudomonadota > Gammaproteobacteria > Burkholderiales > Burkholderiaceae_F > JAKOQB01. The sequence goes on along the minus strand of JAKOQB010000202.1, from coordinate 10,866 downwards.
CGGTCACCCTCTCGCCGAACTCGATCGAACCCGACCGCACGCGCCCATGGTGGCCGAAGACGTCGGGCATGATCTTCTGCGTGTCGGCGACCTCGAACGTGCCGCCGCTGCCGATCAGTTCGCCGCGGTCGCCGACCTGGCCGCCGCTCTCCGCATAGAACGGGGTGGCGTCGAGCACGATGATCGCGCGCTCTGATCCCGCCTCGCCCGCGCGCACCTCGCTCACCGGCGTGCCGTCGACGTACAGCCCGACGACCTTCGCCTCGGTGGTCAGGTGCTCGTAGCCGACGAAGCGCGTGCGGCTGCCGCTGTATTCGACGCCCGCCGCACTGCGGAACCTGCCTGCCGCGCGCGCCTGCTCGCGCTGCCGCTCCATCGCGCGCTCGAAGCCCGCGTGGTCGACGCTGATGCCGCGCTCGCGGCAGATGTCGGCGGTCAGGTCCACCGGGAAACCGTAGGTGTCGTACAGCAGGAACACGGTGTCGCCGTCGAGCATTCGCGCGTCGCCGCTCTTCAGCGCGCCGAGCGCGCCGTCGAGGATCTTCATGCCGTTTTCCAGCGTCTCCCCGAAGCGCTCCTCTTCCTGCTTCAGAACGCCGGCGATGCGCGCCTGCTGTTCGACCAGTTCCGGGTAGGCGGCGCCCATTTCGGCAACCAGATCGGGCACGACCTTGTGGAAGAACGGCTGCCGGCAGCCGAGCTTGTAGCCGTGCCGCAGCGCGCGGCGGATGATCCGCCGCAGCACGTAGCCGCGCCCCTCGTTACCGGGGATCACGCCGTCGGCGATCAGGAACGAGCAGGCACGGATGTGATCGGCGATCACCTTCAGCGAGTTGTTGGCGAGATCGGTGGTATGCGTCTCGCGCGCGGCCGCCTTGATCAGGTTCTGGAACAGGTCGATCTCGTAGTTGCTGTGCACGTGCTGCAGCACCGCCGCCAGCCGCTCCAGTCCCATGCCGGTGTCGACGCACGGCTTCGGCAGCGGCGTCAGCACGCCTTTGTCGTCGCGGTCGAACTGCATGAACACGAGGTTCCAGATTTCGATGTAACGGTCGCCGTCGGCATCCGGCGATCCGGGCGGGCCGCCCGCGACCTCGGGGCCATGGTCGTAGAAGATCTCGCTGCACGGCCCGCACGGCCCGGTGTCGGCCATCTGCCAGAAGTTGTCCGACACGTATTTCGGCTGCCCCGGCTTGTCGCCGATGCGGATGCAGCGCGCCGCCGGCACGCCGACCTCGCGCGTCCAGATGTCGTACGCCTCGTCGTCGTCGACGTAGACGGTGGTCCACAGCTTGTCGGCCGGCAGCTTGTAGACCTGCGTCAGCAGTTCCCACGCGTACTTGATCGCGTCGCGCTTGAAGTAGTCGCCGAAGCTGAAGTTGCCCAGCATCTCGAAGAAGGTGTGATGCCGCGCCGTGTAGCCGACGTTCTCCAGGTCGTTGTGCTTGCCGCCGGCGCGCAGCGATTTCTGCGCGGTGACCGCCCGCGTGTAAGGGCGCTTCTCGCGCCCGGTGAACACGTCCTTGAACTGGACCATGCCGCTGTTGACGAACAGCAGCGTCGGATCGTTGGCCGGCACCAGCGACGAGGCCCGCACGATCGTGTGGCCTTTCGATTCGAAGTACTTCAGGAACTTGTCGCGGATCTCGGCGCTTTTCATGGGTCGGGCAGACGGTTGCGCGGTGCGCAAGTGCGCGCCGCGCCGGGGTTTTTCAGTCGAATCGATGATATCAGGCGACCTCTCCGTTCCTCGATGCAGATCAACGGCGCGTGGCGCGGAACCGGTTGAAATTGTCGCTGCGTTCGATATCTTCTCGTTCCGATGAATACGTTGATGTCCTCGCTGCCCGCCTCGACGATCCGGCCCGGATCGCTCGACGCCTGGGCGATCGCGATGCGGCCGCGCACGCTGTGGCTGGCCGCGGTGCCGGTGCTGGTCGGCACCGCGCTGGCATGGCTCGACCGCGGCGCGGTCGACTGGACGGTCGCGCTGCTGGCGCTCGCCGGTTCGTTGCTGATGCAGATCATCACCAACCTGCAGAACGACGTCGGCTACAGCGCGCGCGGGCACGAAAGTCCGATGCGCGTGGGCATGCCGCGCGCGACCTCGAGCGGGCTGCTGACGCCGCCGCAGGTGCGGTTCGCGATCGGGCTGGCGATCGCCGGCGCGATCGTGGTCGGCTTTCCGCTCGTGCTGCGCGGCGGCTGGCCGGTGCTGGCGATGGGGCTGGCGTCGATCGTCGCCGCGCTGGCGTACATGGGCGGACCGAAGCCGATCGCGTTCACGCCGTTGGGCGAACTCTTCGTGTTCGTGTTCTTCGGCGTGATCGCGGTGGCCGGCAGCGGCTACGTGCAGATCGGCGTGGTGACGCCGGCGACCTGGGTCGCCGCGTGCGGCGTCGGGCTGATCGCGGCGGCCGTGCTGGCGGTCAACAACCACCGCGACATCGCGCACGATGCGCGCAGCGGACGGCACACGTTCGCGGTCAAGTTCGGCGCGGAGCGCTCGGTCGCGCTCTACACGGTGCTGGTGGTCGGCGCGTTCGCGCTGGTGCCGGTGGCCGCGCTCGCCGCTTCGCATGTCGCGCTGCTCGCGCCGCTGCTGGCGCTGCCCTTCGGCTGGCGGTTGATGCGCGAACTGCGCACGATGCCGAGCGCACAAATGAACGCGATGCTGCTCGGCACGGTGAAGCTGGAACTCGTCTACGGCGTGCTGTTCGCGGTCGGCGCGGTGATCGCGGGATTCCGCTGAGCCGTGGGCGTCAGCGGTGGCAGATCCCTGCCAGCGCCGCGATCGCCGGATGATCGGCACCGGCCACGCGCGCGGCGTGCGCCAGCCCCGACACTCCGAACACCACGATCACCGCGCCGGCGAGCGGCCGCAGCCACGCGCGCGATGCGGCGAGCGTGCCACCGCGCGCGTCGCCGAGCTTGACGACGGCGACGTCGACCAGCGCCAGGTTCGGCAGCGTGCCGAGCCCGAACGCCGCCATCACCAGCGCGCCCGCGAGCGGGCCACCGGCGACCAGCGCAAGCGGCAGCGCCGCGTACACCATGCCGCACGGAATCCAGCCCCACGCGACGCCGGCGACGAGCGCCTGCACGCCCGAGCGCGGCGGATATACGCGCCGCGCGAGCGGGCCGACGATGCGCCAGATCCATGCGCCGAGCGGCTCGATCCGTTTGAACCAGGCGCCGCGCCCGAACAATGTCGCGCCGATCGCGAGCAGCATCACGCTGCCGACGGTCAACAGCAGGACCTGCAGCGGCAGCACGTCGGCGGCGAAGAGCGATCCGCCGATCGCGCCGACCAGCGCGCCCGCGGCCGAGTAGCTGGCGATGCGGCCGAGGTGATAGCCGAGCGCCAGGCGCAGCGGCGACACGTCGCGCGGCCGATTGATCTGCAGCGCGCCGATGAAGCCGCCGCACATGCCCGCGCAATGCAACCCGCCGAGCAGCGCCAGGCTCAGCGCGGCGAAGATTTCGGTCAGAGGCAAAGACATCGGGGACGCAAGATGCTCATCTGTGCGGTGTCATTCCCGCGCAAGCGGAAATCCAGTGCTGCCGCGAACACCGGGTGGATGTCCGCTTTCGCGGGCATGACACCCGGCGTCAAACGATCTTCGAGTACTTCCGGATCCGCTCGTCGTGGCGCAGGTAGCGGTCGAAGCACATCGCGACCGCGCGCACCAGCAGTTTCCCCTTCGGCGTCACGCTGATCCATTCGGGCGAAACCTCGACCAGGCCCGTCTCCTCGAACGGCTTCAGTTCCGCCAGCTCGCGCTTGAAGTAGTCGTCGAACTTGATCAGATGCGCGGTCTCGATCGCCTCCTTCGACACCTCGAAGTGGCACATCAGCGCCATGATCACCGCGCGCCGTACGAGGTCGTCCATGTCGAGCAGCACGCCGCGCGCGGTCGGCAGCAGTCCGTCGCGGATGCGCTCGTAGTACTCGTCCAGTTCGCGCACGTTCTGCGAATAGGTGGGCCCGATCTTGCTGATCGCGGACACGCCCAGGCCGATCAGATCGCAGTCGGGGCGCGTCGTGTAGCCCTGGAAATTGCGGTGCAGCCGGCCCTGGCTCTGCGCCTTGGCCAGATCATCGGTGGCCTTGGCGAAGTGGTCCATGCCGATGTAGCGATAGCCGGCCTCCGACAGGCGCTGGATCGCGTCGAGCATGATGCCCATCTTCTCCTCGGGCGACGGCAGCTCGGCGGCGTCGATCCGGCGCTGCGGCTTGAAGCGCTCCGGCAGGTGCGCGTAGTGGTACAGCGCGATGCGCTCGGGGCTCAGCACCAGCACCTTGTCGAGCGTCTTGGCGAAGGTCTCGCGCGTCTGCTTCGGCAGGCCGTAGATCAGGTCCAGGTTCACCGACTTGAAGTTGGCCTTGCGCGCCGCGTCGATCGTCGCCTGCGTGATCTCGAAGCTCTGCAGCCGGTTCACCGCGCGCTGCACGGCCGGATCGAAATCCTGCACGCCGACCGAGATCCGGTTGAAGCCGAGTTCGCCGAGCACGGCGACCTTGTCGGGCGTGGCGTTGCGCGGATCGACCTCGACGCTGAATTCGCCCTTGTCCGCGAGCGGAAAGCGCGCCGTCAGGATCGCCATCAGCCGCTTCAGCTCGTCGTTGCCGAGGAAGGTCGGCGTGCCGCCGCCGAAATGAAGCTGCTCGAGCTGCCGGCCGCCGGTCAGCTTGCTGCTGACCATCTCGGCTTCGCGCTCGAGCGCGTCGAGATACTCGGCGCCGCGCGTATGGTCGCGCGTGATCACCTTGTTGCACGCGCAGTAGTAGCAGACCTGCGCGCAAAATGGCACGTGCACGTACAGCGACAGCGCAGCCGCGCTCGGCGTGTCGCCGCGGCGCGCGAGCCAGCTCTCGAACGCCTGCGCGTCGAACGCCTCGACGAAGCGATCCGCGGTCGGATACGACGTGTAGCGTGGACCCGGGATGTCGAACCGGCGCAACAGCGCCGGATCCGGCAGCGCCACGCCATTGCGGACTGACATCAGCATCGGTGTACCCTTTCCCGTTACACTTCCGGTCGCAGTCTAAGCATCCGGGCCCGGTTCGACAGGTATTATTCGGGCCGCTCGCAGGGGGGCGTTGACACGGATCAACGCGGTCGGGGCAAGTGTGGCGCCGTGCGCTGCCGCCAGAGCGGTCGCCGATAAGAAAACCCGGACGGTAGCTGCGGGAATACGCTGGCAGCGATGAAATCGAACAATCGACGTGAACACGATTGAGATGAATGCGCCCGCCTTTTCCGTAACCCACCTCAAGGTTGCGTGCTCCAACTGCAACCTGCGCGAGCTGTGCCTGCCGCTCGGCCTGTCGCTGAACGACATCGAACGCCTGGAAGAACTGGTCGCGACCCGCAAGCGCGTGCGCCGCGGCGAGAGCCTGTTCCGCGCCGGCGACAAGTTCGATTCACTGTACGCGGTGCGGCTTGGGTTCCTGAAGAGCACCGTGATGTCGACCGACGGGCGCGAGCAGGTGACCGGCTTCCACATGGCCGGCGAGCTGGTCGGCATGGACGGCATCAGCAGCGACAAGCACACCTGCGACACGATCGCGCTCGAAGATACTGAAGTGTGCGTGATCCCGTACGACCGCATCGAGGAAGTCGCCTCGTCGGTGCCGGCGCTGCGCAACCACTTCCACCGCGTGATGAGCCGCGAGATCGTGCGCGAGCACGGCGTGATGCTGCTGCTGGGCAGCATGCACGCGGAGGAGCGACTGGCCGCGTTCCTGCTGAACCTGTCGCAGCGCTTCGAATCGCGCGGCTATTCGCGCTCCGAGTTCGTGCTGCGCATGACGCGCGCCGAGATCGGCAGCTTTCTCGGGCTGAAACTCGAAACCGTGAGCCGCGTGCTGTCGCGCTTCGCCACCGAAGGGCTGATCGAGGTCAAGCAGAAGCACGTGCGCATCCTGTCGCCCGACGGGCTGCGCGCGATCGTCAGCGGCCAGTCGGGCGCGCTCTGCGCAGACTAGCTTCGTCGCCCGGTACCGGCGCACAGCCCGCGCAGGCTTCGTCGGTGCGCTTGGGACAGCCGGGCGGCCGGTCCGACGCATCGAGCGGGCAGCGGTTGATCTCGAACGGCGAGCGCTGCAGGAACACCGTCAGCGCGCTGGCCGCCGACGCGATCGCCCACAGGAAGAAGAAGCCGATCGTGTAGGCGGACATGCGGTCGACCTCGACCGGCACGCCGAACACGTGCAGATCGCGCGGATCGAACACCGCGAACAGCATCAGTTCCGCGACCGCCGCGATCAGGAACGCCGGCCACAGCACCCACAGCAGCCGCTGCGTGAAGCTCTGCATCATCCCCTTCTCCCCGTCGTTGTCGCTCCCGTGCCCGGTCACGGCCGCGCGCCTTCGAGCCGGATGCGGCGCGCGTCGTGCGTGCCCATCTGTCCGTCGAGCCGCCAGCTCGGCGATTCCAGCACGACCTGCCAAGCGACCCCAGGCATCGCCGCAGCGTCGAACTGGCCGCTGTACTCGGCCTGCCCATCGCCGGCGGACACGCGTCCGAGCATCAGCGTGCGGTCGGCGCCGTCGCGCGCCGGATGAACCAGCGTCAGCCGCAGCGCGGTCTCGGCCGGCAACGCGCGTTCGGCGGACAGATGCACGCGCACCCGATCGCCGCCGCCGAAGCCGGCCAGATCGACCTCGGCCCGCAACCCCAACTGCGCGGCGCGCTGCGTGCGCGCCAGTTCGCCGTTGATCGCCAGCCCGCGCTTGTAGTAATCGCGCGCGACCATGCCGTCGGCGCTCGCGAGCGCGAGGTACAGCGTGATCGCGCAGCCGACGACCGCGGCGGCCGGCAGGGCGATCAGTACCCACGGCCACGGCTCGCGGTACCAGGGCAGCGTATCGGTCTTGGTCACGGCGTTCATCCTGCCCACCTCGTTCAGCGCCGCAATCCGAGGAACGTTGTGGTCTCGCGCACCGCGATGTCGCGCTGCACCTGCGACCGCACGTCGATCGACACCTTGTGCGAGCCCGGCGCCACCTCGTCGGCGGGCGCGCGCAGCCGCAGCACCACCGAGCGCGTCGTCGCCGCCGGGACCTCGAACTCCTGGTCCGACGCCACCGAGAGCCGCGGCAGCCCCGCGACCGCGATCGAATACGTCTGCGGCGCCTCGGTCGTGTTCATCACCTGCAGTCGATAGACGTTCTCGACCTGTCCGTCCTCGACCTCGCGCGCGAGCGCGCCGCGATCGCGGATCACGTCGACTTTCAGCGGCACGCGCAGCAGCAGCGCGGCCACCAGAGCAGCGATGATCGAGAGCAGCACGCCGGAATACACGAGCACGCGCGGCCGCAGCACGCGGCTCCACATCTGCCTGCGCGTGAGGTTGTCGCGCAGCGCGTGCTGGGTCGTGTAGCGGATCAGGTTGCGCGGCAGGCCGGCCCGCTGCATCACGTAGTTGCAAGCGTCGATGCAGGCGGCGCAGCCGATGCACTCGTACTGCAGCCCCTTGCGGATGTCGATGCCGGTCGGGCACACCTGCACGCACAGGCCGCAGTCGACGCAGTCGCCCTCGCCGCGCGCGCGCCGGTCCTCGACCCGGTTGCCGCCCTTGCGCGCCAGATGCGCGCGCGGTTCGCCGCGCGCGGCATCGTAGGTGACGATCAGCGTGTCCTGGTCGAACATCGCGCTCTGGAAGCGCGCGTACGGGCACATGTACAGGCACACCTGCTCGCGCAGCCAGCCGGCGTTGCCGTAGGTCGCGAAGCCATAGAACAGGATCCAGAACGCCGACCAGCCGCCCACCTGCGCCGCCAGTATCTCGCCGCCCAGCTCGCGGATCGGCGTGAAGAAGCCGACAAAGGTGAAGCCGGTCCAGAACGCCACCGCGATCCAGAGCGCGTGCTTGGCGCTCTTGAGCAGCAACTTGCGCGGCGACATCGGCTGCTTGTCGAGCGCCATGCGCCTGGCCCGATCGCCTTCGATCTTGCGCTCGATCCACATGAAGATCTCGGTATAGACCGTCTGCGGACACGAGTAGCCGCACCACAGCCGGCCGCCCACCGCGGTGAACAGGAACAGCGACAGCGCGGCGATGATCAGCAGCGCCGACAGGTAGATCACGTCCTGCGGCCACAGCACGAGGCCGAAGATGTAGAACTTGCGCGCGGCCAGGTCGAACAGCACCGCCTGTCGGTCGTTCCACGTCAGCCACGGCAGGCCGTAGAAAACGATCTGCGTGGCCCAGATCGTGGCCCAGCGCCATTTCTGGAACCAGGCGAGCGAGTCGCCGATCTTCGCGCGCGGATAGATCTCCTTGCGCTTCTGATACAGCGACTCGACGATCTCGATGCGCTTGGGCGCCGGCGCTTCGTCCGCGCCGCTCGTCCCGGCGCCCTGCGCCGCCCGTTTGGCCTGCACCACGCTGTCCATGCTGTTAGGGGTTGATCCGACGATGAAATGTACGCCCGCGCGCCGCCCGCCTGTAACGACCGGCGTCACACAACGGCCCGAGCGTCGCAGATGACCACACACGCCCATTGGCGTGGGTCAAGCGCCGATTGCGCTTGGTGACGCCGGTCACGCGGACCGGCGCTGTCACTGCTTCGCTGCGGCCGGCTGATGGCTCAGCGAGTAGACGTACGCCGCCACCAGATGGATCTCGGCGTCGCTCAGGATGCCCTTGTGCGCCGGCATCACGCCGCCGCGGCCCTTGGTGATCGTGTCGGTTATGCCGGCGACCGTCTGCCCGTACAGCCAGCCCTTCTGCGTGAGGTCGCGCGAGCCCAGCGCCGGATTGCCCTTGCCGTCCGGCCCGTGGCAGGCGGCGCAGGCCGCGAATTTCTCCTTGCCGCGCGCCGCGCGCACCGAGTCGTGCGCCGAGTTCGACAGCGACAGCACGTAGTGCACGACATCGGTCAGGCTGTCGCCGCCGCCGAGCGCGGCGGCCATCGGCGGCATCGCGGCCTGGCGCCCGTTGGCGATCGATTCCTCGATCGCCTGCGGCGTGCCGCCCCAGTACCAGACGTTGTCGGTCAGGTTCGGAAAGCCGCGCGAGCCGCGCGCGTCGGAGCCGTGGCACTGCGCGCAGTTGTTCAGGAAGATGCGCTCGCCCATCTGGCGGCCGCGCGCATCGGCGGCCACCTGCTCGAGCGGCTGCGCGAGGTATGCGGCGAAGATCGGGCCGTACTTGGCGTCGGCGGCCTTGACCTCGTCCGCATGCTGCTTGACCTGGCTCCAGCCGAGCACGCCCTTGAACTGCGTGCCCAGGCCGGGAAACAGGATCAGGTAGATGATCGAGAACACGATCGTGATGTAGAAAAGCAGGATCCACCAGCGCGGCATCGGGTTCTGGTATTCGCGCAGATCGCCGTCCCATACGTGGCCGGTCGTGTCGGGCTGCTGCCCCTGCACGATCGTCACCCTGCGGCGGCCCTGGCTCCACAGCAGCCACGCGCACGCGACCACGCTGACGGTCGTCAGGATCGCGACGTAGTAGTCCCAGAAAACACTGTAGAAATCGCTCATGTCGCAATCCCGAGTTCAGTTCGGTCCGCTGTTCTCATCGTCTGCGAACGGCAGTCGCGCGGCCTCGTCGAACGCCGCGCGGCTGGCGCGGTGATAGGCCCACCAGACGATGCCGAGGAAGGAGACGAACGACAGCACCGTGACCACCGAGCGCAGCGTGTTGATATCGGGCATCGTCGTCTCCTAGCGCACGTTGCGCAGCTGCACGCCGAGCCCTTGCAGGTAGGCGATCAGTGCGTCCAGTTCGGTCTTGCCCTTCAGCGCTTCCGGTGCCTTGGCGATGTCGTCGGCACCGTACGGCACGCCCAGGCGCGCGAGCGCCTTCATGCGCGCCTGCACGTCGGCGCCCTCGACGCTTGCATTGGCCAGCCACGGATAGCCCGGCATGTTCGATTCCGGCACCACGTCGCGCGGGTTGTTGAAGTGGATCCGGTGCCAGTCGTCCGAGTAGCGGCCGCCGACGCGCGCCAGATCCGGGCCGGTGCGCTTGCTGCCCCACAGGAACGGATGGTCGTAGACGAATTCGCCCGCGACCGAGTAGTGGCCGTAGCGCAGCGTCTCGGAGCGGAACGGCCGGATCATCTGCGAGTGGCAGTTGTTGCAGCCCTCGCGGATGTAGATGTCGCGGCCGACGAGGCGCAGCGGCTCGTACGGCTTGATGCCGGCCACCGGCTCCATCGTCTGGCGCTGGAAGTACAGCGGCACGATCTCCACCAGGCCGCCGACCGCTACCACCAGCACGATCAGCACGATCATCAGCATCGAGTTGCGTTCGATGAAGTCATGGGTGAGTTTCATTCGGAGCTCTCTCTTGTCGAGGAGTCAGGATTCAGGAGTCAGCGAGATCCAGCGCACCCCGTGGTCAACTGAATCCTCCATCCTGAATCCCGAATCCTGCAGTTAAGCGTGCGCCAGCGCCGCCGGGATCGGATCGGCGACCGCGCGGCCGGCCGCGATCGTCTTGAACATGTTGTAGGCCATCAGGCACATGCCGCCGAGGTACAGCAGCCCGCCGCTCAACCGGATCAGGTAGAACGGCAGCGTCGCCTTCACGCTTTCGACGTGCGAATAGGTCAGCGTGCCGTCGTCGTTGACCGCGCGCCACATCAGCCCCTGCATCACGCCGGCGATCCACATCGCGGCGATGTACAGCACGATGCCGATGGTGGCGACCCAGAAGTGCGCGGTGACGAGCCGCATCGAATACATCTCGGTGCGTCCGTACAGGCGCGGGATCAGCCAGTAAAGGGCACCCATCGTGATCAGTCCGACCCAGCCGAGCGCGCCCGAGTGCACGTGGCCGATGGTCCAGTCGGTGTAGTGCGACAGCGCGTTGACGGTCTTGATCGACATCATCGGCCCCTC
>JAKOQB010000201.1 GCA_029778535.1 Pseudomonadota bacterium | reverse complement strand
CCTTGCCGAGGACGCGGCCGGCGAGAAATTCGCCGTCAAGGAGTACCTGCCCAGCGCGCTGGTCAAGCGCGGCCCCGGGCAACTGGTGCCCGAGATCCCCGCGGCCAACGAGGTCACGTTCCGCAACGGCTTGCGCTGCTTCTTCGAGGAGGGGCGCGCGCTCGCGCGCATCTTCCACCCCAACGTCGTGCGGGTGGTCAACTTCTTCCGCGCCAACGAGACCGTTTACATGGTCATGGCCTGGGAGCGCGGGCGCAGCCTGCAGGAGCTCGTGCTGCGCCATCGCGGGCGCCAGGGCGGCAAGGCGGTGCTGCCCGAGCGGCACGTGCTGCGGGTGTTCAACCTCGTGATGAACGGCTTGCGCGAGGTGCACGCCAACCGGCTGCTGCACCTCGACCTGAAGCCGGCCAACATCTACCTGAGGCTCGACGGCACGCCGCTGCTGCTCGACTTCGGCGCGGCGCGGCGCACGCTCGACGCAGAGCCGCAGAAGCTGTTCCCGATGTACACGCCCGGCTTCGCCGCGCCGGAGCTGTATCGGCGCACGCAGCAGCTCGGACCCTGGACAGACGTCTACGGCATCGGCGCCAGCATGTTCGGCTGCATGTCGGGGCAGCCGCCGCAGCCGGCCGACCAACGCGAACTGGAAGACAAGTTGCCTCAGGCCATCGATGCGCTGGCCGAGCACTATTCGCGTCCGCTACTCGACCTGGTCGCCTGGTGCCTGAAGCTCGACCCGCTGGAACGGCCGCAGAGCGTGTTCGCGCTTCAGCGCGCCTTGCGCCGAATCCGCATGCCCGCCGAGCCGTCCAGCAAGCCGAGCACGGCGGCCCGCTGGATCGACACGCTCGCCGCACGCGCCGGAGTCCGGCGACGCGACGGCGAGGGTCTCACGCTGCCCGGCTGAGCCGGCGTCGCGGAGCCAGCATGCGCTTTTCGATCTACCAGGACAGCCTGATCGGCGCGCGCGCGTCCAACCAGGACCGCATGGGGTACTGCTATACCCGCGACAGCCTGCTGATGCTGGTCGCCGACGGCATGGGCGGACACATGCGCGGCGAAGTCGCCGCGCACCTGGCGCTGCAGGTCGCTGCCTCCGCGTTCCAGGAGCAGGCGCGCCCGACGCTCGCCGATCCGCCGGCTTTCCTCGATCACGCGCTGCGTCGCGCGCATCGCGAGATCCTGCGCTACCAGGACATGCACGGCCTGCCGGAGTCGCCGCGCACGACGATCGTCGCCTGCGTGGTCCAGCACGGGCGCGCGTGGTGGGCGCACGCCGGCGACTCGCGGCTCTACCTGTTGCGCGGCGG
>JAKOQB010000200.1 GCA_029778535.1 Pseudomonadota bacterium | reverse complement strand
GGTGATCGGAGGCAGCGCGTGGGAGGGCTTGCGCTCGGTGTCCCGATCGCCGTACCTGCTCGCGATCTGCGCCTACGTGCTGATCGTCGCGGTGATGGCCACCTTCATCTACTTCACCCGGCTGCAGATGGTCGCGGCGCTCGGCGCCGATCTCGTCCTGCGCACCGCGACGTTCGCGCGCATCGACATGATCACGCAGCCCGCGACGCTGGTGCTGCAGGCAGTCGACACCGGACACCTGATGAGGCGGCTCGGCTCGTCGGTGGCGCTGGCGCTGCTGCCGGCGAATGCCGCGCAGGGCTTCCTCGGTCTGGCGATCGCCGGCTCGCTCGCGGCATTGATCGCGTTCGAGGCGGCGTTTCGCGCGGTGCAGCGCGGCATCATGCGGCCCGCGCGCGAGACGCTGTTCACCACGGTCTCGCGAGCCGAGCGCTACAAGGCGAAGGCGTTCATCGACACCTTCGTCTACCGGACAGGCGACGTCGCCGGCGCGCAGACCGAAGGGCTGCTGGGGCGGCTCGGGATGGGGCTTGCGGCACTCGCCGCGTTCGCGGTGCCGCTGGCGCTGGTGTGGATGGCGCTCGGCGTATGGTTGGGGATGGCGCAGCGCGCGCAGGCGCGCGGTGCCGCGCAGGTGAAGGGAGTCAGCGCATGACGACGCGACGGGATTGGCTGAAGAGAATCGGGACTGCAGCCGGGATGCTGGCGCTGGCGCCCGGCGCGGCGCGCGGCGCCGAGCCGGCACGAGGCGAGCCGATCACCCGCGTGATTCCGAAGACCGGCGAGCGGCTGCCCATCGTCGGCCTGGGCAGCTCGGCGACGTTCTCGCAGGTTGCGCGCAACGAGGACGTCGGCGCGTTGCGCGAGGTGTTCGCGCGCATGACCGCGCTCGGCGGCACCGTCTTCGACACCGCGCCGGCCTATGGCGCCTCCGAGGAGGTCGCGGGGCGCATCGCGCAGGAGCTCGGGATCGCGCGGCGCCTCTTCTGGGCGACCAAGCTCAACGTTGCGCCGTGGGGCGGCGGCGCAGCCGATCCGGCCGCGGCGCGAAAGCAGCTCGAGACGTCGTTCGGGCGCATCGGCAAGCCGGTGATCGACCTGATCCAGGTCCACAACCTGGGCGACCTGCGGACCCAGCTTCCGATCCTGAGGCAGGCGAAGGAGCAGGGGCGTGTGCGCTACATCGGCGTGACGACGACCTTCGAGGGCCAGTACGACGCGCTGCTGCGCACGATGCGCAGCGAACCGATCGACTTCATCGGCACGAACTACGCGATCGACGACCGCGACGCCGAGCGAACGATCCTGCCGCTCGCGCGCGACCGCGGCATCGCGGTGCTCGTCTATGCGCCGTTCGGCCGCACGCGGCTGTGGCGGCGCGTGGCCGGACGCACCGTGCCCGAGTGGGCGCGCGAGTTCGACGCGCACTCGTGGGCGCAGTTCTTCCTGAAGTACGTCGCGAGCCATCCGTCGGTCACCTCGATCACGCCGGCGACGAGCCGGCCGGAGAACATGACCGACAACATGGGCGCCGCAAACGGCCGGCTGCCCGACGATGCAATGCGCAAGCGGATGATCGAGCTGGTCGATTCGCTGCCCGCTGCGTGAGGCGCGTGGCCACGCGATCGAATCGGCAATGCGCCGTGAAGCTGGAGGACACCATGAAACGCAATCGCCGGGAATTCCTGGGACTCGCAGCGCTCGCTCCGGGCTCGCTCGCGATCGGCGGCCTGCCGCTGATGGCGCGCGCCGCTGACGCGGGTCCGGGCAAGGTGAGGATCGGCATCGTCGGCTCGGGCAACGTGGGGAGCGCACTGGGAGGCGTCTGGGTGAATGCCGGACACGAGGTGATGTTCTCGTCGCGCACCCTCGAGCACGACCGGACGCTCGCCGCGAAGCTCGGACCGAATGCGCGCGCCGGCACGCCGCGCGAAGCCGCCGCGTTCGGCGACGTCGTGATGATCTCGGTGCCCTATCGGTCGCTGCCCGATGTCGGCAAGGAACTCGGTGACCTGATCAAGGGCAAGGTCGTGATCGACACCTGCAACCCCTTCCCGGGGCGCGACGGCGAGATCGCGACCTGGGCGCGCGAGAAGGGCGTGGGCCTGGCGTCGGCCGAGCTGTTGCCCGGCGCGCGCATCGTGCGCGCGTTCAACGCGATCGGCGCGGCACGGATGGGCGCCGTGCACGAGCAGCCTGGGCGCATCGGGATGCCGATCGCGGGCGACGACGTGCAGGCCATCGCGGTGGTTTCGCGGCTGGTCCGCGACGTCGGCTTCGAGCCGGTGCTCATCGGCGGGCTGGCGAAGGGCAAGTACTTGATGCCGGGGACGCCGCTGGCGGGAGAGCGTTCGCCCGGGGAGATCCGCAGGATCGCGGCTGCCCTCGACTGAGCCCTGTTCGCACTGCGATCGTCTCCGCCCAGGGCCTGCCGGGCCGCCAAACGAGGCGCCGGCGACACGCTGGTTCGTGCCGAACGAGTCGGTGGTGATCGCGAAGATCGCCGGGTTCGAGCCGACCGCGTACGCCGCTTCGACGATGCGGCGTGTCGCGTCGCGCATGTGCTACGCTGCTTCGCATGCGCCTGATCCGATCGAACACCCGCCTGTTCGCGTTGATCGCGAGCTTCGCGATCATGGCGTCGGCGCTTGCGCCGACGGCGATGCGGATGCTGGCCGCGGCGCTGGCAGGGCCGATCGTGTTGGCGGAGGTCTGTTCGGCGGGCGGGGTGTCGAGCGCGCTGGTGGTCACCGATGCGGATTCCGTCGGATCGCGGCAGCCCGCCGGAGGCACCTCGATCCAGCGAGCGAGCGATTGTCCGTACTGTGCGCCCCACGCGTTCTCGTTCGGCATGCCGCCCGCGATCGGCCCGGCCGTGGTGTTGCAGGTCGTGTCCGATGTGCCGCCCCGGCGTTTCCTCGAATCGCATCGGCCTCTCTTCGCCTGGAGCGCGTCGGCGCCCCGCGGGCCACCCCTCGAATCCTGACCCTGCACCGGCGCGGCTAGCTCGGGGCGCCTGCCCCCTAAGCCGCTTCCCTTGTTCGCTCGATCCGCAGACGCGGCGCGACACGCGCGCGGCGACGGGTCGAATGCACGGGCACCGCCCGACAGGATTCGAAATGTCAGTTCGTCAGCCCGCGTCGCGTGTCGCGCCGCTCTTGGCGCAGCTTCTCGCACTCCTCTCCTGGACCGCCGCGGCCGACGAGCCGCACGATCGACAATTGCCTGCGGTGACGGTTTCGGCCGGACGCGGCTCCACCTTGCAGGATCTCGACGTGAGCACCACCGTGATCGACCGCGAGGCGGTGCAGCGGGCCCCGCAGACGTCGATCGAACAGATCGTGAACCGTCTTCCGGGCGTCTTCGCGTTGAACCAGCCCACCGGACAACTGCACCCGACCGCGCAGGTCTTCAGCATCCGGGGATTCGGCACCACCACGAACGTGAATACGCTGGTGATGGTCGACGGCGTGCCGGTCAACGACCCGTACTTCCGCACCGTCGACTGGGGACAGATTCCGAAGGAGTCGGTCGAGCGCATCGAGGTGATTCGTGGTGGCGGTGCCACCAGCCTGTGGGGCAACCTCGCGATGGGTGGAGTCATCAACATCGTGACCCGGGAGCCGCAGCCCGGAGAGCGGCGCATCAGCGCGAGCTACGGTAGCTTCGGCACTTCCGCGCTCGACGTTGCGGCCACGGTAGTGTCCAGCGACCGACTTCGGATCGGCCTGGACCTGGGCGTGGCCTCGAGCGACGGATATCGCCAGGTGCCCGCGGAATTCCGCAATCCGCGGATGTCGGCGACGGATTCGCGCGCCGACAACCTCGCGCTCACCGCGGTTTACACGCCCAGTTCCGCCTCGAAGTACTACGTGCGGGCTATCACTCACCGCAGCCAGGAGCGCGGCCTGGTCTGGGACCTGGCGAGAAACGAGTGGGACAGCCACCGGATCGTCGCCGGCGGCACGACGCGGCTGGACGACGGTGGCAGCGTGAACCTGAGTGGCTGGTACGGGCGCGCCGGGATGGATACCACCAATGCGGGGCAGACGCCGGCCTTCAGCATCTTTACGCCGCTGGCGGGCGTGCCGTTCGTCTCGCAGATCGAACAGGCGCGCTATCGCAGCGCAGGCGGTTCGGCGTTCTACCAGCGCGACTTCGGGCGGCTCGTGGACCTGAAGGTTGGCCTCGACGTGCGCGAGATCCGGGCTGACGATGCGCTGAACCTGTTCAACGCGACGTCCCCCACCGCCGCGATCGTCGCGCGCGGCGAGCACCGTTTCCAGGGCGTCTTCGCGCAGGGCACATGGCGTCCCGACACGATCCCCCTGGACGTCACGCTGGGGTTGCGGCAGGACTACTGGCAGGCCAGGAACGCGGGCGTCGAAGGCGTCATCCTCGCAAGCGGTTCGACGCTGTCCAATCCGCTCTCCGACACTTCATACAGCCGCTTCGATCCGAGACTGGGCGCGCGCTACTTCGTCACGCCGGAGGTCACGATTCGTGGCGCGGCCTACCGCAACTTCGCCGCGCCGGGGATGAACCAGATGTACCGAAGCTTCGTCAGCGGGACCAGCTACACGGCCACCAACCCGGGCCTGGTCCCGCAGACGAACTTCGGCAAGGAGATCGGCCTGGACTATGCGAAACCCGGGTTCGATCTCGCGTTCACGTTGTTCGACAATGCGATGGACAACTTCATCGACTTCGCGCCTCTGTGCACGAGCGCGTCGGCCTGCAACCCGCTGGTAGCCGGCACCGGGCTCGCCGCCAACAGCGTCACGCGCGTCAATCGCTACGTGAACGCCGGCAGCGCGGTCTTCCGCGGCGCCGAGTTGCTCGGGCGCTATGAGGTCGACGAGGCACTGCAACTGACCGGCGGCTTCACCCGCACGCAGGCCTACCTGACGCGATCTGCCTATACGACCCCAGCGGCGACACCGCCGGATCCGGTCGGCAAGCAGATCGGGCAGGTGCCGCCGTGGACGCTCACGCTCGGCGCAACGTGGAGGGCCGCGCCGGCGCTGACGGTCAGCGCGCAGTTGAAATCGTTCCCCTCGTACTGGAACAACACTGCGCATACCCAGCGCAACGACGGGGCGACGCTGATCGACGTCGGCGCGAGCTACCGGATCGGCAAGTCGTTCGAATTGTGGGGCAGCGTGCAGAACCTTACCAATCGCCGCTACTACGACCAGGGGCTGACGTACACCACGATCGAGGGCTCGACGGTGAGCGGCAGCGGCATACCTGCCCTCGGGATTCCGCGCTGGGTGACCGTCGGCGTGCGGGCCACGTTCTGATCGCGTCAGGGGGATTTCACGATGAACGACTCGTCACTTCGATCGCGCTTCGTCTGCGGCCGGCTCGTCGCCGTCGCGAGCGCGCTCCTGGCGCTGGCGCCGCCGCTCGCGGCCCACGAACACGCGATGGGCACGGCGGGCGCCCCGTCGAACGCGCACGCCGCGCCGGGCGCATCCTACGCGTCGCTCGCGCCGTTTGCGTGCGCCGGTGCCTCGCTGGCCTGCGCGACGGCCGCGACGCCCGCATGGGCCCCGGACGGGGCGCTGTGGGTCGCGTGGGTAGCGGGCGGGGCGGTGTCGGTCGCACGCTCGCGCGACGCTGGCAACACCTTCTCGGCGCCGGTGGTGCTGGGCCGTTACGGCGCCTACGCCGATCTCGGGCCCGACGCGCGGCCGCAGATTGCCGTCGGCCCGGACGGCCGCATCGTAGTGGTCTATGACGTGTTCAAGGACGAGTCGTGGAACGCGCGGGTACTGGTCGCGGTCTCCGACGACGCGGGCGCCACGTTCTCGGCGCCCAGGGAGGTCACCGACGATCCGGCGAGCCAGCGGTTTCCTGCGATCGCGGCGACTGGCGACGCCGCGCTGTTCGTCGCCTGGATCGACAAGCGAGTGGTCGCGGCGGCGGCGCGCCACGGGCGCAAGGTGCCCGGCGCCTCAGTCGCGTATGCATGGTCGAACGACGGCGGCAGGACATTCTCGGAAGCGCGCATCGCGGACGCGCAGAGTTGCGAATGTTGCCGCATCGGCGTGGCGATGGCGCAGCCGCAACGGCCGGTCGTGCTCTTCCGCGCGATCTTCGAGGGCAAGCTGCGCGACCACGCGGTGCTCGTCTTCGAGGGGCGCGATTCGCCCGGCCCCTTGCGTCGCGTGGCCGACGACCGCTGGGCCATCGACGCCTGCCCGCACCACGGCCCTTCGCTGGCGGTCGCGCCGGACGGAAGCGTCCACGCCGCGTGGTTCACGCAAGGGCGCGCGCGACAGGGGGTCTTCTACGCGCATTCCCGCGATGCCGGCGCGACGTTCTCGCCCCCGATGCGGGTCGGCAGCGCCGCCAGGCGGGTTTCGCGGCCGTACCTGCTTGCGTCGGGAACACGAGTCTGGCTGGCCTGGAAGGAGTTCGACGGCAAATTGACCAGGGTGCGTGCGCAGGTCTCGCGCGATGCGGGCAAGACCTGGTCCAACGCGCGCGAGGTGGCACGGACCGATGGATACTCCGATCATCCACTGCTCACCGCTCATGCCGGCACGGTGTATCTGTCGTGGCAGACGCAGGCGGAGGGCTATCGCCTGATGGCGCTGGAGACGCAGCGATGAAGCACTGCGACTCGTCGAGGCGCTCGCTGTTGTCGCTGCCGGTGCTCGCCCTTGCCGTCGCCGGCGCGCGTGCGGCCGCCGCGAGCGCGGACGCCGGCGATGCAGCCAGCGGTCGCGCGGTGCCGCCGTCGTTCGAGGCCGGAACCTTCGCGAAGATCGTCTCGGCCGGCGCCGGTCGGCCGCTCGTCGTTCATTTCTGGGGCCTGACCTGTGCACCGTGCATCGAGGAATTGCCCCGGTGGGGAACGTTCGTGCGGCGCGAGCCCGGCCTGAACGTCGCGTTCATCCAGGTCGATCCGATGCCACCCGATCGCGTTGCCGCGATCCTGCGCCGTGCGGGCCTCGAGCGCGCGCGCAACTGGACTGCGCGCGCCCCGGTGGACGAGCGTTGGCGCTATCGGATCGATCCGGACTGGGCAGGGGAACTGCCCAGAACGTTGCTGATCGCGGCGACCGGACGCCGGATCGCCTCGAGCGGCCGCGTCGACTTCG
>JAKOQB010000199.1 GCA_029778535.1 Pseudomonadota bacterium | reverse complement strand
TCAAGGACCGCGACATCCTGCGCTACAACCCGCACATCGTGATCGAGGGCATGGCGATCGCCGCCTATGCGATGGGGATCGGCGCCGGGTACAACTACATCCACGGCGAGATCTGGACCGACTACGAACGCTTTCAGCAGGCGCTGGACGAAGCCTATGCGGCCGGATATCTCGGCAGCAGGATTCTCGGATCCGACTTCTCATTCGACCTGTACGCGGTGCACGGCTACGGCGCCTACATCTGCGGCGAGGAGACGGCGCTGCTCGAATCGCTCGAAGGCAAGAAGGGGCAGCCGCGCTTCAAGCCGCCGTTTCCCGCGAGCTACGGCCTGTACGGCAAGCCGACGACGATCAACAACACCGAGACCTTTGCCGCGGTGCCCTGGATCATCAATCACGGCGGCGACGCGTTCCTGAACCTCGGCCGGCCGAACAACGGCGGCACCAAGATCTTTTCCGTGTCGGGCGACGTCGAGAAGCCCGGCAATTACGAGATTCCGCTCGGTACGCCGTTCGCGAAGCTGCTCGAACTGGCCGGCGGCATGCGCGGCGGCCGGAAGCTGAAGGCATGCATTCCCGGCGGCTCGTCGATGCCGGTGCTGCCGGGTGCCGTGATGATGGCGTGCGACATGGACTACGACTCGATCGCCAAGGCGGGCTCGATGCTCGGCTCCGGCGCGGTGATCATCATGGACGACACGCGCTGCATGGTGCGGTGTCTCGAGCGGTTGTCGTACTTCTATTTCGAGGAAAGCTGCGGCCAGTGCACGCCCTGCCGCGAGGGTACCGGCTGGCTGTACCGCATGGTGCACCGGATCGAGTGCGGCCAGGGCCGCCCCGAAGATCTGGACCTTCTGAATTCTGTCGCCGACAACATCCAGGGCCGCACGATCTGCGCGCTCGGCGACGCGGCCGCGCTGCCGGTGAAGTCGTTCGTCAAGCACTTCCGCTCCGAGTTCGAGCACCACATCGAGCACAAGCACTGCCTGGTGCCGGAGTACGTGTAGGCCATGGTCGAACTCGAGATCGACGGCAAAAAGGTTTCCGTGCCCGAGGGCAGCATGGTGATGGATGCTGCCAACCAGCTCGACATCTACGTGCCGCACTTCTGCTACCACAAGCGGCTGTCGATCGCGGCCAACTGCCGCATGTGCCTGGTCGAGATCGAGAAGGCGCCCAAGCCGATGCCCGCGTGCGCGACGCCGGTCACGCAGGGCATGGTCGTGCGCACCGACAGTGCGCGCGCCAGGCAGGCGCAGCGCGGGGTGATGGAGTTCCTGCTGATCAACCATCCGCTCGACTGCCCGATCTGCGACCAGGGCGGCGAGTGCCAGCTGCAGGATCTCGCGGTCGGCTACGGCGGCTCCGCGTCGCGCTACGCCGAGCCCAAGCGCGTCGTGTTCCGCAAGGAACTCGGGCCGCTGATCGCGGCGGAGGAAATGACCCGCTGCATCCACTGCACGCGCTGCGTGCGCTTCGGGCAGGAGATCGCCGGCATCATGGAGCTCGGCATGGCCGGCCGCGGCGAGCATTCGGAGATCCTGTCATTCGTGGGCCGGACGGTCGACTCCGAGATCTCCGGCAACGTGATCGACCTTTGCCCGGTCGGCGCGCTCACCAGCAAGCCGTTCCGCTACGCGGCCCGCACGTGGGAGCTCGCGCGCCGCAAGAGTGTGAGCCCGCACGATTCGCTCGGCTCCAACCTGATCGTGCAGGTGAAGAACCAGCGCGTGCTGCGCGTGGTGCCGCTGGAGAACGAGGCGGTCAACGACTGCTGGCTCTCGGACCGCGATCGCTTTTCCTACCAGGGCCTTTATGCGGCCGACCGCCTGACCAGGCCGATGATCAGGCAGGGCGGCGAGTGGCGCGAGGTCGACTGGTCCGATGCGCTGGTGCACGTCGCCGCCCTGATCAACGAAGTGAAGGGCAAGCACGGCGCCGCGGCGATCGGCGCGCTCGCCGGCCCCGGCAGCACCGCCGAGGAACTGTTCCTGCTCGGAAAGCTGATGCGCGCGCTGGGCTCGGACAACGTCGACTTCCGGCTGCGGCAGTCCGATTTCTCCGCCGACGGCAAGCGCACTGGCGCGCCATGGCTCGGCCTGCCGGTGGCGGACATCGACAAGCTCGACCGGCTTCTGCTGGTCGGCTCGTTCCTGCGCAAGGACCATCCGCTGCTCGCGGCGCGGGTACGCAATGCGGTGAAGCACGGCTGCCAGGCGAGCATCGTGCACGCGGTCGACGACGACCTGCTGATGCCGGTCGCGCACAAGTCGATCGTACGGCCGTCGGCATGGGTCGACGAACTGGCGCAGATCGCCGCCGCGGTCGCGCAGATCAAGGGCGTGGCGGCACCGGTCGCCGTCGAGCCGCAAGCGACCGCGCGCGCGATCGCCGCGAGCCTGTGCAGCGGCCATAGCGCAGCCGTGCTGCTCGGCAACGCCGCCACGCAAGCGCCGCATGCGGCGCAACTGCAGGCGTGGGCGCAGTGGATCGCGCAGGCCGCCGGCGCGCGCTGCGGCGTGCTCGGCGAAGCGGCCAACAGCGTCGGCGGCTATCTGGTCGGCGCGGTTCCCCAGGCGGGCGGGCTGAACGCGCGCGCGATGGTCGAGCAGCCGCGCCGCGCGTATCTGCTATGGAACATGGAGCCGGAGTTCGATGTCGCCGATCCGGCCGTGACGCTGAAGGCGCTGGCGGGCGCGGAGGCGGTGATCGCGTTCTCGCCGTATCGCAACGGCGCGCTCGAATACGCGCACGCGATCCTGCCGATCACGCCGTTCACCGAGACGTCGGGCACGTTCATCAACCTCGAGGGGCGCGTGCAGAGCTTCAACGGCACGGTGCAGCCGCTCGGCGATGCGCGCCCCGGCTGGAAAGTGCTGCGCGTGCTCGGCAATGAACTGGAACTGCCGGGCTTCGACTACGACACGCCGGAGAGCGTGCGCGCGGAGGCGATTCCCGCCGGCGTCGCGGCACGGCTGTCGAACCGGATCGACGTCGTGCCCGCGCGAGTGGCACCGGCGGCCGGCACGGAGCGCGTCGCCGACGTGCCCGTCTATTTCACCGACGCGGTCGTCCGTCGCGCCGAATCGCTGCAGGCCACGCGCGACGCGCGGCCGCCGCAGGCGAGCGCCAACGCGAAAACGCTCGCGGGCTTCGGGCTCGCGCCCGGCGCCAAGGCGCGTGTGAAGCAGGGCGACGCGTCCGCGCTGCTCGAATGCGCGCTCGACGATCGCCTGCCCGACGGCGTGGTGCGCGTGCCGGCGGGCCATGCGTCGACCGGCACGCTGGCCGCGATGTTCGGGCCGATCACGCTGGAGCGCGCCTGATGCAGGGCGTGATCGACTTCGGCACGGATGCGTTCGGCGGCGCGTGGCCGACCGTTTGGGCGCTGGCAAGGATCATCGCCATCGTCGTGCCGCTGCTGGTGCTGGTCGCGTACCTGACGCTGTGGGAGCGCAAGCTGATCGGCTGGATGCACGTGCGCCTCGGCCCGAACCGCGTCGGCTACGGCGGGCTGCTGCAGCCGTGGGCCGATGCGGTCAAGCTGATCTTCAAGGAAGTGATCGCGCCGACGCAGGCCGACAAGCCGCTGTACTTCCTGGCGCCGATGCTGGTGATGATGCCGGCGCTGGCGGCGTGGGCGGTGATCCCGTTCGGCCCGGGCGTGGTGCTGTCCGACATCAACGCCGGGCTGCTGTTCGTGATGGCGGTGACCTCGGTCGGCGTCTATGGCGTGATCATCGCCGGCTGGGCGAGCAACTCGAAGTACTCGTTCCTCGGCGCGCTGCGCGCCTCCGCGCAGATGGTCAGCTACGAACTGGCGATGGGCTTCGTGCTGGTCACCGTGCTGCTCGTCGCCGGCACCTTGAACATGACCGGCATCGTCAACGGGCAGAACACCGGCTTCTTCGCCGACCGCGGCTTCAACATCCTGTCGTGGAACTGGCTGCCGCTCGCGCCGCTGTTCGTGATCTATGTCGTCTCCGCGGTCGCGGAGACCAACCGCCATCCGTTCGACGTGGTCGAGGGCGAGAGCGAGATCGTCGCCGGCCACATGGTCGAGTACTCGGGCATGAGCTTCGCGATCTTTTTCCTCGCCGAGTACGCGAACATGATCCTGCTGTCGACGCTGGCGACGATCCTGTTCCTCGGCGGCTGGGCCGCGCCGGTCGACCTGGAGAAGCTGCTCGGCGTCAG
The DNA here is from genome assembly GCA_029778535.1 of Pseudomonadota bacterium. Taxonomy (GTDB): domain Bacteria; phylum Pseudomonadota; class Gammaproteobacteria; order Burkholderiales; family Burkholderiaceae_F; genus JAKOQB01. The sequence goes on along the minus strand of JAKOQB010000199.1, from coordinate 2,805 downwards.
CTTTCCCGCCTGGATCAATGCACTGAGCGCGTGGTTCTGGCTGATTGCCAAGGCGTTCTTCGTCGTGTCGATGTTCATCTGGTTCCGGGCGTCGTTCCCGCGCTATCGCTACGACCAGATCATGCGGCTCGGCTGGAAGGTGTTCATCCCGATCACGCTGGTGTGGCTGGTCGTGATCGCCGTCTGGATGCAGACGCCGTGGAACATCTGGCAGTCTTCGGTCGGCAGTCGGCAGTCGGCAGTGGCATCGCAGTCTGCCGACGCCCTTGCGGCCGGCCGCCGACTGCCGACTGCCGACTGAGTCTCATGGGCGCGATCAGCGAATTCTTCAACAGCCTCCTGCTCAAGGAGCTTTTCAAGGGCCTGTCGCTGACCGGGCGGTACCTGTTCTCGCGCAAGATCACGATCCAGTATCCGGAGGAGAAGACGCCCGCGAGCCCGCGCTTCCGCGGGCTGCACGCGCTGCGCCGCTACCCGAACGGCGAGGAACGCTGCATCGCATGCAAGCTGTGCGAGGCGGTCTGCCCGGCGCTGGCGATCACGATCGAGAGCGAGCAGCGCGCCGACGGCACGCGCCGCACCACCCGCTACGACATCGACCTGACCAAGTGCATCTTCTGCGGCTTCTGCGAGGAAAGTTGCCCGGTCGACTCGATCGTCGAGACGCACATCTACGAGTACCACGGCGAGAAGCGCGGCGACCTGTACTACACCAAGGACATGCTGCTGGCGATCGGCGACCGCTACGAGAAAGAGATCGCCGCCGCGCGCGAGGCGGATGCGAGGTACCGGTAGCGCATGGACACCAACACCATCCTGTTCCTGATCTTCGCCGGCATCCTGCTTGCGGCGGCGCTGCGCGTGATCACCGCGCGCAATCCGGTGCACGCGGTGCTGTTCCTGGTGCTGTCGTTTTTCTCCGCCGCGTGCCTGTGGATGCTGCTGCAGGCGGAGTTCCTCGCGATCGTGCTGGTGCTGGTGTACGTCGGCGCGGTGATGGTTCTGTTCCTGTTCGTGGTCATGATGCTCGACATCAACGTCGACCGGCTGCGCGAGGGCTTCTGGCGCCACTTCCCGCTCGCGGCCGCGGTCGGCGTGGCGATTGCGCTGCAACTGTGGCTGGTGCTGTCGCACGGCGGCTGGCAGTTCCTGACGCAGCCGCGGCGCGGCATGCCGAAGGGGCCGAACATCGAGGCGCTCGGCGTGCTGACCTTCACCGACTACGTGTATCCGCTGCAGATCGCGGGCGCGATCCTGCTGGTCGCGATCATCGCCGCGATCGCGCTGACGCTGCGCCGGCGCAAGGACACCAGGTACCAGAAGCCGTCGCAGCAGGTGAAGGTCCGGCGCGACGAGCGCGTGCGGCTGGTGTCGATGCCGTCGGAGGACGACGCGCGGCAGACCGGCAAGACCTGAGCGCGGCGGGCGGAGAGGGGGAACAAGAAGAATGGTGTCACTGTCGTGGTATCTCGGCGTCGGGGCGCTGCTGTTCGCGATCAGCGTGATCGGCATCTTTCTGAACCGCAAGAACCTGATCGTGCTGCTGATGGCGATCGAGCTGATGCTGCTCGCCGTCAACATCAACTTCATTGCCTTTTCCCACTACCTCGGCAATCTGCACGGCCAGGTGTTCGTGTTCTTCATCCTGACGGTCGCCGCGGCCGAGTCCGCGATCGGGCTGGCGATCCTGGTCGTGCTGTTCCGCAACCTGTCGACGATCAACGTCGACGAGCTCGATGCGTTGAAGGGCTAGCGGCATGAGCAGCATGCAGAAGCTCTACCTGCTGGTGCCGCTCGCGCCGCTGGTCGGCGCGATCGTCGCCGGGCTGCTCGGCAGGGTGGTCGGCCGCGCCGGCGCGCACACGGTCACGATCCTGGGCGTGCTGGTCGCGACCGTCGCCTCGTTCATCGTGTTCGTCGACGTGCTGAACGGCACCACCTTCAACGGCAACGTGTACACGTGGACCACGAGCGGCGATCTGACGATGGCGATCGGCTTCCTGATCGATCCGCTGTCGGCGACGATGATGCTGGTCGTCACCTTCGTGTCGCTGATGGTGCACATCTACACCATCGGCTACATGGCCGACGACCCCGGCTACCAGCGCTTCTTCTCCTACATCTCGCTCTTCACCTTCAGCATGCTGATGCTGGTGATGAGCAACAACTTCCTGCAGCTCTTCTTCGGCTGGGAGGCGGTCGGGCTGGTGTCGTACCTGCTGATCGGCTTCTGGTGGAAGCGGCCGACCGCGATCTACGCGAACCTGAAGGCGTTCATCGTCAACCGCGTCGGCGATTTCGGTTTCGTGCTCGGCATCGGCCTCACCTTCGCGTTCCTCGGTTCGCTCGACTACGCCACCGTGTTCAAGGCGGCACCGGAGCTGGTCCGGCAGACGCTGCCCGGCACCGACTGGATGCTGGTGACGGTGGTGTGCATCTGTCTGTTCATCGGCGCGATGGGCAAGAGCGCGCAGTTCCCTCTGCACGTGTGGCTGCCCGATTCGATGGAGGGCCCGACGCCGATCTCCGCGCTGATCCACGCGGCGACCATGGTGACCGCCGGCATCTTCATGGTGGCGCGCATGTCGCCGCTGTTCGAACTGTCGGAAACGGCGCTGTCGGTGGTGCTGGTGATCGGCGCGATCACCGCGCTCTTCATGGGCTTGCTCGGCATCGTGCAGAACGACATCAAGCGCGTGATCGCGTACTCGACGCTGTCGCAGTTGGGCTACATGACGGTGGCGCTCGGCGCCTCCGCCTACTCGGTGGCGATCTTCCACCTGATGACGCACGCGTTCTTCAAGG
>JAKOQB010000198.1 GCA_029778535.1 Pseudomonadota bacterium | reverse complement strand
TCCTCAGGTCGTACTGCGAAGGACAGGTGAGTCCGAGGTGCCGTTGCTGCTCGACCGACGCCGGCTCGGTGTCGCCCTGCGTGACGATCAGCCGCCGCAGCGTGCTGCGGAATTCGCCCGGCACTTCCTGCCACGCCGGCTCGCCCTTGTGCGCGCCGAAGTTGACCTTGCGGTTCGCGTCGCGTTCCGCGAGAAAGATGCCCCAGCGATAGTCGGGCATCTTCACGTAATCGAAGTGCGCCCAGCCCTTCGCATCGACGCTGATCGCCGTGCGCAGGTAGACGTCCATCCGCTGCGAGCCCTCCGGCCCCATGTCCTGCCACCAATGCAGGTAATTGGGCTGCCACTGCTCGAGCGCGCGTTGCAGCGTCCTGTTCGACGCGAGGTCGACGTTGTTGGGGATGCGTTCGCTGTAGTCGATGGTCATGTGGGGTTCCTGTATTCGTGATCCGTGATCGGTGATCCGTGATCCTTGAAAACCGCGCCCGTGGCCGATCCACGGATCACGGATCACGACCAACGGATCACGGCTCTTAGACTCGATTCCAGTCGAACTGGGCCTTCTTGCCTGAGCCGAACACCTTCAGCGCGCCGGATGAACCGACCGCGTTCGGGCGGATGAAGATCCAGTTCTGCCACGCGGTGAGCCGCCCGAAGATGCGCGTGGCCATCGTCTCGCGCGGGCCGAAGCGCAGATTCGCCTCCATGCCGGTCAGCGCGTCGGGCGACAGGCTCGCGCGCTCTTCCAGCGCGATGCGGATCTCGTCGTTCCAGTCGAGATCGTCCGGCGTGGCGGTGACGAGCCCGAGTTCGGCCGCGTCGCGCGCGCCGATCGCGCCGCGCAGCCGCGCATAGGCGGCCTCGACCGGCGCCGCTTCTTCGTAGAAGCGCGCGCTGATCCGCGCCAGCCCGTTGGCCATCGTCAGCGGCCCGAAGTTCATCTCCGACAGCGCGATCGCGTTGCCGTCCGCGTCGAGCATGTAGCTGCGGTCGGCGGCGAGCGCGAGTTCGGCGAGCGTGCCGGCGAAGCACGAGCCGGGCTCGATCAGCGCGAACAGGCTGCGCGAGCTGACGTCGAGCCGCGCCAGCGTCCGCCGCAGCATGCCGATCGTCTCGCGCACGAACCAGTGATGGCGATGCTCGTTGAGCGTGCGGTCGCAGTCGAGCACCGCCTGCGCGTCGCCCGCCGTCTTCAGCACCCACAGCCCGAGGTCGAGCTCGTTGGTGCGCAGGCTCAGGATCGCGTCGTCGAGTTCGCGCGCCATCTGCAATGGCCACCAGCGGCAGCCTGTTGCGAGGATTGCATCGAGCGGCGCCGGCCCGAGATTCGCCGGCGCGCGCACCGTGATCGTTGCGCGGCGCGCGGCGCGGTCGAGCTGCACATCGACGTATTCGTAGTGATAGCCGCCGGCGTCGATCACCCGCTGCAGCGGCTCCAGCGCGATGCCTTTCGCGTCGTCCGGCCGGTCGCTCGCGGCAGCGAGTTCCAGCGCGCGCCCGCGCACGAATTCGTTGAACTGCTGCGGCTTGGCGAGGTGATCGACCAGCCGCCACTCCTTCGCGCGGCTGCCGCGCACGCCTTCGGCCACGGTGCAGAAGATGTCGGCGAGATCGCGCCGCACGCGACGCTTGTCGGTCACGCGCGTGAGCCCCCCGGTGCCGGGCAGCACGCCGAGCAGCGGCACTTCGGGCAGGCTGACCGCGGAGCTGCGGTCGTCGATCAGCACGATTTCGTCGCACGCGAGCGCCAGTTCGTAGCCGCCGCCGGCCGTGGTGCCGCTGCAGGCGGCGATGAACTTCAACCCCGAATTCGCACTGGAATCCTCGATGCCGTTCCTCGTCTCGTTGGTGAACTTGCAGAAGTTGACCTTCCACGCGTGCGACGACAACCCGAGCATGTAGATGTTGGCGCCCGAGCAGAAGATGCGCGGCTTGCCGCTCGCGATGACGACGCACTTCACTTGCGGGTGCTCGAACCGGACCCGCTGCAGCGCGTCGTGCAGCTCGATGTCGACGCCGAGGTCGTAGGAATTCAGTTTCAGCGTGTAGCCGGGACGGATGCCCGCGTCCTCGTCGACATCCATCGTCAGAGTCGCGACCGGCCCGTCACAGGCGACGCGCCAATGGCGGTAGCGCGAGGGATCGGTCTGGTAGTCGACGCGGTCCGCAACAGGCTCGGCCGGCGCATTCGGTACGGCGGAATTCATCGTGTTCTCCGTTTCATATCAGCACCGCCTGGCGCAGGCGCGCGAAGCTCGTCTCCACGCTGATTCCCGTGGTATCGACGACCGCGTCGGCCCTTGCGTACAGCGACTCGCGCGCCTTCAGGATGCGGCGCAGGTCCTCCATCGCTTCCTCGTTGCCCGCCATCGGCCGCAGGTCGCCCTGCGCGATCACGCGCGCCATGTGCTCCTCGGGCGCGGCCTTCAGCCACACCGTGTGGCAATTGGCGAGCAGGTAAGCGTACGTGTCGGGCTGCGACACGATGCCGCCGCCGACCGACAGCACCGCGCGCTCGTGCTCGTTGACCAGTCGCTCGAGCGCGCGTCTTTCGAAGCGGCGGTAGCCTGCGGGGCCGTACAGCGAAAAGATCTCCGCCGCCGGCATGCCGGCGTCGCGCTCGATCTCGCGATCCATCTCGAGGAACGGGCACTCGATTTCGTTCGCGAGTCGCGCTCCCAGCGTCGACTTGCCGGCGCCGCGCAGGCCGATCAGCGCAATGCGCCGGCGACGCAGCGCGGCTTCGTCGCCGAAATCGCGCAACAGCCGCAATGCCACGCCGTCGAGCCGGTTCGCCGGCACGCGCTCGAGCAGCCGGCGAATCAGCCGGTGCGCTTCGTTCTCGTCGTCGCAGTTGGCCAGTACTTCGGCGAGCGACACGCCGAGCACGCGCACGATCCGCCGCAGCAGCAGGATGGAGATGTTGCCCTCGCCCGCCTCCAGGTGCGCGAGATGCCGCTCCGACACGCCCGACTCGCGCGCTGCCTGCTTGCGCGAGAGTCCGCGCTTGTCGCGCAACTCGCGCACGCGGCGGCCGAGCGCCTCCAGGAACACCTGTTCGTTGTCCGCGCCGTCGGCGCGTTCGACCGGCACGGTCGGAAGGGACTCGATGACCACAGGCAGTTTCTTGCAGCAAAGTTTGCGAAGCGCTGCAGAATAGTGCGTCGATTTGACCGAAGTCAATCGAGCATCCCACCAATCCGGCGGGAAAACATGCAGTAAATTGCTTGACGCTCGATTCGGCGCGCGTACCATTTCGCGAGCCTGGAAACACGGAAGAGTCCGCCGCAACTCGCCGGTCATCGCGGCGGATCGACGAGGAGACACGTGAAACTCGAAAACCTGATCGCGGGCCGCTGGGAATGGGGCCGCGGCGACGGGACGCCGCTGGTGGATCCGGTGACCGGCGCCGAGGTCGCGACGGCCGCGAGCGACGGCGCCGATCTCGCCGGCGGCCTCGCGTATGCGCGCACGACCGGCGGCGCGGCGCTGCGCGCGTTGACCTACGCGCAGCGCGCCAACCTGCTCGGCGCGATCGCCGACACGCTCGCCAAGCATCGCGACGCGTACTTCGACATCTCCCGCCGCAACAGCGGCTCGCCCAAGGCCGACGCCGCGATCGACATCGACGGCAGCATCTACACGCTGAAGACCTACGCGCGCCTCGCCAAGGCGCTCGGCGAGGCGCGCCGGCTCGCGGAAGGCACGCCGCATCCGCTGTCGAAGGACGGCGTGTTCCAGGCGCGCCACTACCTTCTGCCGCGCGCGGGCGCGGCGGTGTTCATCAACGCGTTCAACTTTCCCGCCTGGGGGCTGTGGGAAAAGGCGGCGCCGGCGCTGCTCGCGGGTATGCCGGTGTTCGTCAAGCCGGCCACGCCGACCGCGTGGCTCGCGCAGCGGATGGTGCGCGACCTCGTCGACGCCGAGGTGCTGCCCGACGGCGCGATCTCGATCGTATGCGGCGGCGCGCGCGACCTGCTCGACCACGTGAACGAGACCGACGTCGTGTCGTTCACCGGGTCGGCGCAGACCGCGCACATGGTGCGAACCCATCCGGCGGTCGTGCGCAACTCGGTGCCGGTGAACATCGAGGCCGACAGCGTGAACGCGGCGATCCTCGGGCTCGAGGCCGCGCCCGGCACGCGCGAGTTCACGCTGCTCGTGAACGAAGTCGTGCGCGAGATGACGCAGAAGGCGGGGCAGAAGTGCACCGCGATCCGCCGCGTGCTGGTCCCCGCCGCGGCGGCGAAGAGCGTGGCCGACGCGATCGCGGCCGAGCTGGCGCAGGTGAAGATCGGCAATCCCGCTCACCCCGACGTCACGATGGGGCCGCTCGTCAATCGCGCGCAGCGCGTGGCCGCCTACGAAGGCATCGCCGCGCTGATGAACGAATGCCAGCGCGTGGCCGGCGATCCGACGCACCTGGCGCTGATCGATGCGGATCCCGCGGTCGGCGCGTTCGTGCCGCCGACGCTGCTGTTCTGCACGCACCCCTCGAACGCGCGGCGCGTACACGAGGTCGAGGTGTTCGGGCCGGTGGCCACCGTGATCCCGTACGCGTCGACCGCGGACGCGATCGCGCTCGCGCGCCGCGGCCACGGCTCGCTGGTCGCGTCGGTGTTCTCCAGCGACGCGGCGTTCCTCGACCGCGTGGTGCCGGCGATCGCCGACCTGCACGGGCGCATCCTGATCGTCGACAGCGCGGTCGACGGCAAGCACACCGGCCACGGCAACGTGATGCCGACCTGCACGCACGGCGGCCCGGGCCGCGCCGGCGGCGGCGAGGAACTGGGCGGGCTGCGCGCGCTCGCGTTCTATCACCGTCGCGTCGCGCTGCAGGGATCGGCCGCGCGGCACGAGGCGCTCGGGCGCGACGCCGCCGACGCGGCGCTGCTGCTGGGCTGACGAGTTCGCCATGACGCCCGACGGGTTCACCGCGCTGATCGCGCAGATCACTTCGACCCTCGCCGGCAAGCCGCTCGACGCGCGGCTGGAGGCGGATCTGAACGCGCGCTACCCCGCCGGGAGCCGCGAGTTCGAAGCGATCCGCGACGCCTGCCGGCAGGCGGTCGCCGCCGGCTGGATGTGCAGCCGCGAGGCCGGCGGCATCAAGTTCGGCCGCGTGATCAAGCCGGGCGACGCCACGCACGGATTCTCGGTCGACGTGGTCGAGATGAGCGAGTGCGTCGGTCCGCACCATCGCCATCCGAACGGCGAAATCGACATGGTGATGCCGCTCGAGGGCGACGCGCGCTTCGACGGCGCGCCCGCGGGCTGGAAGGTGTACGGGCCCGGCAGCGCCCACAACCCGACCGTCAGCGGCGGGCGCGCGCACGTGCTGTACCTGCTGCCTCAGGGCGCGATCGAATTCACGAAGTAGCCCGATGCGATTCGTCCAAGTCTTCGTGTCATTCCCGCGCAAGCGGGAATCCAGTCCCTCGTTGGCGGCCGGCTGGATGCCCGCTTGCGCGGGCATGACACCGGAGTACACCGATACAACGGAAGAACCCAGGAGAGCGCAATGCCCGTCGTCAGCCGTGCCGATCATTCGGCGAGTCCGCCCCGCATCGAGATCCCGCGCGACTACAACGCCGCCGAGGACCTGATCGAGCGCAATCTCGTCGCCGGCCGCGCGGAGAAGGTCGCCTACATCGACGACAAGGGCCGCACGACGTTCGGCGAGCTGGCGCGGCGGGTGAACCGATTCGCCAACCTGCTCGCGCTGCTCGACGTGCGGCAGGAAGAGCGCGTGTTCCTGTGCCTGCTCGACACGATCGACTTTCCGACCTGCTTCCTCGGCGCGATCAAGGCGGGCGCGGTGCCGGTCGCGGCCAACACGCTGCTGACCTCGCGCGACTACGACTACATGCTGCGCGACAGCCGCGCGCGGCTGCTGGTCGTGTCGGCGGCGCTGTGGCCGACGCTGGCGCCCGTCGTCGCCGCGATTCCGACGCTCAAGCGCATCGTGATCTCCGACGGCGAGGTCGAGGGCCACTCATCGCTCGCGCAGCTGATGGAGCGCGCGTCGCCGCAGCACCAGACCGTCGCCACGACCTGCGACGACCCCTGCTTCTGGTTGTATTCGTCGGGCTCCACCGGCGCGCCGAAGGGCACGGTGCACATCCACTCGAGCCCGATCACCACCGCCGAGCTGTTCGCGCGGCCGATCCTCGGACTGACCGAGAACGACACCGTGTTTTCGGCGGCAAAGCTCTTCTTCGCCTACGGGCTGGGCAACGCGCTGACGTTCCCGCTGTCGGTCGGCGCGACCACGGTGCTGATGGCCGAGCGGCCCACGCCCGCCGCGGTTTTCAAGCGCCTGATCGACCACGATGTCACCGTCTTCTACGGCGTGCCGACGCTGTTCGCCGCGCTGCTGGCCGCGCCGGATGCGCCGGCGCGCAGCGCGCTCGCGCTGCGCCGTTGCACGTCGGCCGGCGAAGCGCTGCCGGCCGAGATCGGCAAGCGCTGGAGCGAGAGATTCGGCGTCGACATCCTCGACGGCATCGGCTCGACCGAGATGCTGCACGTGTTCCTGACCAACCGGCCCGGCGACGTTCGCTACGGCACCACCGGCAAGCCGATCCCCGGTTACGAGCTGCGCATCGTCGACGACGACGGCAAGCCCGTGCCGCGCGGCGAGCTGGGCGAACTGCAGATCAAGGGACCGACCGCGGCGGCGATGTACTGGAACAACCGCGCCAGGACGCGCACGACCTTCGTCGGCGAATGGACGAGGAGCGGCGACAAGTACCGCATCGACGACGACGGCTACTACGTCTACGGCGGCCGCAGCGACGACATGCTGAAGGTGAGCGGCATATACGTATCGCCAGTCGAGGTCGAGAGCGCGCTGATCAGCCACCCCGCGGTGCTCGAAGCCGCGGTGATCGGCCGCGACGACAGCGACCTGCTGACCAAGCCCGCGGCCTATGTCGTGCTCAAAGGCGGCAACAAGGGCTCGGAAGCACTGGCGGAGGAACTGCGCCAGTTCGTCAAGTCGCAGCTCGCCCCGTACAAATACCCGCGCTGGGTCACCTTCGTCGACGAGCTGCCGAAGACCGCGACCGGCAAGATCCAGCGCTTCAAGCTGCGGGCGCAGGCCGCCGGCGGCTGACCGTCCCTTCGCCAGCTTGCGCAGCGAAAGTAAACTGCGCCCGGAAAATTCTTCACCCGAGGAGACACGCATGACCATCGACAGGAACCGTCGCGCCGCGGTCGGCGCCATCGCCGGCGCAGCCGGGCTTTCGGCGCTGCCTCTGCCGGCGCTGGCGCAGGGCCGCAAGCTGAAAATCGGCCTGATGCTGCCGTACACCGGCACCTTCGCGCAGTTGGGCGAGGCGATCACCAACGGCTTCAAGCTTTACGTCGCCGAAAGCGGCGGCAAGCTCGGCGGCGACGACGTCGAATACGTGACGGTCGACGACGAGTCGGCGCCGCCAAAGGCGGTCGAGAACATGAACCGGCTGGTCCGCCGCGACAACGTCGACGTCGTGGTCGGCACCGTGCACTCGGGCGTGGCGCTGGCGATGGCCAACGTCGCGCGCCAAACGAACACCACGCTGATCATCCCGAACGCCGGCGCGGACGACATCACCGGCAGCCTGTGCGCGCCGAACATCTTTCGCACCTCGTTCTCGAACTGGCAGCCCGGCTACGGCACCGGCAAGATGATGGCGGATCGCAAGATCAAGAGCGCGGTCACGCTGACGTGGAAGTACGCCGCCGGCGAGGAATCGGTCAACGGCTTCAAGGAGGCGTTCACCGCGGGCGGCGGCAAGATCGTCAAGGAGATGTTCCTGCCGTTCCCGAACGTCGAGTTCCAGCCGTTCCTGACCGAGATCGCGGCGTTGAAACCGGAAGCGGTGTTCGTGTTCTTTGCCGGCGCCGGCGCCGCCAAGTTCGTCAAGGACTACTACGCGGCCGGGCTGAAGAGCATCCCGCTGTACGGGTCGGGCTTCCTCACCGACGGCATCGGCGAGGCGATCCAGGACGTTGCGCAGGGTCTGACCACGGTGCTGCACTACGGCGACGGCATCAACAATCCGAAGAACAACGCCTTCCGCACCGCCTACGCGCTCAAGTACAAGATGCAGCCGGACGTATACGCGGTGCAGGGCTACGACGCCGCGCAGCTGCTTGCCGCCGGTCTGCGCGCGGTCAAGGGCGACTTCAGCAAGAAGGCCGAGATGTACAAGGCGATGGAGATCGCGAAGATCGACAGCCCGCGCGGACCGTTTACGCTGTCGAAGGCGCACAACCCGGTGCAGGACATGTACATCCGCCAGCTCAAGGGACGCGACAACGTCGTTGTCGGCATCGCCGTCAAGGCGCTCGCCGATCCGGCCAAGGGCTGCAAGGCGGCGTAGCTCGCCCGGGCACCGACGCATAAACTCCCGGCGGGCCGCAGCGCGCCGGGAGTTTTTTGTCGATGGACTTCCCATCCCTCCTCATCCAGATCCTCAACTCGGTTCAGTACGGCCTGCTGCTGTTCCTCGTCGCCAGCGGGCTGACGCTGATCTTCGGGATCATGGGGATCATCAACCTGGCGCACGGCAGCTTCTACATGGTCGGCGCGTACATGGCGTTCGTGCTGACGAGTTCGACCGGGAGTTTCGCGCTGGCGCTCGCGCTCGGCGTGCCGCTCGCGCTCGCGCTCGGCTGGCTGCTCGAGTGGCTGGTGTTCGCGCATCTGTACAAGCGCGACCACCTGGAGCAGGTGCTGCTGACCTACGGGCTGATCCTGTTCTTCGAGGAGGCGCGCAGCATCCTGGTCGGCGATGACGTCCACAGCGTGGCGATCCCGCAGCTTTTGGGCGCGTCGATCGCGCTGACCGAGACGTTGAGCTACCCGGTCTATCGGCTCTTCATCTCGCTCGTCTGCCTGGCGCTTGCGGTGGGCCTGTACCTGCTGATCCAGCGCACCAAGCTCGGCATGATGATCCGCGCCGGCAGCCACGACCGCGACATGGTCGCGGCGCTGGGCATCAACATCAACCGCGTCTACCGGATCGTTTTCGCGCTCGGCGTCGCGCTCGCCGCGTTCGCCGGCATGATCGCCGCGCCGGTGTCGACGGTGTATCCGGGCATGGGCAGCAGCGTGCTGATCGTGTCGTTCGTGATCGTCGTGATCGGCGGCATCGGCTCGGTGTGGGGCGCGCTGATGGCGGCGCTGATCATCGGATTCGCCGACACGTTCGGCAAGGTGATCTTCCCCGAGGCGGCCGGCATCCTCGTGTACCTGGTGATGGCGATCGTGCTGCTGTGGCGGCCCGAGGGCATCCTGCGCAAAGGCGGCGGATGAGGCGGACCATCATCCCGCTGATCAATCTCGCGCTGCTGCTGCTGCTGCTCGCGCTGCCGCACTTCGCCACGCCCTACTACACGGAGCTGATCGCCAAGATCCTGGTGTTCGCGATCTTCGCGATGAGTCTGGATCTGCTGATCGGCTTCACCGGGCTGGTCAGTTTCGGCCACGCGGCGTTCTTCGGGGTGGCCGCGTACGCGCTGGTGTTCCTGACGCCGAAGGCCGAGGCCGTGAGCCTGTGGCTCGCGCTGCCGGCCGCCGTGCTCGCGGCGGCGGCGGCCGCGTTCGTGATCGGCATCTTCGTGCTGCGCACGCGCGGCGTGTACTTCATCATGGTGACGCTGGCGTTCGCGCAGATGGTGTTCTCGCTGTTCCACGACACCAAGATCGGCGGCGGCTCGGACGGCGTGTTCCTGAACTCCCGCCCCGACGCCTCGATTTTCGGCCTGACGCCGTTCGATCTCGGCAACGGCGTGCACGCGTATTACTTCGTGGTGGCGATGCTGCTGGCGACCTTCGTGCTGCTGCAGCAGGTGCTGCGCTCGCCGTTCGGGCGCGTGCTGGTCGGTATCCGCAGCAACGAGCACCGGATGCGCTCGCTCGGCTACGCGACCTACCTGTACAAGCTCGGCGCGTTCACGCTCGCGGGCGCGCTGGCCGGCGTGTCGGGCTTCTGCTACGCGGTGCTGTTCGCGTTCGTCAATCCGGAATTGCTTTCATGGCACAAGTCGGGCGACGCGATCCTGATGGTGATCCTGGGCGGCATGGGCAGCCTCGGCGGCGCGATCGCCGGCGCGACCGCGTTCGTCGCGATGCAGGAGTTCTTCTCGCAGCTCACCAAGCACTGGCTGCTGCTGATGGGAACGGTGATCGTCGTGACGGTGCTGTTCCTTCCGGGCGGCCTGGCCGCGGTGCCGGACCGCATCCGCCGCGCGCTGCAGCACAGAAACGCGCATGAGTGAGATGCTGGTCGCCGACAAACTGACGCGCCGCTTCGGCGGGCTCGCGGCCAACCAGGAAGTGAGCCTGTCATTGCAGCGCGGCCAGCTGCACGCGCTGCTCGGCCCCAACGGCGCGGGCAAGTCGACCTGCATCAACATGCTGTCGGGCGATCTGGCGCCGACCTCCGGCCGCGTGCTGCTCGGCGGCCGCGACATCACGCGGCTCACTTCGTACCAGCGCTCGATGATCGGCATCGGCCGCAGCTTCCAGCGCACCAACATCTTTTCCAAGTTCACCGCGTTCGAGAACTGCCGGCTCGCAGCGCAGTCGCGCCGGCCACGGCCGTGGCGCCTGCTGACCAACGCGCTGCGGTTCACCGACGCGGTCGACAGGGCGAAGACCGCGCTCGAACTCGCGGGGCTCGCCGGTCGCGAGGACATCGTCGCCGGCACGCTGTCGCATGGCGAGCAGCGCCAGCTCGAAATCGCGATGGTGCTCGCCACCGACGCGACCGTGCTGCTGCTCGACGAGCCGCTCGCCGGCATGGGCGCGGAGGAATCGGCGCAGATGGTCGAGCTGCTCCGGCGGCTGCGCGCCGATCACGCGATCCTGCTGGTCGAGCACGACATGGACGCGGTGTTCGCGGTCGCAGACCGGATTACCGTGCTGGTCAACGGCCAGGTGCTGGCCAGCGGCGAGCCCGAGGCGATCCGCGCCAACGCCGAGGTGCAGCGCGCGTATCTGGGCCACGACGAGGCGGTGCATGACTGAAAGGTTGAGGAACGAAGGGGCTTCGCCCCCTCGGAACTCCCCCGGCGACAGCATTGCCGCGCGCGGCAACGACGAAACGCTGCTGCAAGGCATTGGCCTGCACACCTACTACGGAGTCAGCCACGTGCTGCACGGCGTGGACTTCTCGATCCGCGCCGGCGAATCGCTCGGCCTGATGGGCCGCAACGGCATGGGCAAGACCACGCTGCTGAAGACGCTGCTCGGGCTGATCCGCCCGCGCGCCGGGCGCGTGCTGGTCGACGGCGCCGACATGACGCGCGCGCCGACGTACCGGATCGCGCAGCAGGGCATTGCCTACGTACCCGAAGGGCGCGGCATCTTTCCGACACTCACGGTGCGCGAGAACCTGGTGATGGCCGCGCGCGCCATCGGCGGCAGCGCCGACTGGACGCTGGACCGCGTGCTGGCCACGTTCCCGCGTCTGGCCGAGCGGATCAACCACGGCGGCGGCCAGTTGTCGGGCGGCGAGCAGCAGATGCTGACGATCGGCCGCGCGCTGATGACCAACCCGAAACTGCTGATCCTCGACGAGGCGACCGAGGGCCTGGCGCCGCTGATCGCGCGCGAGATCTGGCGCATCGTGCGCGAGATCGCGGCCAGCGGCATCGCGACCGTGATCGTCGACAAGAACCACGCGGCGGTGACCGCGACCACCGCGCGCTCGATGATCCTGGTCAAGGGCCAGGTCGTGTTCGACGGCGCGAGCGACGAGCTGCGCGCGCGCGCCGACCTGATCCGGCAGCATCTGGGCGTATGAAGTTCGTCGAGATCGACGGCAGGCGCATCGAGGTCGTGCGGCTCGCGTCCGCGCACGGGCGCGCCGGCGCGCCGGCGATCGTGTTCTTGCACGAGGGGCTGGGGTCGGTGGCGATGTGGCGCGGATTTCCGCAGCGGGTCGCGGACGCGACCGGGTGCGAGGCGATCGTCTACTCGCGCATCGGTTACGGCCGCTCCGACCCGATCAGGGACAAGCGCACGGTGCGCTACATGCACGACGAGGCGCTGCACGCGCTGCCGTTGCTGCTCGATGCGCTCGACGTGCACGCGCCGATCCTGTTCGGCCACAGCGACGGCGCGTCGATCGCGCTGATCCACGCCGGCGGCACGCGCAGGGACGTGGCCGCGCTGATCCTGATGGCGCCGCACGTGCTGGTCGAGGACGTCTCGGTCGCCAGCATCGCGCAGGCCAAAGTCGCCTACGAGACGACCGACCTGCGCGCGCGGCTCGGCAAGTACCACGCCGACGTCGACTCCGCGTTCCGGGGCTGGAACGACATCTGGCTCGACCCGGAATTCCGCGCCTGGAACATCGAGGAATATCTGCCCGGCATCCGCTGCCCGATCCTCGCGATCCAGGGCGAGGATGACGAATACGGCACGATGGAGCAGGTCGAGCGCATCGCGCGCACCTGCCGCGACGTCGACCTCGTCAAGCTCGCCGACTGCCGCCATTCGCCGCACAAGGATCAGCCGGAAGCGGTGCTCGCCGCAGTCGACGAGTTCGTGGCACGCCTGCTGGATGCGCGGGAATCGGCACGCGGCGCCGAGTAGCCGTTCTTCAGCGAGCGACGTCGCTCAGTCGCCCTTCAACCGCTTCACCAGCGCCGCGCTGGTCAGCAATTCGAACTGCGCCTCCAGCCGGATCACGCGCGCGGTCAGGTCCTCGATCCGCGACTGCTGCGCCTTCAGCGCTTCCGCCTGCCGCGTCGCGCGGTCCTCGAGCTTGATTACCGAGCTCAACGCGCCCCAGACGCGCTCGGTGACGCTCATCAGGCTGCCTTCCTGCGACTGCGCGCAGCGCGCGCTTCGAGCGCGGCGATGCGCTTGTTGCTCGCGTCGATGAAGGCGAGCGCATCGTCGATCGCCGCACCGGCGCGATGCGCGGCGGCCTTGGCGGCGTCGGCCAAGGCCGCAAGCTCTGCGTCCGCCTGCACCGACTTGTACGCGGTCGCACCGCGCCGCATCAGCTCGGAGATCGGCATGCCGAGCTTTCTCGCCTTGGCGGCGATGGCCTTCTTCTCTTGCGGCGTGGCCTGGACCACGATCCTTGCGACTGCTGCTGCCACGGTGATCATCCTCGGGGCTCGATGCCTATGTACATTACATGTACATCGGTGCCCGGTCAAACCGCGCGGTGCGCTGCGCGCGCCCATCGGCATTGACCGGCCCAAACCCCTCCCGTACGATGTACCGGTCAGCAATCGATCAGGATGTCGTATGACGACGGTGACGGTATCGAAAAAGTTTCAGGTCGTGATTCCGAAGGACGTGCGCGAGTCGCTGGCGATCCGGCCCGGGCAAAAGATCGAGGTCATCGTCCACGAGGGGCGGGCAGAGTTCGTGCCCGTGCGCGAAATGAAGGCGATGCGCGGGTTTCTGCGCGGCATCGACACGCGCGTTCCGCGTGACAAGGACCGCGTTTGAACGTCGTCGATTCCTCCGGTTGGCTCGAGTTCTTTGCCGACGGAGCCAATGCGGGCTTCTTTGCCCGATCGATCACGGACACCGCGAATCTGGTCGTTCCGACGATCAGCCTGCTCGAGGTCTTCAAGCGGGTGCTGCAGCAGCGCGGCGAGAACGCCGCGCTGCAAGCGGTCGCGCACATGCGTCAGGGTAGCGTTGTTGACCTCGACACCGACATCGCGCTGGCAGCGGCCCGTCTCGGGCTGTCGCACAGGCTTCCGCTTGCCGATCCGGTCATGCTCGCGACGGCGCGCCGGCACGGTGCCGTGCTATGGACGCAGGACGCCGATTTCGGAGGAATCGACGGCGTTCGCTACGTCAGGAAATCCGCCTGATCAGGGCACGACCGCGGTGGCCTCCAGCTCGATCTTGCCCGGGTTGTCGAGCAGGTCCGACACGAAGATCATGCTCATCGCCGGGAAGTGCCTGCCCATGTGCTTGCGCCAGATTGCACCGAGTTCCTTGCGCGCGGCCAGATACGCCGGCTTGTCGCAGCAGTAGGCGGTGATGCGGCAGATGTGCTCGGGTTTCCCGCCCGCCTGCGCGAGCACCGCGAGGATGTTCTGCAGCGCCTGCTCGAACTGCGGCGCGATGTCCTCGGAATGGAACTTCTGCTGCGCGTCCCAGCCGACCTGGCCGGCGATGAACACGATGCGCCCGGCTTCGACGGCGATGCCGTTCGAATAGCCGATCGGCGGCGCCCAGCCTTCGGGAAGCAGAACCTGCATTTCTTCTCCTCCTCAGTCCGAATACCGCGGCGGATCGGGATCCTCGGCCCAGTTGCGGTCGGGCTGCGGCACCTTGTCGAGCCATTGCTTGACCAGCGCCACGTGCTCGGCCTCTTCGGCCTGCAGCTCGAGCGCGGCGCGGCGCACGGAATCGTCGGTCGCCACGCGCGCCAGCTCGGCGAAGAAGCGCTCGGCGCGCTGCTCGGCGGCGAGCGCGAGCTGCAGCGCGTGCCACGGCTGCATCAGGTAGTGCACCTCGTCGATCGCGACCGTCTCCGGCGCCTCGAAGTCGGGCCAGGTCAGCGTCGCCCGCAACGGCGGAGCCTCCTTCCAGCCCATCTCGGCCATGATCTGCTGCGCGTGCTTGTTCTCGTAACCCGCCATGGTGCGGAACATCGCCGCCACCTCGCGGTTGTTGTGCGTGTCCATCGTGTCGGCGAATTCGGTGTAGCGCTCGACCGCCTCGCGCTCCATCGCCAGGGCCAGTGCCATGAACTCCTCGAGATTCTGCGGTGCGCTCATTGTTCGAACTCCGCTTCAAGATCCTGGATCGTCTTCCTCGCTTCGCCGCTGCGGTAGTGCGGATAGGTCGCGCGGTTGCCGGCGTACAGCACGCCGATGTTGAAGCCGTCGTCGGTCATGATGCGGCGCGCGGCGCGCGCCGGATCGTCGGTCGGCTCGACCGGCGCCGGATGCACCATCGTCTTCCAGTCGCGCTGCTCGGGGCGGAACGTCACGCAGGGACTGAGGATCTCGACGAACGAAAAGCCCGGATGGCGGATCGCCTGCGCGATGATGTTCGCGGTGCCGTTCGGGTCGCCCGAGAATGCACGCGCGACGAAATTGGCGCCGGACGCCAGCGCGATCACCAGCGGATGGAACGCGCGGATCCCGGTGCCGCCGGGCGACAGCTTGTTGTCCCAGTCGGGCTCGGTGGTCGGCGACGCCTGCCCTTTGGTCATGCCGTACACGTGGTTGTCCATCACGATGTAGGTCAGGTCGACGTTGCGGCGGCACGCGTGCAGGAAGTGGTTGCCGCCGATCGAATAGCCGTCGCCGTCGCCGCCGGCAACCAGCACGGTGAGATCGGGCCGCGCGACCTTCAGCCCGGTGGCGGCGGCGAGCGCGCGGCCGTGCACGCCGTGGAAGCCGTAGCACGAGGTGTAGGCGGGGATGCGCGACGAGCAGCCGATGCCCGAGACGACCGCGACCTGGTGCGGCAGCAGTTGCAGCATCGCGAGCGCCTTGGTCACCGCCGACAGCACGGTGTAGTCGCCGCACCCCGGACACCAGATCGGCTTGTAGTTCGACTTGTAGCTGGCCGCGGTCAGCGGTGCGGGAGCGACGTCGTTCATGCCGTGACCTCTTCTTTCGCGTTGGCCCATTCGGCGATTGCGTCCGCCACTTCGCCCGGCCGCAACGGCAGCGGCCCCGGGCGGTGGAAGCTCACGGTGCGCGGCAGGTCGTATTGGCTGCGCAGATACCGGTAGAGCTGCGCGCCGTGGTTCTGCTCGATCACCAGCACCCGTTTCACGCCGGCCAGCGCTGCGGCGACCTGCTTCGGCCGCGCCGGCGCGATCAGCCGCAGCGCGATCAGCCGCACCGCCATGCCCTGCGCGCGCACGCGCGCCAGACCTTCGCGCACGGCCGACGTGGTCGAGCCGAACGTGATCACCGCCAGCTCGCCGTCGCCTTCGAGATCGGCCCACCGCGGCCCGTAGTCGTACAGCGCCAGCTTGCGCTCGCGCTTGTCGAGTTGCAGCCGGTGATCGCGCGCGCCGCTGCTCGGAATCGCGGCCTCGGTGTGCTCGAGGCCGTCGGCCGTGTACGCCACACCCGGCGTGCCGGGAATCGCCATCGGCGACACGCCGGATTCGGTGTTGCGATAGCGCTTGTAGTCGGTCGCATTGGCCGCAGCCGTCAGGCGCGTCGCCTCGCCGCCCGCGTCCGCGGGCCGATCGATGATCGCGCGCGACTGACCCATGATCTGATCGGACAGCACGATCGCCGGCGCCTGCAGCGCTTCGGCCAATTGCACCGCCCACTGCGTGGTCGCCAGGCAATCGGCGACCGAGGTCGGCGCGACGACGATGCGCGGCGCATCGCCGTGCAGGCCGCTGACCGCGAACGACAGGTCGCTCTGCTCGCTCTTGGCCGGGATGCCGGTCGACGGCCCGCCGCGCATCACGTCGACCACCACGATCGGCGTCTCCGACGCGACGGCCAGGCCGATCCCTTCGGCCATCAGCGCCAGCCCCGGCCCCGCGGTCGCGGTCAGCGACGGCACGCCGCCGTACGAGGCGCCGATGATCATGTTGACCGATGCCAGCTCGTCCTCGGCCTGCAGCAGCGCGCCGCCGACCTTGGTCAGCGCCGGCGCCATCCATTCGAGGAGCTCCGTCGCCGGGGTGATCGGATACGCGGCGACGAAGCGCACGCCGCCCTTGATCGCGCCGAAGCCTGCCGCCTCGTTGCCGGTCACCAGCCAGCGCTTGCGGTCCACCTGTGCCGTCTGCAGCCGCGCCACGCCGCCGATGCCACCGGCGAATTCGACGCCAGCGGCCAGCGTCTTCAGGTTCGCCGCCAGCGCCTCCTCGCCGCGCTTCCATGACGCGCGCACGGCCGCTTCCAGCGCGCTGGCCGGAATGCCGGCCAGAGTGCCGGACAGTCCCAACGCGACCATGTTGACCCAGCTGCCCGCGATCGCCTTCGCGGTCTTCTTCAGCGGCAGCGTGATGCAGCGCGCGCCGCTGGCCTTGAAGACGTCCGGCGCCTCGCCCTCGTCGGCGTCGCTGACGACCAGGCTGGTTGCGCGCAGCGGGATTTCGTCGGCAAAGCGGCTCACGCCCTGCCAGTCGATCGCGAGCAGCAGGTCGAAGTGGTCGCCGAGCGAAACCGCCTGCGATTGCGCCAGCCGAAGCAATGCCGCCGCCTCGCCGCCGCGGATCTGCGGGCCGCTGGTACGCACCATCAGGCCGTACAGGCCGGCGCGCGCCGCGGCATCGAGCAGCATTTCGCCGGCGGTCATCACGCCGCTGCCGCCGCTGCCGGCAAGTGCAATCGACAGACTGTGCGTAGCGCGTGTGGGTGATGCGTTCGAATCCACCATCAGGGTCCTCCGCGGTGAGCGCCAAGTAAATGCCGCGCCGACCGGATGGACTCTGACGCAGATCAAGGTCGGCGCAGGTCGGGTGGCCCAAAATGCCCGAAACTGGTATTTGAGTACCGATTTACCAAAATTCGGTTCGTCCGCGACCAGACGCGCCGACGAGGAGCCCAGCCGATGCCCCTGCAAGCCCACCGCTGGCTGATGACCGCCCCCAATGCGCCGCTGGTGCGCGAAGGCTTCGACGCCGTGCCCGGTGCGGGCGAGGTCGCGGTCGCGATCGCCGGCTGTGGCGTGTGCCACACCGATCTCGGCTACTACTACGACGGCGTGCGCACCAATGCGCCGCTGCCGCTGGCGCTCGGGCACGAGATCAGCGGCACGGTGGTGGCGGCGGGCGCCGGCGCCGAGGGCTGGATCGGCAAGTCGGTGATCGTTCCGGCCGTGCTGCCCTGCGGCGAATGCGACCTGTGCCAGCGCGGGCTGGCGCCCATCTGCCGCAAGCAGAAGATGCCGGGCAACGACATCCAGGGCGGGTTCGCTACCCACATCGTGGTGCCGGGCCGCGGGCTGTGCGAGGTCGACGAGGCGCGGCTCGCGAACGCGGGACTGACGCTCGCCGAGGTGTCGATCGTGGCTGACGCGCTCACCACGCCGTACCAGGCGGTGCGGCGCGCGATGGTTGACGGCCCCCACGCTCCCTTCGGTCGCTGCCCCCCGGGGGGGCGCGAGCCGGCTTCGGAGCGGCCGGGCGCCGGCTCGGCCCCCGGCAGCCTCGCGATCGTCGTCGGCGTCGGCGGCGTCGGCGGCTATTGCGTGCAGATCGCGCGCGCGTTCGGCGCCACCGTGGTCGCGATCGACGTCGACGACGCCAAGCTCGCGGCGGTCGCCGAGCACGGTGCCGCGCTGACGCTGAACAGCCGCGCGCTCGATGGGAAGAGCATCAAGAGCGCGATCAGCAATTTCGCCAAGGAGCGCGCCTTGCGCTCGACCGAGTGGATCATCTTCGAGTGCTCCGGCACCGCGGCGGGGCAACTGACCGCATACGGCCTGCTGGTGCACGGCGCCACGCTGTCGGTGGTCGGCTTCACGATGGACAAGGTCGAGGTGCGGCTGTCGAACCTGATGGCGTTCGACGCGCGCGCGATCGGGAACTGGGGCTGTCCGCCCGAGTACTACCCCGCTGCGCTCGACCTCGTGCTCGAGGGCCAGGTGCAGATCAAGCCGTTCGTCGAAACGCATCCGCTTTCCGACATCAACCGCGTGTTCGCCGCGGTCCATCACCGCGAGATCAAGAAGCGCGCGGTGATGGTGCCCAACTAGACAGGACTCCCCATGCGCGACTTCAAGAACCACGACCTCGTCGACGACATCCGCAAGCCCGGCGTGCGCTTCGAGAAGCGCCCCGCACGCACACCCGACGGCAACGTGGTCGACGGCCTGTACAACGCGTGGATCTGGCTCGACAACCCGGCCCAGTTCAACTCGTACACGACCGACATGGTCAAGGGCGTGATCCTCGCGTTCCGTGCCGCGAACAACGCGCGCGACGTGAACTGCGTGGTGTTCACCGGCGTGGGCGACAAGGCGTTCTGCACCGGCGGCAACACCAAGGAGTACGCGGAGTACTACGCGGGCCATCCGCAGGAGTACCGGCAGTACATGCGCCTCTTCAACGACATGGTCTCCGCGATCCTCGCCTGCGACAAGCCGGTGATCTGCCGCGTCAACGGCATGCGCATCGGCGGCGGTCAGGAGATCGGCATGGCGTGCGACTTCTCGGTCGCGCAGGACCTCGCGCGCTTCGGCCAGGCGGGTCCCAAGCACGGGTCGGCGCCGATCGGCGGCGCGACCGACTTCCTGCCGGTGATGGTCGGCGCCGAGCGTTCGATGGCCGCGTGCGTGCTGTGCGAGCCGTTCTCCGCGCACAAGGCGTACTGGATGGGCATCCTGACCGACGTCGTGCCGGCGCTGAAGGTCGACGGCAAGTTCGTCGCCAACCCGCTGGTCGAGACGCAAAGGATGGTCGACGAGTACGGCCGCGTCGTCTACGGCGAGCCGAAGACGGGCGACGCGCTGAAGGAGGGCAAGGCGCTGCTCGCCAAGGGCACGGTGGATCTTTCGCGGCTCGACGCGAAGGTGGAGGAACTGTGCGCCAAGATGCTGCTCACGTTCCCCGATTGCACGACCAAGACGATCGAGGAGCTGCGCAAGCCCAAGCTCGACGCCTGGAACCGCAACAAGGAGAACTCGCGTGCGTGGCTGGCGCTGAACATGATGACCGAGGCCAGATCCGGCTTCATCGCGTTCAACGAAGGCACGAAGGACGATCGCGAGATCGACTTCGTGCTGCTGCGGCAGAAGCTGGCGGCGGGCGAAAGCTGGGTCGGTCCGCTGCACGATTCGATCCAGCCGAAGGCGAAGAAGAAGGCCTGAGGATGTCACCCCTGAAAGACTGGCTCGAGCACGAGGGCGGCCTGCTGCGGCTGCGGCTGGCGCGTCCCAAGGCAAACATCGTCGACGCGGAGATGATCGCCGCGCTCGACGGCGCGCTGCTCGCGCACCGCGCGAACAACACGCTGCGCGGCGTGCTGCTCGATGCCGAAGGGCCGCACTTCAGCTTCGGCGCCAGCGTGGAGGAACACCTGCCCGCGCAGTGCGCGCAGATGCTGGTGTCGCTGCACGCGCTGATCATCGCGATGCTCGAGTTCCCGGCGCCGATCCTGGTGGCAGTGCGCGGCCAGTGCCTCGGCGGCGGACTCGAAGTGGCGCTCGCCGGCAGCCTGATCTTCGCCGCGCCAGATGCGCAGTTCGGCCAGCCCGAGATGAAGCTCGGCGTGTTCGCGCCGGCGGCGTCGTGCCTGCTGCCGTATCGCGTGAACCAGCCCGCGGCGGAAGACCTGCTGTTTTCCGGCCGTTCGGTCGGCGCCGAGGAAGCGAAATCGATCGGCCTCGTCTACCGCGTGTTCGACGACCCGGAAACCGCCGCGCTCGCCTACTTCCAGGAACACCTCGCCGGCAAGAGCGCCGCGTCGCTCGCGTGCGCGGTGGCCGCCGCGCGCGGCCCGCTGCTGCGCGACGTGCGCGCGCGGCTGGCGGAAGTGGAGAAGCTCTATCTCGACCGACTGATGGCCACGCGCGATGCCAACGAAGGACTGACCGCATTCCTCGCCAAGAGGAAACCGAATTGGGAGCACCGATGACCGCTCTTTCTCCCGTGATGCAGATCGTGCAGCGCTGCGAGGCGCTGTTCGAAGACCTCGACTTCAATGCCGTCAAGCAGTGGAAGGAAGCAGCACCCGGCCGCAAGGCGATCGGCTACATGCCGGTGTACGTGCCGCGCGAGATCATCCATGCCGCGGGCATGCTGCCGGTCGGCATCCTCGGCGGCGGCGACCAGCTCGAAGTGATCCAGGGCGACGCCTACTACCAGAGCTACATCTGCCGCATTCCGCGCTCGACGATCGAGTTGGGACTCACGCATCGGCTCGATTGCCTCGACGGGATGCTGTTCCCGTCGATCTGCGACGTGATCAGAAATCTGTCCGGCATGTGGCAGATCCTGTTTCCCGGCAAGTACGTCCGCTATCTCGACGTGCCGCAGAACTACCAGGACGCGATCGGCGGGCGCTTCTACATCCAGGAGATGCAGACGCTGCGCCATGACCTCGGCGAGCTCGCCGGCCGCCCGGTCACCGACGCGGCGCTGAACGCCTCGATCGCCGTCTACAACGACAACCGCGCCGCGGTGCGCGAGCTGTACGCGTACCGCGCAAGCAAGCCGTGGCAGGCGCCGACCTCCGAGGTGTATCTGGTGCTGCGCGCCGGCATGCTGCTGCCGCCGGAGGAGCACACGCAGCTCGTGCGCGACTACATCGCCGCGACCGACGCGGTCCCGCGGCCGAAGCGCGACAACGCGCGCGTGGTGATCAACGGCACGTTCTGCGAACAGCCGCCGCTGGCGCTGATCAAGTCGATCGAGATGTCGGGCTGCTACGTGGTCGACGACGACTTCATGCTGGTCACGCGCTGGCTGCTCGACGACGTGCCGGCCAACGGCGACCCGCTGGAGGAACTGAGCAAGGCGTTCCTGCACCGCTCGGCGTCGACCGCGGCGAAGTACGACACCACGCGCGAGGAGAAGGGCGTGTTCCTGCTCAAGCAGGTCAAGACGCGCGGCGCGGAGGGCGTGATCTTCGCCGCGCCGTCGTTCTGCGACCCGGCTCTGCTCGAGCGGCCGATGCTGCAGGACGTGCTCTCCAGGCAGAAGATCCCCTACACGGCATTCAAGTACGCGGAGAACACCGGCCAGATGGCGCCGATCCGCGAGCAGTCCGGCACGTTCGCCGATTCGATCAAGTTGTGGAGCGCCGCATGAGCACGACGCGCGCGCGTCACCCCGGCGCAGGCCGGGGCCCAATCTGCAGCGTCGAAACTTGGGCCCCGGCCTGCGCCGGGGCGACGGAACTCCTTTCCGCACGAGGACAGAAATGACCGCCACCGCCGCCCTGCCCACCAGCATCAGGAAGCCGCAGAACGTCCAGAAGGAGGACGCAATGTGGCTGCAGAAGGAGCTGATCAACCGCAACTACATGGAACTCGCCACCGCGCGGCAGATGAACCGCAAGGTGTCGGCGACCTTCGTTCCGGGGAATCTGAACGAACTGCTGATGTGCTTCGACTTCGCGCGCTCGCTGCCCGAGACCAATGCGCTGCAGAACGGCATGCGCAAGAAGAGCGGCAAGATGATCATGGACGCCGAGCGCGACGGCCAGAGCGAGGACGTCTGTACGTACGTGAAGGCCGACCTCGGCATGATGATGCAAGGCGAAGTCGGCCCCACCGGCGATCCGCTGCCGCGCCCCGACGTGCTGCTGCTTTCCTACACCGGCTGCTTCACCTTCATGAAGTGGTTCGAGCTGATCCGCCACAAGTACGGCTGCGAGACCGTGATGCTGCACGTGCCGTACCAGGGCGACGGCCGCATCGCGCCCAACATGCGCGACTACGTGGTCAAGCAGCTCAAGGAGAACGTGATCCCGACGCTGGAGCGCATCTCGGGCGTGAAGTTCGACATCGACCGCCTGCGCCAGTACATGAAGGAGTCGCAGAAGGCCGAGGAAGACCTGGTCGCGGTGCTGCAGTCGGCCAAGAACCGTCCCTCGCCGATCGACGGCTACTTCGGCGCCGTGTACTACATCGGGCCGATCTTCACCGCGTTCCGCGGCACGCCCGAAGCAACGCAGTACTACAAGGTGCTCCGAGGCGAGATCGAAGAGCGCGTGCGGCTCGGCAAGGGCCCGGTCACGCCCGACGGCGAGATGGGCGAGGAGAAGTACCGGCTGATCGTCGAGGGACCGCCGAACTGGACCAGCTTCCGCGACTTCTGGAAGATGTTCTACGAGGAAGGCGCGGTCGTCGTCGCCAGCACGTACTCGAAGGTCGGCGGCGTCTACGATTTCGGCTTCCGCCACGATCCGGACCGGCCGCTCGAGTCGCTCGCCGAGTACTGCCTCGGCTGCTACACGAACCTCAATCTGCCGTCGCGGATCGACATGATCTGCAGGTACATCGAGCAGTATCAGGCCGACGGCCTCCTGATCAACTCGATCAAGAGCTGCAACAGCTTCTCCGCCGGGCAACTTCTAATCCTGCGCGAAGTCGAGAAGCGCACCGGCAAGCCCGCCGCGTTCATCGAGACCGATCTGGTCGACCCGCGCTACTTCTCCGCCGCCAACGTGAAGAACCGGCTCGAGAGCTACCTGCAGATGATCAACCAGAAGCGCGCCGCCGGCGCGGCGGCACCGTCGTCGTCGCCGGGATTCATCCCGATCGCGGCCGCGCACTGAGGAGGACACCGGCATGCGCTGCTTCATCGGCATCGATCTGGGCTCGACCACGACCAAGGCGGTGGTGATCGACGAGAACCGGAACATCCTCGGCCGCGGCATCACCAATTCGCGCTCGAACTACGACACCGCGGCGGCGGTAGCCAAGACCGAGGCGCTGCTGGCGGGACGATTCCACCTGTTCCGGCAGGCACTCGCATCGACCCGCGCGCTGAACGGCGCGCTCGACGAGTTCGTCGCGCAGCTCGAGCGCGACTTCCGCGCCGAGCAGTACCTCGAGCAGCTCGGCGACCTGGAAGAAACCTGCCGGCGCAGTCTCGAGACCGCGAAGTTCGGCGACCTGACCGCCGCCGTCGGCGCGGCGCTGGGCGAGGTGTTCAAGCGCCTGATGGCCGAGGCACCGCAGCTCTTCGCGCCGGGCGCGAAGCGCAAGAGCGATTTCTTCCGCGACATCGCCGGCAGCCAGTATCTGGCCGCGGGCGAATCCATCGCGAAGGACGCAGGCATCCGCTACGACTTCCTGCTGAATCTTTTCGACCGCTCGATCATCGAGGTCGAGAACCGCGTCTACGCGGATTCGATCCGCAAGCATCTGCTCGACGCGCTCGAGCGCACCTTCACCGCGCTGCCGGCGACGCGCGCGAAGCGCGCTGCCATCGAGGCTCCGATCAAGGGCATCCTCGACATGGAGATGGAGGAGACCTACATCGTCGGCACCGGCTACGGCCGCGCGCGGCTGCCGTTCTCGAAGGAGCACATCCGCTCCGAGATCCTGTGCCACGGCCTGGGCGCGCACGTGATGTACCCCGGCACCGCGACCGTGCTCGACATCGGCGGCCAGGACACCAAGGCAATCCAGGTCGATCCGCACGGCATCGTCGAAAGCTTCCAGATGAACGACCGCTGCGCGGCCGGTTGCGGGCGCTATCTGGGCTACATCGCCGACGAGATGAACATGGGCCTGCACGAGCTCGGCCCCCTGGCGATGAAGTCGACCAAGACGATTCGCATCAACTCGACCTGCACCGTGTTCGCCGGCGCCGAGCTGCGCGACCGGCTCTCCCTCGGCGACAAGCGCGAGGACATCATGGCGGGGCTGCACCGCGCGATCATCTTGCGCGCGATGTCGATCCTGGCCCGCTCGGGCGGGATCCGCAACGAATTCACCTTCACCGGCGGCGTGGCCAAGAACGAGGCCGCGGTGAAGTCGCTGATGGAACTGGTGCGCGAGAACTACGGCGACGTGACACTGAACATCAACCCCGATTCGATCTACACCGGCGCGCTCGGCGGCGCGACCTTCGCGTGGCGCGCGGTGGTCGAGGAAGGGAAGACCGCGGAGGCACGGACCTGAAAGGCACCCTCACCCGGCCGCCTCGCGGCCACCCTCTCCCGCTGATGCGGGCGAGGGATACTTGTTCCCTCTCCCACATCAGTGGGAGAGGGCGAGGGTGAGGGCAATGCAACCGCGCACCACTTCATACGCAACGCTCAAGGGCACAAGACAGGACACCATCATGACCACCACCATCGGCATCGACATCGGCTCCGGCGCCGTCAAGAGCGTGCTGTTCCGCGTCGACGGCGGCAAGCAGGACTGGCTCGCTAAGCGCTGCGAGCGCATCCGCCGGCGCGACCCGCTGACGCTGGCGAAGGAAGGCTTCGACGCGGTGCTCGCCGACAGCGGGCTCGCCGCCAATGACATCGACTACATCGCCACCACCGGCGAGGGCGAGAACGTCAAGTTCGCCACCGGCCACTTCTACTCGATGACGACGCACGCGCGCGGCGGCGTGTTCCTGCAGCCGGGCATCAGCGCGGTGGTCGACGTCGGCGCGCTCAACGGCCGCGCGATCTACGTCGACGAGCGCGGCAAGGTGCTGTCGTACAAGATGACCAGCCAATGCGCGTCGGGCTCCGGGCAGTTCCTCGAAAACATCGCGCGCTACCTCGGCGTCGCGGTGGAGGAGATCGGCCCGCTGTCGCAGCAGTCGCAGAACCCGGAGAAGGTGAGCTCGATCTGCGCGGTGCTCGCCGAGACCGACGTGATCAACATGGTGAGCCGCGGCATCGCCACGCCCGACATCCTGAAGGGAATCCACCTGTCGATGGCCTCGCGCATCGTGAAGCTGCTCAAGGTCACCGGCATCAAGACCGGCACGGCGCTGCTGACCGGCGGGCTGGCGCTCGACAGCGGGCTGCTCGCCGCGATCCAGGAAGAGATGGTCAACGAAAAGGTCAACGTGAAGGCCGTGAGCCACCCCGATTCGATCTACGCCGGCGCGATCGGCGCCGCGCTGTGGGGCGCGTTCCGGCACGAGAAACTGGCGGAGCTGCAAGGCCGCGCCGCCGCATAACGGGAGCACTGCAATGGCATTGATGATCACCCAGGACTGCACCGCGTGCGACGCGTGCAAGCCGCCCTGCCCCAACGAAGCGATCAGCGTCGGCGACCCGATCTACGTGATCGATCCACTGAAGTGCACCGAGTGCGTCGGCGCCGAGGACGAGCCGCAGTGCATGCTGGTGTGCCCGGCCGACTGCATCGTGCCGAATCCGGATTTCCAGGAATCGAAGGAAGAACTGCTGGCGAAGTATCAGGCGCTGCACGAGTAGCGGCGCAGCTCACCATTCGTTTCAGGCCGGGAACCGCCAGGGATCGACGAGCGAAAGGCCGCATCCCTCGAAGTCCGCCGCGTTGCGCGTGGCGAGCTTGATCCGGTGGCACAGCGCGCTGGCGGCGATCTGTGCATCGAACCGGGAAATCGGTCTTCCCGCCGGTCGCCGGCGGCTCACGACGTCCACGCGCGCCGGCACGGCAGCGCCGTCGAAGGGCAGGACTCGCCGTGCGAAGTCCTGCTCGAACATTGCAACGGGCGCTTGCCCGATCGCCTGCCGGCGTTTCCCATCCGGCAACAGCCTCGCCCCGAGCATCATCTGCGCTCCGGTAACCGCCGAGACACACAATCCATCATGAGGCTGCGCCGCGAACCACGCGGGCACGGCCGGAACCGGCCGCGCGCGCAGCAATTCGGACAGCACGTTGGTGCCGACGAGCGTGCTCATCGGGCGCCGCGGCGATTGCTCGCCCTGCCCGGCTTCGATGCGCGCTTCCCGCGTGGGGCCGCCAGGTCATCCGGCAGCCGAGCCGCCCGCGCAAGCTCGCGCACCGCAACCAACAATTCGACATCGCCCAGCCGGGCAAAGCGATCACGGATTCGCTCGCCGAGATTCGTCGCGGGCTGCGCCGTCTGCACCAGCGCGGTGGGCAGGATCACGCGCACCTCCTCCGCCGTCGGTCGGCCGTGCGACGCCGCGCGCATGCGCGGCCGACGCTTCAGCGCTTCATCGAGATCGCGGATGGTCAGGCTCCCCACGGCGCAACTCCTCCAAGCCGATTGCTTGCTTCGTATTCAATGCAATCAACGCCTGCAACGATGAAAAAGGCGTCCGCGAACGAACTCACGTACCGCCCACGAACGGGTTGCTGCGCCGCTCGCGTCCGAAAGTGCTCTCGGGGCCGTGGCCGGGGATGAAGACCGTGGCGTCGCCCATCGGCCACAGGCGCTCGACGATGCTGGCGATCAGCGTGTCGTAGTCGCCGCCGGGAAGGTCGGTGCGGCCGATCGAGCCCGCGAACAGCACGTCGCCGACGAACGCGCGCTGCGCCGCTGCGTTGTGAAACACGACGTGCCCCGGCGTGTGGCCCGGGCAGTGGCGCACCTCGAGTTCGCAATTGCCGACGCGCACGGTGTCGCCGTCGGCGAGCCAGCGCGCCGGGGTGAACGACTCTGCGGCCGGCATGCCGAACATCTGCGACTGCTGCGCCAGCGAGTCGATCCAGAACCGGTCGCCGGGATGCGGGCCGATGATCGGAATCGCGAGTTCGCGCGCCAGCGCGCCGGCGCCGCCCGCATGGTCGATGTGCGCGTGCGTGAGCAGGATCTGCTCGATCCGCACGCCACGTTTTTCGGCTGCGGCGCGCAAGAGCGCGAGCTCGCCTCCGGGATCGATCACCGCGCCGGCCATCGTCTCGTCGCACCAGACGATCGAACTGTTCTGCGCAAACGGCGTAACGGGGATGGTGTGATAGCGCAGCATTCGTTCAGAGTTCGCTTTCGTCGAGGCCGTAATCCTGCAGCGCGGATTCGCGGCTGATCTTGTCGTCGCGCAGATCGGCCTTCACCGAAGCGCGGTTGCGCTGGCGTGGATCGCCGTAGCCGCCCGCGCCGGGAAGGCGGATGCTCACCAGATCGCCCGCGCGCAACGTGTCGAGTCCTTTCGACGCGAGCAGACGCTCCGCAGGCGTTTCGGGATTGAGCAGGAACGCGCCGCGTGCGCCGGGCATCCCGCCGAACAAACCCTGCGGCGCGAACTTGTGGCGGTCGCCGTAGCGCGCAAAGCTGACGCGATCGGCGAGCAGTCGCACGTCGCGCCTCAGGGCGAGCCCGCCGCGATATGTTCCCGGCCCGCCGGAATCGCGGATGAATTCGTAGCGCTCGATGCGCACCGGAAACTGCCGTTCGAGCACCTCGACCGGCGTGTTCATGAAGCGCGGCAAATGGCTGTCCTGCCCGTCGCGCCCGTCGCGATACGGGCGCGCGCCCATGCCGCCGCCCTGAATGTCGGTGTAGATGAACGGCACACCGGTGTTCGGGTCCCGCCCGCCGAAGCCGCAAGTGCTGATCTGCCCGTGCGAGCCGGCGGTCACGCGGTGCGGCACCGCGGGCGCGAGCGCGCGCAGCATCGCCTCGACGATCTTTTGCGACGCATTGGTGCGCGCCGCGACCGCGCCCGGCGGCAGCGGATCGACGACGCTGCCGGGCCGCGTCACGATCTTGATCGGCCGGTAGCAGCCGGAGTTCGGCGCAATGCCCGGATCGACGACCGCGATCATTACGTAGTAGGCGGCCGCGTGCGTATTGGCGAGCGTCGAGTTGGTGTTGCCCTCGGCCTGCGGGTCGCTGCCGGTCAGATCGACGACCGCCTCGCCGTTGCCGATCGTGAGCCTCACGTGGATGCGGATCGGGCGATCGTTGACGCCGTCGTCGTCGATGTAGTCCTGCGCCTCGTACGTGCCGGATGGAAGCGCGGCGAGGCCGACACGCATCCGACGCTCGGAGTAGTCGAGCAGTTCGGCGCACGCCGATTGCATCGTCGCTTGGCCGTAGCGGCGGAACAGGCGGCCGAGCCGCTCGGTGCCGACCATCAGCGAGGCGGCCTGCGCGCGGATGTCGCCGAGCGTCTTGTGCGGCACGCGGATCTGGTTGGCGATGATGCCGACGATCTCTTCGTCCTCGCGCCCCGCCTTGTAGAGTTTCACCATCGGCAGGCGCAGCCCTTCGAGGTAGATCTCGCGCACGCCGCCCGCCACGCCGCCCGCCGCCACGCCGCCGAGGTCGGCGTGATGCGTGATGTTGCCGACGAAGCCGATCAGCGTCCCGTCGTGGAACGCGGGCGCGATCGCGTACAGGTCCATGATGTGCTGGCCGCCGCGATACGGATCGTTGGTGATGATCACGTCGCCGGGCGCGAGACGCTCCGGCGGAAACGCGGCGACCAGTTCGCGCATCGTGATCTCGAAGCCGGCCAGCAGGCTCGGGTTGTGGTGCGCCTGCGCCACCGTCTGGCCGCGCGCATCGGCGACCACGCACGAGATGTCCTTGATCTCGGTGATGATCGTCGAGCGCCCGGTGCGCACCAGCGTGTTGCCCATCTCGTCGGCGACCTGCT
This sequence comes from Pseudomonadota bacterium, assembly GCA_029778535.1. Taxonomy (GTDB): domain Bacteria; phylum Pseudomonadota; class Gammaproteobacteria; order Burkholderiales; family Burkholderiaceae_F; genus JAKOQB01. The sequence continues at coordinate 77,291 of JAKOQB010000198.1, read as the reverse complement.
CCAGGCCGTAGCGGATCACCTGCATCGTGATGGCGTCGGTCATGCGTGCTCCGGTTCGATCGGGATCGCCAGACCGAGGTCGTCGAGCACGTCGGCGCGCGCGCCGGGCGGCACCAGCGTCGACGACGTTTCTTCCTCGATCAATGCAGGGCCGGCGACGACCATGCCGGGGCGCAGCCGCTCGCGTTCGTAGATCGCCGTCGGCGTGTAGCCGATCGCTTCGAAGTACACCGGCCGCGTCTGCTTCAATGCCGTCGACGGATCGGCGCTCGCGCGCGCGTAGCGCGGCAACGCGATCGGTGCATTGTGGCCGAGCGCGGTCAGGCGCAGGTTGACGATCTCGATCGGTTCGCCGTCGAAGAAGAACGCATAGCGCTCGCGGTACAGGCGCGCGAACGCGTCGACGAGCAGGCGCAGCCCGGCAGCGTCGAGCTTCGACTGCGGCAGCGGCAGCGACAGCTCGTACGTCTGCCCCGCGACCTTCAGATCCGCCAGCCGGATCAGGCTGCGCGCCGTCGCGTCGAAACCCTGCTCCTCGAGCTCGGCCACTGCGCGCTCTTCCAGCGCGCGATACGCGGCCTCGAGCGCTGCCGGATCCGCCTGGGCAACGGGAGCGCTGCCGAGGGCGGTCACGTAGTCGAGCCGCGTGTCGCTGACCAGCAGTCCGACCGCGGAAAACGTTCCCGGCAGCGGCGGCACGATCGCTTCGCGCATCGCCAGCGCGCGGGCGAGGTCGACCGCGTGCACACCGCCGGCGCCGCCGAAGGACAGCAGCGAGAAATCCCGCACGTCGATGCCGCGCAGGATCGTCACCGCGGCGATGCCCTTGACCATGTTGGCGTTGACCACGCGCACGATGCCAAGCGCCGTTTCTTCCAATCCCATGCCCATCTCGGCGGCGAGCGCGCGCACGGCCCGCTTTGCCGCTTCGACGTCGAGCCGCATGCGGCCGCCGTTGAAGTAATCGGCGCTCAGCCGCCCGAGCACCAGATTCGCGTCGGTCACCGTCGGCAGCGCGCCGCCGCGGCCGTAGCACGCCGGGCCGGGTTCCGCGCCCGCCGAACGCGGGCCGACCTGCAGCGCGCCTCCCGCGTCGCGCCACGCGATCGAGCCGCCGCCGGCGCCGATGATGTGCAGGTCGATGATCGGCACGCGCACGGGCAGGTTCTGGAAACTGCCTTCGGTCGTGATCGCACATGCGCCGTTCTCGACCAGCCCGATGTCGAATGACGTGCCGCCCATGTCGACCGATACGATGCGGTCGCGCGCGTGCCGCCGGCCGTAGAAGGCAGCGGCGACCACGCCGCCGGCGGGACCGGAGTTCACCGTCGTCACCGCGCGCCGACGCGCCGCCGCCACCGAGGTCGATCCGCCGTTGGCCTGGATCACCGACAACCGCACCGGGCCGAGGATCTCGTTCAGACGCTGCTGCAGCGAATCGAGATAGGTCGCCATCACCGGCGTCAGGTACGCGTTGATCACCGTGGTCGAAGTGCGCTCGTATTCGCGGATCTCCGGGCACACGCGCGCCGACAGGCTGATCGGCACGCCAGGCAGGCGCGCTTCGAGAATGCGCGCGGCCATCTCCTCGTGCGTCGGATCGATGAATGCGAAGAGGAAGCAGATCGCGACCGCCTGCACGCGCTCGCGCGCGAAGACATCCGCCGCCGCGCGCACCGACGCTTCGTCGAGCGGCACCAGCACGCGCCCCTGCGCGTCGAGCCGTTCGCGCGCCTCGCAGCGAAGGTAGCGCGGCACCAGCGGCAGCGGCAGGTCGACCGAGAAGTCGTACAGCCCCGCGTCCGGCCGCATGATGCGACCGATCTCGAGCACGTCGCGAAAGCCCTCGGTCGTCAGCAGGCCGACCTTGGCACCCGTGCGCTCGATCAATGCGTTGGTGCCGGTCGTCGAGCCGTGCACGACCTCGGCGACCTGCTCGGCGCGCGCGCCGGCCGCCTCGAGCGCGGCAGCGATGCCGTCGATGATGCCGAGCGCGCGATCGCGCGGCGTGGTCGGCACCTTGGCCGACAGCAGCCGCCCGCGCGCCGAATCAACCAGCGTCACGTCGGTGAACGTGCCACCGACGTCGACCGCGAGCCTGAGCGTGCGCGCGTTCATGCCGGAAGGACGATCGTCGTGTGCATCGGATAGTGCCGGCTGCCGCCGCTGAAGGCCGGCAGGCGGCGCGAATCGGCGCGCAGCGCTTCGAGCACCGGCGAGGCGAGCGCGGCGGCGAGCGCGCCCGGGCTGTCGAACACGGCCCGGTTGCGCTGCATGTGCTCGGCGCGCCGCCACGGCAGCGCATCGCACCAGTCCACGCGCGTGCAGACCTCGATGTCGCGGATGCCGGGAAGTCGTGCCAGCAACGGCGTGTGATGCTCGAGGTAATGGCGCAGCCAGGCATTGGTGTCGAGCGCCGGTCCGGGATAGTGGACCAGGAACGTGCACGGCATCGGCGTCGTGATCCGCGCATCGGGCACCGGGAACGAGCGCGCGACCATCGCCTGGTGCGAGATGGCCGCGCCGCGCAGGCTCGGCAGCGCGGCGATCGGCGGTATATCCGCGAGCGCGGCTTCGAGCGCCGGCAGCGTCGCGAAGTAAAGCTGCAGCGCAAGCATGGGCGCCGGGCCGTCGTTGAACGGTGTGGCGACGGCCGCAGGCGTGTACAGGCGCGCCTGCGTGAGGCCGGGCGTGCCGCGCAAGAGTTCGAGCAGCGCGCCGCGATCGGCGCCGCTCAACGCGGCGCCCGCGTCCGGGTGCTCGACATCGGCAAACCAGCTGAACGTCATCGCTACCTCGCCACCAGCGCCGGCACCGACGTGATCAGCGCCGGAAACGCCATCAGCACGCCCATCACTGCCGTCTCGCAGACGATGAACGGCAGCGCGGCCCGATACACCTGCGTCAGCGTCGTTCCGGCGGGCGCCACGGCCTTGACCACGAACAGCACCAGCCCGAACGGCGGCGTGATCGTCGCCATCTCCATGTTCAGCAGCATGATCACCCCGAACCAGATCGGCGACAGCCCGAGCGCCTTGACGATCGGGAAGAAGATCGGGATGGTGAGCATCATGATCGACAGCGGCTCCATGAAGCAGCCCATGACCATCAGCACCGCCTGCATCGCGACCACGAGCCAGATCGGGGACAGCGGCAGCGAGGTCGCCATCTCGACCAGCCCGCCCGACGCGCCGGTGAACGCGAGGATCTGCGAGAACGCGGTCGAGCCGGTGATGATCATCAGCATCATCACCGTGACGCCGAGTGTGGCCTGCATCGAGTCGACCAGCATCCTGCGGTTCAATCCCCCGTACGCCCACGACAGCAGAAAGCAGCCGAGCGCGCCGGCGGCCGCCGACTCGGTTGCGGTCGCCACGCCCAGAAACATCAGCCCGACGACCAGGAACACGACGACCACCAGCGGCAGCCCATAGAGCAGCGTGTTGCGCAGCCGCAGCCCGAGCGGCACCCGCGGCAAGTCGTACGCGGGCGCCAGATGCGGGCTGATCCGGCAGCGCACGACGATGTAGACCACGAACGCGACGGCGGTCAGCACGCCCGGCACGATGATCGCGACCAGGAAGTCGCCGACCGAGATGTTGGCAATCGCCGCCAGCAGCACCGCCAGCGCCGACGGCGGGATCAGAATCGCGAGCCCGCCGGAGCCGAGGATCGGCCCGAGCGACATCGAGCGATGGTAGCCGCGCCTTTCCATCTCCGGCACCAGCAGCGACGACAGCATCGCCGCGCCCGCCATCGCCGAACCCGTCAGCGTGGCAAACAGCGTGCCGCCGCCGACCGCCATCACGGCGAGCCGCCCCGGCAGCCGGCCGATCCACGAGTCGAGCACGTCCATCAGCCGGCCGGCGATGCCGGAGCGGAACATCAACTCGCCCATCAGCACGAACAGCGGCACCGGTAGCAGCGCGAAAGTGGTGACCGAGTCGTACACCGACATCACGAGCTGGCCGAGCCCCGCGCTTCCGTTCCAGAAGAAGTACGCGCCGACGACATTGACCGCCAGGAACGCGAACGCGATCGGCACGCCGATCGCCATCAGCGTCAGCAGCGCGCCGAAGATGATGACGAGCGTGGTCGCCCAGTCCACGCTAGCGGGGCTCGAGGCTGCGCTGCCAGAGCGCGACGAACCGTTGCAGGAAGCGCAATGCGAGCAGCATCGAACCGAGGGGAATCACCAGCAGCACGATCCAGGTCGGGAACTCCAGGATCGTCGGCTTGAAGAGTCCGCGCCGCTGCGCGTCGAGCGTCACGATCACGCCGAACACGGTCAGCACCACCGACACCGCGCAGCCGATCGCCTCGCTGGCCAGCGCGAGCCGCCGCTTCCAGTCTGCACTCAGCGCATTGGTCAGCAGGTCGACGCGCACGTGGCCGTCCTGGCGCATCAGCCATGCGGTGCCGAAGAACGTGACGTACAGCAGGCCGTACTCGCTGAACTCGATCACCCACACCTGCGGCCGCGCAAAGAACGTGCGCAGCACGATCTCGGCGCAAACGGCGCCGATGATCAGAATCAGCACGAAGATGCCCAGCGCCGCGAGCACGTTTTCGACGCGCGACAGCCAGCGGTCGAGGGCGGTCATACCGGCAAATGCCCCCTCACCCTGAACCTCTCCTCGTGATCGGGGAGAGGGAACACCGTCTCCCCGACGCGCATCGCTCAGTTCCCGGTGAGCTTCCTCAACTCACCGACGATGTCCGGCACCTTGGTCGCGAGGTTGTCCCACTCGACCTTGTACGCCGTGTCGATGTAGCGCTTGTTCTCGCCCTCGGAGAACCTGATCTTCTGCACGCCGGCCTTCTCGAGCAGCGCCCATTCCTCGGCCTCGGCCTTCTGGTAGTGCTCGACCATCTTCGGTTCGAACGCGGCGGTCACGCGATCGATCTCCTTGCGCACGTCCTCGGGCAACGCCTTCCACTTGTCGAGGTTCATGATGATCACGATGTTGTTGCTGGCGTAAAAGGGCAGGTCGATCAGGTACTTCGCCGTCTTGATCCAGCCGCGCTCGCGCGGCCCCGCCATCGGCCAGCCGAAGCCGGTCACCGTGCCGCCTTCGAGCGCCGTGTAGGTCTCACCCTCGGGGATCGTCACCGGCACGATCCCGAGCGCCTGCATGAAGCGGTCGTACAGCGCCGAGGTGCGCATCTTCTGGCCCTTCAGCCCGTCGATGCTCGCCACCCTGGTCGACGTCCACAGGTAGAACGGCGACCACAGCGCGCGGCCGATGTAGCGCACGTTGATCCGCTCGTGCCGCCTGACCATGAAGTCGTACAGCCCGCCGGGCGCGCGCTCCTCGCTCGTGGACTTGCGCGACAGGATCAGCGCGCCGCCCTCGGGAAAGGTGCTCTGGTAGTACGCGGTCGGATTGAAGGCGATGTCGATCACGCCCTTGCCGACCGCGTCGGCCTGCTGCAGCCCGGGAATGACTTCGGGCCCGCCGACATAGTTGATCCTGAGTTTGCCCTTCAGCGCGTCGTTGACGTTGTTGACCCACACCTGCGTCTGCGCCATCAGCGGGTGCGACTTCGGAATGAAGGCGACCGCGCGTAGCGTGACTTCTTGCGCCACCGCCGGCAGCGCGAGCAGCAACGCCGCCGCGGCCGCAGCCGAAACCCTGATTGCCCGAATCATCGTCCCCTCCTGTTTGCAGTCTTCGCTCGAACGGCGCCCGACTCCGCGGCGCGGCGCGAAAGCTTGCCACCGCCCACGCGCGCACGGGTTTGATCCAGATCATTTTCAGTGTATACAGTGTCCCGCATCCTGTCGACGCAATCCCGGATCGCCGGCCACGACCATTGAACCTTGCACTGAAACCCGTCGAACGCCCGCTCGCCCTCGGTGAGCAGGTCTACCACTCGCTGCGCGCCTTGCTGCGCAGCGGCCAGATCGCGCACGGGCAGCCGCTGCAGGAGGTGCAGCTGGCGGCGCGGCTGGGCGTGTCGCGCACGCCGGTGCGGCAGGCGATGACGCGGCTGGCGAGCGAGGGGCTGCTGGTGTCCGACGGCCGCAGCTTCGTGGTGCCGAAGCTCACGCTGCGCGACGTCGACGATATCTACGAGGTGCGCTTCCTGATCGAGCCGGAGGCGATCCGCGACGTGGCCGCGCTGACGACGGATCGGGCGACGCGCGCGCCGCTCGATGCCGCGTTGGCCGCCGCCGCCGCCGCGCACAGGGCGGGCGATGCGGAAGCGTTCGGCGAGGCGCACCGGCAATTCCGCGCCGCCTGGCTCGCGCTGGTGCCGAACCGCCGCCTGGTGCGCGTGATCGAGCAGTACTCGGACCACATGCAACATATCCGCGCGCTGACGCTGAGCAACGCGCAGGTGCGCGCCATCGTGCTCAAGGGCTACCGGCGCATCGCTGCGGCGCTCGCGGCCGGCGACGGGAATGCCGCCGCCGATGCGATGCGCGCCAATCTGACCGAGGCCAAGCGCGCGTTCATCGCCGCCATGGGGCTGGCGGAAAGCTGAAGGCCGCGCGCGGCGGAGGAGGAGGCGGGCGATGAACTACAAGGCCGAGATTCCCTACGGCGCCTACTGGAGCACGCCGTTCGCGCGCTGGCAGGGCAGCTTCGCGAACCTGCACAGCGTCGAATTCGCCGCGCACGTCGCGCGCAACGAACTCGGAAGACGGAAGATCGATCCGCGCGTGTTCGATTACGGCGTGCTCGGCTTCTCGGTGCCGCAGAAGCATTCCTTCTACGGCCTGCCTTGGCTGACGGGCCTGATCGGCGCCAAGCAGGCCGGCGGCCCGACGCTGATGCAGGCGTGCGCGACGGGCGTGCGCACGCTGCTCGCCGCCGCGCAGGAGATCGAGGTCGGCCTGGCGACGACCGCGCTGGTCGTCAACTGCGACCGCACTTCGAACGGCCCGCACATCTACTACCCCAACCCGCGCGGCCCCGGCGGCACCGGCGTGGCCGAAGACTGGGTGATGGACAACTTCGGCTGCGACCCGCTCGGCCCGCATTCGATGCTGCAGACGGCGGAAAACGTCGCGGCGAAGCACGGCATCACGACTGCGCAGCAGCACGAGGTGGTGCTGCTGCGCGAGCAGCAGTACCGGCAGGCATTGGACAACGGCAGCGCGTTTCTGAGGCGCTTCATCACGCTGCCGTTCGAAGTTCCCGCGCCGGGATTCAGGAAGGCCGTCGGCACGCTTGCCGGCGACGAAGGCGTGTCGCAATCGACACCCGAGGGGCTGGCGAAACTGAAGCCGGTGATGGAAGGCGGCACCGTCACTTACGGCGGCCAGACGCACCCGGCCGACGGCAACGCCGCCCTCGTCGTCACGACGCGCGACCGTGCGCGCGAGCTGGCGGCCGATCGCCGGATCGCGGTGCGCCTGCACGGCTTCGGGCTTGCGCGCGCGCCGCTTGCGTACATGCCCGAGTCGACGGTGCCGGCCGCGCAACGCGCGCTCGAGCAGGCCGGCCGCAGCGTGCAGCAGATGGACGCGATCAAGACCCACAACCCGTTCGCGGTCAACGATCTCTTCTTCGCCAGGCAGACCGGAGTGAACCTCGCGTCGATGAACAACTACGGTTGCTCGCTCGTGTGGGGTCATCCGCAGGCACCGATGGGAACGCGCGCGATCATCGAGCTGATCGAGGAACTCGCGCTGCGCGGAGGGGGTTGGGGGCTGTTCACCGGCTGTGCCGCGGGCGACACCGCGATGGCCGTGGTGGTGGAAGTGGGCGACGCGTAGGCGCAGCGATGGATCTGTCGGACTGGATCACCGGCCACGCGCAACGGACGCCGCACAAGACGGCGATCCGCTTCGAGGGAAGCGATCTCAGCTATGCCGCGTTCGCCCAACAGATCGAGCAACTCGCGAGTGCGCTCGTGGCGTGCGGCGTGAGCAAAGGCCGCTGCGTTTCGTACCTCGGGCTGAACCGACCGGAAGAACTCGCGCTGCTGTTCGCCTGCGCCCGGCTCGGGGCACTCATCATGCCGCTGAACTGGCGGCTCGCCGCGCCCGAGCATCGCGAGCGGCTGCTCGATTGCCCGCCATTGGTGCTGGTGGTCGAGGATGGCTTCGTCGCACCGACGGCGGCGTACGTCGACACGCTGCCGCCGATGACGCGCGTCGCGATCGGCAGCGCGCCCGAAGGCTGGCTCACGTTCGAGGCACTTCTGGCACGCGCGGGGGCACCAGTGCGCGACGCGACGGTCACCCCGCAACTGCCGCTGCTCGTCTGCCACACGTCGGGCTCGACCGGACAACCCAAGGGCGTGCTGCTGACGCAGCAGGCGCTGATCGCGAACGCCGCCAACAGCGTCGCGCTGCACGACATGACCGCGGACGACCGCATCCTGACCAACCTGCCGCTGTTCCATGTCGGCGGGCTCAACAACCAGACCACGCCGGCGCTGCAGGCGGGCGCGACCGTGGTGCTGCACTCGAAGTTCGACCCGAACACGACCTTCGATGCGATCGAGCAGGAGCGCATCACGCTGACCGTGCTGGTGCCGACGCAACTCGCGATGATGATGGCGATGCCGCGCTGGCGGTCGGCCGACTTCTCCAGCCTGCGCATGATCACCACCGGTTCGACGATCGTGCCCGAGCACCTGATCCGCGCGGTGCATGAGCGCGGCGTACCGCTGGTGCAGATCTACGGCTCGACCGAGACCTGCCCGATCGCCGCCTACCTGCGACCCGAAGATGCAGTGCGCAAGGCGGGGTCGACCGGCAAGTCTGCGCCGCACTGCGAACTGCGAATCGTGGACGGCGACGATCGCGACGTCGCGCAAGGCGCGCGCGGCGAGATCCTGATCCGCGGCGACAACGTGATGGTCGGCTACTGGCAACAGCCGCAGGCGACCGCCGCGGCACTCGCGGGCGGGTGGTTCCACAGCGGCGACATCGGCCACTTCGACGCCGACGGCTTTCTGTGGGTCGACGGCCGCGCCAAGGACATGATCATTTCCGGCGGGGAGAATATCGCGCCGGCCGAGATCGAGAACGTGCTGCTCGAATGTCCCGATGTCGCCGAGGTCGCGGTGGTCGGCCGGCCCGATGCGAACTGGGGCGAGGTCGTGGTCGCGGTGGTGGCGCCGAAGGAAGGCCGCACCCTGACCGCCGCGCGCGTTCTGGCGCTGCTCGATGGCCGCATCGCGCGCTACAAGCATCCGCGGCAGGTGCTGGTGGTCGGCGAGCTGCCGAAGACTGCGCTTGGCAAGGTGCGCAAGGAAGACGTGCGGCAACTGGTGACGGACAGCGTGCAGGCCTGGACAGAGACGGAGCGCAATCGATGACACTGAAGATCGGAATCGACGTCGGCGGCACGTTCACCGACTTCGTCGTCGTGCGCGACGGCGCGCCGCCGGTGATCTACAAGACGCTGTCGACGCCGAGCGACCCGTCGATCGCGGTGGTCGACGGTCTGTCCGAGATCGCAGCGAGCCAGAAGCCGGCGATGTCGCTGCCCGCGTTCGCGGCGACGATCGATACGCTGGTGCACGGCACCACGGTCACCACCAACGCGACGCTGACCAGCACCGGCGCGAAGTGCGGACTGCTGACGACCGAGGGCGTGCGTGACGCGCTCGAAATGCGGCGCGGCATCCGCGAGGAGCAGTACAACAACCGCTACACCAACGTGAAGCCGCTGGTGCCGCGTTATCTACGCGCCGGCATCCGCGGCCGGCTCGACCGCAACGGGCGCGAACTGCAGCCGCTCGACCTCGACGGCGTGCGCAGCGCGATCGAGCTTTTCAAGCGCGAAGGCGTGCAAGCGGTCGCGATCTGCTTCATGAATTCGTTCGCCAATCCCGCACAAGAGCGCGCTGCGGCTGAACTCGTCAAGCGCGAGCTGCCGGGCGCGTATCTGTCGGTATCCACCGACGTGCTGCCGTCGATCCGCTTCTACGAGCGCGTCAGCACGACGGCGCTGAACGCGTACGTCGGGCCGAAGCTGAATCACTATCTCGACCAGCTCGTCGGGCGCCTGGGCGCGATCGGCTTCAAGGGCCTGCTGCTGATCATGCAGTCCAACGGCGGCGTGATCTCGCCGCAGCTCGCGCGCGACCGCGCCGCGCTGACGCTGCTGTCGGGCCCGGCGGGCGGTCCCGGGGCGGGCCTGTTCTACGTGCGCGCGCACGGGCAGGACAAATGCATCACGACCGACATGGGCGGCACCAGCTTCGAGGCGTCGGTCGCGGTGCGCGCGCCGATGGTCAAGAACGACGGCGAGATCGCGCGCCACAAGATCGCGCTGCCGATGCTCGACATCCACACCATCGGCGCCGGCGGCGGCTCGATCGGCTGGCTCGACGAAGGAGGCCTCTTGCGCATGGGCCCGCAGAGCGCGGGCGCCGACCCCGGGCCGGCGTGCTACGGCAAGGGCGGAAAGCTGCCGACGACGACCGACGCCAACGTCGTGCTCGGCTATCTGGACCCGAACTACTTCGCCGGCGGCAGGATGAAACTCGACACGGCCGCGGCGCGGCGCGCGATCGACGAGCACATCGCACGGCCGATGGGCCTCACGGTCGAGGAAGCCGCCGCCGGCATGTACCGCGTCGCCTGCAACAACATGGCGCAGGGCGTGCGCGAGGTCACGATCAAGCGCGGCTTCGATCCGCGCGAGTTTCCGTTCATACCGGCCGGCGGCGCCGGGCCGATCCACGCCTGCCTGATCTGCCTGGAACTGGAGATCCCGCTGCAGATCGTGCCGCGCGAGGCTTCGGTGCTGTGCGCATTCGGCATGCTGATGAGCGAATTGAAGCACGACTTCGTGCGCACGTTCGTCTCCAGGCTGGACGGCATCGACTGGACGCGCCTGTCAAACCTTATCGACGCCATGCAGCGCGACGGCGAACGGCAACTGTCCGAGGAGCGCATCCCCGCCGCGCGGCGCCGCTACGACGTGCGCCTCGACTGCCGCTACATCAGGCAGTACCACGAGGTGTCGCTGCCGGTAGCGCGAGATCTCATTGACCGCCGCGACACCGCCGGCATCGCCAAGGCGTTCCACGCCGAGCACAACCGCCTGTTCGGCTATTCGCTGGCGCAGGAAGCCACGCCGATCGAGATCATCAACGTGCGCGTGCAGGCGATCGGTGCCACCGACAAGCCCGCGTACCGCGAAGAAGCGTGGGCCGGCGCCGACGCGGCGCACGCGCTCAAAGGCAAGCGCAGCGTGTACGTGCCGGAGACGCGCAAGTTCGCCGAGGTGCCGGTCTACGACGGCCACCGGCTGCGCTACGGCAACCGCGTCATTGGTCCGGCGCTGATCGAACAGGAGACGACGGCGGTCTTCGTCAGCAATTCGTACGACTGCGTGGTCGACGCGCTCGGCTCGTTCGCGCTGTTCGCCAAGGGGCGCGAGGAACTCGTCGCCTCGTGCATCCGCCAGACTGAAGAGGTGCCCGCATGAGCAAGATCGATCCCATCCTGCTGTCGGTGTACGCGCGCACGTTCAAGTCAATCACCGACGAGATGAGCATCTCGATGGAGAAGACGACGCGCTCGCCGATCCTGTGCGAGGCGAAGGACTACGTGACGGGGCTGTACGACGCCGACGGCAACATGCTCGAGCAGACCGAGAACCTGCCGATCCTGGCGTTCTCGCTGGCACCCGTGTGCAAGTACATCAAGCAGTACTTCGGCGATGAGATCTACCCCGGCGACGTGATCTTCCACAACGACGTGTTCTCGCTCGGCAACCAGAACAACGACGTTGCCGTCTACAAGCCGGTGTTCCACGGCGACAAGCTGGTCGCCTGGACGGCGGTCAAGGGCCACCAGGCCGACATCGGCGGCAACGTGCGCGGCGGCTACAACCCGAACGCGGTCGAGGTGTGGCAGGAGGCGCTGCGCATCCCGGCGGTCAAGGTGTACGAGCGCGGCAAGTTGCGCAAGGACGTGTGGAACCTGATCTTCGCCAACATTCGGCTGGACATCGTCCAGCACGACATGAAGGCCGAGATCGGCGCCTGCACGGTCGGCGAGCGGCGGCTGCTCGAGCTGATCGAAAAGTACGGGCTGGAGAGCTTCGAGTCGCACAAGCAGGCGCTGTTCGAAGCGACGCGCAGGATGATGGAAGCGGAGATCGCCAAGATCCCGAACGGCCGCTACTCGGGCGAAGGCTACGTGTACTACGACGGGCGCAACATCGGCAGCAAGTACACGATCCGCGTCGACATCGAGGTCAAGGATCGGTCGATCAAGTTCGACTACTCGCGCACCGACCCGCAGACCAACGGCTTCGTCAACGGCACGTTTACGTCGAGCGCATCGGCGACGATCCTGACGCTGCTGCAGATGGTCAACCCCGACATCCCGCACAACGAAGGTATGGTGCAGCCGATCGAGATCGTGATCCCCGAAGGCACGATCCTGAACGCCGCGTATCCGAAGGCGACCACGTTCGGCAACCACCTGTGCCCGCCGAACGCGGACGCGATCCAGCGCGCGCTGGCCCCCGTGATGCCCGACCGCGTGACCGCCGGCTGGAACAACCTGCTCTGCTCGCTGACGACCGGCACTGATCCGCAGAAGAACGAGACTTACGTCGACATCGGCTTCATGGGGCTGAAGGGCGGATCGGGCGCGCTCAAAGGCACCGACGGCTACGACCACATCGGCATGATCGACGCCTCCGGCGGCGTGCTCGACCAGGACTACGAAATGTTCGAGCAGCAGACGCCGCACCGGCTGATCCGGCACGAACTGCTGCCCGATTCCGCCGGTCCCGGCCAGTGGCGCGGCGGGCTGGGCGTGGAGACGATCTTCGAGATCGGCTCGGACGACACGCAGCTCGTGACCTTCGGCGACGGCGATTTCGAAGGCGCGTTCGGCCTGTTTGGTGGCGGCGATGCAGGCTTGAACTTCATCAAGCTCCGCTATCCGGACGGGACCGAGGTGGTGCCGAAGAACAAGGACCTGATCACCGGCGTGCCGAGGGGAACGATTTATCACCAAGTCGCCGGTGGGGGCGGCGGGTATGGCGATCCGAAGCAGCGCGATCGACGCGTGTTGGCGGAGGAAGTGAAGAACGGGGTGATTTCGGCTGAGGCGGCGCGAGAGTTGTATGGGTTCGAGGGGTGAAATGACAACGGGCGGCGGCTGGAGCATCGCGGCGGCCGGCACCCGCCATGGGCTCATGGTGGGGCGGTCGGCCTTGCAGGCCGACTCCACTGCGATGCTCGGCCTGAGGTCGCGCCGCAGAACTCGCTGCGCTCACTGCGTTCGCTTCGCTCGGACAGCTGCGGCGAGTCAGATGTGGAAGCGCGCTGAAGCGCGCCGACCTCAGGCCTGCGCTTCTCGTCGCCCCACAAATCGCCCCTGCCGGGTACCGACCACCGCTCTGGCCGCGCTGTCAGCCTTCGTGAACTGCTGTCGCCTCATCGCAAAGGGGTGTGCGGGCAGGTCGCAGCGCGCCTATGCGGCGCCGACAACGAAGTTGCGGCGTAGGGTAATAAGCGCGAAGCGCTTGTTAGCCGGAGCCAAAAGCGCAGCGGCCGTCGCCGCGCGCGCCAGCGCGCCACGTAAACCAATTCGGCGCGTCTGTCCGAACGAAGCGAACGCAGTGAGCGAAGTGAGTTACGCGACGGGCGACGGTCGCGAGCATCGGAGGGAAGTCGGAGCGAAGCGCAGACCGCCGCAGTGGCGCGCGGAGGCCTGCTCGCACGCACCTTTGCTGCTCCGCTCCCTCGAAGTGCAAGCGACGAAATGAACTTTGACCTAACCCCCGACCAACGCGCAGTGCGCGACACCTTCGCGCGCTTCGCCGACGAGCGCATCGCGCCGCAGGCGGCGGCGATCGACGAGGCGCATGCGTTCCCGCGCGCGCTGTTCGACGAGCTGGCTGCGCTCGGCTTCTTCGGCATGCGCTACCCGGAGGACGTCGGCGGCACGGGGATGGGGCTGACGGAGTTCTGCTTGGCACTCGAGCAGATCGCGCGCGGGTCGATGTCGCTCGCGGGGGCGGCGGCGATGCAGTCGCTGATGGGGACCAAGTTCCTGCACATGCTCGGCAATGCGGATATCGTCGAGCGGCTGTTCAAGCCCGCGCTCAGAGGCGAGAAGATCGGCGCGATCTGCATGACGGAGCCCAATGCCGGCTCGGATCTGGACGGCATCGCGACCTTCGCCAAGAAGGTCGATGGCGGCTTCGTGCTCAACGGCCAGAAGACCTGGATCACGTCGGCGCCGGTGGCGGACTTCTTCACCGTGTTCGCGCGCGCGGGCGCGGAGAAGAAGCTGACGATCTTCCTGGTCGAACGCTCGTTCAAGGGCCTCTCGGTCGGCCGCGCGATCCACAAGATGGGCGTGTGGGCGCTGCCGACCTCCGAGGTCGCGTTCGACGACTGCTTCGTTCCCGGTTCGCACCGGCTGTCGAAGGAGGAAGGCGACGGCGAAGGCCATTTGCGCAAGACGCTGGCGGAGATCCGCATCATCACCGGCGCGATGGCGCTCGGCGTTGCGCGCGCGGCGCTGGCGGAAGCGACGCGCTATGCATCCGAGCGCAAGCAGTTCGGCAAGCCGATCAACCGCTTCCAGGCGATCCAGTTCAAGCTGGCCGAGATGGCCACGGCGCTCGAAGCCGCCACGCAGCTCGTCTACTACGCCGCGTGGCTGCGCGATCACGATCGCCCGCATCACAAGGAAGCGGCGATGTGCAAGCTCAACGCCACCGAAACGGCGGCGTCGATCTGCGACCAGGCCGCGCGCGTGCTGGCCTCATACGGCTACGCGATGGAGTACCCGGTGCAGCGGTACTTGCGCGACGTGCGCTTCACGCTGATCGGCGGGGGCACGAGCGAGATCCTGAAACTGGTCATCGCCAAGGAGGTCACCGCATGAGCGGAGACAGACATATCCGTGTCGTGCTCGCCAAGCCCGGGTTGGACGGCCACGACCAGGGCGCCAAGGTGGTTGCGCGTGCGCTGCGCGACGCCGGCTTCGAAGTGATCTACACCGGGCTGCGCCAGACGCCGGAGCAGATCACCCGCATCGCCACGCAGGAAGACGTCGACGTCATCGCCCTCTCCAGCATGGCCGGCTCGCACCTCGCGTTCTGCCGGCGGCTGAAGCCGCTGCTGGAGGAAGCGGGCCTGACCGACAAGCTGTGGATCATCGGCGGCAATTTGCCGGCGCAGGACCACGACGGGCTGCGCGCGCTCGGCTTCAAGGGGATCTTTCCCACCGGCTCGAAGCTCGACGCGATCTGCGACTTCATCAAGGCAAACGCATGAAACGCGACCAGGCCACCGAACTCGAACCTCGGTTCAACGAATCCGGCATCGCGATTGCGCCGCTGTACACGGCCGAGGACGTTGAGGCGAGCGGCGGGCTGGCGATGCTCGGCCGCCCCGGCGAATATCCGTTCACGCGCGGCATCCACCCGCTGATGTACCGCAAGCAGCCGTGGACGATGCGGCAGTACACGGGCTTCGGCAACGCGGCCGACACCAACGCGCGCTTCAAGTACCTGATCGCCAACGGGCAGACGGGACTGAACGTCGCGTTCGACCTGCCGACGCAGTGCGGGCTCGACTCCGACGATCCGCAGGCCGAGGGCGAGGTCGGGCGCGTCGGCATGGCGATCGACACGCTGCGCGATTTCGAGATCGCGTTCGACGGCATCGATCTGGACAAGATCACGGTGTCGCTGACGATCAACGGCGCGGCGGCGATCCTGATCGCGATGTACCTGGCGATGGCCGACAAGCGCGGCTACGAGGTGCGAAAGCTGCGCGGCACCGCGCAGAACGACATCCTGAAGGAGTTCATCGGCCGCGGCACGTGGATCTTCCCGGTGCAGCCTTCGATTCGCCTGGTCGGCGACACGATCGAATACTGTGCCAGGCACGCGCCGAAGTACAGCCCGGTGTCGGTGTGCGGCTATCACATCCGCGAATCGGGAGCCACACCGACGCAGGAGATGGCGTACGCGTTCTGCATCGCCAAGGCGTACGCGGACGAGGTGATCAGGCGCGGGCTGCCGGTGGACGAATTCGCCGGGCGGCTGTCGTACAACTTCAACATCTTCGGCAACATCTTCGAGCAGGTCGCGAAGTTTCGCGCCGGCCGCAGCCTGTGGGCCAAGATCATGAAGGAGCAGTACGGCGCGACGCAGCCGGGCTCGATGTGGCTGCGCATGATCGCCGGCGGCGGCGGCGGCGGGCTGACCGCCGAGCAGCCGGAGTTGAACATCGTGCGCGGCGCGTACTACGCGCTGATCTCCGCGCTGTCCGGCGCGCAGACGATGGCGCTGTGCTGCTTCGACGAGGCGTACACGATCCCGAGCGAGTACGCGCAGCGCATCTCGCTGCGCACGATGCAGCTTCTGATCGAGGAGATGGGGCTGACCGACACCGCCGATCCGCTCGGCGGCTCGTTTTACGTCGAGACGCTGACCAACCAGATGCGCGCCGAGATGGAGCGCATCATGGCCGAGGTCGACGCCGAGGGCGGCATCGTGCGGCTGGTGTCCGAAGGCATCGTGCAGGCGCGCGTGTCGGCGCAGGCGTACCAGCGCCAGCGCGAGATCGAGTCGGGCACGTTCCGCAAGGTCGGCGTCAACTGTTATCAGAGCGAAGAGGAGCCCGAGCGCGTGGTCGAGTTCCATCCGTACAAGGAAGACGACGCGCGCGCGCAGATCGCGGCGTTGAATCGGGTGCGCGCAGAACGAGACAATGCGGGGGTGGCGAAGGCGCTCGCGCGCGTGGCGGACGATGCGCGCTCGGGCGTGAACCTGATGCCGGCGATCGTCGAGGCGGTGAAGGCGTATGCGAGCGTCGGCGAGATCACGAACGAGCTGGTCAAGGTGTTCGGGCGGTATGTCGAGCCGGTGCGGTTTTGATTGCGGGAACAAAGATCTGCCGTCGTCCCGACGCAGGCCGGGACCCAATTGCGGCGGCGGAACTTGGGCCCCGGCCTGCGCCGGGGCGACGAAGCGTTTCATCGAGAAGTGAAATGACAGCCATCGAGCATTACCTCGCCCCGACCACCCTCGCCCAGGCGCTCGACTGCCTGCAGCGCAATGAGGTCACCGTGCTGGCCGGCGGCACCGACCTGATGCCGCAGAGCGCGAGCGGCAAGGTGAAGTTCAAGCCGACGCTGATGAACATTCAGCGCGTGCCGGAGCTGAAGGGCATCGCGCGCGACGGCGACGCGATCCGCATCGGCGCGCTCGTCACGGTGACCGAACTGATGCGCGAACCGCTGATACGCGAGCATTTTCCGGTGCTGGTCGAAGCGGGCGACCACTTTGCCAGCGACCAGATCCGCAACGCGGCCACGATCGGCGGCAACATCGTCAACGCGTCGCCGGCCGGAGACACCCTGGTCCCGCTGTTGGTGCTCGACGCCGAGGTGGAACTGGCGACCAAACCCAACGGCACGATCAGCACGCGCCGTATGCGGCTCGCGGACTTCTTCGTCGGGCCGGGCAAGACCAAGCGCGCCCCGAACGAACTGCTGACCGGCGTGCGCATTCCGGTACCGCCGCGCGGCCACCGCGCGCGCTTCTACAAGTTCGGCACCCGCCCGGCGCTCGATATCTCGGCCATCTCGATCGGCATCGCCGCGGTCGTGAAGGACGGCGTGCTGTCCAACGTACGCGTCGCCTTCGGCGCGGTGGCGCCGACGCCGGTGCGCGCGCCGCGCACCGAGGCGGCGCTGGAAGGCAAACGGCTCGACCGCGCGACGACCGACGCCGCCGCGCAGGTGGCGCACGACGAGGTGAAGCCGATCGACGACGTGCGCGCCTCGGCGTGGTACCGGCGCGAACTGATCCGCAACATGACCAAGAGGATGCTCGACGATGTCGCTCAAGCATGAGATCGCGTTCACGCTGAACGGCGTGGCGCGCAAGGTGACGGTGCAGGTCGGCATGAGCACGCTCGCGATGCTGCGCGATGTGATCGGCCTGACCGGCACCAAGTACGGCTGCGGCGAAGGCGAGTGCGGCGCCTGCACGATCATCGTCGACGACCAGACCGTCAATTCGTGCCTGATGTTCGCGGTCGACTGCGAGGGGCGGCGCGTCACCACGATCGAGGGACTGACCGGCGACGCGCGCGCCGATGCGCTGCGCGCGGCTTTCGTCGCCAACGGCGCGGTGCAGTGCGGCTTCTGCACGCCGGGGCTGATGGTGCAGGCCACGCACTTGCTCGCGCAGCATCCGCACCCGGATGCGGAGACGGTCAAGCGCGGCATCGAAGGGAATCTGTGCCGCTGCACCGGCTACAGGAAGATCGTCGATGCAGTGGTGACCGCCGGCGGTGCGAAGGAAGGAGTCGCAGGATGAAGGTCGCAGACAAACCCGCCGCGATCGCGCCCGACACGCTGATCGGCAAGCGCATCCCGAAGCTCGACGCGCCCGAGAAGGCGAGCGGCAAGACGCGCTACATCCACGACATCAACCTGCCGGGGCAACTGCACGCGAAGATCCTGCGTTCCTCCCGCGTACACGCGAAGATCGTCCGCATCGACACGTCGGTCGCGAAGGCGCTGCCCGGTGTGCACGTGGTGCTGACCGCCGCGGACGTTCCCGACCAGCGCCCGATCGGCGTGGCGAAGGACCACCTGCCGCTGAAGGGCGACCGCGTGCGCAGCATCCGCGACGAAATCGCCGCGGTGGCGGCCGACTCGGCCGAGATCGCCGAGGAGGCGCTGAAGCTGATCAAGGTCGAGTACGAGGACCTGCCGGTGCTGTCCGACGCGCGCGATGCGATCCAGCCCGACGCGGTGCTGATCCATCCAGAGCCGCACGGCGCCGACGGCACGCACCTGCACCTGAAACCCGGCATGCCGATCGCCTTTACCGGGAAGAAGGACAACATCGCGATGCGCTTCGACTACAGCCACGGCGATGTGGTCAAGGGCGAGGCGGAGTCCGACGTAGTGATCGAGGACACCTTCAAGCTGCACTACGTCACGCACTGCTGCATGGGCGTCTCCGGCGTGATCGCTGACTTCGACGCCAGCGGGAATCTCCTGATGTACTCGAACACGCAGGTGCCGTTCCTGCACCGGCGCGAGTTCGCCGAGTACCTGAACATGGACCCGGCGCGCATCCGCATCATCCAGCCGCCGATCGGCGGCGGCTTCGGCTCCAAGCTCGACATCTATCCGTTCGAGGTGATCTGCGTGTTCCTCGCGCGCGCGGCGAAGCGGCCGGTGAAGATGGTGTTCACGCGCGAGGAGGAATTCCTTGCCTCGCCGACGCGCCAGCCGGTGCTGCTGACGCTGCGCTCCGGCTGCAAGCGCGACGGCACGCTGACCTTCCGCCAGGTGCACACGCTGCACGACAACGGCGCGTACACGTCGTGGGGCGCGACCACGCCGTTCGTGATGATGCAGACGTTCTCGTCGCTATACCGCGTGCCGCACTGCGACTACCACACCACCGCCGTGTACACCAACAACCCGTACGCGGGGTCGTTCCGCGGCTACGGCAACCTGCAGGCGACGTTTGCGGTCGAGCAGCACATGGACAAGCTCGCCGACGCGATCGGCATGGACCCGCTCGAGTTCCGGCTGAAGAACGCGCAGGTGCCGGGCGAGGTGACCGGCCAGGGCATGACGTTCAAGAGCTGCGGCTTCCAGGATTGCCTGAAGACCGCGGCAGCGCGCAGCGATTACTCGCGCAAACGGCGCGAGAACATCGCCGCACGCGCCAAGCCGGGCTCGATCAAGCGCGGCATCGGCATCGCCTCGATGCTGCACGTGGGCGGCGGCGCCAAGATCTATCCGTCGGACGGCTGCGGCACGATTCTGAAGATCGACGATTTCGCACACGTGACGCTGATCACCGGCGCCTCCGAGATCGGCCAGGGCTCGGAGACGGTGCTGTCGCAGCTCGTTTGCGAGGAGCTGGGACTGCCGATCTCGTCGGTGACTGTCGTCAACAACGACACCGACATCACGCCGTGGGACGTCGGCGTGCACGCATCGCGCACGACCTTCATCGCCGGCAACTCGGCGATCGGCGCCGCGCGCAAGGCAAGAGCGAAGATCCTCGCCGCGGCGGCGAAGAAGTTCGAGTGCGCGGAGAGCGAACTCGAATTGCGCGGCGGCCACGTGGTGCGCGCGGCGACCGGCGATCCGCTGACGGATCTCGCGCGCCTGATCCGCAACCTGCACTTCAGCGACAAGGCCGAGCTCGTGATGACCACCTATTACTACGAGCCGCCGAGCCAGCACCAGGACAAGGGCTTCAAGGGCGACGTGTCGGCCGCGTACGCGTGGGCGTCGCAGGTGGTCGAGGTCGAGGTCGACACCGACACCGGCGTGGTGAAGATGACCAGGGTCACCGGGGCGCACGACGTCGGCCGGGTGCTGAACCGCCTCGGCATCGAGGGCCAGATCGAAGGCGGCATCGTGATGGGCCAGGGTTATGCGCTGACCGAGAACCTGATGGTCGAGAACGGCGCGATCCGCAACCCGAACTTCCGCGATTACAAGCTGGTCACCGCGCCGGAGATTCCGGAAATCGACGTGTCGTTCATTGAGTCGATGGACGGTGAAGGGCCGCAGGGCGCCAAGGGCGTCGGCGAAGCGCCCGCGATCTGCATCGCCGCCGCGACCGCCAACGCGATCGAGAACGCGACCGGCGTGCGCATCTGCGAGCTGCCGTTCACGCCGGAGAAGGTGTATCGGGCGCTGCACGGCGCGAGCGAGAGGCTGTACTGGAAGCCGTGGAAGCCGGAGTGATGCGGATGCCCTGGAGTTGCATGACATGCAGGGTTACTCCCTCTCCTGCATCAGCGGGAGAGGGTTGGGGTGAGGGCCAACAGCGACTCGAATTGGATGCGCCCACCCGCATCTGCGCTTTCGCCCTCATCCCCCGCCTTCTCCCGCTGATGCGGGAGAAGGAGCCGACATGAAGCGCCGCACCGTCCTGTCGATGGAACAGGCGCTCGCGATGCCGTACGCGACGCTGCGGTTCGCGCAGCTCGGCTGGCGCGTGATCCGCATCGAGTCCACACCGAGCGGCGACGGGCTGCCGGGCGATCCGAATCGCTACATCGGCGCGCGCGTGGTCGACGACGACCGGCGCAGCTACTTCATCGCGCCCAACGTCGGCAAGGAGGCGATCGCGCTGAACCTGAAGCACCCGGACGGGCAGGCGCTGTTGCGCCGGCTGCTGGTCGGGCTTGACGTCGACGTCTTCTGCTGCAACACCGTGCCGCGCCGCTATGCGCAGCTCGGCATCGACTATGAGACGTTGAGCAAGACGAAGCCCGACCTGATCTGGGCCGGCATCTCGGCGATGGGCCCCGAGTATCCCGACGTGCCGGGCTACGACCCGGTGATCCAGGCGATGGTC
Source organism: Pseudomonadota bacterium (assembly GCA_029778535.1). Taxonomy (GTDB): domain Bacteria; phylum Pseudomonadota; class Gammaproteobacteria; order Burkholderiales; family Burkholderiaceae_F; genus JAKOQB01. The sequence goes on along the minus strand of JAKOQB010000198.1, from coordinate 55,980 downwards.
GGCTACATGGAACTCACCGGCCCCGCCGAAGGCCCGCCGACGCTGTCCGGCGTGCCGCTGATCGATCTGAAGGCCGGCGACGAGGTGTACGCGAACGTGATGCTCGCATTACTCGAGCGGGCGGAAACCGGCGCAGGCAAACGCATCGACGTGTCGATGCTGCAGGCCGCCGCGTCGTGGCTGATCACCACCTTGCCGCTGCTCGACTTCGACTGCCAGAAGAGCGAGATCACCCGCTGCGGCAACGAGCACCGCAAGTTCATCCCGACCAACGTCTACCCGACCGCGGACGGCTTCATCTACATGGCGATCGGCAGCGACGTGCAGTGGAAGCGGCTCACCGAGATCCCGAAGTTCGCGGCGGTCGGCAACGCGGTGCGCGTGACCAACGAGGGCCGACACCGGGAGCGCGAGGCGATTCATCGCGAGATGGCAGCAGTGACGAAGCGCTTCCCGACCGCCGAGATCGCCGCCGACTTCCGCCAGGCGACGATCCCGCACGCGCCGATCCAAGACATTCCCGCCGTGCGCTCCCTGCCCGCGATCGCGAGTCGCGTCACGCGCACACGGATGCCGAACGGCAGGGAAGTGCGGATGCAGCCGCTCGCGGTCGACCTGCCCGGCGTGGCGCGCGAGCTGCCCTTCCCCGCGCATTACGGCGAGCACACGAACGCCGTGCTGCGCGAGGCCGGCGTGTCCAACGCCGAGATCGAGCAACTGTCGAGGACCGGCGTCGTGTTCGACGCCGCGCGCAAGGACGCCCATGCACAATCCGCTGCTGCGCACTCCTGAGCGCGCTCTGCCGAAGCACGTCGCGATCATCGGCGCCGGCACGATCGGCCCCGACATCGGCTACTACATGAAGAGCGCGCTGCCGCAGATGCGGCTGACGCTGGTCGACATCGCGCAGCCGGCGCTGGACAAGGCGCTCGCGCGCTGCCGCGAGTACGCGGCCAAGGCGGTCGCGCGCGGCAAAATGACCGAGGCCCAGGCTGCCGCGGTGAGCGCGAACATCGTCGCCACGCAGGACTACGCACAGCTTTCCGACTGCGACTGGGTGATCGAGGCCGCGACCGAGAACCTGTCGCTCAAGCGCCGCATCTTCGCGCAGCTCGAAGGCCTCGTCTCCGCACGCTGCCTGATCACGTCGAATACCAGTTCGCTGCCGGCGGCGCGCATCTTCGCCGAGCTGAAACATCCGCAGCGCGCGACCGTCACGCACTTCTTCGCGCCCGCGTGGCGCAACCCGGTCGTCGAGGTGATCGACTGGGACAAATGCGACCGCGAAGTCCTTGCCTACCTGCGCTGGCTCTTCGCGATGACCGGCAAGTTGCCGCTGGTCACCGCCGACGCGGTGTGCTTCATGCTCGACCGCGTGTTCGACAACTGGTGCAACGAGGCCGCCCTGCTGCTCGACCGCGCGACCGCCGCGGAGATCGACAGCGCGGCTTCCGCCTACGTGCACGCCGGGCCGTTCTTCGTGCTGAACCTCGCGCGCGGCAACCCGATCATCACCGAGACCAACACGCTGCAGGCCGACGAGGAAGGCGAGCACTACCGCCCGGCCCCGATCTTCCGTTCGGTCGACCACTGGCTGACGGTCGATCCCGGCAAGCGCGTCGAGGTGCTCGCGGACACGGACGCCGAGGTGCGCGACCGCCTGCTCGGCGTGCTGTTCTCGCAGTCGGTCGACATCCTCGACCGCGCGATCGGCGCGCCGGCCGATCTCGACCTCGGCTGCAAGCTCGCGCTTGGCTTCAGGCGCGGCCCGCTCGACCTGATGCGCGATCTCGGCGAGGCGGAGGCGCGGCGCATCCTCGACCGCTTCGCCGCCGACCGGCCCGGAATGCCGCTGCCCAAGCGTCCGCTCGCGGCATATCAGGACTTCCTGCGCCACGTGCTGGTCGACGACGTGGGCGACGTGAAGGTGATCACGCTGCGCCGGCCCGAGGCGCTCAATGCGCTGCACGACGAAATGACCGACGAAGTGCTGTCGGTGATCCGACGATTCGAGAGCGATCCGGCGGTGCGCGGCTTCGTGATCACCGGCTACGGCGCGCGTTCGTTCTGCGCCGGCGCCGACATCGGCCGCTTTCCGTCGCTGCTCGGCGATGCCGCGGCGTCCGCGCAGTACGCGCGCGACTGCTCGCGCCTGCTGGTGCACCTCGACGCGATGAAGAAGCCCGTGGTCGCTGCGCTGAACGGCATGGCGCTCGGCGGCGGGCTGGAACTCGCCATCCGTTGCCACGGCATCGTCGCGGTCCGCAGCGCGTTCCTGCAGTTGCCGGAGATCACGCTCGGCATCGTGCCCGGCATCGGCGCGATGGTGGTGCCGTATCGCCGCTGGCCGAAAGCCGCGGAGACGTTCCACGCCATGCTCCGCCGCGCCGAGCGCCTGAGCGCGGCGCGCGCACACGAACTGGGCGTCGTCGATGATCTTGCGGACGACTTCGGCACGCTGATCGAACGCGCAGTCGCGCGCGTGCACGTGCTGGCGGGACGGACGACCGCGATCGCGTCTGCACCGGTCGCGATCCCGGCACTCGCCGCGATCGAGCCCATGGCAGCCAGTGGCCAGATGCTGAGCCGCGAGGTGCTGTCGATCCTCGAGGACGCCGTACGCCGCGCCGCCGCTGCGCCATCGCTGTCGGAAGCGCTCGAGATCGGCTACCGCGCGTTCGGCGCCTCCGCGTGCACGGCCGCGGCGCGCGAAGGAATCCAGGCGAATCGCGAAGGCCGCAAGCCCGATTTCGGCCGCACCGGTTAGTTGCTCGACTCACACGGAGGAGGAAGACAGATGAAGCTCAAGGGCATCTTCGCACTGGCGGCGTCGCTCGTCGCCGCAACGGCGTTCGCGCAGGTCAAGGTCGGCGTGATCACTTCGGCCACCGGGCCGACCGCGTTCGTCGGCATCCCGCAGAAGAACGCGGTCGCGCTGCTGCCGAAGAAGGCCGGCGACCTCACGATCGACTACATCGTCTACGACGACGCCAGCGACCCGACGCAGAGCGTGCAACTCGCCAAGAAGCTGCTGTCGGAAGACAAGATCGACGCGCTGATCGGGCCGAGCGGCTCGCCCAACGCGATGGGCGTGCTGCAGTTCATGGCCGAAGCGAAGACGCCGATGCTGGCGCCGGTCGGCACTTCGGCGGTTGTGCTGCCGATGGACGACAAGAAGCGCTGGGTGTTCAAGACGCACCCGAACGACGACGTGATCAGCGAGGGCCTGATCGCCGCGATGACCAGGCGCGGTGTCAAGACGCTCGGCTTCATCGGCTACAACGACCCGTACGGCGAGAACTGGTACAAGACCTTCGCGCCGATGGCGCAGAAGGCCGGCATCGCGATCGTCGCCAACGAGCGCTATGCGCGCACCGACACGAGCGTGACCGGGCAGGTCGCCAAGCTGATCGGCGCCAAGCCGGAGGCGGTGCTGGTCGCGGGCGTGGCCGCGGGCGCGGCGCTGCCGCACATGCAACTCGTCGACGCCGGCTACAAGGGCGCCATTTATCACACGCACGGCTCGGCCTCGGGCGCGTTCGCGCAGATCGGCGGCAAGAAGGTCGAGGGCGCGCTGATCGTCGGCCCGATGCTGCTGGTGCTCGACGAGATCGCCGACAGCGTGCCGACCAGGAAGGTCGCGCTCGAGTTCGTGTCGAGCTACGACAAGCAGTTCGGCGCCAAGCCGCCGATCTTCGGCGCGGGCGTGTACGACGCGGGCATGCTGCTCGCGCGCGCGATCCCCGAAGCGGCGAAGAAGGGCAAGCCCGGCACGCCCGAATTCCGCGCCGCGCTGCGCGACGCGATCGAAGCCACCCACAACCTCGTCACGTCGCAGGGCGTGATCAACCTGTCGCCGCAGGACCACTCCGGCTTCGACCAGCGCGGGCAGGCGCTGATCACCGTGCGCGACGGGAAGTTCGTGCTGGTGAAGGACTGAGCTTCCCGGCTCGGCCATGGGCATCGCGGCCGTCGCGCTCGACGACAAGTACCGCCTCGAGCGCGGCCGCGTGTTCATGACCGGCGTACAGGCGCTCGCGCGGCTGCCGATGCTGCAGGCGGCGCGCGATCATGCCGCAGGTCTCGCCACCGCGGGCTACGTGACCGGCTACCGCGGCTCGCCGCTGGCGGGACTCGACAGCGAACTGCACCACGCGCGCGCGCACCTCGAAGCGCACGGCGTCGAATTCCATCCCGCGGTCAACGAGGAGCTCGCCGCGACCGCGGTCTGGGGCACGCAGCAACTCGGCTTGCTGCCGGGCGCCAGACGCGACGGCATCTTCGCGCTGTGGTACGCGAAGGGCCCAGGCGTAGACCGCTGCAGCGACGTGTTCAAGCACGCCAACTACGCCGGCACGTCCAGGCATGGCGGCGTGCTGCTGGTCGCGGGCGACGATCATTCCGCGCGCTCGTCGGCGGTGGCGCACCAGAGCGAGCACACGTTCTCTGCGTGCGGCATCCCGGTGCTGGCGCCGGCGGACCTGCAGGACTGCCTCGACCTCGGACTGCACGGCTGGGCGATGTCTCGTTACTCCGGCTGCTGGGTCGCGATGAAGACGACGTCCGACATCGTCGAGAGCTCGGCCACGGTCGAGCTCGATCCGCTGCGCGTCGTATCGCGCGTGCCCGATGATTTCGTGCTGCCGCGCGACGGCGTGCACATCCGCTGGCCCGACCCGCAGCTCGCGCAAGAGCGGCGGATGGCCGAATTCAAGGTCTACGCCGCGGTCGCGTACGCGCGCGCGAACGGACTGAACCGCCTCGTGTGGGATGCGCCGGCACCAAGGCTCGGCATCATCGCCTGCGGCAAGGCGTGGCTCGACGTGTGTCAGGCGCTGCACGACCTCGGCATCGACGAGTGCGTCGCGCGCGAAATCGGCCTGCGCCTGTTCAAGGTCGGCATGGCGTGGCCGCTGGAAGCCGACGGCGTGCGGCACTTCGCCGAGGGACTCGAGGAGATCCTGGTCGTCGAGGAGAAGCGCCAGATCATCGAGTACCAGTTGAAGGAGATGCTGTACAACTGGCGCGACGACGTGCGCCCGCGCGTGGTCGGCAAGTTCGACGAGAGCGGCGAATGGCCGGTGCCGCACAGCCAGTGGCTGCTGCCGCCGACCGGCGAGCTGACACCCGCGCTCGCCGCGCGCGCGATCGCCGCGCGCATCGGACGCTTTCACCGGAGCGAGCAGATGCGGCAGCACCTTGCGTTCCTCGATGCGCACGAGCGCGCACCCGTGAACGTGCCGGCGCGCGTGCCGTGGTTCTGCCCGGGCTGCCCGCACAACCGTTCCACCCGCGTGCCCGAAGGATCGTGCGCGCTCGGCGGTGTGGGCTGCCACCTGATGGCGACGTGGATGGACCGCAGCACGATCACCGTGAGCCAGATGGGCGGCGAAGGCGTGACCTGGCTCGGCATGGCGCGGCACGCGGGAACCGCGCACGTGTTCGCCAATATGGGCGACGGCACGTACTACCACTCCGGCCTGCTCGCGATCCGTGCCGCGGTCGCTGCCGGCGTCAACATCACGTACAAGATCCTGTACAACGACGCGGTCGCGATGACGGGCGGCCAGCCGATCGACGGGCCGCTGACGGTGCCGCAGATCACGCGCCAGCTCGACGCCGAAGGCGTAAAGAAGATCGTCGTGCTCAGCGAGGCGCCCGGGAGGTACCCGGCGCTTGCGCCCGGCGTCACGGTCCGCGCGCGCGACGAGCTTGACTCCGTGCAGCGCGAACTGCGCGCGATCCCCGGCGTCACCGCGCTCGTCTTCGATCAGACCTGCGCGGCGGAGAAGCGCCGCCGCCGCAAGCGCGGCGCGCTGCCCGCGCCGGCACGGCGCGTGTTCATCCACGAACTCGTGTGCGAAGGCTGCGGCGATTGCAGCGTGAAGTCCAACTGCCTGTCGGTGGTGCCGGTCGAGACCGAGTTCGGCCGCAAGTACGCGATCGACCAGGCGAGCTGCAACGTCGACGAGAGCTGCCTCGCCGGAATGTGCCCGAGCCTGGTCACGATCGAAGGCGCGTCGCTGCGGCAGCCGCGCCCGATGCCCCTCGACGGCGAGGCGCCGCCCGAACCCGCGTTGCCCGCGCTCGACGCGCCGTACAGCCTGCTGATCGCCGGCATCGGCGGCACCGGCGTGGTGACGGTCGCCGCGCTGATCGGCATGGCCGCGCACCTCGATGGGAGCGGCGTCACCGTGCTCGACATGACGGGGCTGGCGCAGAAAGGCGGCGCGGTGCTGTCGCACGTGCGCATCGCGCGCGCGCAGCAGGAACTCGCCGCGCCGCGGATCGCCACCGGCGCCGCCGACGCGCTGCTCGGCTGCGATGCGCTGGTCGCCGCCGGCGCCGACACGCTGTCGAAGATCAGCCGCGCCACGCGCGCGGTGCTGAACACCGCCGGCGCGATCACCGGCGACGTCGTGCGGCATCCCGACCACGCGCTGCCGCTCGAAGCCGCGCTCGCCGCGCTGCGCGCTGCAACGGAAAGCGAGCGGGTCGAGACCGTCGACGCGACGCGGCTCGCGTCGCTGCTCGCCGGCGCGCCGATCGCGGCCAACCTGTTCCTGCTCGGCAGCGCGTGGCAGCGCGGGCTGGTGCCCGTGTCGCGCGACGCGCTTGCGCGCGCGATCGAGCTGAACGGCGTCGCGGTCGGCGACAACATGCTTGCGTTCGAATGGGGACGACGCCATGCAGCCGATCGTGAGCGCGTCGAGCGGCTGGCGCGCGACCGGGAACAGACGCCGGATTGGCGCCGCCTGTCGCGCACGCTCGAAGAGACGGTCGCGCGCCGCCGCGCGTACCTGATCGACTATCAGGACGAGCGGCTGGCGCGCCGCTACGACGCTCTCATCGAACGCGTGCGGGCGGCCGAGCAGCGCGTCGCGCCCGGCAGCACGCAGCTCGCGCACGCGGTCGCGCGCGCCTGGTTCAGGCTGCTCGCGCCCAAGGACGAGTACGAAGTCGCGCGGCTGTATGCCGATGCGCAATTCGCCGCCGCGCTGAAGGACACGTTCGACGGCGCCGGGCGCCTGCATCTGCACCTGGCGATTCCCGGGCTCGCGCGCATCGACCCGGCGACCGGCGAACCGCGCAAGCGCAGGTACGGGCCGTGGATGCTGCGCGCGCTGCGGCTGCTCGCGCGCCTGAAGCGGCTGCGCGGAACGGCGCTCGACCCGTTCCGCCATGGCGCGGAACGCGCGCTCGACCGCGCGCTGATCGCCGAGTACGAAGCGACGATCGAAGCGACCCTCGCCGGACTGCGCGCGGACAACCTCGCCGTCGCGGTCGAGATCGCCGCGCTGCCCGAAAGGATCCGCGGCTACGGCCCGGTGCGGCGCCGTAACGCCGACGCGGCGCGCGCTCGCCGGGCGGAGCTGACGGCGCAGTTCGCGCGCGCGCCGCTGGCGCACGCGGCGTGATGCGATGAACTCCTTCGGCGCGCCGTTGTGGGCGAGCCCGTTCCGGCCGTTCTACCTGCTCGGCGCGCTGTACGCGCCGCTTGTGATCACCGGCGGCGCCGGCGCGCTGCTCGGCACCGTGCACCTGCCGACCACGCCGCAGCTATGGCACGGGCACGAGATGCTGTTCGGCTTCGCGCTGGCGATCGTCGTCGGCACCGTGCTGACCGCGCTGCCGAGCTGGGCCGGCACGCCCGAGATCCGCGGCCGGGGGCTTGCGGCGCTCGCGGCGCTGTGGCTGCTCGGCCGCGCCGCATTCTGGGCGGCGCCGTGGCTGCCGCAATGGAGCGTCGCGCTGGCCGATGCGCTGCTGCTGCCGGCGCTCACCGCGATGGTCGCGCCGCAGCTCTTCAACGTGCGCAACCGGCTCTTCCTGCTGCTGCTGCCGATCCTGCTCGCGCTCATCGCCGCCAATCTCGCGTATCACGCGTTCATCCTCGCGGGCGACGGTGCGCGCGCGCAACGCGCGTTGCACGCCGGCGTGTACGCGGTGATCGCGGTGTTCCTGCTCAAGGGCGGCGTGCTGGTGCCGATCTTCACCGGCAATGCGCTGCGGGCGCTCGGCCGCGGCGATGCGCCGCGGTTCCGCATCGCGCTTGAAGCGGCCGCGTTGCTGAGCGTCGTGCTGCTGGCGGCGCTCGATCTGGCGGGCGCATCGCGCACGTCGGTCGGTCTGGCCGCGTTCACCGGCGCAGTGGCGCACGCGATCCGCACCGCGCGCTGGCGCGGCTGGCGTGTCGCCGACCAGCCGCTGCTGGCGTCGCTGCACCTTGCGTTCGCGTGGCTGATCGCGGCGTTCGCGCTGAAGGCCGCCTCCGAGCTGACCGGCGTCGTCCCCGCCGCCGCGTGGCTGCACGCGTTCACCGTCGGTGCGCTCGGCCTGATGATGCTCGGTCTGATGAACCGCGTCGCGCTGCGCCACACCGGCCGCGCGCTCGAGGTGCCGCCGGCGATGCGCATCGCCTATCTGTCGATGTTCGCCGCCGCGCTGCTGCGTCTGGCCGCGACCGTGCACGGTCTCGGCTACTGGGCGGTTGCGCTCGCCGCGCTGCTGTGGGCCGCGCCGTTCGTGATCTACCTGCTGCTGTACGGCGCCACGCTGCTGCAGCCGAGCCTGCCGAGGATGCAGCCGCTGCGGCCGACCTGACGGGTCCTGGCGCGCTCACGTCCGGCTGGCACCGAGCCCGCCGATTCCCGTTCCGAACGCTTCCTGGACGAAGCGGACCACCGCACCGGCGCGCGCGCGACGGCATGGAGCGGAGCGGTCATCGGCAGGTTCTCGCATCGAATTCAGGCCACGCCCCGATTGAACCGGGATCGCGGCCGTTCGATCAGTCGGGACGTGCCCCAACGTCGGAGTCCTCCGAGCTGGGGGAGCGCCTATCGCAGATCCGAGGCGGAACGAACGACGCCTCGGCACCGGCGTCGTTGGCGACAGCCGCACACTTTGCGTCGCAACCGGCGTGCTCGCGCACGGCGAGCGCGGCCCGCCGGCGCAGCCGCATCGCGGCGGGCGCGGTTCAATCGTCGTCGAGTTCCGGATAGCGGCGGAAGACGTCCTGGTCGTTGAACGGCAGACGCCGCGAGGAGGCGAGGTACGCGGCCAGCCGCGGTCGCGCAGCGACGCGTTCGGCAAGCGCCACGAGCCGCGGGAACTTCCGCTGGTGGCGCCGCGTCGCACTGGGAAACGCATGGTTCAGTCCCGCCAGCAACTGGAACAGCGACAGGTCGACGTACGAGCAGCGCGCACCGAGCACCCAGTTCCCGCCGCGCCGCGCATTCGCCAGCACACGCTCGAAGTAGCCGAGGTACTTGGGCAGCCGTTCGCGCGTGAAGTGGCGCGCCTTGCGCAGCGCCTCGGCCTTCTGGTCCTCGTAGTACAGGCTGCTCGCGATCGGGTGATGGACGTCATGCGCCTCGGCCACGAAATCGGCGATCGTCAGCTGAAGCTGGTGCAGCCACAGACGGTCCGCCTCGCCCCTCGGCGCGAGCTTCAGCCGCGGCCCGAGGAAGAACAGGATGTTCGACGTCTGCGCGATCAGCAGCCGGCCGGCCTTCAGGAACGGCGGCGCGAACGGCGGCCGCGCCGCGTTTTCCATCAGCTTCATCATCGCCGCGATGCCCATGCCCTTGCGCTTGCCGCGCGCGACATCGACGTAGTCGGCACCGGCGTCTTCGAGCGCGAGCCGCACGAACTCGCCGCGCCCCTGAATCGACGGCCAGTAATACAGTTCGTATCTGTATCCCATTTCATCTCCCATGACGATCCGCGTCGAGTGCTACGCCGGCTATCGCGGCGAACAGGAGCCGCTCGCATTCTGGCTCGGCGAGCGGCGCATCGGCGTGCGCGCGATCGTCGATCGCTGGTTTGCGCCGGATCAGCGCTGGTTCAAGGTCGATGCCGACGACGGGCACGTGTACGTGCTGCGGCACGACGAGACGGAAGGCACGTGGGAGCTGGCCGCGTTCACCCGCGGCGCAGGCCCCGCACCACCGCGCTGACGGTGCCGACGATGAACGCCGCCAGCGCGACCGCGCCGAGCAGGCCGCCGGCGCGCGCGATGCCGAACTGCGCGAGCGCGTCGCCCGCGAGCCGCAGCGCCACGGAGACGTGCAGCAGCGCGAGCGGCAGGTAGAAGGTCGGGTGATACGGCACGTCCACGCGCAGCACCGCGGGGAAGATGATCGGTGCGTGGCCGAACACCATCGAGAATACGAAGCCGAGCGCGAGCGCGTGCAGCGCCGCGTCGTACGCCGGCGTGCCGGGTGCAAGCCCGCCGGCGGCGAGGACGATCGCTGCGCCGACGGCGAGCCAGACGTAGCCCGACAGCAGGCACACCGCGATGAACCGCGTCAGCCCCTGCTTGCGCACCGTGCGGCGCGCGATGTCCTGCTTCAGCAGCCACAGCGCAAGCCCGAGCAGCCCGGCCGCGAATGCAGGCGCACCCCACGGCCGCGTTGCGCCGATCAGCCCGGCGCCGATCACCGCCAGCAGCAGCGCGAACACGTTGCGCGCGATGCGCGACGGCGGCAGGAAGCGCGACAGTTCCAGCCGCTCGCCGGCGATGGTCAGGATCAGGAACGCCAGCCACCACGTGACGACTTCGTGCGCGGACCAGCCGGCGACCCACAGCGCGGCTCCGACGCACCAGCTCGCCGCGCCCAGCGCGATCGTGAAAGTGAAAAGCGCGCGCTGCCGGCGCAGGATGTCGAGCGACGCGACCAGCAGCACGGCGCTCGCCGCGAAGTAGAGCCAGGCGCCGATCGGCGTGGACCCCTGCACCACCGCCACGGTACCGATCCCCGCGGCGAGCGGCCCGGCGTAGGCCCACGTGCGGCCGATGGCAACCGCGCGCTCGAGCGAGATCACGACGCCGAAGAAGCCGCAGATCATCAGCGGCCCGTGCAGCGCCGCGGCGGACGCGGCGAGGTTCGGCATCGGCCAGCCGAAGCGCGCCAGCCCCGCGCCGACGCCGATGGCGAGGCCGACAAAGCCCAGGATCAGCAGCGGCACGCGCGCCGGCGGCGGCAGCCCGCCCGGGGTCGGCGCCGGTGCGTCGCTCACCAGCCGAAGTGCTCCCTGGCGATGCCGCTCATCTTGTCCGGCGTCCACGGCGGATCCCACACGAGGCGCACGTCGACCTCGGCATCCTCGGGCACGAGTGCGCGGATCGCGTCGCGCGCCTGGTCGACGATCATGTCGGCCATCGGGCAGGCGGCCGTGGTCATCGTCACGTCGACGCGCACCGCGCGCTCGCCGATCTCGATCCCGTACACCAGCCCGAGGTCGACGATGTTCATCCCCGCTTCGGGATCGTCAACCGCGCGCAGCGCCTCGCGCACCGCGTCTTCGTCCGGCATTGAGTTCATGCGCCGGATTCTAGGGCGATCGCACGCGCCACGCCCTACAAGCGCCGCGCGAACGGCAGCCGCTGCGACGGCGCGAAGCCGCAGCCGTAGAAGAAGCCGAGCAGCGCGAAGTTGTTGTGCGCGACGATCGTCTCGACGCGCTCCACGCGCAGCGCGCCGAGGTTGGCGAAGAGTTGCGACATCAGCGCGCGCCCGAAGCCGCGCTGCGCGAAGCCCGGATCGACGCCGAGCGTGTCGATCACCGCCACCGGCTCGGTGCGGCCGAAGTCGCCGAGGTCGGCGCGCGCCATCAGGTAGCCGACGATCGCGCCGTCGCTGCGCGCCGACAGCGATACGCGGATCGCCGAGTCCTGCATCGCCTCGTCGAGGCGCGCGGCGATGTAGCCGCTGCGGTCGCGACCGATGATGCGGCGGTCGATGCGCACGATCTCCGCCAGGTCCGCGGGCGTCATCGAGCGCACGTCGGCGGTGTCGCGCGCGAGCTTTTCGAAGTCGTTGGCGTGCGGCGCGCTGAAGTCGATTTCGCTGTGTTCCTCCGCGGGGGCCGCGGCATCGTCACGCTGCGCGACGTACGCGCCGCCGTCGACCGCGCAGTCGATGATCTGGTGCGGCGCCAGCTCGAAGCCCATCGCATCGAAGTAGCGCAGCATCGGCGCGTCGCGCCAGTCCGCGACGGTGCGGATGTCCTCAATGCCGTGCCGGCGCGCCCACTGCGCGAGCGCGTCGAACAGGCGGCGCCCGATGCCGCGTCCGCGCACGTCCGCGCGCACGCCGACCAGTTCCAGCCGCAGTCCCGGCGTGGTGCGGCCGAACTCGCCCTCCAGCACGCGCGCCAGGATGTAGCCGGCCAGCCCGTGGCCGTCGGCGGCGGCGAATTGCGCGTGCAGCTTGGGCTCGCGCAGTGCGGCGGCCAGGCGGCGCTCGATGTACGCGCGGCGCGGCCGGCCTTCGAGCGCCGTGTCGATCGCCACCACCGCGCCGAGGTCGTCGCGCGTCAGCGGCCGGATGGTGGCGGTCTGCATGGTTCCTCCTGTCAGCTTGCCGCGTAGGCGAACGCCAGTTCGCGGTCGGTGTCTTCGTCGAGCGCGTCGTCGATGGCCGGCAGCAGCGCCGCGGTTTCCTTGTCGATGTGCGCGCGCAGCCGCTCGACCATCTCCAGCGCGCTGCGCCGAAACGCGGCCCAGCCCGCGTCGTCGAGCGACGATGCGGCGCGCGCCAGCGGCAGCAGCTCGGCGGCGACGCGGCGGATCGTCTCGTGTTCCTCCAGCAGCAGCGTGGCGAGGTCGCCGGCGCCGGCTTCGGTGATGCGCGGGAACAGGTCGCGCTCCTCGAAGCCGAAGTGGCGCGACAGATCGAGCTCGACCTGCCGGCCGAAGCTCGCGGCCAGCGCGGCGTCGCGCCCGCCGCCGCGGCCGAACGTCTGCTCGACGCGCGCCAGCAGGTCGAGGGCGGCGCGGTGATCGTCGTCGAGCGCGCGGTTGACCTGGCGCGTGAAGTTCATCGGTGTCTCCGGCGGCTAAATCGGTATTACGGTACCAAATTACCACATGAGGACCGGCGGCGCCCTTGATGCAACTCAAGGCTGCCGGTCAGGCCGTGGGCAGCAGCCCGTCGGCCAGCTCGCGCAGCAGCCGCTGCGCCAGCACCGCCGCGACCTGGCGCCGGTAGTTCGACGGCGTGGCGGTCGTGCGCATCGGGCTCACCTGCCTGGCGACCAGCTTGCCGAGCGCGGCGAGTGCCGCGGCGTCGACCGGCCGGCCGACCAGCGCCTGCGTGCCGTCGAGCAGCAGCGGGCGCGCGTTGGTCCCCGTCAGCGCGACGCGCAGCTCCGCGACCTGCCCTTCGCGCTGGCACAGCGCGACCGCCACGCCGGCGAGCGGGAAGTCCATCGCACCGCGCACGCGCGCCTTGCGGTAGCCGGACGCGCAGGTCTCGCGCGGCGCCGGCACATGGACGCTCGCCAGCACTTCGTCGCGCGCCAGCGCCAGATGCGCGCGGCCGTCGTCGCGATACAGATCCGCCAGAGGAAGCCGGCGCGAACCCTGTGCGGACGCGACCTCGACCTCGGCGCCGAGCGCCAGCAGCGCGGGGGCCAGATCGCCGCTGAACGCCGCGTGGCAACGGTCGCCCTGCGGCGCGACGTGGCAGGTGTCGCCGCCGCGCTTGAGGCAATACGAGTTCGCCGCGCGCCACCACTCGCTCTGGTTGTAGAACACGCAGCGCGTGTCGAGGCACAGGTTGCCGCCAAGCGTGGCCGCGCTGCGATGGCCGGGTGCGGCGACCGCCTGCGCCGCCTCGGCGAGCGCGCGGTAGTGGCGCACGACGTGCACGTCGCTCGACAACCGGGTGAGCGGCGTGCCGGCGCCGAGCATCAGGCCGGAATCGTTGAACGTCACGTCGGCGAAGCCGCGCACGCGTGCCAGGTCGATCAGCGCCGCCGGCCGCTCCAGATCGCGCCGCAGGTTGGGGACCAGGTCGGTGCCGCCCGCGAGCAAACGCGCGCCCGGCCTCACGGCCAGCAGCGCGACCACTTCGTCGAGATCGGTCGGACGATGCAGCGTGAACGGATGCATCGTCTCAACCCTTGTCCGCGACTGCCTTGCGCAGCTTCTCAGCGCGCCGGCGCGCGACGATCGCATCGAGCACGCGGTCGGGCGTGGCAGGCAGTTCGGTGAGGCGGATGCCCGTCGCGTCGAAGATCGCGTTCGTCAGCGCGGGCGCGAAGCTGTGGATCGCGCCCTCGCTCGCCTCCTTGGCGCCGAACGGGCCGAGCGGGTCGTTCGACTCGACCAGGTGCACGTCGATGCGCGGCGACTCGACGATGGTCGGGATCCGGTAGTCGAGCATGTTGGGACGCAGGTGCAGTCCGTCGTGATACTGCGTCTCCTCGCTCAACGCCTGTCCCATCCCCATCCACACCGCGCCCTGCACCTGGCCCTCGACCGCGAGCGGGTTGAGCGCGCGGCCGCAGTCATGCGCGACCCACACGCGCTCGACCTTGACGGCGCCGGTGTCCTCGTCGACGGACACTTCGACCGCGGTCGCCGCGTACGAGAAGCCCGCGGTCGAGCCGACCGCCGCGCCGCGGAACTTGCCGCCCTGCGTCTCGGGCGGCGTCGACCACGCGCCCTTGACCGTCAGCGTGCCGGTATCGGCGAGCGCGGCCTGCACGACCTGCTTGAATTCCAGCGCACGGTCGGTGCCGCAGACGCGCGCGCTTTCGCCGAGCCACTCGATGTCGTCGGGACTCGCCTCCAACCGCTTCGCCGCCGCGTCGATCAGCACGCGCTTGAGCGCTTCGGCCGCGCGCAAGGCGGCGTTGCCGACCATGAACGACACCCGCGACGAATACGAGCCGTTGTCCTTCGGCGTCAGCGCGCTGTCGGTGGCGACCACGCGGATGCGCTGCATCGGCAGGTGCATCACCTCCGCGACCACCTGCGTCAGCAGCGTGGAGGAGCCCTGCCCGATGTCGGACGCGCCGGTGAGGATCGTGATGCCGCCGTCGAAGTCGAGCTTGAGATTGATCACCGCGTGCGGCTCGCCGCTCCAGTGCACCGGCTTGGCCGACCCCGACACGTAGTGCGAGCAGGCGAAGCCGAGCCCGCGCCCGCGCGGCAGCTTGCCGTGGCGCGCCTTCCAGCCCGATTCCTGCTCGACCCAATCGATGCACTCCGGCAGGCCGTACGAGTTGACCTGCAGGTCGTTCAGGGTGCGGTACGGCGGCGTGATCAGGTTCGCGCGCCGCAGCGCGAACGGATCGAGGTTCAGCTCGCGCGCCATGCTGTCCAGCAGCGATTCGAACGCATGCCGCACGTCGACCGCGCCGTGGCCGCGCATCGCACCGCACGGCGGCGTGTTGGTGTAGACGCGATAGCCGCGGTACTTGACCGCGCCGACCCTGTACAGCGCGTGCAGCAGCGCGCCCGCGTACAGGATCGTCACCAGCCCGTAGCCGCCGTAGGCGCCACCGCGCTGGACGATCTCGCAGTCGACCGCGGTGATCTGACCGCTCCTCCTCAGTCCGATCTTGAGACGGATGTCGGTCTCCGGCCGGCCGCGGTGCGTGAGGAAGCTGTCCTCGCGCGACTGCTTCATCTTCACCGTGCCGCCCGCTGCGCGCGCCAGAGCCGCGGTCACCATCTCGAAGTTCAGCGGCTCGACGCGATGGCCGAAGCCGCCGCCGACGAAGGGCTTGACCACGCGGATCTGCGACGTGTCCATGCCCAGGCATTGCGCCAGCGTCAGGTGCAGGTAGTACGGCACCTGGGTGACCGAATGCGTGGTGAGCCGCGCGCGCTCGGGCTCGTACTCGGCCACCGCGGCGTTCAGCTCGATCTGGCCGTGCGCGACCTCCGCGTAATGAAAGGTCTGCTCGCGCACGAGGTCGGCCTGCGCGAAGCCGAGCTCGACATCGCCGAACGTGTGGTCGACCTCCCTTTCTATGTTGCCGACCTTCTTCTCGTGCAACAGCACCGCGCCGTCGGCGCGCGCGTCGGCCGCGCTGAAGTAAGCCGGCAGCGGCTCGATGTCGATGTCGATCGCAGCGAGCGCCGCCTGCGCGGTCGCGTCGTCGACGGCCGCGACGGCGACCAGCGGCTCGCCGCGATAGCGCACCTTGCCGCGCGCCAGCGGCCATTCGTTCTGCGCGATCGGGATCACGCCGTAGGGTGCGGCGAAGTCCTCGCCGGTGATCACCGCGCGCACGCCGGCGAGCGCGCGCGCCTTGCTCGTGTCGATGCGACGGATCACGCCGTGCGCGACGGCGCTGCGGCGGATGCGACCGACCAGCGTCTCGCCGAACGGCAGATCGGCCGTGTAGCGCGCGCGGCCGGTAACCTTCTCGATGCCGTCGATCAGCGGCGTGCGTTGGCCGATCGTGTCCATCGCGTCACTTCGCGGCCGCCTGCACCGACTCGATGATCTTCACGTAGCCGGTGCAGCGGCACAGATTTCCGGCCAGCGCCTCGCGAATCTCCGTCTCGCTCGGGCGCGGATTCCGCCGCAGCAGCGCCTCGGCCGCCATGATCATCCCCGGCGTACAGAAGCCGCACTGCGTGCCGAGCTTCTCGTGGAACGCCTGTTGCAGCCTGCTCATGCGGCCGCCGGCGGCGAGGCTTTCGATCGTCTCGACCTGCGCGCCCTCGCAGGTCGCCGCGAGCGTAATGCACGCCAGCCTCGGCTCGCCGTCGATCAGCACCGTGCAGGCGCCGCACTCGCCGCCGTCGCAACCCTGCTTGGTGCCGGTGAGCCCGAGCGTGTCGCGCAGGTAGTCGACCAGCAGCGTGTGATCGGCGATCGCGTGCTCGCGCACGCGGCCGTTCACGGTCAGGCTCAGCAGCCGTTTGCTCACGTTGCCCCCTTGTGCGCCTGCGGCGCTGTCCCCCAAGGGGGAGCGAGCCATCTTGGGGCGGCCCGGCGATGGCTCATGGCTCACCGCCGCGCGCCGCGGATCGGCAGATGCGTGAGCGCGAAGCCCTGGTTGAAACCGCCGCGCGTGACGAGCGTGAACTTGAACCACGCCCCGGCGATCGCGGCCAGCAATCCGCCGACCGCCGCGAGCGTCGCTGTCGCGGGCGCGCCGAACTGCCCGACCCCCGCGACAGCGATCGCGACCAGCGGAACCAGCGTGCCCGCGACCAGCAGCGTTCTTCCCGCGCCATCGATCGCGGCCAGCGCGCGCGGCGCGGCGTGCGCGGCGAGCCGCTGCCGCCAAGCGCGCCATGCGATCATGCGCACGATCACCAGCGCCGCGAAGACCAGCAGCAGCGCCGGCGTGCCGCGCCCGTGCCATGCGGCGCCGAGCCAGAACAGTCCCGCGCCTTCGGCCAGCCCGGTCGTGATCAGCAGCGGCACCAGTCGCGGCTCGCGCCACGCGGCGATGCCCTTCGCCGCCTGCAGCATGCGGCTCTGGCAGTAGACGAAAACGAGCGCGAGCGCCGCCGCGAGCCACACGAGCTGCGGAGCGAGCAAAGCCGCCGCCAGCCCGACCGGCATCAGCGCCGTGGCGGCGATCGCCTCGCGCGACATCCACGACGTGCGCGGGTTGAAGAACACGTTGATCGCGCGCAGCGGGCGGCCGATCTCCAGCCACACGCACAGCAGTCCAAGGCCGACCAAGCCCAGCCCGGCAAGCAGCAGCGCGGTGAGTTCCACGCCGCGCGCGCCCGACAGCGCGGTGTACACGACGAGCCCGCTGCCCGCACCGCCGCACATGAAATTGCCGGCCGCGCGCCAGTCCCACTGCGTCTGCTGCCACGGACGCGGGCCGTAGTGGTTCATGCCGCACCTTCCATTTCGCGCAGCGCCGACCTTTTCCCCTCCTCTTGAAGAGGAGGCTCAAGGGGTGGAGTTCGGTCCCACAGGTAAAACATCCCCGGCCCGGTGCCGAGTTCCTCGTGCATGCGGAAGTGCTGGTTCTCCGCCAGCAACCGCGACACGTTGCTCGCCGGGTCGTCGAGGTCGCCGAACGCCAGCGCCTGCGTGATGCACGAATTCACGCACGCCGGCGTCGCGTCGGGATCGACGCCGGGCTTCAGGCCCTGCGCCATCCCGTAATCGATGCGATCGACGCAGAACGTGCACTTGGTCGCGACCGCGAGCTTCGCTTCGTCGAAGCGCAGCGTCTCGGCCTCGGTCGGCTCGCCATAGGCGAACGTGGCCCGGCTCGTCTTGTAGCGCTGCTGGTACGGACAGGCGACCGCGCAGTAGGCGCAGCCGATGCACAGGTCGTAGTCGATCGTGACGATGCCGTCGGCGCGCTTCCTGGTCGCGGTGGTCGGGCACACGTCCATGCACGGCGGCTCGTCGCAGTGCTGGCAACTGACCGGCACGAACACGCGCTGCACGTTCGGATACGTGCCGAACTCCATGTCGAGCACGCGCCGCCATTGCACGCCCGGCGGCGTCGCGTTGGTGACCTTGCACGCGGCGGTGCAGGTCTGGCAGCCGACGCAGCGACGCAGGTCGGCGATCATCGCCCAGCGGGTCATGTCGCTGCTGCCCCCTCCGTTCAGGTCAGGCCCGTCAGCGTCGCGTGCGCCGCCGCACCGGGCTGCAGTGAAGGTCTCAAGGTGCTCGTCTCCCGTCGTGCCGGTCGCAGCCGGCGTTGCGCCTGATTAAAATCATTCTGGTACCGAAATGCCGGTTTACATTTGATCTAGTTCATCCTTTTCGGACGACCGTGGCGAGAACTGCCCGCGAGACCCCGGCTGCGGCCGCCGACGAGATCGTCGTCCGCCCGGTGCGGCGCGGCGACCTCGAGCAGGTGATCGCGATCGACGCACAGGTGACCGGACTGGAGAAGCCGGCCTACTGGCGGGGCGTGCACCGGCGCTACGGCACCGCCGGCGAGCAGCAGCGGCAGTTCCTGGTCGCGATCGCCGGCCGGCGCGTGGTCGGCTTCGTGATCGGCGAGGTGCGCGACTGGGAATTCGGCTCGCCGCCGTGCGGCTGGGTGTTCGCGATCAGCGTCGACCCGAAAGCGCGTCAGTCCGGCGTCGGCACGCGGCTGCTGCAGGCGCTCGCCGCCGCGTTCCGCCGCGCCGGCGTGCGCAAGATGCGCACGATGCTCGCGCGCGACAACACGCTGATCCTGTCGTTCTTCCGCAGCCAAGGAATGATGGCGGGGTCGCTGATCCCGCTCGAAATGGACCTCGAAGGCTGACGCCGATGCGACTGCAGACCAACACCTCGCTGGCGCTGTTCAGCGTGCTCGAATTCGCGCGCGATCCGTCGCGCCACATTCCGGCTTCCGAGATCGCCGACAAATATGGCGTGTCCGCGCATCACCTGGCCAAGGTGCTGGCGGAACTCGCGCGCGCCGGACTGCTCGAATCGGTGCGCGGCGTGGGCGGTGGTTACCGCTTCGCCGCCAATCCCAAACGCGTGACGCTGATGGACGTGATCCAGTTGTTCGAAGACCTGAGCCCGACGGTGGCCGCGCGCAACGAGGGCAAGGACGCCGCCGCGATCGAGCGCGCGTTGGCCGCGGTGTTGTCGGAGATCGACGAACTGGCCCGGGCGACGTTCGGTTCGATCACGCTTGCCACGATGTTGCGGCTGGTCGAGCGGCAGCAGACCGCTTCGAGCGCCGCCGAGCGCAACGCGGTCGCGTGATCGGCATGGGAGCGGAATCCGAGTGGGCGACATCGCCGACAAGTCGTGGCCCGTGACGCCGCAGCCGGCCACCGGCAGCCGCGCGCGATTCGCCGCCGCGCTCGCGTGGATCGGCGTGATCGTCGTTGCCGGCAGCGGGCTGCTCGAACTGCTGGCGGGCTTCGGCCACCGGCTCGGCTGGTGGCACTTCGGCGTCGGCATCCAGATCGTGCGCTGGTCGGCGCTGGCCGCACTGGCTGCGCTGGCGGTTGCGCTGATCGCGCTGCTCGCCTCGATCGGAACCGGCGCGCGCAGCGCGCTGGGCCGCCGTGCTCGCATTGGTGCTGGGCGCGGCGAGCGCCGGCCCGCCGCTTTATCTGTACGAGCAGGCGAAGCGCCTGCCGCCGATCCACGACATCAGCACCGATACCGTCAACCCGCCCCGCTTCACCGCCGTGCTGCCGCTGCGCGGAAGCAGCGCGAACTCGACCGAATACAGCGCGGCCGTCGCGGCCGAGCAGGAGCGCGCGTATCCGGACATCGTGCCGGCCACCTTCGACGTGCCGCCGCGGCAGGAACTGCAGACCGCCGAGCGCGTGGCGCGCGCGATGGGCTGGCAGATCGTCGCCGTCGAGTCCGACCCGCTGCGCATCGAGGCGACCGCGACCACGCTGCTGTTCGGCTTCAAGGACGATGTCGTCGTCCGCATCACGCCGCAGGGCGGCGGCAGCCGCGTCGATGTCCGCTCGCTGTCGCGCGTCGGCGTCAGCGACATCGGCGCCAACGCGGCGCGCGTCCGCACCTTTCTCGCCAAGCTGAAAGCCGCTTCGACGCGAGGCTGAACGGCCGCGCGGCGGGCGTGCGCCGGACTTGATCTGCCACACGACACGCGCGTCACGCCCGGTCGATCATCGCCTGCATATCGGTTTGAAGGCGAGGCGATGCTAATGCAATCGAAATCGACGGCCGCGCGTGCGTTTCTGCGCGCGCTCTCATGCGGCGCGGTGCTCGGCGCGCTGGCGTTCTCAGCGCTTGCCGCCGAGCCAGGCAATCCCCGGCGCGAGGCAACGCCCGTCGCCGTCACGCCGGAGATGCGCGGCGCCGGCATCGTGTCCAGCGGCGCGCCGCTGCCGCCGATTCCGCCGGTGACCGGCAACCGCAAGGCGCCGGTCGCGTCGTGGGGCAAGCCGCTGCCGTATCCGATCCTGATCGCCGACCGCCGCAACAACCGGCTGATCGAGATCGCGCCCGACAAGCGCATCGTGTGGGAGATGCCGTCGCCCGACCTCGCCTACTACCGCGGCAACGAGGACGTGAATTTCTCCGAGGACGGCAAGCGGCTCGCGGTCAGCGAGGAGGACAACTACGACCTGCACATCGTCGACTACGAGACGCGCGCGGTGACGTGGACCTACGGCGTACCCGACCAGCGCGGCGCGACCGGCCGCTATCTGAACTACCCCGACGACGCGCACCTGCTGTCCGACGGCAAGTTCCTGACCGCCGACATCCGCAACTGCCGCGTGCTGATCATCGACCCGCAGACCAACGAGATCACCACGCAGTGGGGCACGCCCGGCAACAAGGCGAAGAACTGCCGCCACGATCCGCCGAAGTTCCTCGGCTTCCCGAACGGCGCCACGCCGACCGACAACGGCGACATCCTCGTGAGCGAGATCCGCGAGTCGTGGATCAGCCGCATCACGCGCGCAGGCAAGGTGGTGTGGAGCGTGAAGGCGCCGAACGTCCGCTATCCGTCGGACGCGTTCCCGACGGTCGACGGCCGGCACGTGATCGTCGCCGACTTCCACAAACCGGGCCGCGTGGTGATCTTCGATCCGGCGACGCGCAAGGTGGTGTGGCAGTACGACGGCGACCGCAAGCGGCCGGAGACGCTGCTCGATCACCCGTCGCTCGCGCGCGAGCTGCCCGACACCGGCGACGTGATCGTCGTCGACGATCTGCGCCACCGGATCATCGTGCTCGACCGCCAGACGAAGGAGATCATCTGGCAGTACGGCGTGACCGACACGCCGGGGCACGCGCCCGGATACCTGTTCTACCCGGACGGGTTCGACCTCGACGTGTTCCGCGACTGGAAGGCGGCGCCGGGCAGGAAGTAGCGTCAGCCGGCGCGCGATTTCTCCGCCTGCCAGCGGTCGAGGATCGCGCGCGCCTCGTTCGCGGCCGGGTCCATCATCGAGTCGTGCTGCGGCGTCTTCGCAGTCAGTTCGATCACGTAGCCGTTCGGGTCGCGGAAGTAGATCGAGCGCACGAACCCGTGCTCGGAGATGCCGCGCGTCTCGATGCCGCGCTCCCTGCCCTTGACGACCATCTCGTCGAGCACCGCGGGCTCGACCTCGAGCGCGATGTGCAGGTCGTAGTCGTGCTGCGGCTTGAACTCGAACGGCAGGTCGGGCGCCTCGAAGAACGCGAGGAAGGAGCCGTCGCCAAGGCGGTAGAACGTGTGCAGCACCGATGTCTTGCGGCCGGTCTTTGTTTCGCGGATCTCGAGGCTGCCGGCGAGCGGCAGCCCGAGGAAATCCTCGTAGAAGCGCCGCGTTTGCTCGGAGTCGCGGCAGCGATACGCGTTGTGGTGCAGGCCCTTGATCATCGGCGCACTCACAGTCGCAGGAAGTCCTTGCCCTTGTTCGGCTCGACCACGTACTTGTAGAAGGCCTCGTTGACCTTCGGCCAGTTCTTCAGTGCCTTCATCGCGCCGAGCCAGCGCGCAATGTTCGGATAGTTGGCATAGTCGATGCCGATCGCCTCGCCGCTGACGGCCATCATCGCGCCGAGGTAGTCGGCGAGCGAGGTCTCGTTGCCACAGAGGTACCGGTTGCCTGCGCCGAGCAGGCTGCCATCGAGCACCTTGAGCCAGAACAACGCCTTATCCCGCCCCCAGGCGATCGTTCCCGCCTGCACCTTGTCGTCGGGCCGGCGCATGAACGGAAAGATCTGCGGATAGACGAAGCCGTACGAGAAGTCGCGATAGAAGCCCGTGTTGAACCAGTCCATCCGCTCGTTCACGCGAGCGCGCCGGCGCGGATCCTTCGGGTAGGCCGGCGATCCGATCTTGTCCGCCAGGTACTTCAGGATCGCCGAACTCTCGGTCAGACGAAAATCGCCGTCGTCGAGCACCGGCACCTGGCAGCTCGGATTGACCTGCGCGTACTCGGGCTTGTACTGCTCCCCGGTGAAGAGATCGACGACCTGGTACTCGAGTTCGATGCCGGCTTCGGCCGCGAACAGCAGGATCGGCCGGCTGGTCGTCGATACCGGGTGGTAGTAAAGCTTCATCGCTGTCTCCCTGTCTTGTTGGCGCGACGCGGCGAGGCTACTCGCGCGGCTGCGGCGCGACAACGCGGGCCGCGCTCCCGCATTGCCGTCGTACCCGCGGCGGGCGCACAATGCGCGGCGCCTTCGGGAGCACGCCTCGCCATGGCCAGTTCGACCGTGAAACAGTTCGGCGGCTTCGACTACGTGATCGTCGGCGCCGGCACCGCCGGCTGTCTGCTCGCCAATCGCCTGTCGGCCGATCCGGACGTGTCGGTGCTGCTGATCGAAGCCGGCGGCCGCGACGACTGGATCTGGATCCACATCCCGGTCGGGTATCTGTACTGCATCAACAATCCGCGCACCGACTGGTGCTACCGCACCGAGCCGTGCGACGGCCTCAACGGCCGCTCGATCATCTACGCGCGCGGCAAGGTGCTCGGCGGCTGCTCGTCGATCAACGCGATGCTCTATCTGCGCGGACAGAAGCGCGACTACGACGAATGGGCCGCGCTTACCGGTGACCCCGGCTGGAACTGGGACAGCGTGCTGCCGCTCTTCAAGCGCAGCGAGGATTACTGGCGCGGCGCCGATGACTTCCACGGTGCGGGCGGCGAGTGGCGCGTCGAACAGCAGCGGCTCGAATGGGAGATCCTGAACGCGTTCCGCGCGGCGATGGCGGAAACCGGCATTCCGCTCACCGACGATTTCAACCGCGGCGACAACGAAGGCGCGGGCAAGTTCGAGGTCAACCAGCGGCGCGGCGTGCGGCTCAATTCGTCGAAGGCGTTCCTGCATCCGGTCGCGCACCGCAAGAACCTGACCGTCGTCACCGACACGCTGGTGACCAGGCTGCGCCTCGACGGCAAGCGCGCGGTCGGCGTCGAGTTCGAGCGCGGGGGCGCCGCGCAATTCGCCGAGGCGCGCATCGAGACCGTGCTCGCCGCGGGCGCGATCGGCAGCACGCAGATCCTGCAGTTGTCCGGCATCGGACCGGCGCCGCTGCTCGCGCAGCGCGGCATCGCGGTCGCGCACGAACTGCCCGGCGTCGGAGAGAACCTGCAGGACCATTTGCAGCTGCGCATGGGCTTCAAGGTCCGCAACGTGCTGACGCTGAACAGGCTCGCCAACAGCTGGATCGGCAAGGCGAGGATGGCGCTCGAATACGCGCTGTTCCGTACCGGCCCGCTGACGATGGCGCCGTCGCAGTTGGGCGGCTTCACCCGATCGTCGCCCGAGCACGCGACACCGAACATCGAATTCCACGTGCAGCCGCTGACGCTCGACAAGTTCGGCGATCCGCTGCACACGTTCCCTGCGTTCACCGCCAGCGTGTGCAACCTGCGCCCGACCTCGCGCGGCCACGTGCGCATCAGGAGCTCCGATCCGCGCGCCGCGCCCGCGATCCAGCCGGACTATCTGTCCACACCGGATGACCACAAGGTCGCGGTCGACTCGCTGCGCCTGACGCGCCGCATCGCGCGGGCGCCGGCGCTGGCGCGCTACGCGCCCGACGAGTTCCTGCCCGGCCCGCAGGTGCAGAGCGACGCCGAGCTGGTGCGCGCCGCCGGCGACATCGGCACCACGATCTTCCATCCGGTCGGCACCTGCAAGATGGGCCGCGCTGACGATCGCATGGCGGTCGTCGATTCGCGCCTGCGCGTGCTCGGCATCGAGCGGCTGCGCGTGGTCGACGCGTCGACCATGCCGACGATCACGTCGGGCAACACCAACTCGCCGACGCTGATGATCGCGGAGCGCGGGGCGGAGATGATCCGGCAGGACCGGAAGGCGCCGCGCGGCGGATAGCGGCGCCGCATGGATCCGGTCGAAGGCAATCGATTGCAGCGACGTTGAACCGGCGCAAAGCCAGGTGCAACTCAGGCACGGATGAGTTGCGAGGCGCTTGTGAAGTTCATCTCCCTGAGATCCGTCACGCATGCACTGAAGGAACGCCGCTGGTGGGCGTTCTGCGCCGCGATGACGACCGATCGGCCCGTTCCGGTGGGGCCGAACCTGAGGCTGCTCGGTTCCTGAGATTCAGGGTCGGCCGCCGGCCTTCTTCCTGGTGAGCGACGCGATGCTGACGGGCGCCAAGGGTGCCGGCGTTGCCTTGTCCAGTTCCTTGTTCTGGCGGCGCCGGACTCTTTCGAACGTCTTCTTCACGTCCGTCTGGTAACTCGGCGTGTAGGGAAACCAGGAGTGGCGGGTCGTTTTCATGGGACCTCCCGCACTGTCGCCGCACGCGTGAGCCGACGTGCGGCGGATGCTTGTGACGACTGCGTTCCGCAGCGCGACGCTGCGCCGCGAAATCGGCAGGGCCTTCGTCGAATTCACGCTGCGGCGATATGGCCGAGCCGAGTTGTCGCGGGCCGATCTCACTGGCGAAGCAAGAATCCTGCCTCTGCGAACACGCCCTCAAGAATCAAGGCGGAGGACGCGGCTGAACTGAACTCGCGGACGCCGTTGTAAGAATTTCCGACGATTGTGCGGGACAAACCTTGCGTGGAGACCGCCCCGACGGGGTCATCAGTGCATCGATCGCAGTCGCTTGTACTCCTCGACAACGATCTGCATCCTGTCTTCGTCGCCGCGCGCGATTCGATCCGCCAGCGCAAACTGGCGCAGGTCGATGTCGGGTGCGGATTCGTCGATCTCCGCCTCGTCGCTCCCGATGCGCGCGACGTAAAGCCGGTCGGCGATCGACCCGGCCTTGGCAAAGAGCCCCGCACCGCCGAGCAGGAAGACCCTGGCCGGCTTCAACACCGACACCAGCGTGAGGGCTTCGGGAAGGGATTCGCAGTGGATCGCACCTTTCGGCGCGAGCTTCTGCGACGACAGCACGATGTTCTGCCGGCCGGGCAGGCCGCCCGGCAGAGCCTCCCACGTCCTGCGGCCCATCACGACGGGATGATCCCGGGCCACCTCCCCGAAGTAGCTCAGTTCGGCGGCGTCGTGCCACCGCCGCGCGTGGGCGGTGCCGTCGGCGCGGTTGGCAACTCGTACGCAAACCAGGCAGATCTCCATCGCGGTTGCTCCAGGCTGACGATAAGTCCGGCGTCGCGCGCAATCCTTACTGCGGAAGCACGCGCGGCGCCGGCGACGGTCTGCGCGTGAGTTGCCTCAGCCGTCGTCAACGTTCACGACCCCGGAACGCTCGGCCGCGGCGGAGCCGTCCTTCAGCCGCCCGCCTTCGCCGCCTTCGCCTTCAGCCGCTGCGCAGTCTTCTCGACGCCGACGATGTAGCGGTTGTGCTTGCCGCGCGCGACCTCCTCGACCGCATCGCGCACCGTGAAGTCGAACGACAGCGCATTGCCGCCGACGCTCGAGAGCCGAACGGTGATCTCGACCCACATGCCGAGCAGCGTGGCGCCGATGTGGTCGAGCTCGACCCGTGTGCCGACGGTGTCCTTGCCGGGCTCGAGGTGCTCTTTCACCAGGTCGCGGCAGGCGAACTCGATGTCGTAGAGCATCAGCGGCGTCGCGTAGACGCGGCACTCGTCGCCCATGAAGCTGATCGTGCGGTCGCGATCGACGGTGATTCGCCGCGTGAGGGTGAGTCCGGGTTTCAGTGTTTCGCTCATCGTGGTTCCTTTGCCAGTTCGGCGGCATTCCGTTGCGCCTCGACGTACTGCGCCAGTGCCGTCGTGGCGCGCGCGCAGTTGCGGAAGATACAGACGCCCTGGTCCATCAGGCGCGCCGCCATCTCATCGTAGAGCCGGCCGGCATCGATCACCCCGATCAGCGGCTTGTCGTTGCGCGCGGCGAGCGGCGGCATCAGATGCACCGTGCTCGCCGGGTCGTTGATGTCGTGGCCGGGCCTGAGCTTGCTCGACTCGAGCGCGCGCACCGCGGGCGCGGTCGGGTCGAGCGCGACCACCACCGCGTCGATGTTCGGGTCCTGCAGGAACGCCTCGGCGATCGCAAGGTGCGCCTCGTCGTCGGCGCCGGGATTGATGTCGATCGGATTGTCCACTTCGACCAGCGCGTCGAGCCGCTTGGTCTTCAGGATCTCGTTGACTCGATCTACCGTTGCGCGCTCGAGCGTACCCATTTCCATTGCGAAGCTGCCCGTGTCGATCGCGTCGGCCATGCTGACCGCCTCGAAGCCGGCGCCGCTGATCGCGCCCAGCCGCTTGCCTGCGACCTTCCTGCCGTGCAGCGCGCCAGCGAGGTAGAAGAGATCGTCGAAGTCGGTCACCGTGTCCGCGATCATCGCGCCGGCGTGGCGCACGACGGACTCGAACAGCGCGTAGCTGCCGGCGATCGATGCCGTGTGTCCGAGCGCGCCGCGCACGCCCGGCGCCGTGCGCCCCGCCTTGTAGACGACCACCTGCTTGCCGTTGCGCACGGCCGCCCGCACCGCGCGCGCGAAGTCCAGGCCGTCGAGGTCCTTGAAGCCCTCGATGTAGATGCCGATCGTCTCGATCTCCGGTCGATCCGCGAAGTACGCGAGCAGGTCGCCGTGCGTCAGATCGGTCTGGTTGCCGACCGCCAGCATGTAGCGCGGATCGAGCCACGGGTTGTGCGACAGCCGCGTGATCATGAACGCGCCGCTCTGGCTCAGCATCACCGCTGTGCGCTCGGGCCTCTTCTTCGGCTTCGGCAGCCGCTCCAGCGGAATGAACCACGAGTCGTACGAGCCCGGATGCGACACGACGCCCAGGCAGTTGGCGCCGAGGAAGATCGGGCCGCCGCCCGGCTTGCCGTGCGCGGCGTTGATGCGCGCCGCCAGCGCGGCGGCGGGTTCGCGGCTCCTCGGTGTTTCGCCCAGCCCGCCGGGGATCAGCATCACCGCTTCGACCTTGTCGGTCTCGATGATCTCGTCGACGAGGCCGTACACCGCATCCGCATTGACGGCGACGATCAGCAGGTCGAGCTTGTGGTCGAGCGCACGCAGGCTGCCGGTGCAGCGCACGCCGTCGATCTCGGTCTCGCCGGGCTTCAGGATCGTGATCCGTTCCTTCGGATAACCGCTGCCGACGAGGTTGCGCAGAATGATGCGCGCGAAGTTCATGCCGGTGGCCGACACGCCGACGATGCCGAGCGACTGCGGGTGCAGCAGCTTGTCGATCTTGTGGATCGGGCGCGGCAGCGGCCGCGCGATAAGCGCGCCGATCGAGCACTGCGCGGCGGTGACCGCAAGCGAACTGCCGGCGCCGGCGCAATCGAGTTCGAGCTTCTGCAGCGCGAAGCGCGCGCCCGGAGCACCGGCCGGGTGCGCCTTCGCGAGCGCGAGCAGCGCGCCGAAGCAGGCTTCGAGCTGCGCGTCCGGGCGCTGCCCGCTCGCCGCGAGCCTCTGGTGGGCGATCGTGCGCCGGAACAGGCGCAGGAAATCCGCCGCGTCGGTCAGCTCCGCGGCGGCGTGGACCGCGCCGCGATCGCGCTGGAAGTTGCGCGCATCGAGCGTCGCATCGAGCCCGCCCGCGCCGGCCGACAGCACGAGACCGAATTCGCGCGTGTTCGCGAGGGCGACGCGAAACTCGACGGGCGCCTTACCCGTACCGGCGTCGAACGCGATGCCGAGCGCGACGAGCAGCGCCGCGACCTCCGGGGGCGACAGATCGGCGCGCCCCTCGCCCGCCGCGCGTTCGAGGATTGCGCCGGCCCGCCCGACGTCGGGCTTCACTGCACCGCTCCGCGCGAGGCCCGGTCCTTCTCTACCAGCCTTTGCCACGTTTCGTCGACCTCGTCCTGCAGCGCTTCGACCTGCGCGGGCGCGAGGTGCCGGTAGCGCCGCTGCAGCGCCAGGTACTCGCCGACCGGCCGCGTGCGCTGCGCCTGGTTCAGCGTCCACCTGCGGCCGTTCTCCACCTCGTAAAGCGGGAACGCGCCGCACTCGACCGCGTAGCGCGCGGCGGTGAGCCCCATGTCGTCGGCCACGCCCCAGCCGTCGAGACACGGGATCAGCAGGGTGATGATGCGCGTGCCGCGCAGCGACTTCGCCTTCTTCACCTTGGCGAGCAGGTCGGGCAGGAAACCGACGCTCGCGGTCGCCACGTACGGCACCTCGTGCGCGGCCATGATCTCGGTCAGGTTCTTCTTGCGCGAGGTCTTGCCGGCGGGCGTGGAACCCGTGCTCGCGTAGTGCGGCGTCGACGAGGACTTCTGCGCGCCGGTGTTCATGTAGCCCTCGTTGTCGAGGCAGAAGTAGATGAAGTCCTCGTTGCGCTCCGCCGCCGACGACAGGCACTGAAAGCCGATGTCGTACGTGCCGCCGTCGCCCGCGAGCACGATCACCTGCGTGTCGCGCTTGCCCTGCGCGTCGAGCGCGCGCCGCAGCCCGCTCGCCGCGGCGGCGCTCGCTTCCAGCGTGGGCTGGTAGACGGGGATCTTCAGCGAGCTGTACGGCTGCGGTCCGGCGATGATCGCCATGCACGACGGCGGAATCACCGCCATCGTGTCCGGTCCCATCGTCGCCAGGATGTGGCGCACCGACAGCGCCTCGACGCAGCCGGGGCAGGCCGCGTGGCCGGAGCACAGCATCGCTTCGTCCTGCAGTTCGAGCTTGATCATGTCAGCGGACCCAGTCGGATTCCGGTTTCGGCTCGGAGCTTTGCGCGCGGCGTACGAACTCCTCGATCTTCTCCGGCGAGACGTTCACGCCACCCACGCCCGCAAGATAGCCGTGCACGCGCGGCGCGTCGCACAGGCCGTACAGCGCGGCGCGCAGTTCCTGATGCAGCACGCCGCCGGCGCCGGGCGAATGATTGCGGTCGAGCACCGCTACGACCGGCACGCCGGCGAGCGCGGCGCGCAACGCCTGCACCGGCAGCGGCCGAAAAAGCCGCACCTTCAGCAGGCCGACCGCTTCGCCCGCGTCGCGCAGCGCATCGACCGCCTCGCGCGCGGTGCCGCACATCGAGCCCATGGTGACGATCACGACCCGCGCACCGTCGCAGCGATAGCGCTCGACTGCGCCGCCGTAGCTGCGGCCGGTCAGATCGGCCCACTCACGATCGATTTCGTCGGCGAGCTGCGGCACCTGCGCCATCGCCGCTTCGATCTCCTGCCGATGGCGGTAGAACATGTCCTGCGTGACCACGTTGCCCCACGACTCGACCTTTTCCGTGTCGAGGCGATGCGCGGGCGCGTACGGCGGCAGGAAGCGGTCGACCAGTTCCTGCGCCGGAATCGCCACCGGCTCGAGCGCATGCGACACGTAGAACGCGTCGTGGTTGATCATCGCTGGAATCAGGACGCGCTCGGCGATCCTGAACGCGGCGAGCGTGGTGTCGAGCGACTCCTGCGCGCTTTCGGAATAGAACTGGATCCAGCCGGTGTCGCGCTGCGCAAGGCTGTCGGTCTGGTCGGGCCAGAACGCCCACGGCGATGCGACCGTGCGGTTGATGTTGGCCATCACGATCGGCGCGCGCGCACCGGCGGCATAGTGCAGCAGCTCGTGCATCAGCAGCAGGCCCTGCGACGCGGTCGCGGTGAACACGCGCACGCCGGCAAGCGATGCGGGGATGCACGCCGCCATCACCGAGTGCTCGGACTCCGGCGTGATGATCTCGGCGTCGAACCGGCCCTCGGCCTGGAATTCGGTGATCAGCTCCAGCACCGGCGTCTGCGGCGTGATCGGATAGACGGGCACGACCTTCGGCCGCGCGAGTCGCGCCGCCCACGCGAACGCATGATTGCCGGTCAGCAGCAGCGGGCGCGACTGCTCGCTGGCGCGTTCGAGCGCGGCCAGTTCGTCTCTCGCGTTCATCTGACCTCCTCGACCATCTTCATCGAACCGGTCGGGCATTCCTTCACGCACAGGCCGCAGCCCTTGCAGTAGTCGGCGAGCACGAGGTAGCCGGCGCCGTCGCGCTTGACCGCGAGATCGGGACAGACGTTGACGCAGTTGTCGCACAGGATGCAGGTGCCGCACGAGAAGCAGCGCTCGGTTTCGGCGAGCGCGGTGTCGACATCGAAGCCGAGCTGCACTTCCAGTTCGCTCTTCAGTCGCTGCGCCGGGTCGAGATGGCCTTCGGCCGGGCGCGGCTGCTTGGCGTAGTACGCGGTGGCGATCGCGCTGAGGCTGACGATCGACTCGCCGTTCGCCGGCACACTCGCGCGCGCGCGCAAGACGCGGTCGATCTCCAGCGCCGCGCGTTTGCCCATGCCGATCGCCTCGGTCACGAAGCGCGCCATGCTCGTCACGTCGCCGCCGGCATACACGCGCTCGGCGCTGGTGGCCTGGCGCGCATCGACCTTCAGCAGCGCGCCTGTGCTGTCCAGCGCCTGCAGCGCGGTGAGGTCCGGGTCCTGGCCGATGGAAGGAACGATCGCGTCGGCTTCGAGCACGAACTCGCTGTCGGCGACCGGCGTCACCGTGAACTGGCCGCGCTGCAAACCGGGTTCGAAGCGCACGCGCACGCAGTTGAGCCGCACGCCGCGGCCCTCGCGGGAAACGGCCTGGGTCAGCATCGCACCCGCGACCAGCACGATGCCTTCCTCCAGCGCCTCGTCGATCTCTTCGCGCTGCGCCGGCATCTGCGCGGTCTTCTCCAGCGCAAGGATCGTCACATCGTGTCCCGCGCGCCGCGCGCTGCGCGCGGCGTCGAGCGCGGCGCTGCCGCCGCCGATCACGACCACGCGCTTGCCGAGCGCGGGCTTCTCGCCGCGTGCGCAACGCGCCAGATACTCGGCGCCATCCATCACCCATGGCTGGGCGCAGTCGAGTTGCGGCAGCCGCTTGGGTCTGCGTGCGCCGATCGCGACGTACACCGCGTCGTATTCGCCGCGCAGCCGTTCGAGATCGGCGGGCGTGTCGAGCGATGCACCGCAGCGCACCTGGACGCCGAGCGCGACGATGCGCGCGATCTCGCCGTCGAGCACGCTGCGCGCGAGCCGGTACGGCGGAATTCCGTAGCGCATCAGCCCGCCGAGCTGCGACTGCGCTTCGAACAGCGTCACTCGATAGCCGCGCCGCGCGAGCTGATACGCCGCGGACAAGCCCGACGGACCGCCGCCGACGACGGCGATGCGCTCGCTGCGCGTCTCGACCGGCTTGTCATATGTCCAGCCTTCCGCGAGCGCCAGATCGCCGACGAAGCGCTCCAGCTTGCAGATCGCGAGCGGCTCGTCGAACTCGGCGCGGTTGCACGCGGACTCGCACGGGTGATGGCAGATGCGGCCGGCGATCGCGGGAAACGGGTTGTTGCGCGCCAGCACGTCCCATGCGCCGCGATAGTCGCGACCGCGCGCGCGGCCGATCCAGTCGGCGATGTCGCCGTTGACCGGACACGCGGCGTGGCACGGCGACGGCGCGCGGATGTGCTGCGGCAGCGCCGCGCGCCACGTGCCGGTCTTGAAGACCTCGGTCGAGCCGGTGGTCCAGATCGGGGGGATCGGCGCGCTCATGCGGCGGCCCTTTGCAACTGCGAGTCGACCCAGCGGAAGCCTTCTTCGCACGCGGCGATGTTCTGGTCGTGCAGCTTCGGCGCCTCCTCGGTCAGCGTGCGCGTCAGCACGTCGAGTGACGGCGCCCCGATCGCGCGCGCGAGCGCGCCGAGCAGCGCCGAATTGACGATCCGCCCCAACCCGTTGCGGCGCGAGATACCGAGCCCGTCGACGGGAATCACGCGGTAGCCCGGCAGAGCGCGCGCATACTCGGCCGAGGTCCTCGCGGAATTCACGACGATCAGCGTGTCGGGCCGCGCAATCGCGAGCAGCGGTCCCTGCAGCAGGCTGGCGTCGAAGCAGAGGATCGCGTCGGCCTGCTCGATGTCGCAGCGCAGGCGGATCGGCTTGTCGTCGACGCGGAGGTACGAATTGACCGGCGTGCCGCGGCGTGCGCCGCCGTAGCTGGAAAACGCCTGCACCTGCCGGCCCTCGGCGAAGAAAGCCATAGCCAGCAGGTTGCCCGCGGTCTGCGCGCCCTGCCCGCCGCGGCCCTGGATCATGATCTGCAGCACCTGTGCCTCCCCGTGCGCGCCAATCTAGGCCGCCGCTGGCCATTCGTCCAATTGATTGTCAGAATGCGCTGCATTCACGATTCGGATACCGGCGCATGAACTTCCGTCAGCTCGACCTGAACCTGCTGCGCGTGCTGGCTGCCGTGTACCGCACCGGCTCGGTCACCGAGGCCGGCCGCCAGCTTGCGCTCTCGCAGCCGGCGACGAGCAATGCGCTGGCGCGGCTGCGCGAGTTCTTCAGCGACGAGCTGTTCGTGCGTTCGCCGCGCGGGCTGCACCCGACGCGCACCGCGCAGCGCGTCGCGCCCGCGGTGATCGCGCAGCTGCAGGCGCTCGAATCCGCCGTGCACAGCGCCGAGGCATTCGATCCCGCGACCAGCCGCGCGCACTGGCGGCTGTCGCTGTCGGACCTCGGCGAGATCCTGTTCCTGCCGCCGCTGGCCGAGGCGCTCAGGAGCGACGCGCCCGGCGCGCAGATCACCAACGTCGCCGTCGCCGCAGAGCGCGTGAGCACGGCGCTCGAAGCGCGCGACATCGATCTGGCGATCGGCATCCTGCAGCCGGCGCACAGCGGCATCGCCAGCGAGTCGCTGTTCCAGGAGCGCTTCGTCGCGATCAGCGCGCCGGACTGGACGCCGCCGCCGGGCCGTGGCGGCCGCTCATTGAACGCGAAACAACTCGCGAGGTCGGCGCTGGCGGTGGCAGCGCCAACGGCGACATTCCACGGCGGCATCGAGCTGATGCTCAAGCGGCTGAAGCTTGCCGACAAACCGCTGCTGCGCGCGCGGCACTACGGCGCGCTGCCGGAGATCGTCACGCGCACCGACCTGCTGGCGCTGGTTCCGCTGATGTATGCGCGCTCGCTCGCGCCGCGTTACGAGGTGCGCGTGTGGGAGCTGCCGGAGCTCGCGCCCGAGTACGAGGTGCGGATGCTGTGGCACCAGTCGGTCACCGGCGATCCGGCGCACGCATGGTTGCGCGGCGTGCTGCGGCGGCTGTTCGGCCGCCGCGCGAACGGCGCCAACCGGGTGACGGCATGAACGTCCAGCCGCTGCCTTCGATCGGCGCCATCGGTCGGTCACGGGCTCCTGCTTGCGCTGTGCGTGGCGGCGTGGCGCTCGCGCAGCACGCGCTTGAGCAGCTTGCCGCTCGGGCTCTTCGGCAGCTCAGACACGATGTCCACCAGCGCCGGTACCTTGTACGCGGCGATGTTCCGGCGGCAATAGTCGATCACGTCCTGCGGCGTCACCTTGCTGTCCGGGCGCGGCACCAGCGCGACCGCGACCTGCTCACCGTGCTGCGCATCGGCGATGCCGTACACCGCGGCTTCGAGCACGCCCGGCATCCGGTACAGGTATTGCTCGATTTCGGCCGGCCACACCTTGAACCCCGAGACGTTGATCATGTCCTTCACGCGGTCGACGATGAATACGTATCCGTCCTTGTCCATCCGCCCCATGTCGCCCGAGTGCAGCCAGCCGCCGCGCAGCGCACGCGCGGTATCGTCGGGCCTGTTCCAGTAGCCCTTCATCACGCCGCTGCCGCGGATCACTATCTCGCCTGATTCGCCCGGCGGCAATTCGCGGTCGAACTCGTCGAAGACCCTGAGCTCGAAGCCCTCGACGGCGCGGCCGACCGAGCCGAAGCGGTGCTCGCTCACGTCGTTGTAGCAGGCGAACGGCGAGCACTCGGTCAGCCCGTAGCCCTCGTACACGCGGCGGCCGAAGCGCTCGGTCCAGCGGCGCGAGATCTCCTCCGGCATCGTCGCGGCGGCCGACATCTCGTAGCGCAGCGACGACAGGTCGTAGCGCGTGAGGTCCAGCGCCAGCAGCGCGATGAAGATCGTGGGTACCGCGAAGAAGTGCGTGATGCGCTCCTGCCCGATCGCGGCCAGCACCACGTCGGGAACGAAGCGGCGGATCAGCACGAGGGTCGAACCGGCGACGAACGCCGCGTTCATGATGTAGTTCTGCCCGTAGACGTGGAACAGCGGCAGGAACAACGCCAGCCGGTCGCCGGGACGGTAGTTGGAGTAGCGCGCGGCGAGCGCAATGTTGGAGTGAATGTTGTGCTGGGTCAGCACCACGCCCTTCGGAAAGCCGGTGGTGCCGGACGAGTACAGGAGCGCCGCGTCGTCGTCCGCCGCGCGCGGCACCGAGACGAAGCTCTCCGCGCCCTGCGCGATCAAGCCGTCGAGCGCGGTCCAGCCTGCGGCCGGCGTGCCGTCGACGAGCACGCGCAGCCGCAGCGCCCTGCAGTCGGGCGGGACGAACTTCGACAGCTCGTCCGTCGTGAACACCGCCGCCGCGCCCGAATCGTCGAGCAGGTAGCGCACCTCCTCGGTCTTGAAGATCGCGTTGATCGTCACCACGATCGCTCCGAGCTTCTGCGCCGCGTAGTACGCGGTGATGAACTCGGGGATGTTCGGCAGGAACAGCGCCACGCGCTCGCCTGCGCCGATGCCTTGCCTGCGCAACGCGTCGGCCAGCCGCGTCGCGTCGCAGTTGAGCGCCGCGTACGTAATCGAGCGGCCCTCGAAGCGCACCGCGACCCGGTCCGGATCGGCAGCGGCGTGCCCCTCGAGCGCGGATGCCAGGTTCATCGTGTGTCTCCTTGCGTGCGGTCATTCGATGACGAACTCGGCGATGCGCGACCGCAGCGACCCCGGGATCGGGACGGAATGCAGCCCGTCGATCGTGGCCAGCACGACCGTCAGCAGCGCGCGTGCACGCGCCGTTCCGCCCGCCGTGGCCTCGACCGCGAAAGTGAGCGAGCTGCGCCCGATGCGCTTGACGCCCAGGCTCAGGCGCAGCGTCTCGCCGATCGTGCTGGGCGAAAGGAAGTCGGTCTCGACGCGGACCATCGGCAGCCCGAGCCGCTGCGTCGACACGAATTCGGAATAGCGCCAGCCCAGCCCGTGGTTGAACCAGTCCTCCACCAGTTCGTGGAACAGCACGAAGTACTGCGGATAAAAGACGATCCCCGCCGG
The DNA here is from genome assembly GCA_029778535.1 of Pseudomonadota bacterium. GTDB lineage: Bacteria > Pseudomonadota > Gammaproteobacteria > Burkholderiales > Burkholderiaceae_F > JAKOQB01. Next base: position 20,383 of record JAKOQB010000198.1, on the reverse strand, counting down.
ATCGCAGTGGTGGAAGCGAATCAGCTTCTCCCGCACGAAGGCACTGGGCTCGCTCACGGTCGCGCTTGCTGTCGGACACCGAAGCCCGCAGCCTACCCGCATCGCGGCGGCATGAGGAGCGCGAATCGCGTTGGTCGCGCGGCGGCGCGATGCCCCGCGCGTCAGGCCTGCCCGGTAAACTCGATCTTGCCGTCGGGCAGCAGGTAGAGCACCAGCGCGCGGCCGTCGGTGACGGTCGGGCGGTGCGCGGAACCGGGCGGATACACCTTCCACCCCGCGCCCTTGCCGTCGAAGCGCGCGGTCGGCGTCACCGGCATGACCATGCACACCTCGCCGTTCGGATGCCTGTGATGCGGGCCGACGATGTCGGTCAGGTCGACCACGTCGACACTCAGGTTCGCGGTCTGCCGGGTGGGTTCGATCACGCGCCCGAAGCGCCGGCCTGCGCCGCCCTGCGCGCACATCCAGCCGGCGGCGATCGCGGCATGACACGCGGCTTCGATCGCCTTGAACTCGGCCGACGACGGCGGAATCCTGCGGTCGAGTTGGTCGGCGAGCGCGGGCGTGAGCGCCTCGCCGGCGATCGCATCGGTCACCGGTCGCAGCAGCGGGCGGAACTCGTCAAGTGTCATCGTCGTCCCGCCAGCCCGCCGTGTCGTCCCCGCGGAAGCGGGGACCCAGGCCTCCGCGACGAAGCGTCTGGATTCCCGCTTGCGCGGGAGCGACGCCATTCCGTGCCAGTGACGTACTCCTTCATCAACGATCCTGCGTCACTTTCCGCACGTTCACGCGCACCACGTCGGCGCCGGAACCGGTGGCATCGGTCAGTTCCAGCGTCATCGGCGCGATCGTGTTCAGGCTCGGCGCCAACATGTCCTTCGCGTATGGCGTGGCCCAGTGGTCAAACTGACCGACGATCAGCAGCGTGTCGGGGCGGATGCCTTGCACGGGCATCGCCGGCCCCCGCGTGGTGCCGATCGCGGAGGCGACCTCGACCACATCGCCCTCGTCGATGCCGAGCTTCTCGGCGGTGGCCGCGTTGATCACCAGCGCGCGATGTCCGCGCAGGTTGCCCGCCACTTCGTCCATCAACTGAATGGCCGCGTTGCCGCCCGCGTGGTACTGCATGCTCTTGGTCGTGAGCAGCCAGAACGGAAAGTCCGCGGGCTTCAGCCCCCGCCGCTCGAGATCCTCTTCCCACATCTTCGGGAAATCGTGCCACACCGGCAGCGCCTGGTATTCGCGCAGCTGCCGGTCCCACCACTCGATGCCCTGCTCGTGCAGCCGGTTCGCCAGTTCGCGGCCGGAGCGCAGGATGCGTTCCTGGTACGGCAGCTCGAAGCGCAGGCCCTTCTTCTTCAGCGTCGGGTACAGGTACCAGCTCGTGTGCTTGAAGGGCTTGGCCATGAAGCCGTGTTCCTTGAACCACGCCAGATCGTGCACTTCGGCGCCGTGCGTCATCTCGTGGCTCGCGGCCTTGCACACCGCGTCCCAGATTTCGTCGACCGAATGTGGCTGCGCGGGGTCGAGCGCGAAGTCGCGCTGATCGTTCTTCAGCGCCACGCCGCAGGCGCCGCGGTTGATCGCGTCGTTGTAGTTGGCGAGCAGTCCCGTGCGCCGCGCCAGTTCGGTCGCAATCCAGGTGAAGTCGCGCGTCTCGCCTTGCGGCGCGACCGCGGGCTGGCGCAGCACGAAGCCTTCGTGCTCCCAGAACTGCTCGACGTACTTTGTCTTGCCCAGCCGGATCAGCTGCGTCGATTCGAGGTCGGTCGCCTCCGGCAGCAGGATATCGGCCATGTGATTCGTCTCGTCCGGCGTGTACGCGAAGCACACGGTGAACGGGAAACCGGCCATCGTCTGCGCGACCGCGCGCGTATCCCAGAACGAGATCGCCGGATTGGTGCGATAGGCGAACCAGATTTCCGGCTTGCTCGATGCCGGCCAGTGCTCCGGCGTTTCCTTCTGGAACATCCACGCCAGGTGCGTCGGCCCGAGTGACTGGCTCCACGCACCGCTCGCCTTCACCAGCGGCACCAGCGTGCGGTGCGCGTTGCGGCCGCCCTGCCCCATCGCCCACTTGTTCTTCGTCGTCGGGTTGAGATCGTTGACCATGAAGCCGTCCACGCCCGGCTTCACGCTTGCGTGCCGGTCCTCGTGCGGCTTGTTCAGCCGAATCGTCGTGCCCAGCGTGCCGCCCGGAACTTCGAGCGCGCCCACCAGCACCGCGAGCACGGTGCGCGACCAGACGCACTCGAACGCGCCCCAGCCGTTGTTGACCGTCTTGCCGAGCGTGACGGCGACCGGGCGGTACGGAAGCCGCTCGCCGTTGACCTCGATGGTCTGGCCGATGCACGCGTTGTCCAGATACTCGCCGGCGATCGCGCGGATCTTGGCGGCGGGAACTTCGCAGATTTTCTCGGCCCACTCCGGGCTGTATTGCTTGATGTGCGCAACGAGCTTCGTAAACGCGGTCTCGGCGACGATCCCTTCGTAGCTCCAGCGCTCGTCGTCGGCGCCGATCTCGACCGCGCGCGCCACGTGCCGGCTGCCTTCGAGCAGCGGCACGACGCCCGGCATGTCGAACGGCACGGCCGCGTCGCGCTGCGTGTCCCACAGCAGCGGCTTGCCCGATTCCGGATCGCGCAGGTAGAAGCCGTTCGGCCCGACCAGGTACGGCGACGACGTCATGTCGCGCAGGAACTCGAGGTCGAGCCGCTCGCGCGGATGCTCGTGCAGCATCACGTGGATCAGCGCGAACATGCACGCGCCGTCGGTCTTCGGCTTGATCGGCACCCACTCGGCGCTCGCCGCGCCGGTGATCGACAGGTGCGGCTCGATCTGCACGCGCTTCATGCCGCGTACGCGCGCCGAGGCGTGGCGCCAGGTCGCGCACGGCCCGCCTGTCACCTCGTTGTTGTTGCCGAGCGAAATGTTGAAGTTGCACAAGGGAGTGTCGGCCGACACGGTGAACGCACGGTGCCAGTACTCGCCGTACAGGTGCTCGGAGTGAACGCACTTCACACCCTGCCCCGAGCCGAAGCTGTAGTCGATCGCGCCCAGCGTGCTCAAGAACGCCGGGAAGGTACCCATGTAGTTGGCCGGCGTGCCGCCGTGGCCGAACGTCGCCGCGATGCGCGGCATCCCTTGTGCATCGAGCGGACCTTTGGCGCGGATTTCCGCCAGCTTCGCGGCGACGGTATCGAGCGCCTCGTCCCAGGAGATCGGCACGAAGCGCGGGTCCTCGTCGATGCCCTTCTTCGGATTGGTGCGCTTCATCGGCGTCAGGATGCGCGCCGGGTGATAGGTCTTCTGGATCAGCCCGTACGCCTTTACGCATGGGCGGCCGTCGCTCGGGTGCACGCCGACGCCGGCGAAATTCGGCCCGATCCCGGTCGCCACGCCGCCGCTGACCTTGACGGTCAGCAGGTCCGGCCCGGCAACGCAGTTGTAGCAGTAGGTGGGAACGTGCCGCGCGCTCGTCGTCTGCGCGGTCCTGTCGGGATGCATATGCGCCTGCCTGGGTCTGCAGAGACGCTCATCTTCAGGCCGCGCTGCGGCCGCGGCTCTGATCTGGGTCAGAAATCGCCGGATTCATTGACCGAGCGGTCAATGAATCAGATCGCCCCTAGTTGCGCTGCAGGAAGCGCGGCACCGCGAGGGTATCGATCAGCCGGCCGAGGCGCGTGGCGATCGACGGCCGCACCGGCGGCGCGGCGAGCGCCGGTCCGTCGTGCGTCGCCAGCACGGCGGCGCGCGTGATCTCCCCTTCCGCGGCGCGCGGCAGCGTCAGTGGCGAGGTCGGGCGGCTGAGGGTCGGCGCGACGGGCTCGGGATCGAGTACCGCGTCGAGCCACGCGAGAATCGGCTGCCACTGACGCATGTCGGTCTGCACCTTCGCGGCCGGCAGGTCGAACAGCGCCAGTCCCCGCTCGACACAGCGTACATACGCCACCGTTTCGCGCAGCACGCCGACGAACGGGAGCTGCAGCGCCTGTGCCCACCGGCGCAGCATGTCCTCCGCCTTTGTGCGGCCATCGAGCCGCATGCCGATCGCGGCCACCTTGCAGCGGCCGCTCGCCACGCGCGGCAGCGTCTGCAGTTCGGCGTAGCAGTCGGCCGTCGACTCGCGATCGAACACCGACGCGCCGACCGGCATCAGGATCGCGTCGGCGTACATCACCACGCGCATCAGGTCGAAGCCGCGCAGGCCGCCCGGCGTGTCCAGGATCACGTGCGCGAAGCCGGCCGGCGGCCGGATCACGGTGTTGGGTTCGAGCGCGCGCCCCTTGATCGCGGCGCGCGCCGCCGGCTTCTGCGCGGCGCGCCGCTTCAACCACGCCTGCGTCGAATGCTGGCGGTCGACATCAGCCAGCAGCACTGCCGCGTCGGTGCCCGCGCAGTACACGGCCAGATGCGTGGCGAGCGTGGTCTTGCCACTTCCGCCCTTGCGATTGACGACCGCGATCACCGCCATGTCAGTGTCCGCGCGCGAGTTGCTTCGACGTGGTCCCCATTCGATTCGCAGCAGTGCCGGCAGCGGGCCGCGAGGACTCGAGGCGGTCAGCCGGTGCGGCACACGATGGGCCAAGTCCCCGCCGGCAGCAATCGGCCCGACGGATAGTGCGCGCCGTAGCGGCGGGACGCGCTCGGTAGTCCGCGCCGCCTACCATGCAATCAAAACCGCGCCGCGGCGGCGCCGTTCCTTCGCTCGTCCCGTCGGATCATCGGCCGATCGCGGCAATCACGCGCTGCGCGATGACCGCGTGCGCGGCTGCCGTCGGGTGGAACGGATCCCAGTAGAGGTACTGATCCGGGTTCGTGCACAGCGTCGGCGGCGACACCAGGGAGTTGAAGCAGGGCTGGGTCACGTTGGACAGCCCGAACGATGCCGGATTGGCGATCAGTTCCGCATTCAATCCGCCGACATCGACCGTGTACAGATTCAGGCCCGCTGAGACCGCCTTCAGTCCGGTCAGCTGCTGCGCCAGCGCGCCGTTGAACTGCAGCGACAACTGGGTCGCGCCGGCCGCGGCGGCCGCGCCGAGCGCCTGCGCGCGCGGCGTCTTGCCGACGTCCGGGGCGTTGGTGACGACGATGTGGCGCGCGCCCGCCGAATACAGCGTCAGCACCATGTTGACGATGTCGCCCACCGCGGCCGTCAGAACGGCGGCCGGCGCGTTCGGATTCGTCTGCGCCAGCGTCAGCGCGTCGGTGATGTTGTTGCCGACGGTGCCCGCGTCGACGATGTAAAGCGCCTGCGGGCTGGCCTGGAAGTTGACCTTCTGCAGGTACTGGCCGAGCTGCGCCACCATGCTCGGCACCGCGGCCGGCGTCGTGACGCCGGGGACGGTTCCGGTGCGCGCGCCTGCATATGCGTAGTTGGTGCCGCCCTTCAGCGACGGCGTGACGCTGGCGCCGTATTTGGCGGCGACGATTTCATCCCAGAGCGAACCGTTGGAGAACCTGCCCGGAGCATAGGGCGGCGTCGGCGGGCAGGAGGACGGAATCGAGGTGCAAAGATTGCCCGTGTCGTTCAAGCTGGCGCCGAACACGACGGTGGTGCCGAACAGCGGCGGTTCACCGACGTTGCCGCCCCCGCACGAAGCGAGCAGCAGCGCGAACGCCGACGCGGCGGCAATCCCCAGCGCGCGACGGCGCGCCCGCAGAAACCGGAACATGTGACCCTCCTCCTGTTGTTGCGCCCGCCGGCACAGGCGGACGATTGGCTGCGATCATACGCGCGGGTCTGCGCGCCGGAACAGCCCTGATCGTCCAGGAATCAGCCCGCGGCGCGGCGCAGCCGATCGGCGACCGCCTCCCACTCAGGACCGGCCGGGGGACGCTGGATCAGGATCCGCTGCGCGCGGGCGGCGTCGAGTTCATGCAGCAGCGCATACAGGCGGCGCGCGTATTCCTGCGCCGTCGCCGGCGCGATCAGGCGCAGTACGATGTCCGCGGTGCGATCGAGCAGCGCTGCCGCGGGTGCCAGCACCGCGAGGCGGGTCCCGCGCAGCTCGTTGACGCGCGCGGGCAGGCGACCCGGTTCGATCAGCTCGACCGGCGTGCGCGGCGCGTAATGCTGCTCCAGCCGGCCGGAGGCGCGCGGCGCCCCCGCGCCGGCCTCGAGCACTGGTCGGCCGATGAGCGATTCGAGCTGCGCGCGCGCGATCGCGCCCGGCCGCAGCAGCCGCGGCTCCTCTTGGGACAGATCGACGATCGTCGACTCGATGCCGATCGGGCACGCCCCGCCGTCGAGGATCAGGTCGACCTTGCCGGCGGGCTTTTCGCCGAGATCGGCGCGTACGTGCTCCGCGCGCGACGGGCTGATGCGACCGAAACTGTTCGCACTCGGCGCCGCCAGCGCGGCGGTCGGGTCGCCGCGCAACGCGCAAAAGGCGACCAGCAGCGCGCGCGCCCACGGGTGCGCGGGGCAACGCAGGCCGACGCTGTCCTGCCCGCCGGTCAACCCGTCGTGCGCGCGCGCCGAGCGCTTCAGCACCAGCGTCAGCGGGCCGGGCCAGAACGCGCGCGCGAGCGCGTGCGCCGCGGCCGGCACATCGCGCGCCCACGCGTCGAGTGCGCGCGCGTCGTGCACGTGCACGATCACCGGGTGATCCGCGGGCCGGCCCTTGGCGGCGAAGAGCGCGGCCACGGCCGCGCGGTCATCGGCATCGGCGCCGAGGCCGTAGACGGTTTCGGTCGGAAACGCGACCAGCGCGCCGCGCGCGAGCAGCGCGGCCGCGCTTTCGATCGCCGCGGCGTCGACCGGCGGCGCATTGTTCAATTCCGCGCTCACTTGGGCGGATCGATGCCGAGCACGCGCGCGGCCGCGGCCGCGCGTTCGAGTGCCTGCGGCACCGACTCGCCGAGCACCGTCACGTGCCCCATCTTGCGCCCGGGCCGCGCTTCGCGCTTGCCGTACAGGTGCAGCTTGGCGCCGTCGATCGCAAGCACGTCGTCCCACGCCGGTTCGCGCCGCTGGCCCTCGTGGAACCACACGTCGCCGAGGATGTTCAGCATCACCGCCGGCGCAAGTTGTGCCGTGCTGCCCAACGGCAGGCCGGCAAGCATGCGCGCCTGCTGCTCGAACTGGCTCGTCACGCAGGCGTCGATCGTGAAGTGGCCGGAGTTGTGCGGGCGCGGCGCGATCTCGTTGACCAGCAGCCGCCCGTCCTCGAGCACGAAGAACTCGACGCACAGCACGCCGACGTAGTTCAGTTGCTCGGCAACTCTCCGCGCGGTCTCGCGCGCGTTGTCGGCAAGCTCGGGAGCCACGCGCGCGGGCGCCACTGACACCGCAAGGATGCCGCCGCGATGCGCGTTCTCGACCACGGGGAACGTCGTCATCGCGCCGTCGGCGCCGCGGCATACGAGGCACGACACCTCCTGGTGCAGCGGCAGCCGCTGCTCCAGCACGCAGGGCACGCGGCCGCCGCGCGACCACGCTTCGATCGCGTCCTCGCGGGTGGCCACGTTCGCCTGCCCCTTGCCGTCGTAGCCGAGCCGGGCGGACTTCAGGATGCCGGGAAAAAGCTTCAGGTCCGCGGCTTCGAGGTCGTCGATCCGCGTCACCACCCGGTGCGGGCCGACGGCGATGCCGTGGTTGACCATGAAGCGCTTCTCGTGGATGCGGTCCTGCGCGACCGCCACGCTGTCGGCCGCGGGCCGCACCACGCAGTGAGCGGCAAGCCGGCGCATCGCCGCCGCGGGCACGTTCTCGAACTCGGTCGTCACCGCGCGGCAGCGCTGCGCGATCTCGACCAGCGCCGATTCGTCGAGGTAGTCGGCGCGGATGTGATCGTCGGCCACCGCACCGGCCGGGCTGTCGTCGCCGGGATCGAGCACGCACACCCGAAAGCCCATGCTCTGCGCCGCCATGCAGAACATGCGCCCAAGCTGCCCGCCGCCGAGCAGGCCGAGCCATTCACCGGGAGCGATCGGCATCGCGTTCCACGTCCAGATTCGGGGTTCGAGTCACCTAGCTAGAGATCCTCGGGACTGAGGCCGGTGTGCTTGGCGATTCGGGAAAGCATTCGAGGTCCGATTTCTTCGCGATCATGAAACGCAAATACGAAATCGGGCCAGCCTTGGCGCGAGAGTGTCTTATGGGATCCGGATTGGCGCTTGAGCTGCCAGCCGATGCGTTGAAGGGCCGATAGAACACGAGTGGCCTTCGTCGAAGGCCACTGGCTCATAACGTCGCGAGGGAGATGCTGATGTCGACTGGACGCGCCTCACCGTGCTCGAGGCGCTCGGCGAGGACGCGCAGTGCGAGCACCTCGGCTCGCCCCTGCGCCTCCTCGGCAGTGGCTCCATAGGCGAGAACGCCCGGCAACTCCGGAACCTCGGCCAGCCAGCGGCCGTCTTCTTCGCGTTCACACTCGATGCGGAATTTCATGGTGCCTCTCTGGATGAGGTCAAGCGATTCTACCGAGCCCGCTCGTGCGACATCGAACCACACGTGCGGCCGGCAACTGCAATAGACAAGGCACGTCCGCTTCGTGGCGAGCCGCTACGACTTTGAACAAGCGCGCGATCGGGTATGTCCACGTTGATTGCCGCACCACGTTGGCGGTCAAACGAACAGACGACACGCATTCGCCACGCAGCGGAATGGATCACGCGAAGGGCGCCGAGTTACTTCTGATGCGCCTTGGCGGCCTTGATGGCGGCCTGAAGTGCTTCATTTGAATCGCAGATGATTCTCAAATCCTCCCACTTCAGCTTTACCCCGTTGTCTTTGTGCTTCTTGCCTTTGCACCAAATCAGGCCGGTCATGGTTGCGTAGCAATCCCCAATCTGCTCCGAGCCGTCTGCAGTTCTGACCTCGAGTTCAATTCCTTTGCTCTTGATCTGCATGTCGACGTCAAAGGACTTGATCCAGACCTCCATGAGCATTCCTCTTCTTGGTGGCAAATAGCGCGAACAGAACACAAGCCAGCTTAATGTTGACGCGGGGAGAGCATTGGGCACGAGTCACAGCGGCAGCGTCATGTTCCGCGCCGCCTGCGTCTGCGTCGCGCGGTACTGCGCGAGCTTCATCGCCAACTCGCCGTCCTGAGCGGCCAGCATCGCCACCGCGAACAGCGCCGCGTTGGCGGCGCCGCTTTCGCCGATCGCGAAGGTTGCCACCGGGACGCCCCTCGGCATCTGCACGATCGACAGCAGCGAGTCGCGGCCGTTCAGGTATTTCGACGGCACCGGCACGCCGAGCACCGGAATCACCGTCTTCGATGCCAGCATGCCGGGCAGGTGCGCCGCGCCACCCGCGCCGGCGATGATCGCGCGCAGCCCGCGTTCGCGCGCGTGCTCGGCGTAGTCGAACATCTCGTCCGGCATCCGGTGCGCCGACAGCACCTTGGCCTCGAACGCGACGCCGAATTCCTTCAGCACGTCGCAGGCGTGCTGCATCGTGTCCCAGTCGGAGTTCGACCCCATCAACACGCCGACGAGCGGCGCAGGCTGCTTTGCCTTTGTCATTTGCGACGAGCGAGAAAAGCGTGAATTCTAGTGGCTCGGATCGCGGATTGCGGATTGCGATGTCGCGATCACGGATCACGGATCACGGATCACGGATCACGGATCACGGATCACGCCTTTCCTTCAGCGATCACTCCCCGCGCTACGAGCCCGTCGATCTGTGCCGCGGTGTAGCCGGACTCCCCCAGCACCTCGCGCGTGTGCTGTCCCAGCAGCGGCGCGGCGAACGGTGCCGCGGTGGGCGTGTGCGAGAAATGCAGCGGGCAGCCGACGCCCTGCGTCGCGCCCGCGTGCGGGTGCATCACGTCGACCACCATGCCGCGCGCGATCGCCTGCGGATGCGTGAGCGCTTCGCCGATCGAGTGCACCGGGCCGGCCGGAACGCCGGCGGCGTCGAACGCGGCGATCCACTCGGCGCGCGTGCGCTTGATCAGCACCGCGCTCATCAGTTCGACCAGCGCGCCGAGGTTGGCCATCCGATCGGTGTTGGTCGCGAAGCGCGGATCGGACTTCCACTCCGGGTGCCCGAGCACCTCGGCGATGCGCTCCCAGTTCGACTGATTGGCGCCGCCGATGTTGATCCAGCCGTCGCTCGCATGGAACGCCTGGTACGGCGCGGTCAGTACGTGCGCCGAGCCCGTCGGCCCGGGCGACTGCCCGGTGGCGAGGAAGATCGCCGCGTGCCAGTAGGTCTGCTGCAGCCCCGCTTCCATCAGCGAGGTGTCGACGATCTGACCTGCGCCCGTCTTCAGTTTGTGCACGTACGCGGCGAGGATGCCGGTCGCCGCGAGCACGCCGGCGCCGATGTCGGTCAGCGGCGGGCCGGATTTCACGGGCGGGCCGCCCGGCTCGCCGGTGATGCTCATCAGTCCGGTGAAGCCCTGCGCGAGCAGGTCGAAGCCGCCCTTGTCGGCGAACGGACCGGTGCGGCCGTAGCCGGTGATCGCGCAGTAGATCAGCCCCGGGTTCTCACGGGCCAACGTCTCGTAGCCGAGGCCGAGCTTGTCCATCGTGCCGGTGCGGAAGTTCTCCACCAGCACGTCGGCGTCGCGCACCATGCGCAGCAGAACTGCGCGGCCCTCGCTCTTCTTCAGATCGAGCGCGATGCCGCGCTTGTTGCGATTGAGCATCAGGAACGGCGCGGACACACCGTTCACGCGCGGCTCGCTGTAGCGGCGCGCATCGTCGCCGTCGGGCAGCTTCTCGACCTTGATCACGTCGGCGCCGAGGTCCGCCAGCATCAGCCCGCAGGTCGGCCCCGACATGATCTGCGTGAGTTCGAGCACGCGCATGCCGGCGAGCGGGCCCTTGGAGTTTGGCTTCATCGCTGCGTGAAGAAGCGTGCATCAACCACCGAGGAACAGAGGCGCAGAGAGGATTCGCTCCCGCATTTCTCTGTGCCTCTTTGCCTCTGTGGTGAACAAGTCCTCATTTCCCCACGAACCGCGGCCTCTCCTTCGCCAGGAAAGCGCGATAACCGATGCGGAAGTCCTCGGTGTCGAAGCAGTCGAAGCATTCGTCGCGCTCGGCATCGGTCAGCGGCCGCGGGTCAGTCAGGCGGCGCGCGAACTTCTTGTGCCAGCGCGCGGCGAGCGGCGCGCCGTCGGCGATGCGCTCGGCTGTCGCACGCGCTTCGGCGGCAACCTGATCGTCGGGCACCACGCGCGTGATGAGTCCCTTGTCCTTCGCCTCGCGCGCGTCGAAGACGCGGCCCTCGAGCAGGATCTCGAGCGCGATCGACCGGCCGACCAGTTGCACCAGCGGCGCCATCTCCGCATACGCCATCACCAGGCCGAGGTTCTTGATCGGCGCGCCGAAGCGGCTCGATTCGCCGCAGATGCGCAGGTCGGCGAGCGCCGCGATCTCCAGCCCGCCGCCGACGCAGATGCCGTGGATCTGCGCGACGATCGGATGGCGGCATTGCCCCAGCGCCTGCGCGGTGGCGTGCATCACCCTTCCGTACTCGCGCGCCTGCGCCTTGTTCGAGCGCACCGTCTCGAACTCCGAGATGTCGTTGCCGGGCGAGAACGCCTTCTCGCCCGCGCCGCGCAGCACGATGCAGCGCCGCGAATCGTCTGCCGACAGTTCGGTGATCACGTCGCCCAGCCGCTGCCACATCGGCCGCGTGAGCGCGTTCAGTTTCTCCGGACGGTTCAACACGACGGTGGCGATGGGGCCGTCGCGTTCGACTTGGATCAGTTCGCTCATACGGGATTGCGGATTGCGGATTGCGGATTGAAAGGCGGGCGACGGGCAGCGGTGAGCGCAATGCGCAATCCGCAATCCTCGCATCACCGATAGAACAACTCCACCAGCCCCAGCCCCGTCACCGGGACGTACGTGACCATCAGCAGCACCGCGACCAGCACGGCGATGAACCACACGTTCACGCGCGTGACTTCCCACACGCTCGCCTTGGCGATCGAGCTGGCGACCATCAGCACGCTCGCCACCGGCGGCGTCTGCTGGCCGATGCCGAGGTTGATCGTGACGATCAGGCCGAAGTGGACCGGATCGATGCCTACGCTCTTGACCAGGGGCATCACGACCGGCACGACCAGGATGATCGCCGCCGCCGAGTGCAGGAACATGCCGAGGAACAGGAACAGCACGTTCAGCAGCGCCAGCACCGCCCACTTGTTCGACGTGAACTCCGACACCGCCTTCGCCAGCGCCTGCGGCGCCTGCACCTCCGACAGATAGGTGCCGAGCAGCGCGCTGGTGGCGACCAGCAGCATCACGATCGCGGTCTGCACGCCGCCTTCGAGCACTGCGCGCTTCAGATGCGCCAGATCGAGTTCCCGGTAGATCACGGCGCCGATGACGAGCGCCGCGATCACCGCCAGCGCCGCCCCCTCGGTCGCGGTGACGATACCGCCGAAGATGCCGCCGAGGATGATGATCGGCAGCAGGAACGCCCAGGCGGCGTCCTTGAACGTCTGCCACACGCGCGCAGCCGAGAACGCCGCCTCGCGCGGCAGGTTGTAGCGGCGCGCGAACCAGTAGGCCATGCCCATCAGGCCGAAACCGCCGATTACGCCCGGAACGATTCCCGCGACGAACAGCTGCACGACCGAGGTCTCCGCCATCACCGCGTACAGGATCATCGGGATCGACGGCGGGATGATCACCGCCAGCGTCGCGGCCGACGACATCACCGCAGCGGCAAGCGCCTTCGGGTAGCCCTTGGCCTGCATGCCCGGGATCATGATCGAGCCGAGTGCCGCGACATCCGCCACCGCCGAGCCGGAGATCTCGGCGAAGAACATCGACGAGCCGATCGACACGTGCGCCAGCCCGCCGCGGATCCAGCCGAACAGCGCCGAGGCGAACGCGATCAGCCGCTGCGAGATGCCGGACGCGTTCATGATCGCGCCCGCGAGGATGAACAGCGGTATGGCCAGCAGCGGGAAATTGGTCGCGCCGTTGTAGACCACCAGCGCGAGGTTGGGCAGCGTCTCGAGGCCGTGGCTGGCGACCATCGCGACCAGCGCGACGATGCCGAGCGACACCGCGATCGGCACGTTGATCAGCACCAGCGCCAGCACGGCGACGAACAGCCAGAACATCGTCATGGCGGCAGCTCCGCGTCAGTGCAGTGCGTCCGACAGCGCCGCGTCGGCCGCGCGCGCCGGCGCGGCGCGCAGCAGCGCCCACAGGTGCGACGATTCGGCGACCAGGATCAGCAGCGCCGAGATCGGGATCACGGACTGCACGATGCTCATCGGCACTTTCGGCAAGCTGACCAGGTAGTCGGTCGCGAGCACCGGCAGGATCGATGCGCCCACCCATGCCAGCAACGCGAAGAACGCAACCACCAGCACCTGCGCGACGATGTTCAGTGCGCGCCTGCCGCGCGGCGGCAACCGGTCGATCAGTTCCGGACAGCCGATGTGCGCCCGCTTGACCGACGCCAGCGCCGACCCGTAAAAGGTGAGCCACGCCAGCAGCACCGAGGCGATCTCGTCGTACCACACCAGCGCCGCGCCGATCGCGCGGAACATGATGCCGAGCGTGACCTCGGCCGCGAGCACGACCATCAGCGCGATCACGAGCCATTCGAGGGCGCGCTCGTACCTTCGGCGCAGACCTGCCGCCATCGACTACTTGCCCAGCGCGATGGCGCGGTCGATCACCTCCTTCGACCCCGGCACTTCCCTGGCGAATTCCTCGTACACCGGCTTGCTGGCGGCAATGAAGGCATCCTTGTTCGGCGTGTTGACCTGCACGCCGGCGGCCTTGATCTTGACGAGCAGATCCTCGTCGTCCTTGGCGGCCCGCTCGTAGACATAGGCCTGCGTCTGCCTCGCGGTGTCTTCGAGGATCTTGCGCATGTCGGCCGGCAGCGCCGCCCACTTCTTCGCGCCGACCGTCACGTAGGCGGGCGTGTACACGTGACCTGTCAACGACAGGTACTTCTGCACCTCCTGGAACTTGGCGCTGTAGATCTGCGTGAACGGATTTTCCTGGCCGTCCATCACGCCAGTCTGCAGCGCGGTGAACACCTCGGAGAACTTCATCGGCGACGGGTTGGCCCCGTAGGCCTGGAACATCTTCACCCGCCACTTGCCTTCGGGAACGCGCAGCTTGATGCCCTTCAGATCGTCCGGCGTATTGATCGGGCGCTTGTTGTTGGTGATGTGCCGGTAGCCGTTCTCCCACACGGCGATCACCTTCAGTCCCTTCTTCTCGGCTTCGGGTTCGAGCCTGGACCAGAACAGTTCCTTCTCGATGCGCTTCATGTGCTCGCGATCCTTGACCAGGTAAGGCATCTCGAACACGCCGAACAGGTCCGCCTCCGACGACATCACCGTCGACGGCAGCGCCATGTCGACGGTGCCGAGCTTCAGCTTCTGCAGCAGCTCCTTGTCGCCGCCGAGCTGGCTCGAGCCGTACACGATGACCTTGGCCTTGGCCCCGAGCTTGGTGTTGGCGCGCTTGGCGAACTCGTCCGCCGACGCGGCGAACAGCGATCCCGGCTCGCCGACATGGCCGAACCTGATTTCGATCTGCGCCCACGCCGGCGCGACCACGCCGGCCAGCAGGCCGAAAACCGCGGCGAGCAGCCGCGGGCGGATGCGAAAGGGCTGACGATTCATTCGACTGTCTCCTTGATGTTGTGCGCGCCGTCTTGCGGCGTCGTCCGTCTGCGGCAATCTTGTCAGGCGGCCTTGCGCTTCCGCACCGCGGAAGCGGCGCATTCGGCCAGGTAATCGAGCGCCGCCTGCACACCGCCCTTGCGGTGCGGTACCCCGGCCGCGGCGAGTCCCATTTCCACCCCCGCGAGCGTACCCGCGAGCGAAAGATCATTGAAGTCCCCGAGGTGCCCGATGCGGAACACCCAGCCCGCCAGCTTCGACAGCCCGGTGCCGAGCGACATGTTGAACTTCTCCAGCACGACCTTGCGGAACGCGTCGGCGTCGTAGTGCTTGCCGCCCGCGTCCTTCGGCATCACGACCGCGGTCAGCGACGAGCTGTATTCGGCCGGGTTCGCGCACAGCACCTCGAGGCCCCACCCGCGCACCGCGCGGCGCGTTGCCTCCGCGTGACGGTCGTGGCGCGCAAACACGTTCGGCAGGCCCTCTTCGAGCAGGATGTCGATCGCCTCCGCGAGCCCGTACAGCAGGTTGGTCGCCGGCGTGTACGGCCAGTAGCCGTTGGCATTCGCGGCAAGGATCTCGTCCCAGCTCCAGTACGAGCGCGGCAGCCGAGCGCGCTTGCTCGCCTCCAGCGCCCTGGCGCTCACGGCGTTGAACGACAGCCCGGGCGGCAGCATCAGCCCCTTCTGCGAGCCCGCCACCGTGACATCGACGCCCCAGGCGTCGTGCCGGTAGTCGATCGAAGCGAGCGACGAGATCGTGTCGACCATCAGCAGCGCCGGATGCCTTGCGTCGTCGAGCGCGGCGCGCACCGCCGGGATGTTCGACGTCACGCCGGTCGACGTCTCGTTGTGCACCACGCACACCGCCTTGATCTCGTGCGCGCCGTCGTGCTGCAGCCGCTCGCGGATCGCTGCGGCATCGGCGCCGCGCCGCCAGTCGCCGCCGATGAACGCGGGCTTCAGCCCCAGCCTCTCGGCGAGCTTCTTCCACAACGTGGCGAAGTGCCCGGTTTCGAACATCAGCACGCGGTCCCCCGGCGACAGCGTGTTGACCAGCGCCGCCTCCCACGCGCCGGTGCCCGACGCGCCGTAGATGATCACCGGTTGCGTCGTCTGGAAGATCACCCTGATGTCGCGCAGCACCTTCAGCCCCAGTTGCTGGAACTCCGGGCCGCGATGGTCGATGGTCGGATGATCGATCGCGCGCAGCACGCGGTCCGGAACGTTGGTCGGCCCCGGGATCTGCAGGAAGTGGCGGCCGGTCGGATGCGAATTGAGCTTCAGCATGGGATCCCTCGCTGCGCGGCGCTTGCGGCCGGTGGGGCGCCAGCGTAATGTTTTGGTATACCAAATACAAGCGTCGGCACGGGTCGGCGCGTTTTCCCTGCGTGGGATGCCGCAGTCGTGCGGGCGATTGGTATACCAACATGGTCAGGTCCGCCAAGGTCATCGCGCTCGACGGCGAGGTACTGCACACCGCGGTGGCGCAGCGGTTGCGCACGCTGATCGTCGAGGGCGCGCTCGCCCCGGGAGAAAGGCTCGCCGAACGCGACCTCGCGCGGCGGCTGCACGTGTCGCGCACGCCGCTGCGCGAGGCGCTGAAGCTGCTGACCGCGGAGGGCCTGGTCGAGCACCTGCCGAATCGCGGCGCGCAGGTCGCGCAATTGTCGGAGGACGACGTCGCGCACGCGTTCGAGGTGATGGCGGCGCTGGAGGGGCTGTCGGGCGAACTGGCGTGCGCGCGCATCACCGACGAGGAAGTCGCCGAAATCCGCGCGCTGCACTTCGAGATGCGCGCGCACCATGCGCGCGGCGACCTGTCGGGCTACTACCGCATCAATGCCGCGATCCACCGCGCGATCAACCGCGCCGCGCGCAATCCGGTGCTGACGGAGACCTACGACCGCATCAACGCGCGGCTGCAGGCGTTCCGCTTCCGCTCCAACTTCGACGCCGACAAGTGGAACGCCGCCGTGCGCGAGCACGAGGCGATGCTGCACGCGCTCGCCCGCCGCGACGGCGCAAAGCTGAGGTCGATCCTGATCGAGCACCTGAACCACAAGCGCGACGTGGTGCTGGCGCAGCTCAGGAATCCCTCTCCCCGATCACGGGGAGAGGGTGGCGCGCCGCGCCGGGTGAGGGCAGAGACACCGCCGCGCATTGACGCGCAACCCAATGGCTGACGCCGCCGCCCTCACCGCCCGCCCCTCTCCCGCTGATGCGGGCGAAGGGAGGAAGGTCGATCTCGACTCGCGCATCGAAGCAGCGGCGCTCGCGCGCGAGCTGCGCACGCACACGCAGGGCGAGGTGCTGTTCGACGCCGCCTCGCGCGGCCGCTATTCGACCGATGCGTCGATCTACCAGGTCGAACCGGTGGGCGTGTTCGTGCCGAAGTCCGAGGACGACGCGCGCATCGCGCTCGCGATCGCGGTGTCGCGCGACGTGCCGGTGCTCGCGAGAGGCGGCGGCACCTCGCAGTGCGGGCAGACGGTCGGCGCGGCGCTGGTGATCGACCACTCGAAGTACCTGCGTCACGTGACCGCGCTCGACCTCGAACGCGGCGAGGTCGAGGTGCAGCCCGGAATCGCCCTCGACGCGCTGAACGCGCAGCTCAGGAGGCACGGCGTCTGGCATCCGGTCGACGTGTCGACCTCGGCGCAGGCCACGCTCGGCGGCATGGCCGGCAACAATTCGTGCGGCAGCCGGTCGATCGCGTACGGCAACATGGTGCACAACGTCGCCGGCATCACCGCGCTGCTCGCCGACGGCACCGAGTGCGAGTTCGGTGCGTTCGCGACGGCAACCGGACGCGCGCGCGAACTGGGTGAGGCGGTGCGCACGATCGCGCTGCGCGAGCGCGACGAGATCGAACGCCTGTGGCCCAGGGTGATGCGTCGCGTCGGCGGCTACAACCTCGACGTGTTCTACCCGCAGAGCGAGCGGCCGTACACGAGCGACGGCGCGGTGAATCTCGCGCAACTGCTGGTCGGCTCCGAGGGCACGCTCGCGTACTTCAAGCGCTTGCGGCTGAAGGTCGCGCCGCTGCCCGCGCAGCGCGCGCTCGGCGTGGTGAACTTTCCGACCTTCTATGCGGCGATGGACGCCGCGCAGCACATCGTCAAGCTCGGTCCGACCGCGGTCGAGCTGGTCGACCGCACGATGATCGAGCTGGCGCGCGCGAACCCGGCGTTCAGGCCGGTGATCGAGGCGGCGCTGATCGACGGACCGGACGCGATCCTGCTGGTCGAGTTTGCCGGCGCCGAGAAGAGCGCGCTGCTCGCGCAGCTCGGCCGGCTCGTCGAGCTGATGGGCGAACTGAAGCTCCCCGACAGCGTGGTTCGGATGACCGAAGACACTGCGCAAAGGGCGCTATGGGAAGTCCGCAAGGCGGGCCTGAACATCATGATGTCGCTGCGCGGCGATGGCAAGCCGGTCAGCTTCATCGAGGACTGCGCGGTGCCGCTCGAACACCTGGCCGACTACACCGCGCAACTCACCGAAGTGTTTCGCAGGCACGGCACGCGCGGCACCTGGTACGCGCACGCGTCGGTCGGCACGCTGCACGTGCGGCCGATCCTCGACCTGCGCAAGGACGGCGCGGCGAAGATGCGCGCGATCGCGGAGGAAGCGAGCGCGCTGGTGCGCAAATACAAGGGCGCGTACTCGGGCGAGCACGGCGACGGCCTGGTGCGCAGCGAATGGGTCGCGTGGCAGTTCGGCCCGCGTCTGACCGCCGCGTTCGAGCAGATCAAGCAGCTCTTCGATCCGCGCGGGCTGATGAACCCCGGCAAGATCGTGCGGCCATCGAGGATGGACGACGCGAGTCTGTTCCGCTATCGGCCCGGCTACGCGATCGTGCCGCTCGTGCCTGCACTCGACTGGTCGGCGTGGGACGTGCACAACGATCCCGCGACCGAGCAACTGACCGCGCCCGGCAGCGGCGGCGATCCGGCGCGCGGCTTCGGCAAGGCGGTCGAGATGTGCAACAACAACGGCCACTGCCGCAAGTTCGACGCCGGAACGATGTGCCCCAGTTTTCGCGCTACGCGCGACGAGCAGCATCTGACGCGTGGCCGCGCCAACACGCTGCGGCTGGCGCTCTCCGGCCAGCTCGGCCCGGACGCGTTCACGTCCGACGCGGTGAACGAGGCGATGGCGCTGTGCGTGAGCTGCAAGGGCTGCAAGCGCGAGTGCCCGACCGGCGTGGACATGGCGCGGATGAAGGTCGAGTTCCTGCATCACTACAAGCAGCGCCATGGCCATACGCTGCGCGACAAACTGATCGCGCACTTGCCGCGCTATGGGCCGTGGGCAGCGCGCTTCGCGGCGCTCGCCAATCTGCGCAACCGCTCGCCGCTGCTGGCGCGGCTCGGCGAGCGCTGGCTCGGTCTTTCGGCGCAGCGTTCGCTGCCTGAGTTCCGCCGCGACTTCTTTACGCGCGACGCGCCGCCGGCGCCTGCGCCCGCACAGGGTCGCCGGCAGGTCGTGCTGTTCGCCGACACGTTCAGCAACTACCATGAACCCGACAACCTGCGCGCAGCACAAGCCGTACTCGAAGCAGGCGGCTGCGAGGTCGCGGTTGTGCGCGGCGCGGATGGCCGGCCGCTGTGCTGCGGCCGAACGTATCTCGGAACCGGCATGGTCGGCCGCGCGAAGATCGAAGCGCGCCGCACGCTCGACGCGCTGCTGCCGTACGTGCGCGCCGGCGCGGGCATCGTCGGGCTGGAGCCGTCATGCCTGCTCGGCCTGCGCGACGAGTACCTGGTGCTGGGACTCGGCGCCGCGGCGAACGAACTCGCAAGCGCGAGCTGGCTGTTCGAAGAGTTCATCGTGCGCGAACACAAGGCCGGCCGGTTCGACGCAACTTTCAAGCCGCTGCCGAAGCAGGCGCTGCTGCACGGCCATTGCCACCAGAAGGCGTTCGGCGCGATGGGCGCGATCGTCGAGGCGCTCGCACTCGTGCCGCAGCTTGCCGTGCAGACGATCGAGTCGAGCTGCTGCGGCATGGCCGGCAGCTTCGGCTACGAGGCGAGCCACTACGACGTGTCGATGGCAATGGCCGAGGCGTCGCTGCTGCCCGCCGTGCGGGCCGCGCCGGCCGACGCCCTGATCGTCGCCGACGGCACGAGCTGCCGGCACCAGATTCACGACGGCGCGCAGCGCGAGGCGCTGCACGTGGCGCGGGTGCTGGAGATGGGGCTGTAGCGTCCGCACGAAGGACGAAGGTCTCGGCGACTTCCCGACGAACGACGGGTTCGGGAAAACAAGTCAACCGTCGCGGATCGGCCACTACCGTCGTTGGCGGCCGACTGCTTTACGACATTGATTTGGGTTGGTGGCGAGCATTGGCTGTGCAGTGATGCCTGCCAAGACATCCTCAAGTAGCTGTAATCGACGCAATACGTGAACGGCATTCCCTTGTCCGCGCGCGAGCAACGCATCTCCAGCGCTGTCAGTCATCGCGACCTAATCAAGTTCGCGAACAGCAAAGATTTCACTTCAGGAAGTTCGGGGCACTCTCCTTGTCCCGATCATCGCAGCGGCTGACAGTGCGAGCAACAAGAGCGAAACCGTCCCCGGCTCTGGTACGTTGCGGACGATAGAGATGGTCACGCTTTTTTGAACAGCGCCTAAGGTGATAGAACTGCTCCGTCAACCGCAAAGGGGGCTGATCCCCGAGGAGCAGAGCATGAAGAAGGCCCGCAGGAATCACAGCGCCGCGTTCAAGGCGCGAGTCGCGCTGGCGGCCATCGCTGGCGACAAGACGGTGGCCGAGTTGGCGCAGCACTATCAGGTTCACCC
>JAKOQB010000197.1 GCA_029778535.1 Pseudomonadota bacterium | reverse complement strand
GAGATCAAGGCGGCCGTCGAGCTGATGTTCAAGGTCGAGGTGAAGTCGGTCTCGACCGTGACGCAAAAGGGCAAGGTCAAGCGCTTCGGCCGCTCCATCGGCCGCCGCGACCACGTCAAGAAGGCGTACGTGTCGCTGAAGGCTGGCCAGGAGCTCAACTTCTCCGGGGAGGCCGCGTAATGGCCATCGTCAAAGTCAAACCCACGTCGCCCGGCCGCCGCGGCGTCGTCAAGGTGGTGCACGCGCATCTGCACAAGGGCGCGCCCGAAGCCTCGCTGCTCGAGCCGCAGAAGCAGAACGCCGGCCGCAACAACAACGGCCACATCACGATGCGCCACAAGGGTGGCGGCCACAAGCACCACTACCGCGTGGTCGACTTCGTGCGCAACAAGGACGGCATCCCGGCGAAGGTCGAGCGCATCGAGTACGACCCGAACCGCACCGCCCACATCGCGCTGGTGTGCTATGCCGACGGCGAGCGCCGCTACATCATCGCCCCGCGCGGCCTGGAGGTCGGCGCGACGGTGCTGTCCGGCGCGGAAGCCCCGATCAAGGCCGGCAACACGCTGCCGATCCGCAACATCCCGGTGGGCTCGATCATCCACGCCGTCGAGATGCTGCCCGGCAAGGGCGCGCAGATCGCGCGTTCGGCCGGCACCTCGGTGACGCTGCTGGCGCGCGAAGGCACCTACGCGCAGCTGCGCCTGCGCTCGGGCGAAGTGCGCAAGATCCACATCGACTGCCGCGCCACCATCGGCGAGGTGTCGAACGAGGAGCACAGCCTGCAGCAGTACGGCAAGGCCGGCGCGACGCGCTGGCGCGGCATCCGCCCGACGGTGCGCGGCGTCGCGATGAACCCGGTGGACCACCCGCACGGCGGCGGCGAAGGCCGCACCGGCGAGGGCCAGGTGCCGGTGTCGCCGTGGAACACGCTGACCAAGGGCTACCGCACGCGCAACAACAAGCGCACGCAGACGATGATCGTCTCGCGTCGCAAGAAGTGAGGTCGTAGAACATGACCCGTTCGCTCAAGAAGGGTCCCTTCGTGGACCACCACCTGATGGCCAAGGTCGAGAAGGCCGCCGCCATCAAGGACAAGAAGCCCATCAAGACCTGGTCGCGCCGCAGCACGATCCTGCCCG
>JAKOQB010000196.1 GCA_029778535.1 Pseudomonadota bacterium | reverse complement strand
GGTGCTGCTCGAGGTGTTCAACAACCTGTTCATGGCGATCGCCGAGCAGATGGGCGTCACGCTCGCCAACACCAGCTATTCGGTCAACATCAAGGAGCGGCTCGACTTCTCGTGCGCGATCTTCGACCCCGAGGGCAACCTGGTCGCCAACGCGCCGCACATGCCGGTGCACCTGGGCTCGATGGGCGAGAGCGTGCGCGTGATTCTCGAAAAGCGCGCCGGCCAGATGAAGCCGGGCGACGCCTTCGTGCTCAACGCGCCGTACGCCGGCGGCACCCACATCCCCGACGTCACGGTGGTGACGCCCGTTTTCCTCAAGGGCGAGTCCTCGCCTCTTTTTTATACGGCCGCGCGCGGCCACCATGCCGACATTGGCGGCATCACGCCGGGCTCGATGCCGCCGTTCTCGAAGCACATCAGCGAAGAGGGCGTGCTGCTCGACAACGTGCAGCTGGTGCGCGAGGGCATCTTTCTCGAGGACGAGCTGACCGCGATCCTGACCCACGACGCCCACCCGGTGCGCAACGTCACGCAGAACATCGCCGACCTGCGCGCGCAGGTTGCCAGCTGCAACAAGGGCGCGACCGAGCTGGCCAAGATGGTCGAGCATTTCGGCCGCGAGGTCGTCGTGGCGTACATGAAGCACGTGCAGGACAACGCCGAGGAGAGCGTGCGCCGCGTGATCCACAAGCTGACCGATGGCGAGTTCGGCGTCGACCTCGACGACGGCAGCCACATCCACGTCAAGGTGTCGATCGACCGCGCATCGCGCTCGGCGACCGTCGACTTCACGGGCACCTCGGCGCAGCGGCCCAGCAACTTCAACGCGCCACGCAGCGTCAGCCGCGCCGTGGTCCTGTATGTGTTCCGCACGCTGGTCGACGACGAGATCCCGATGAACGCCGGCTGCCTGAAGCCGATCGAGATCGTGATCCCGGACGGCAGCATGCTGTCGCCGGTCTACCCGGCCGCCGTCGTCGCCGGCAACGTCGAGGTGTCGCAGGCCGCGACCAACTGCCTGTACGGCGCGCTGGGCGTGCTGGCCGGTGCGTACGGCACGATGACCAATTTCACCTTCGGCAACGAGACGTATCAGTATTACGAGACGATTTCGGGCGGATCGGGCGCCGGGCCGACCTTCGACGGCACCAGCGTCGTGCAGTGCCACATGACCAATTCGCGGCTGACTGACCCCGAGGTGCTCGAATTCCGCTATCCGGTGCGCGTCGATTCGCACACTATCCATCCGGGCACCGGCGGCCGCGGCGCGCATCACGGCGGCGACGGTGCCGACCGCCGCATCCGCTTTCTCGAGCCGATGACCGCCGCGATCCTCGGCAACAACCGCGTCAACCGGCCGCATGGCATGGCGGGCGGCGAACCGGGCGCGCCGGCCAAAAACTGGGTCGAGCGCGCCGGCGGCGGCCGCGAAGACTTCGGTCACATCTGCGAGGTCGAGATGCAGCGCGACGACGTGTTCGTGATCCAGACGCCGGGCGGCGGCGGCTTCGGCAAGCCGCACTAGGTCGGGCGCCGGAGCGTTACTGCTTCGGCAACCGTTCCTTGAGCAGCGCGCTGATCTCCTCCAGGCTCTTCTGGATGGCGCGCAGCGCCTCGGCCTGAGCGCGGTCGGCGGCGTCCATGGCGGCCGGGGCGGTGGCGCGCGGACGCTTGAGCGCCTGCCGCGCCGCCAGGATCTGCGAGCGGTAATGGTGGGCGTCGATGATGCCGATCAGCTTCATGTCGTGCGCCTGGCCGGCGCTCTGGCCCGCGGTCTCGAACTTCAGGATGCTCAGGTGGAAGCGCTTGAGCAGCGGCCCCTCGATGAAGGTCACGTCCTGGATGTTCTCGAGCGGGATGGTCTTTTCGACCTGGAAGATGATGCCCTTGCGATAGCGCAGCGAGTTCTCCGACAGCACGCATTCGAGCTTTTCGAAGTAGTGGCGCGCCCACCATTGCCCGACGCCGAGAAACCAGATCAGCGCGACTGGAAGTCCGATGATCGTCATCGCGATCGAAAAGCCGATGGTGATGACCAGATAAGGTTTGATCAGCGGGTTGAATTCGGCGTGCAGCGGCAAGTCGTCAGCGTTTTGGGCATTCATTGTTGGCGTTCAGGTCGGTCGGCAATGCGCGATTGTGCGGCAAATGTGGCCGGGCATGCCGGCATTGCGACGGCAGGCAAAATAGCGCGATGAAAACGATCTACAACGCGGTGCACGCCGCGCATCGGGCCGAATACGAATT
>JAKOQB010000195.1 GCA_029778535.1 Pseudomonadota bacterium | reverse complement strand
TGTGTGATGAGGTCACGCGCGCGATCGCGCATGCCCTCCTTGATGTAGTCGCGCGAGATCACGAGGTCCTGGCCGTCGTCGCGGACGCCGCGCACGATCAGATGGACGTGAGGATGCTCGGTGTTCCAGTGATCGACCGCGACCCAATCGAGCCGCGTGTCCAGATCCTTTTCCATCTGGCCGACAAGATCGCGGGTGAAGGACTTGAGGTCCGACATCTCCACGGCGTCGTCCGGTGAGACGATGAAGCGGAAATGATGGCGATCATCCTCGCACCGGCCGGCGAAGGCGCGGCCATCAGCTTCCTCCGTTCCCGGCCCGAACAGCCGGGCCTTTTCTCCATCACGGGTCACGCCATCGCGGCGGAGATAATCGAGATGCGTGCCCAGCGGCGCGGTGCGGCCGGAGTGCCGCACGACGCGGGCCTTGATGACTGCGCCGCGCGTGCGCGCGGTGATGAGGCGGTTCGCCTGGATGCTGGCGCGCTGGCCTCGGCCGAAGCGCGAGCGATTGGCGGGAGCGACGCGCCCGGAGCGCGAGACGCCGCCGCCCGCCTTCTTCGCCGCCGCCAGCGCCTGCGCGATGAACGGCCGAGCCGACTGCGCGCGGGTTGATCGGATGCGCCCAGGCCGAACACGAAACTCGTGGTCATCGGCCATGACGCGAGCCCGCACTGTGTAAAAAATCGCGCTGATACAGGCAGTTGGGCGTCAGGCGCACATTGCCGATGGGCACGGCAATGTGCGGAACGCGCCAAAATATCCTGCAAAAACAACCGCCCGACCGCCGCGCAATGTGCGGCCTTTTATCCTGCCATCGTGCGGTTGTGGCGCCTGCCTCTCCCCCTCGCGCCCTCCATGTCACGCGGGGATGCGATAGAGTGCGACGGATGTTTCCGCAGCTCATCGGGGCGCATCCCCGTCAGAGCGAGCGACGACGATAGGGGCGTTCGAGTCTTCGGCGGTATCGTTCGACCGCGCCGCGACGGAGGAGCGGCTGTCGTCCGAACGCACGACGAAGAGCGGCGCTTCCCGCCAATCCGGCGGCGGTGGCGGCGCAACAGATGGTGCGCCGGATGGCGATGTTGCGCCGAGCTGCGGAGCCAGCTGCGCGATGTAGGCCCGCGTTTCGGCGGGTAGGGCGCGGCCGGTCTGGATGTATTCGTCGTAGCGGCCAGGCCCCGCATTGTAGGCCCCCAGCATTGCGGGGATCGTGCCATAGCGGTCGAACATTTCACGCAGGTAGGCCGCGCCTGCGAGGATGTTGTCGCGCGGGTCGTAGGGATCACGCCCGAGCCCATAGCGAATGCGAAGCGCGGCCCAAGTATCGGGCATGACCTGCATCAACCCCAGCGCGCCGGCCGACGATACCGCGCGCACATCGCCGGCGCTTTCGGCGCGTTTGACGGCGACGATCCAGTGTTCGGGAATGCCGAACCGCTGCGAGGCTTCGGTGACGAAGGCGGCGTGCGGTTCGCCAGCGACCGTGCGCGCAGCCGACGCGGACTGGGCAAGAGCGGCGTCCGTTGCGCCTGCTGCGAGGGCCAGGCCGGAAAGGAGAAGGAAAGCCATGCGCCGGGCGACATGATGCCGCACGCGCGCATCCCGATGGCTCGTCGTTGGATGGCGACCGGACATCGCTCAGTCTTTCCCGGCGCGATCGCGCGGGCGCGACCAGTGCAGCGACCAGGCGTTCCCGGCGTCATCGTCGCGGAACAGATTGGCGCGGATCGGCTGCGGCAGCGCAGGGTCGTCGATCAGCAGAGCAACATATTCGCCCGCGCGCTCGCCGGTGCGTTTCCAGCCCGCGCCGATTTCCGGCCCGGCTTCGGCTTTGCCATCGTCGCTGGCGTGGACACGGTAATCCGGCGCGTTCTCGACATCGGAGGGATCTGCCGGAACGATGACGACATCGCGGAAGAGGGTGAACGTCTCCAGCTTGCCGGTGAAGCCCGTGTCCTGGCGCGTGAATTGACCAATCTGAGGCATGATGACTTCCTTTGCGGCGGCGTTGGGAAAGCTATCGGTGGGCGCCGCCCCCCGCCGATGGCGAGGTGTTCATCGCGTCGGCGCGCGCCATTCGAAGCGGCCCGTTCCGTCCTCGTCGGTCCACAGGGGGACGGCGCGGCCGATGATCTGGTCGGTGGATGTCAGGCCGAAGTAGCGACCGTCCAGGCTGTCGCGGACCTGCCAGTTCATCAGAAATACTGCGCCGCTCGGGATGCGGCGGCAGCCCTGCCAGATCGGCAGGTCGCGCCCGGCGCGATCACGCGGCAGCGCATCGCCCATATCGAGGCCGTCGATCGTGACGGAGAGGTTCGAGCGGCAAACGGTCTGCCCGGAAACGCCGAGAATGCGCTTCAGCAGCGGGACGCCTTTGGGAAGGTAGCCGCGTTCGGCCATGAAGGTCGCGAGCGGCTCGGGCGCATCTACGGCAACGAGATCGGTGACGTCGAACGGGCCATCGACGTCGATCGTGTAGAAGCCGATGGGGGCACTCGCCGATGCGTTCCACAGGAGCTTGATCGGCATCGGGGTGAGCGCCGGATAGCTAATGCCCGTGGTCGCGAGAGCCATGACGAGGAAGAGACCGGCGCGCGTCACGACTGTGTCCCCCGGCGCAGGAGGAAGGCGCGATGCTGGTCGAGCGTATAGGTGCGCGGCTGATGTCCAGCCGCCATCCGGTTGTGGACGTGCCGCCAGTGTTCCGGCGAAACGGCGTCCGCCTCGATGCCGATCGCTTCAATGGCATCGACGTGGCGCAGCACGTCT
>JAKOQB010000194.1 GCA_029778535.1 Pseudomonadota bacterium | reverse complement strand
GTCAACGTCTCGCGGCTCACGCTGTCGACGCACACCGGAGCGCACGCCGACGCGCCGCTGCACTACGATCGCGCCGGCGCCGACAGCGCCACCCGTTCGCTCGAGCCCTACCTGGGCGACTGCCGGGTCGTCGACCTGTCGGCGGCCGCCCGCCGCTCGCCGATCGCCCCACAAGAGATCGCATCCGCGCTCGACGACGAACGGCCCGGCGGCTGCCCGCCGCGCGTGCTGTTGCGCACCTGGCGGCGCGCCCCGCGCGAGCGACGGGAGCGCGACTGCCGCGCGGTGGCCGCGCCCCCCGTCGACCGGCCCGCCGCGCGCGGCGTGGGCCTGAGCGGCGTCGACACGCCGTCGCTCGACCCCGAGACCTCGAAGACGATGGACGCACACCAGCGGGTGCGCGCGCACGACATGGCGATCCTCGAGGGGCTGGTGCTCGACGCGGTGCCGCCAGGCGACTACGAGCTGATCGCGCTGCCGCTTCCGATCGCGGGCGCCGACGCGAGCCCGGTGCGCGCCGTGCTGCGCACCCGCCCCGGCTCGGCGTCGAGCCCCGCTGGCGCGGAGGCCACTCGCCGATGACCGACGCCATTTCGCCCACCGAACCCGGCGCGCACGACGCGCTGCCGTCGACCCGCGCGCAGTGCGAGGCGCTCGACGCCGCCGACCCGCTGGCGCCGCTGCGCGCGCTGTTCGCGCTGCCCGCCGGCATCGTCTACCTCGACGGCAACTCGCTCGGCGCGTTGCCGGCCGCCACGCCGGCGCGCATCGCCGACGCGGTCGAGCGCCAGTGGGGCCACGACCTCATCCGCAGCTGGAACACCGCGGGCTGGGTCGAATTGCCGCAGCGGGTCGGCGCCAAGATCGCCGCGCTGGTCGGCGCGCGCGCCGACGAGGTGCTCGCCGCCGACGCCACCTCGGTCAACCTGTTCAAGGTGTTGTCCGCGGCGCTGAAGATGCGCGACGGGCGCGGCATCATCGTCTCCGAGCGCGGCAACTTCCCGACCGACCTGTACATTGCGCAGGGCCTCGCCGACCAGCTCGGCAGGGGGCACACGCTGCGCCTGGTCGAGCGCGACCAGCTGCCGGCGGCGATCGACGAATCGGTGGCGGTGGTCATGCTGACGCAGGTCGACTATCGCACCGGCTCGCGGCTCGACATGAACGAGGTCACCGCCGCCGCGCACCGCGCCGGCGCGCTGATGCTCTGGGATCTGGCCCACTCGGCCGGCGCGTTCCCGGTCGACCTGAACGCCGCGCGGGCCGACTTCGCGGTCGGCTGCGGCTACAAGTACCTGAACGGCGGGCCCGGGGCGCCAGCGTTCCTCTTCGTCGCGCAGCGCCACCAGGCGGCGTTCTCGCAGCCGCTGTCGGGCTGGATGGGCCACGCCGCGCCGTTCGCCTTCGAGACCGGCTACCGGCCGGCCGACGGCGTCGCGCGATACCTGTGCGGCACGCCGCCGGTGCTGTCGATGGTGGCGCTCGACGCCGGGCTCGACACGCTGCTCGCTGCCGACGCGTACGGCGGGCTCGCGGCGCTGTGGCGCAAGTCGCGCCAGCTCACTGCGCTGTTCGCCGCGCGCGCGCAGGCGCTCTGCGCTCGGCACGGCCTGCGCTGCGTGACGCCGATGGACGGCGACCGGCGCGGAAGCCAGGTGAGCTTCACGCTGCCCGACGGACAGCAGGCCTATGGGGTGGTGCAGGCACTGATCGCGCGAGGCGTGATCGGCGACTTCCGCGCGCCCGACATCCTGCGTTTCGGCTTCGCGCCGATGTACCTGCGTCACGTCGACGCCTGGGACGCCGCCGAGCGACTGGCGGCGGTCCTCGAGTCGGGCGACTGGCGAAGCAGCGAGTTCCTGGCCCGCGCCGCCGTCACCTGAGCAACCCGGCCGGCGACCCATCGCGCATCCACGGAGCGTCCATGAGCGACGAGCGTTTCGAAGGGGCCCGGCTCGACTACCGGGACACGATGACCTACGGCGACTACCTGTGCCTCGACGC
>JAKOQB010000193.1 GCA_029778535.1 Pseudomonadota bacterium | reverse complement strand
ATCGACGTGACGATCGTCTATCCCGGGGGCGCGCCGAGCTTCTGGCAGTTCCTGCGCGGAGACGTCGAGCGCATCGTGGTGCGCGTCGACAGGCACCCGATCCCGGCGGAGTTCTCCAGCGGCAACTTCATGGCCGACTCGAAGCTGCGCAAGCGGGTCCAGGCGTGGCTGCACGACCTCTGGCAGCGCAAGGATCGCCGGATCGACGAGCTCCTCGCCGGGCAGGCGCCGGCCGAGGGTCGCGCCGATGCGCCCCGCTGAGGGCGCGGGCCCGCGCGCGGCGACCGGCGACGCGCTGCCCGCGCCGCCCGAGCAGGCCGCGCAGGCGTCGCGCGAGCTCGTCGCGCGGATCACCGATGCGATCGAGCGCGCCGGCGGCTGGATCGGCTTCGACCGGTACATGGCGCTGGCGCTCTACGAGCCGCGCCTCGGCTACTACGCGGCGGGCAGCCGCAAGTTCGGCGCCGAGGGCGACTTCGTCACGGCGCCCGAGATTTCGCCGCTGTTCGGCCAATGCGTGGCGGCCCAGTGCGCGCACTGGTTCGGTTCGGTGCCGCCGAGAATCGTCGAGTTCGGCGCGGGCTCCGGGGCCCTGGCCGCCGAACTGCTCGCGTCGCTGGACGCGCTCGGCGAGGCGCCCGAGCGCTACGAGATCGTCGAGGTGTCCGCGTCGTTGCGCGCGCGGCAGCGCGAACTGCTGGCCCGGCGGGTGCCCGCGCTGCTCGGGCGCGTGAACTGGCTCGACACGCTGGCGCCGCGGATCGAGGGCGTGGTGGTGGCCAACGAGGTGCTCGACGCGATGCCGGTGCGGCTGTTCCGCTGGTCCGACGGTGCCGTGCACGAGCGCGGCGTCGCTTGCGCGCCGGCGGGCGGTTTCGCGTTCGCCGACCGTCCCGCCGACGACGCGTTCGCCGAGCGCGTTCGGCGTACCGTCGAGCCCGCCTGGGGCGAGGGCGCCCCGCCGCGCGGCGACTATGTCTCGGAGATCGGCGAGCAGGCCACCGGCTGGGTGGCCACCGTCGCCGAGCGGCTCGCGCGCGGTGCGATGCTGCTGTTCGACTACGGCTTCCCCCGCGCCGAGTTCTACCATCCGCACCGTTCGACCGGCACGCTGCAGTGCCACTACCGCCACCGCGTGCACACAGACCCGTTCCTGTGGCCGGGGCTGCAGGACATCACCGCGCACGTCGACTTCACCGCGGTGGCCGGCGCCGCGCGCGACGCGGGCCTCGCGGCGCTGGGTTTCAACTCGCAGGCGCGCTTCCTGCTCGACTGCGGCCTGCTCGACCGGCTGGCGGCGCTGCCGCGCGGCGACGCGCGCGAGTGGGCGAAGCAGGCCCAGGCGGCGCAGATGCTGCTGTCCGAGGCGGAGATGGGCGAGCTGTTCAAGGCGATCGCGTTCGGGCGCGATGTCCCCGACGACGCGCCGGGCTTCGCCACGCGCGACCGGCGCGCCGTGCTGGAATAAGCCGTGGAAATGCGTCGAACCGTCCCGACCGCGGCGCGCTCGCTCGCCGCGCGCGGCGCGCTCTCGATCGCCGTGGCGGGCGCAACGGCGCTGGCGATGCCGTGTGCGGCGTCGGCGCAGGCCGGCCAGGATGTCGCGACGCGGGAGCTCGCCGCCCGGGCGCCGGCGAAATCCACGGCGCAGGGCGTGCGCCCCGACGTCGATCGCCTTTCGATCGACGAGCTCGACCGGCTCGCTGCCGAGTCACGCCAGCGCTGGTCGACGAGCCGGCACGGGCAGATGCTGCTGCGGATCCTGCCTGCGGGGCCGCGCCCGTCGGAGCTGCCCGAACCCGAGTCGCGCGGCGCCAGGCTCGTTGCGCTGTACTGCGTGCAGTGCCACCACCTGCCCGACCCGGCGATGCACGACGCCGAGCGCTGGCGCGGCGTCGTGCAGCGGATGGTGCCGCGCATGGAGGGCAAGGGCAACCTGGGCGCGCTGATGGCCGACATGATGAAGGCGCCCGGCGGCGCGCAGGCGCCGGGGCTGGCCGCGCCGCGGCCGGGCGAGGCGCGCGAGATCGTCGCGTACCTGCAGCGCCACGCGCAGCAGCCGCTCGACCCGACGCAGCCCGGCCTGGCGCGCGCACTCGACACCGACGCCGGACGCATGTTCCGCCACGCCTGCGACCAGTGCCACGTGCTGCCCGACCCGAAGCGCCACGCCGCGGCCGATTGGCCGGCCGTGGTGCGCCGGATGCAGGCCAACATGCTGTGGATGAACCGGGTGGCCGGAACGCGATTCGACGTCCGCGAGCCGCAACTGCGTGCCGCCGACATCGTGGCGTTCCTGCAGCGCCACGCGCGGTGAGCGCGCGCGCCGGGGTTCGACGATGCTGAAGTGGCTGCTCGTGGTGACGCTGGCGCTGGTGCTGTTCTCGGGCCTGATGCCGCTGCTGCGCCGCTTCGGCATCGGTCGGCTGCCCGGCGACTTCGAATTCCGCGCGCTCGGGCGCGACTGGTCGATTCCGCTCGCCTCGACGATCCTGCTGTCGCTGCTGGCGGCGCTGCTCGCGAAGCTGCTCTGAACCGGGGGGCGCAGCGGCCCGGCCGCCCGGGTCAGCGATCCGGCCGCCCCGGCCAGCGGTCCGGCCGCCCCGGCCAGCGGTCCGGCCGCCCCGGCTTCAGCCAGCGCCGCCGATCGCCGCGCTGACCGCCGCGACGCGCGCGGCGTGGATCGCCTCGCGCAGCCCGGTGGTCGCGCCGGCGTGCGCGGCGGCGATGGCGCCGGCGTCGACCGTCCGCATCGCCTGTGCGCCGGCGCGCAGGCGCTCGGCCTGCGGCCACGGCCGGTCGCCGAAGCCGAGCCGCCCGCGCCAGTCGGATTCGCAGGCGGCGATCAGCTCTTCGAGCCGCTGCGGCTTGCGCAGCACGTCGAGCCGCTCGAGCAGGCGGGTCAGCGTGCCGGCGCGAAGCTCGAGCGCGCGGTGCATCAGCTCGTGCTCGCGCGCGACCAGCCGCGCGAGGTCGCGGCAGTCCACTGGCGCGCGCAGCCGCTCGCACAGCGCGTCGATCATCTGCACCGAGTGCTCCTCGTGCCCGGCGTGGCGGGGCCACTCGCTGCGCGGCGTGAGGCCCTTGCCGACGTCGTGCAGCAGCGTCGCGAATCGCACCGTCAGCGGCGCGCCGATGGCGGCGGAATGGTCGATCGACATCATGACGTGCACGCCGGTGTCGATCTCCGGGTGGTGCTCCGGCGGCTGCGGCACGCCCCAGAGCCGGTCGACCTCGGGGAGGATGCGCGCGAGCGCGCCGCAATCGCGCAGCACCGCGAACATCCGCGACGGATGCCGTTCCATCAGGCCGCGCGACAGCTCTTGCCAGACGCGTTCGGCCACCAGCGCGTCGACCTCGCCGTGCTCGACCATCCGGCGCATCAGCGCCATCGTCTCCGACGCGACGACGAAGCGGTCGAAGCGCGCGGCGAACCGCGCCAGCCGCAGGATGCGCACAGGGTCTTCGGTGAACGCCGCGCCGACGTGTCGCAGCACGCCGGCGCGCAGGTCGGCGAGCCCGCCGTGCGGGTCGATCAGCGTGCCGTCGGCGTCGCGCGCCATCGCGTTGATCGTCAGGTCGCGCCGCAGCAGGTCGTCCTCGAGCGTCACGTCGGGTGCGTAGTGGACGGCGAAGCCGCGATAGCCGGGCGCGGTCTTGCGCTCGGTGCGCGCGAGCGCGTACTCCTCGTGCGTCTGCGGATGCAGGAAGACCGGGAAGTCGCGGCCGACCGGCTGGAAGCCGCGCTCGATCAGCATCTCGGGGGTGGCGCCGACGACCACCCAGTCGTGGTCCTTGACGGGCAGGCCGAGGAGCTCGTCGCGGACCGCTCCGCCGACGCAGTAGATCTTCATCGAGCGGGGCGCAGCATCCGCGTCGCCGCCGCGCTCAGCGGCGCGCGCGGGCGCGCTCGCGGCCGAAGCGGGCCGGGTCGCGGCGCAGGTAAGCCGGGGCGATCGCGGCGAGCGGCGTGGGCGTCAGGCCGAGTTCGGGCGCGATCGGCCCGCTCGCCACGTTGTCGATCGCCATCGAGTCGAAGTTGTCGCGCGACATCAGTGTCGGGCCAGGCGCGAACTCGAGCATCGTCGCCTGCAGGCGGCCGAGGCTGTCGGGCAGCGCGACGATCGGGCGTTCGTGGCCGGCATGACGGCCGGCCAGCGCGACCAGTTCGCGCAGCGTGAAGACGTCGGGCCCCGCGAGCTCGTAGCAGCCGCCGTGGGTGGCCGGCGCGTCGAGCGCGTCGACGAAGGCCCGTGCGACGTCGCCGACGAACACCGGCTGGAAGCGCGCGCCGGCGCGGGCGAGCGCCATCACCGGCAACCAGGCCTGCAGGCGCGCGAACAGGTTCAGGAAGCTGTCGCCCGGCCCGAACACGACCGAGGGCCGGAAGATCGTCCAGTCGAGCGCGCGCGCTTCGCGCACCGCCCGCTCGCCGGCGGCCTTCGAGCGCAGGTACATCGACGGCGCCGATTGCTCGCTGCCGGCCTGCACGCCGAGCGCCGACATGTGGAGCAGCCGGCGAACGCCCGAGTCGGTGCACGCGGCCGCGATCCGCGCAGGCAGGCGCACGTGCGCCTTGTCGAATTCGGGCCCCCACGGCGAGCCGCGGCGCCCGTGCAGGATGCCGACGAGGTTGATGACGGCATCGACGCTCGCCGTCAGCCGGCGCAGCTCGCCGTCGTCATGCACGTCGGCTTCGACCACCTCGACCGTCGGCAGCGGCAGCAGGTGGCGCGCTCGCTCGTAGCGCCGGGTGGGAACCAGCACGCGCCGGTTGCCCGCCGCGAGCCGGCCGGCGATCTGGCTTCCGATGAAGCCGGTGCCGCCGACGAGGAGCACGCACGCGTGGGCCATGGCGGCGCGCGCTCAGGGGAGGTCGCTGGGCGAGGCCGGCTGCGGCACGACGCTGCCGAGCCGCGCCTTCAACGATTGCGGTTCGCCCGAGAACAGCGCCGCGTAGAAGACGGCGTTCGACAGCACCTTCTTCACGTAGTCGCGGGTCTCGTTGAACGGAATGATCTCGGCGAAGATCGCGCCCTCGACGGGCCGCGGCAGCGTCGAACGCCAGCTGCGCGACCGCCCGGGGCCCGCGTTGTACGCAGCCGATGCGAGCACCGGCGAGCCCTCGAGGTCGTCGAGCACGCTGCGCAGGTAGTAGGTGCCGAAGCGCAGGTTGGTGGGCAGGTCGTGGAGCTGCT
>JAKOQB010000192.1 GCA_029778535.1 Pseudomonadota bacterium | reverse complement strand
TCTCGATGTCGACGGCTTGAACGTCCCTCAGCCATTCTTCGTACGTGACTGCCATTGCTGTCCCTCGCTGGGCGTAGCAACCGTGGAAGCGCCCGGCCGCGGTCTGGAGGTCGAAACCAGGCGATGACCGCGCAATCGTAACTGGCACGCGGCGTCGATGGTCAGCTATGGATCACCATGGGCAGCGACCGTTGATGGCCGGGTGCTGCCGGCTACCTGTTTCGCCCCTCGGTCCGCTACACATCGCATGGCGGCCATTCACATCGCTGATGTCGTGCGCTCCCTCAGGTCGACACCGAGCGGCTATGAGCGTGTGCAAGCGCAACGATCGGAGACGAATGGAAAGCGAACGCAGCTTGTGGCTGCCTTGAGCGTCGAGGCGAAGGCGACCAGCGCCACAGGCGGCACGCCCACTCGAAACGGATGCCGGATAATCAGGCCGATGCGTACTGAGCCGCACCTTTCGCCGTTCCGGAGCCCGTGGCGTTGGCGAAGCTTCGCCGACTAGCCAAGCTCCGCGCCGCTGACGCACACTTGCCTGCCCTGCGGGGCGCATGCAGGCAACGAATTGCGGGTAAGACTGTGGGTATCGCACCGGCTTGCCGGCGTGCTCTAGCAGGCAAATCAACTGGTTAGGCGACTTATGCTGCTGATGATCGACAACTACGATTCCTTCACCTACAACCTGGTGCAGTATTTCGGCGAACTGGGCCAGGACGTGCGGGTGGCGCGCAACGACGAGATCACGCTCGACGAGATCGCGGCGATGAAGCCGGACCGCATCTGCATTTCGCCCGGGCCGTGCTCGCCGACCGAGGCCGGCATCTCGCTCGAAGTGATCAAGCGTTTCAGCGGCGCGATTCCGATCCTGGGCGTCTGCCTCGGGCATCAGGCGATCGGCCATGCGTTCGGCGGCCGGGTGATCCGTGCGCAGACGCTGATGCACGGCAAGACGGCGCCGGTCGAGCACCTGGGCGTCGGCGTGTTCAAGGGGTTGCCGTCGCCGTTCACCGCGACGCGCTATCACTCGCTGGCGGTCGAACGCGCGTCGCTGCCGGACTGCCTGGAGATCACCGCGTCGACCGCGGACGGCGAAATCATGGGGCTGCGGCACAGGACGCTGGCGGTCGAGGGCGTGCAGTTCCACCCGGAATCGATCGCGACCGAATACGGGCATGAACTGCTGAAGAATTTTCTGAGTCAACACTGAAGGGCGCCCTCACCCCGACCCTCTCCCCGTGATCGGGGAGAGGGGGCAAAGCTCCCTCGCCCGCATCAGCGGGAGAGGGCGGGGGTGAGGGCACGAACGAGGAGAGTCTGTCATGGCCATCACGCCGACCGAAGCGCTGGTCCGCTGCATCGAGCACCGCGAGATCTTCCACGACGAGATGCTGTCGCTGTGGCGCAAGCTGATGAGCGGCGAGCTGACGCCGGTGCAGATCGCCGCGGTCACGATGGGGCTGCGGGTGAAGAAGGAGACGATCGGCGAGATCGCGGCGGCCGCGCAGATCATGCGCGAGTTCGCGACCAAGGTGCCGGTGGCGGACCATGCCAACCTGGTCGACATCGTCGGCACCGGCGGCGACGCGGCGCACACGTTCAACATCTCGACCGCAGCGATGTTCGTCGCCGCCGCGGCCGGTGCGCGCGTGGCCAAGCACGGCGGCCGCAGCGTATCGTCGAGCTCGGGCAGCGCCGACGTGCTGGAGGCGCTCGGCGCCAATATCAACCTGGCGCCGGACAAGGTCGCGCGCTGCCTTGACGAAACCGGCATCGGCTTCATGTTCGCGCCCAACCATCACGCGGCGATGAAGCACGCCGCGCCGGTGCGCAAGGAGCTCGGCGTGCGCACGATCTTCAACATCCTCGGCCCCTTGACCAATCCGGCCGGCGCGCCGAACCAGCTGATGGGCGTGTTCCATCCCGACCTCGTCGGCATCCAGGTGCGGGTGCTGCAGCAGCTCGGCAGCAGGCACGTGCTGGTCGTCTACGGCAAGGACGGCATGGACGAGGTGTCGCTCGGCGCGGCGACGATGGTGGGGGAGCTTAAGAACGGCGACGTGCGCGAGTACGAGATCCATCCCGAGGACTTCGGCCTTTCCATGGTGTCGAACCGCGGGCTGAAGGTGAGCAACGCGACCGAATCGCGCGCGATGGTGCTGGAGGCGCTGGAGAACGTGCAGGGCACGCCGCGCGAGATCGTGACGCTGAACGCGGGCGTGGCGCTGTACGCGGCCGACGTAGCCGGCTCGATCGACGACGGCATCCGCATCGCGCGCGAGACGATTGCCAGCGGCGCGGCGCGGCGCAAGCTGGAGCAATTCGTCGCGATGACGCAGAAGCTCGCGGCCTGATGGAAAGATGAGCGACATCCTGCAGCGGATCCTCGCGGTCAAACGCAACGAGGTCGCCCAGGCAAAGGCGCGCGAGCCGCTCGCCGCGCTGCGCGCGCGCGCCGAGGCACGGCGCGACGTGCGTCCGTTCGAGGGCGCGCTGCGCGCGAAGCTCGCGGCCGGATTGCCGGCGGTGATCGCGGAAGTGAAGAAGGCCTCGCCGTCGAAGGGCGTGCTGCGCGCGGACTTCGATCCGGCGGCGATCGCCGCCAGCTACGCGCACCACGGCGCCGCGTGCCTGTCGGTGCTGACCGATGCGCAGTTCTTCCAGGGGGCGCCCGAGTACCTGGATCAGGCGCGGCAGGCGAGCGGGCTGCCAGCGCTGCGCAAGGACTTCATCGTCGACGAATACCAGGTCGCCGAGGCGCGCGCGCTCGGCGCCGACTGCATCCTTCTGATCGTCGCCGCGCTCGACGCGCAGCGGCTGCGCGACCTCGAATGCGCCGCCCGGAGCTACGGCATGGACGTGCTGGTCGAGGTACACGACGCGCCGGAGCTCGATGTCGCGCTGACGTTGGACACGCCGCTGATCGGCATCAACAACCGCAATCTGCGCACGTTCGAGGTGCGGCTGGCGACCACGACCGACCTGCTGCCGCGGATTCCGTCGGGAAAACTCGTGATCGCCGAAAGCGGGATCCTGCACCCGATCGACGTGGCGGCGCTGCGCGCCGCCGGCGTCAACGCGTTCCTGGTCGGCGAGGCGTTGATGCGCGCGTCGGATCCGGGTGCGGAGCTGGCGCGGCTGTTCGCCTAGCGGTGCGCCGCGGCGGGCAGGAACGCCGCCGCGACGACGGTGACGCCGGCGATCGCCGCCATCAGCAGCAGCAGGAAGCCGAAGCCCGCGGCCTTGACCAGCGGACCGAGCAGGTAGACGGCGGCGGAGCTGATGCCGAAGGAAATCGTCAGCCGCATGCCGGCCGCGCGCGAGCGCATGCGATCGTCGACGAAGCGCACGATCATCGCGTCGGTGAACGGAATCGCGCCGAACACGAACGCCATCATCGCGATCGCCAGCAGATAGAATGCCCAGCCGTGCGCGTAGGCGGCGGCGACGAACAGCGGGATCTGGATCGCGGCGATCGCCAGCAGCAGCCGCTTGATCGGATAACGATCGATCAGCCGGCCGACGATCAGCTGCGCGAACGACGCCACCACGTACACGCTCGCCAGCAGCAGGCCGAGCGCCGCCGGGTCGGTGACGACCGCGGCCATGCGGTCGCGCAGCAGTTCGCCGTTGCCGTTGGTGGTGAAATTGAACAGCAGATTGCCGGTGGTCGCGGTCAGCGTGATCACCGCGAACGCGCGCGCCAGCGCGCCGAGCGGAAGCGTTGCCTTGTTTGCGGCGCGGCGCGCCGGCGGTTCGCTCTCGACCGCCACGCGCGCGAACACGATCCCGCACGCGATCGACAGCACCCCCGGCACCGCGAACGC
Organism: Pseudomonadota bacterium; assembly: GCA_029778535.1. GTDB lineage: Bacteria > Pseudomonadota > Gammaproteobacteria > Burkholderiales > Burkholderiaceae_F > JAKOQB01. The sequence continues at coordinate 23,514 of JAKOQB010000192.1, read as the reverse complement.
GGCGCGCCAGCCGAAGTACTTGACGAGCAGTCCGGTCAGCACCGCGGCCAGCGCGATGCCGAGGTTGCCGGCGAGCCCGTTGATGCCGATCGTGCGGCCCGGCGTGGCGGACTTCTGCACCAGCATCGGAATGCCGACCGGGTGGTAGATCGACGCGAACACGCCGACCAGCGTCAGCGCCAGCGCGAGCTGCCCTGCGCTCGTCGTAGCCGCGACGAGGAACAGCGACGCGCCCACTCCGAAGAAATACGTCAGCATCATCGGCCGCCGTCCCCACGAGTCGCCGAGCTTGCCCGACGGAGCCGCACCGAGCCCGAACGCGAAGAACGCGCCGGTCGCGTACGGCATCAGGTCTTCCCAGCGCGCGAAGCCGAATTCGTTCGCGATCACGCCGACCGCGGCGGCGAAGATCAGCAGCACCAGGTGATCGAGCGCGTGCGCGACGTTTAGCAGCAGCGACAGCGGCTGCGTGTGCGCGTTGGGCGCGGCGACCGGCGCGGCGATGCTCATGACGCGCATTGTCGCATCGGCTGATAGCCTTGGCGCGTGCCGCCCACGCCACCTCGATTCGCGCCGCCGCTCGCTGCGCACTTCGAAGCGCTGCCTGCCGACTGGCGCGCGCAGGCGGCCGCCTTCACCGGATCGCCCGCGTGCGCCTCGCTGTGCGCCTTCGTCGACGGCCGCGCGGCGGCAGGCGCGACGATCTATCCGCCGCGGCCCCTGCGGGCGCTTGAACTCACGCCTTTCGCGCAGGTGCGCGCGGTGATCCTGGGCCAGGACCCGTATCACGGCGCGGGCCAGGCGCACGGTCTCGCGTTCTCGGTTCCCGACGGCGTGCGGCCGCCGCCGAGCCTGCGCAACATCTTCCTCGAATTGAAGCTCGACCTCGGCATCGCTCCGCCGGCGTCGGGCGATCTGTCGCGCTGGGCGCGGCAGGGCGTGCTGCTGCTGAACGCCGTGATGACGGTCGAGGAAGGCCGGCCCGCGAGCCACGCGGGCCAGGGCTGGGAGCGGTTCACCGACCTGATCGTCGAGTCGCTGGCGCGCGACGCGGCGCCGAAGGCGTTCCTGTTGTGGGGCGCGCACGCGCTGGCCAAGGCGCCGATGATCGCAGCGGCGTCGCGCAGTCACCTCGTGCTCGCCGCCAACCATCCGTCGCCGCTTTCGGCGCGCCGCCCGCCGCAGCCGTTTCTCGGCTGCCGGCATTTCTCACGGGCCAACGAGTTTCTCGCCGGGCGCGGGCGCGGCACCATCGACTGGTAGCGCGGCTTGCGGCGCGCGGTACTCGACCAGCGGCTCGGCGATGATCGTCAGCGACAGCGCGGTATAGCCGACCATCAGCACCGTCAGCGGGATGCCGGCGCGCAGCGCGCGTCTGCGGTCGGCGAACTCGGCGAGTGCGACGCGGTGCGTGACCCCGATCGACAGCACGTGGCCGGTCACGATCGCGCCGATCGCGACGAACCACGAGACGCGCGCGCCGACGAATCCGAGCACGACCTGGTCGTCGGCGGTGCCGAACAGATCCCAGCCGCGCCCGAGCGGATCGGACGCGAGCGGAACCAGCCAGCGCACCTGCTCGAGGAAGTAGGAGAAATTGTGCGCGACCAGATAGCCGATCGCGATCGGCACCAGGCTCAGCGCGAAGCGCCGCGCGAGGCCGAAAGTCGTGCGCGCGCGCAGCAGCCGCGCGGTGGCGTGGCACGCGAGCAGGTAGGCCGCGAACAGCAGTGCCCAGGTCAGCGCGAGCCCGAGCGTGCCGGAGAGAAGCTCGTCATCGGCTCCGAGCGCGCGTTCGAACAGCCGCCACGGCTGCGTTCCGAGCAGGCCGTCGAACAGCACGGTGGCGAGCATCGCGACCGCGAACGCGGCGAGCCCCGGCATCGCCGGCGGCGGCGCGAGCAGGCCCGCGCCCGGTGCGCGCAGCAGCAGCGCGCGCCCGTCGGCGGACGCGCCGATCGGCGCGTAGCGGCCGAGCAGATCGAAGTAGATCGCGAACACGTCCGCGTGGCGCTGCCAGGTTGCGCGCCCGAAGCACGCCATGCCGGCGAGCGTGACGACCGTCCACGCGCTCGCCCACGCGGCGATGCGCGCCGGCACCGACCCGTCCGGGTAGACGACCTCCACCCACGCGAATGCGAGCAGCAGCAGTACCGCCGGCCACAGGCCGAGCCACGCCGGCCACGGCGCATTCAGCGCCACGCCGCGCGCGCGGCCGAGCCGCCGCGCAATCGCATCGGCCACGTCGAACAGCGCGCGCCAGGGGTCGAGCGCCGGCCACACGTTGCCGACGCCCGCGCAGACGAGCGACAGCCCGACCCACCAGCCGACCCACACCAGCGTCGGCGCGATGTTCTCGCCCGGGTGCGGATGACCGGCGAAGCCCGCCACGATCACGAGCAGCAGCGCGGCGACCGCGAGCGTCTGCAGCGTGCGTCGAAGCGGCGGCAGCCACGGGCCGAGCGCGAACGCGAACCGCACGGGCACGCGCGCATCGAAGTCCGACCGCGACGCCGATGCGATGACGACGAACGACAGCGCCACCGTCAGCGCCGCGCCGGCGACGAAGTACGGCAACGGCACCGGCAGCTCGTAGCGCTCGCCGAACGCATGCGCGTGCGCGGCGACGGGCATCATGGCCGCCGCCGTGAAGACGAGACGGGCGAGGCGCCTCACTGCGGGTGCACTTCGAGGATCGCCAGCGGCGGCGCGTGATGCGATGTCGATGCCGCCGCGGCTGCCGCATGCCATTCAACGCGAAAGCGGCCGGTCGTGTGCGCGGTGAACGCGAGTTCGGCCGTTGACCCCGGCGTCAGACGTGCCGTGAGCCGGTAGCCGTGCAGATGCACCTCGCCATCGCGGTCGCCGCGGATGCGCAGGCGCACCGCGTCGCCCTTGACAACGCGCAGCACGCGCGGCGCGGCGTCGCGCTCCGCCTGGGTGGCGACGACGAGATCGAAACTGCGTTCGGCCGCGGTCGCCGCGCCGGCCGCGCACAGCGACCCGGCCAGCAGCGCGGCGCGCGCCGCGGCAAACCAGTGACTTCGCATGGGTGAATCCTGCAGCATCGAGGACGTCCGCGCAGGTGCCGCGCGGTTCGTCGGGCGCGCAGTATCGCCGCCGCCGGGCGCGCCCGCAAACGCGCTCGAGCGGATGCGGCAAACTGCGGGGCGATGCAGATGCACGTCCCCGACCCGGAGTTCACGCACTCCGCTCTGAACCGCGCGCACTTCCGCCTCGCGGTGAAGATCGCGGCGGGCTTCGTCGCGCTGATCTGGCTCGTTCATCTGATGAACTGGGGGCTGGATCTCGATCCGGCGCCGTTCGGCATCCGGCCGCGCGAACCGAGCGGGCTGCCGGGAATCCTGCTTGCGCCGCTGGTGCACTCGAGCTTCGAGCATCTGATCGCCAATACGCTGCCGCTGCTGGTGGTGGGAACCGCGATGCTGTTCCTCTATCCGAATGCGACGCCGAAGGTGGTGCCGTTCGTGTATCTCGGCCCCGGCGTCGCGGTGTGGCTGTTCGGCCGCGCGTCGGTGCATCTGGGCGCGAGCGGGCTCGTCTACGGGCTGGTCAGCTACGTGTTCGTGGCCGGGCTCGCGCGGCGCGACCGGCGCGCGATCGCGGCGTCGCTGGTCGTCGCCTTCATGTACGGCTCGCTGGTGTGGGGCGTGGTGCCCATTCCGATCGGCGTGTCGTGGGAGACGCATCTGGCTGCCGCGCTGATCGGCGTCGCGCTGGCGCTTGCATTGCGCCGCCTCGACGTGCCGCCGCGCAAGCGCTACGCGTGGGAGGACGAAACGGCGGCGGGCGAGGAATCGTATCCGGCCCAAGGCGGCGATGACACAATCGTCCGAGACAAAGGAGCAGGCCCGCTATGACACCGGAGGAATTTCGCAAGCACGGCCATGCCGTGGTCGACTGGATCGCGGACTATCGCGCACGTCTCGAGACGCTGCCGGTGATGGCGCAGACTGCGCCGGGTGACGTGAAGGCGCTGCTGCCATCGAGTCCACCGCAGACGCCCGAATCGTTCGACGCGATCCTCGCCGACCTCGACCGCATCGTCGTTCCCGGCCTGTCGCTGTGGCAGCACCCGCGCTTCTTCGGCTACTTCCCGGCCAACAGCCTGCTTGCCAGCGTGCTCGGTGATTACGTGTCGACGGGCCTCGGCGTGATCGGGCTGGCGTGGCAGTCGAGCCCCGCGCTGACCGAGGTGGAGGAGGTCGCGACCGACTGGCTGCGGCAGATGGTGGGCCTGTCGACCGCGTGGAGCGGCGTGATCCAGGACACCGCGTCGACCAGCACGCTGGTCGCGCTGCTGTGCGCGCGCGAGCGCGCGACGAACTTTGCGCTCGCGCGCGGCGGTCTGCAGGCCGAGGACAGGCCGCTCGTGATCTACGCGTCGGCGCACAGCCACAGCTCGGTCGACAAGGCCGCGCTGCTGGCCGGCTTCGGCCGCGACAACATCCGCCTCGTCGCGCACGACGATGCATACGCGCTGCGCGCCGACGCGCTCGACGAAGCGATCCGCGCCGATCTCGCCGCGGGCCGGACGCCGTGCGCGGTGGTCGCGACCACCGGCACCACCACCACGACCGCGATCGATCCGGTCGGCGCGATCGCGACGGTTGCGCGCGCGCACGGCCTGTGGCTGCACGTCGATGCGGCGATGGCGGGCAGCGCGATGTGCCTGCCCGAGTGCCGCTGGATGTGGGACGGCATCGAAGGCGCGGATTCGATCGTGCTCAACCCGCACAAGTGGCTCGGCGTCGCGTTCGACTGCTCCGTCTACTACGTGCGCGATGCCGAGCACCTGGTGCGCGTGATGTCGACCCATCCGAGCTACCTGCAGTCGAACGCCGACGGGCGAGTGAAGAACTACCGCGACTGGGGCCTGCCGCTCGGGCGCCGCTTCCGCGCGCTGAAGCTGTGGTTCCTGATCCGCGAGCAGGGCGTTGCCGGCCTGCAGGCGCGGCTGCGCCGCGACCTCGCCAACGCGCGCTGGCTGGCCGAGCAGGTGCAGTCGACGCAGGACTGGCGCGTGCTCGCCCCCGTTCGGCTACAGACGGTGTGCGTGCGCCACGAGCCGGCGGGACTGGCCGGCGAAGCGCTCGACCGCCACACGCAGGCGTGGGCCGAGCGCTTGAATCGCTCGGGGCTGACGTACCTGACGCCGGCCGTGCTCGACGGACGCTGGATGGTGCGCGTGTCGATCGGCGCCGAGGCGACCGAGCGCGCGCACGTGGAAGCGGTGTGGCAGGCGATGCAGCGTGAAGCGGCGGCTGGCGCCGCGCGGCGATGACGCTGTCGGTCACCGGCGCGCGTACCGAACTCGGCCGCCTGCTGGCGCGGGAGCGGGCGCCGGCACGCGTCCACATCAACGTCGCCGGCCAGCAGGCCAACACGCTGCTCTCCGACGGCCATGCGTGGAAGGATTTCGCGCGCACCGCGCTGGCGGGCGTGCGGCGCGCGCTGCGCACCGAGGCGGACATGCTCGTGCACACCAGCTTCGCGTTCGTGCGCGCGCAACCGAAGCAGGATCCGCTGCGTTCGCTCGCCGCGGCGATCCTCGAGTGCGAGCAGCTTGCGCTGTCGGGCCCAGGGCCGGCGTGCGTGGTGCGGCTGGGCTATCTGTACGGACCCGAAAGCCGCGACCTGCGCCTCTACGTCAAGGCGTTCCGCCTCGGTCGGCCGTACTGGGCCGGTCCACGCAGCGCGCTGCAGTACCACCTGCACCAGCACGACGCCGTGCGCGCGCTGCTCGCGGCGGCGCGCCCGCGCAACGCCGGCAAGGTCCTGTACGCGACCGACGACGCGCCCGCGTCGTTCATGCAGTTCATGGACGATTTCGCGCGTCGCATCGGCCGGCGGCATCCGCTGCACGTGCCGCGCATCGCGGCGCCGCTGATGCGCGCGATCGTGCGCGAGGAACACATGCAGCAGGTCGCGCTCGAAATGCCGGCGCGCATGCCCGCGCCGCGCGTGCCCGGGTGGCAGCCCGAGTTCCCGGACTACCGCCGCGGCTTCGACCAGGTCATCGAGGCGTGGCGCGCGTGACGATTTCTTCACGACTTCCGAGCCGGCGCCGCGCGCTCTGTCCGCGCGCCGGATCCTGCGGCTGCCAGCGATTGACGATCGGCACTTCGAAATCGACGCAGTCACGCTCGTTGCGCGTGGCCACCGCGTGTCCGTGCGCGATCGCGGTCGCGCAAGCGCGCGGGTAACGCGGCGTCGATTCAGGCTTCGAGTGCATTGCGGCCAGCGTGAGGACGCTCGATGCGAGGGTTGATTCATCCGCCGCCGCGAGCCGGTCCGCGACATGGGCATTCGGTCTGGCTCGTGCGAACTCGGACAGCACGCACGTGTCGAGCAGCCAGCGTCCGCTCATTCGCCGAACGAAGGCAGCCTTCCGGTATCGCGCGAACGGCGGATTCGCAGCTGCGAGCCGCGCAATGGCGACTGCAGCAGGAACTCGGCCAGCGATTGGCTCGGCTTGCCGGCGACCGCCGAAGTCCGCTGGAAATCCTCGGCTGCCACGATCACGACGGCGTCCTTGCCGTGCCTGGTGACGGTCTGCGGACCTTCCTTCAGCGCGCGCTCGACCACTTCGCTGAAGCGATTCTTCGCCTGCTGCAACTGCCAACGCGCGCCCATCAACGTTCCTGTTCGAACTGGCCAGTCCGGCCAGAATGCACCTTGACTACGCTTTGATCCGCTTCATCTCGGGGTCGTACATCGGCTTAAGAGACGCGCGCGCCGGATAGCGGGTGCCGGCGATGTCGATTTCCCACGTGCCCGCCTCGCACCACGCCTGGTCGATCGGCGCGCCGGCGTCGATCATCGCCAGCCCGACCGCGCCGCCGAGGGTGAAGCCGTACGAGGCGGCGCGTACGTAGCCGACCGGCTCGCCGTCGCGGTAGACGATTTCCGCGTGGAACATCAGCGGCTCGGGGTCGAGCACCAGCACCTGCACGAGGCGGCGCGTCAGGGCTCCGGCCGCCTTTTTCGCCAGCACCGCGTCGCGGCCGATGAACCCGCCGGGCTTCGTGAGATTCACCGCGAAGCCGAGCCCGGCTTCCAGCACCGAGTCGGTGTTGTCGATGTCGTGGCCGTAGTCACGGTAGCCCTTTTCCATCCGCAGGCTGGCCAGCGCCTTCAGCCCCGCGTGCCTCAGGTCGAACGCACCGCCCGCCTGCACCAGTCGCTCGTAGACATGCGTGGCCTGCTCGGCGGGGACGTACAGCTCGTAGCCGAGTTCGCCGAGATAGGTAATACGAATACACAGCACGCGCGCGAGTCCCAGGTCGATCTCGCGCGCGCAGCGGAACGGGAACGCCTCGTTCGAGAGGCGCTCGGTCGTCACCGACTGCAGCAGTTCGCGCGCGCGCGGCCCCTGGACGTTGATCTGTGCATACGCGCCGGTCACATCGGTCGCGAACGCATGGCTGCCGTCGCAGGCGCGGCGCAGGCGCGTCAGCGCATGGCGGTGCGCGGTGTCGGACGCGACCACCAGGTAGTGCGCGTCGTCGAGCTTGGTGACGGTGAGGTCCGCCTCGATCGTGCCGCGCTCGTTCAGCCACTGCGTGTAGGTGATGCGGCCGCGTTCGCCGTCGACGTCGTTGGCCGAAAGCCGGTTCAGCACGCGGCCGGCATCGCGCCCCTGCACGAAGAACTTGGACATGAACGACATGTCCATCAGGATCACGTTGTTGCGGCACGCCTCGTGCTCGGCGCGCCAGTACGGGAACCAGTTCTGCCGGCCCCATGAAAGCCGCTCGACCTTCGGCTCGGCGCCGATCGGCGCGTACCAGTCGGCACCCTCCCAGCCGCTCACGTCCTTGAAGTACGCGCCGCGGGCGGCCAGGCGGTCGTGCAGCGGCGACCGCTTGGCGTTGCGCGCCGTCTGCATCGAGCGCGTCGGGTAGTGGCACTGGTACACCATGCCGAGCGATTCGACCGTGCGCGTGCGCCGGTACTCCGGATTCGACTGGTACGGATGCAGCCGGTCGATGTGGATGCCGGTCACGTCGGCGTCGGGCGCGCCGGTCAGGACCCAGTGCGCGAGCAGGCGGCCGATGCCGCCGCCGGTGAGGATCCCGATCGAATTCAGCCCCGCGGCGACGAAGTAGTTCGCGAGCTCCGGCGCCTCGCCGACGATCGGCTTCAGGTCCGGCGTGAAGCTCTCCGGGCCGCAGAAGAACTTCCTGATTCCCGCCGCCTGCGACGCCGGCACGCGCGCCATCGCCTTTTCGAGATAGGGCGTCATCCGGTCCCAGTCGGGCTCGATCTCGCCGAACGAGAAGTCCTGCGGCACGCCGTCGACCTTCCACGGCGCGCACACCGGTTCGAACAGGCCGATCATCAGCCCGCCGCCCTCTTCGCGGTAATAGCCGTACGACGCCGGGTCTTCGAGCACCGGCCAGTCGCGACCGATGCCCTGCAGCGGGCCGGTGATCAGGTAGTAGTGCTCGGCCGCCTGCAGCGGGATGTTCACGCCGTTGCGCGCGCCCAGTTCGCGCGCCCACATGCCGGCGCAGTTGACGATCGTCTCGCAGCGGATCGTGCCGTGCGCGGTCTCGACACCCGCGACCGCGCCGCGCTGCGCGAGCACGTTCGTGACCGCCACGCCTTCGACGATCTTCGCGCCTTTCAGCTTCGCGCCCTTGGCGAGCGCCATCGTCACGTCGACCGGATTGGCGCGGCCGTCCTCCTTCACGTAGAAGCCGGCCAGCATGTCGTCGATCTTCGCCAGCGGAAACAGCGCCCGCACTTCGCGCGGCAGCAGTTCGTGCACATCGATGCCGCAGTAGCGGTTGAACGCGGCCACGCGGCGGTATTCCTCCAGGCGGTCGGCATCGGTCGCGACTTCGATGAAGCCCACCGGCTTGAAGCCGGTCGCCTGCCCGGTCTCCGCCTCGAGCCGCGCGTAGAGGTCGCGCGAGTACTTGCGCAGTTCGGTCGAAGTTTCCGAAGTCGAACCAAAGGTGACGATCAGCCCGGCCGCGTGCCACGTGGTGCCCGAGGTCAGCCGGTCCCGCTCCAGCAGCACGACATCGGCCGCGCCCATGTGCGCGAGGTGATACGCGACCGAGCAGCCGATGATGCCGCCGCCGATCACGACGACGCGCGCGTGGGTGGGAAGCGCGGGCGCATCCGCCATCGCTTCACCCCTTCAGCCAGCCCAGACGCAGCCGCGCGGCCGCCTTGCCCGCCTTCGGATCGCTCTTCAGCACGAACTTCGGCGGCGGCTGCGTGCCGAGCTTCACCTCGAAGCGCATCAGTTCGTCGCGTCGGAACGCGTGCAACTCGACCGCGTCGCCCGGCTGATAGCGCGCCAGCAGCGCATCGAAATTGCCGTTGTGGATGCGCAGCCCGTTCAGCGCCACCAGCACGTCGCCGCCGGAGATGCCGGCGTCCTGCGCGGCGCCGCCGTCGAAGACGTTGACCACGCTGCACTCGGCGCGGCCGGAGGTCTTGATGCCGAGCAGCGCGAAGTGCGGTTGATCGAGCGCGGGCCGCCGCTCGCAGGCGACGCCGAACGGCGCCAGCAGCGCCGCGAAATCGGGATCGCGCGTGCCCTCGGTCCACTCGCGCAGCGCGCGCGCGAGCTTCAGACCCGTCGCGGTCTCCGCCGCCTCGACGATTCCGTCCTCGTCGACGCCGCGGTAGCCGGGCAGGTCCTTGAAGCGCTTCCACAGCAGCCGCATCACGTCGTCGAGCGATCTTCTCCCGCGCGTCGCGGCGCGGATCGTCAGGTCGAGTGCGGCCGCGACCAGCGCGCCCTTCTGGTAGTAGCTGACGAGGCTGTTCGGCGCGTTCTCGTCCTGGCGGTAGTACTTGATCCAGGCATCGAAGGAGCTTTCGCCGAGGCTCTGCTTCAGCCGTCCCGAGCGCTGCATCACGGTGGTCATCGTCTGCGCCAGCGCGTCGAGGTACTGCGCTTCGGTCAGCAGGCCGGCGCGCGCGAGCAGCAGGTCGTCGTAGTAGGACGTGATGCCCTCGAATGCCCACAAAAGGCGCGTGTAGTTCTCGCGCGCGAGGTCGTACGGCACGAACGCGGCGGGGCGGATGCGCTTGACGTTCCAGCTGTGGAAGTACTCGTGGCTCGCCAGCCCGAGGAAGCTGCGGTAGCCCTCGGTCGAGTCCTTCATGCCGACGAAAGGCAGGCCGTCGCGCCGGCACACGAGCGCGGTGCAGTTGCGGTGCTCGAGCCCGCCATGGCCTTCGCCGAGCGCGAACGTCAGGAACGCGTAGCGGTCGAACGGCGCGCGCCTGCTGCGCGGCTCGAATAGGCGGATCTGCGTCTCGCACAGCCGGGCGAGGTCCGCGGTCAGGCGCTTCAGGTCGAGCTTCGGCACGCGGCCGGTGACCGCGATCTCGTGCGGGGTGCCGAGCACGTCGAAGCGCGCGTGCGCGAACGTGCCCATCTCGACCGGGCAGTCGATCAGTTCGTCGTAGTCGCGCGCGACATAGGTGCCGAAACCGCCGCGCTTCGCGCCACGCGCGGGGGCGAGACCCGTGATCACTTTCCAGTCGGCAAAGCCGGCACCCGCCGGCGGCAGCACGTCGACCTCGCAGGCCTCCCGCTCGCGACCGAGCGGCAGCAGGAACACGCAGGCGCCGTTGAAGAACCCGTGCGTGTCGTCCAGATGCGCGGCGCGCACCGACAGGTCCCACGCGTAGACCTCGTACGCGACCGTCAGCGGGCCGGCAACGGGGGCGCACCTCCACGTGTGCTTGTCGAGCTTCTCCGTGCGCAGCTTGCGTTCCCCCGCCAGCGCGGTCAGCCGCACGATGTGACGCGCGAACTCGCGGATCATGTAGCTGCCGGGTATCCACGCCGGCAGCATCAGCCGCTGGCCGGCCGGATCGGGATCGTCGAGGGTGACGATGACGTGAAAGAGGTGCGCGCCCGGCTGCGCCGGACGGATCGCGTAGCGGATCGGCATCGGGCGAGTCTACTCAACGACACCGAGCGCAGCGCGCGCCGCCTCGAAGCGCTCGCGCGCCGTCGGTGCGCTCTCGTGGCGTTCGCCGCCGCGCGTGTAGATCACCAGCCGCATGGTCGCGCCCTTCTCGCCGCCGAGGCCTGCTACCACGCGCTCGATCTGCGCGCGCGGCAGCGTCAGCGCGCGCGCGGGCAGCGCGTAGCGCAGCGTCACGCGGTCGCCCGCGACGTCGATGCGGTAGAACGCCCACAGCTGCGCGCGCGCGCCGATCAGCGCGCCGCCGATCAACGCGCTGGCGCCGATCACCGCCGCGGTCGCCCGCGACGGCGGATGGCGGAAGAAGCCCTGCGGCATGTCGGGCCGCCGCGTCCACAGCCAGTACGCGGTAGCGAGCAGCGCACCGGCGGCGACGCCGGCCGCGCAGTAGAGAACGAACGCGCCGATCACCGCGCCGGGCTCGGCCAGCACGAACGTCATCCGCCCACGCGCCGCAGCACTTCCGCCGCGACCTTGGCCGCGAGCTTGCGGTAGCCGCCCGCGTTCGGGTGGATTTCGTTCTCCCAGTCGTTCGAATCGCCCTGCGCGCCGAGCGCGGCGCGCACCAGCGTGCCGCGCGTGTCGATCACGTAAAAGTCCGGCAGTTGCGCCGGCAGCGAAAGCAGCGTCTGCGCGACGTGGTCGAGCAGGTAATCGGTCAGCGGCTGCCAGGCACTCTGCGGAATGCGGCCGTTCAGCAGCGGATAGATCCACGGTCCGCCGATGGAAACGCCGAACGCAAGCGCCGGCGCATCGTTCGGCGTCGGGTAGTCGTAGGTATGGACGATCATCGGCACGCCCGCGTTCGGGCTGCCGCGCCGGTCGCGGCATTCGACGAAGCCGCGATAGCTTTCGACCAGGTACTCGTCGAGCAGCGCCAGCGCCGCGGCATCGACCAGGTCCTGCGGCCGCGTCGGATCGACGCGCGCGGCATCGATGTCGGCGCGCAGCAGATGCGGGAACGCCGCGATCAGGTCGTTGCCGCCGCCGGACAGCAGGATCGCGTCCCAGCGCCAGATGCTGCGCATCGTCAGCATGTTGGCGAACTCGCCGCCGTAGTCCCACATGCGGCGAAACATCTTCTGCACCTCGTCGCCGGGATACGCGAGATCGATCACGATCGCGCGCTTGTCGAAGCGCAGCTCCATCAGCAGGTTGTGCGGCGGGATCGAGCCGAGCGAGAACCACGAATCGCCCTCGGCCAGCAGCCGCAGCGCGTAGGCGTTCAGATCGACTCCGGTGTCCTCGTGTCCGAACAGCTTGTCCGTTCCGATGATCTCCGCGCGCGGCATGGCTTCTCCTTCAGGTGGGCGTGTCGATGTCGAGCAGGCAGCCCGGGTCGTCGACGTCGACGATCGCGGGCGGATGTGCGCTCAGCACGCCGCGCGCGCCCTGGTCGGACTGCAGCGCGACCAGTTCGTCGTAGCAGGCGCGCGCGAAACCCACCGGGTGGCCGCGCACGCCCCGAAAGGAAGGTGCCGCGGTGAGCGCGCCGCGCTCGAGCGCCGCGCGCACCGCGACGATCGTCGTCGCGCGCACCGCCGGCATATCGGCCAGCGCGACGATCCAGCCGTCCGCGCCGGCCGTCGCGCGCACGCCGCACGCGAGCGACACGCCCATGCCTTCTTCGGCGCGCTCGCACACGATCAGCCGGCAGCCTTCGGCCGCGAGCAGCGATTGCAGCTTGCGTTGCAGGTCGTTCGTCGCCGGCCGCACCACCGCGCAAACGTCGATCAGCACCGCGCGCAGGGCGCGCGCGGAAGCCACCGCGATCGGCGCCCCGGCGTGCTCGCCGGCGGGCGCGGGCTCGAGCAGCTTCAGCCGCGTGCCGCTCGGATCGAAGCGCTGGCCGATGCCGGCCGCGAGCAGCAGTCCGACGACGCGATGGCTCACGCCTTCTTCTGCCGCGCGATCAGCCATGCGACGAGCCCGGCGCCCATCACGTAGAACGCCACGCTGACCGCCTTCTGCGACTGCGCGTAGGTGACGCTCGAGTAGAACAGCCACGCGCAGGTGGCGATGAAGGCGATCGGCACGATCGGGTACATCGGCACGAGGAACGGGCGCGCCGCATTCGGCCGACGAAAGCGCAGCACGATCAGCGCCACGCCGGTCAGCATGAAGAAGAACCAGAACACGGGCGCGGTGAACTCGACCATCGCCGCCACGCCGCTCTTCTCGAATGCGGCCAGCACGACCAGAGCCAGCGCGATCGCACCCTGCACCAGGTACGCCTTGACCGGCGCGTTGCGGCCGCCGTCCCACGCGCTCATGAACGCGACGATCGGCCAGTCGCGGCCGAGCGCGTAGTTGGTGCGCGCGCCGACGATCATCGTCGCGTTGATCGTCGTCAGCGCCGCCAGCGCCGCGATGCCGCCGAGGAACTTCTCGCCGGCCGGTCCGAACGCGGCGCGCATCACCTCGGCGCCCGGCACCTTCGACGCCTTCAGTGCCTCGAAGCCCAGCCCGCTCACCAGCGCCCAGATGAAGGCGAGATACACCGCGGTGATCAGCGCCAGCGCGAGCACCAGCACGGCGAGGATGATGCGGCGGCCGCCCCTGACCTCGGCCGAGATGTAGGCGGCCTCGTTCCAGCCGCCGAAGGTGAACAGCACGAACAGCAGCGCGGTGGCGAGCAGCGGCGGCACGCCCGCCGCCGGAACTGACGCCGCGGCTCCGAGCGCCGGCGCGGGGGCGGGCGCGAGCAGGCTCGCGAGCGCCACGCCCAGCATGCCGATCACCAGCAGGCTCGTCATCACGTTCTGCGTGCGCGCGCTCTGGCGCAGTCCGGCGATGTTGACGGCGGTCAGGACCACGATCACCAGCGCCGCGTACAGGGCGGACGAATGCGCGCCGAACGACAGGAACGTGCCCGACATGTAGTCGCCGAACACGTAGCCGCCGAGCGCCATCGAGCCGGTCGTGATCACGGTCACGCGCGCCCAGCCGAAGAAGAAGCTCACGTCGCGCCCGTACGCGAGCGTGAGGAAGTGATAGTCGCCGCCCGCGTGCGGAAACGCGGCGGCCAGCTCCGCGTAACACAGCGCGCCGATCAGGCACAGCGCCGCACCGATCAGCCACGCCCCGTACATCCACGGCAGCGATCCCGTCATCGAAGCGACCAGCTGCGGGAACGCGAAGATGCCGCTGCCGATCACGATCCCGGTGGTGACCATCACCGCATCGAAGATCGACAGCGCGGGTCTGGGCGCGGCGATGGTCGTGTTCATGGGGTCGATGAAAAAAGCCCCGCGCACGCGGGGCTCGAGTCGAGTGCAGCGCCGCGCTACTTGCGCGTGCCGGTGACCTTGGCCTCGGCGCCGCCCGCCGCCTTCAGCGTGCCGGTGATCTCGTTGCCCTGCACCTTGCCGGTCAGCGTGCGCGTCACGCCCTTGTCGTCGTTGAACGCGAACTTGATCTCGTCGCCGTGCAGCGTGGCGCCGACGATCGGATTCCGGTTCGCGCCCATCGCGGCCTCGCCGGTGAGTTTCTGGTACTTCTGGTTCAGCGCCACGCTGAACTGTGCGCCGTTCTGCGCGCGGAAATTCCACGTGCCCTCGACCTTGGCCGGCACGATCCACAGGTACGCGGAGCGATATTCGATCTCGGCGGTCTCGTCCGGCTCCCAGTCGCCCATCGTGAACTGGTGCGATACCACGCGCGTGCCGGGCTTCATGTTCAGGATGATCGGCCGCAGCCGCAGGTTCAGCTCCGGCAGCAGGTACATCGTGACGACGGTGGCCTTGGAGAAATCCTCCTTGAACACGTCGCCTTGGATGATCTTCGTCTTGCCGGCCACGCCCTCGACCTGCACCATGCAGTTGGCGAGTTTCACCATGTCCGGGTTGTATTCGATGCCGAGCGAGCGGGCGCCGAACTGCTTGGCCGCGGCGATCGCGATCTTGCCGTCGCCGGCGCCCAGATCGATCACGTAGTCCTGCGGCGTGGTGTGCGCCATCTTAAGCATGCGGTTGACCAGGTCGTCGGGCGTCGGCACCCACACCACGTCCTTGCCGCTCTGGCCGACGTGCGGCTTGTAGTCGCGTTCGCAGTCGGCGCGCGACTTGGGTTGGGCGGCCACGGTCGCGGCCAGCGTCAGCAGGGCCGCGGCGGCGACGATCCGGCTCAGGCGAACTTGCATCGGTTTCTCCCTGGAGTGACTGCGGACGGTGCGAGATTCTGCCTCACGCCCCGGCGAGATCGAACGGCAGCTTGCGCAGGCGCTTGCCGGTTAGCGCGGCAACCGCGTTGGCCACCGCGGGCGCGATCGGCGGCGTGCCGGGTTCGCCGACGCCGGTCGGCGCCGCGGTGCTGGGCACGATGTGCACGCTGATCTCCGGCATCGCGTCGATGCGCAGTGGCGGGTAGTCGTGGAAATTGCCCTGCTCGACCCGCCCTTTGTTCAACGTGATTTTTCCGTACAGCGCGGCGGTCAGGCCGTAGACCATCGCCGACTGCACCTGCGCGTCGACGCCGAGCGGGTTGACCGCGGTGCCGCAGTCGATCGCCGAGGTGACGCGATGCACGCGGATGTCGTTGCCGTCGACCGACACTTCGACCACGTGCGAGACGACCGAGCCGAAACTCTCGTGCACCGCGACGCCGCGCGCGCGGCCCTTCGGCAGCGGCCCGCCCCAGCCGGACTTGTCGCGTACGAGATTCAGCACCGCGCGATGGCGCGTGTGCTTGGCATCGAGCAGTGCCAGCCGGTAGGCGATCGGATCCTGCTTCGCCGCGGCGGCCAACTCGTCGATCAGCGTTTCCATCACGAATGCCGTGTGCGTATTGCCGACCGAACGCCACCACAGCACCGGCACATTGACCTCCGGGTGGTGCACGCCGACGCGCAGGTTCGGCAGCCGGTACGGCGTGTCGACCACGCCTTCGGTGGTGGTTGCGTCGACGCCGTCCTTCATCATCGACTTCTCGAACGGGGTGCCCTTGATGATCGACTGGCCGACGATCGTGTGCTGCCACGCAACCGGCATCCCCTTCGCATCGGTGCCGATGAGCACCCGATGCACGTGCGCGGGACGGTAATAGCCGCCGCGGATGTCGTCCTCGCGGGTCCAGATCACCTGCAGCGGCGCGTCGATGCCGGCCTGCTTCATCGCCTTCGCGACGCGCACGGCCTCGACCACGTAGTCCGAGGTCGGTGCCGCGCGGCGGCCGAAGCCGCCGCCGGCGAACGTGGTGATCAGTTCGACCTGCTCGGGCTTCAGCTCCGCCGCCTGCGCGGCGAGCAGATGGTCGAAGGTCTGGAACTGGGAGCCGCACCAGATCGTTAGCTTGTCGGCCTTCAGGTCGATGGTCGCGTTCAGCGGCTCCATCGGTGCGTGCGCGAGATACGGGAACTCGAACTCGGCGGTGATCGTCTTCGCCGCGGCGGCGAGCGCGTCAACGTCGCCGTCGGCGCGCGCCGGCAGCCCCGGTTGCTGCGCCAGTTGCCGGTACTGCGCGAGTTGCTCCGACGTCGTCGGTCCGGCCGGTAGCGTCCATTCGATCTCGAGCGCGTCGCGGCCCTGTTTCGCGGGCCAGAAGCCATTGGCGATCACCGCCACGCCCGAACCGCCGCGATCGACCTGTACCGGTACAACCGCCTCGACGCCCCTGATCGCGCGCGCCTTGTCGGCAGTGAACTTCGCGACCTTGCCGCCGAACACGGGCGGCCGCGCGACCAGCGCGGTGCGCAGGCCGGGCAGGCGGTGGTCGATGCCGAACTTCGCGCTTCCATCGACCTTCCCGCGCGCATCGATGCGCCGCGTCGGCCTGCCGATCAGCGTGAAGTCGCGCGGATCGGCCTTGATGCCGACCCGCGTCGGCGCCGGCAGCTTCATCGCCGCCTCGGCGAGCGTACCGTAGCTCGCGCGCCGCCGCTGCCCGCCGATCTCGACCACGGTCGAGTCCTTGGTGTCGAGCCGCGCGATCGGCGCGCCCCATTTCTGCGCGGCGGCCTGGATCAGCATCAGCCGCGCGCTGGCGCCGATGCGGCGGAACTGCTGCCAGCTCGAGGTGATCGACTGCGACCCGCCGGTCATCTGGATGCCGAAGCCGGGGTGCGCGTAGACCTGCGCGGTGGGCGCGTGTTCGGCGCGCACCTTGCTCCAGCGGCAGTCGAGTTCGTCGGCGATCAGCATCGCCATCGACGTGAACACGCCCTGACCGAACTCGAGCTTGTTGATCAGCACCGTGACGGTGTCGTCGGGCGCGATGCGGATGAAGGCGGCCGGCGGATAGGGAACCTTGTCTTCCGTCTGCTGCGCAAGGGCGCGGCGGCCGCCGGCCGGCAGCCCGATCGCAAGCATCAGTCCGCCGCCGGCGAGGCCGGTGGCCTTCACGAAGTCGCGGCGGCTGAGTTTGACCGGCGTGTCGATGTTCAAGGCCGCGACGATGTCGGCGGCGGCGAGAGAGCGCATCAGCTTGTCCATCGCGCGCTCCTACCCGATCGCCTTGGCGGCGTCCTTGATCGCGGCGCGGATGCGCGCGTAGGTGCCGCAGCGGCACACGATGCCGCTCATCGCGTCGTCGATGTCCTGGTCGCTCGGACTGCGCTTCGACTTCAACAGCGCGGTGGCGGCCATGATCTGGCCCGACTGGCAGTAGCCGCACTGCACGACGTCGTTGCGCACCCAGGCGTCCTGCAGCGCACGGCCGACGCGATCGGCTTCGATCGCCTCGATCGTCGTGATCTGCGCGCCGGCCGCGGTCGCGATCGGCGTGGTGCACGCGCGCGTCGGCTTGCCGTTCACGTGCACGGTGCACGCGCCGCACAGCGCCATGCCGCAGCCGAACTTGGTGCCGGTCAGGCCGAGGTGGTCGCGCAGCGCCCACAGCAGCGGCGTGCCCGGATCCGCATCGACCTCGACGCTGCGGCCGTTGACATTCAGTTGCACCATCGGGGATTGCTCCGGAAGAGCGATCCGCGGCATCCGGCGCGCGCCGCGGATCGGCGAGGATGAGGCAAGTCGTGCGCGCAGGCTAACGCATCGCGCGGGCGCGCCCGTTCACCTGTTTACGTCAACCACCGTGCGGCCGCGCACCTTGCCCGCGAGCATGTCGCGCGCCACTTCGAGGCTCGCGGCCAATCCGACCTCGCGCGTGATCGCGTCGAGCTTGGCGCGGTCCAGATCGGTCGCGAGCCGTTGCCACGCCGCCGTCCGGCGCGCCATCGGGCACATCACCGAATCGACGCCGATCAGTCGCACACCGCGCAGGATGAAGGGCGCGACCGTGGCGGGAAAGTCCATCCCCTGCGCCAGACCACAGGCGGCGACGACACCGCCGTAGCGCGTCTGCGCGCAGGCATTGGCGAGCGTGTGCGATCCGACCGCGTCGATCACCGCGGCCCAGCGCTCTTTCTGCAGCGGCTTGCCGGGGGTGGACAGTTCGGCGCGATCGATCACGTCGGCGGCGCCAAGCGACTTCAGGTAGTCGGCTTCGGTTGATTTGCCGGTCGAGGCCACGGTGCGCCAGCCCCAGCGCGACAGGATCGCCAGCGCAATCGACCCCACGCCGCCGGTGGCGCCGGTGACGAGAACGTCGCCGCTCGACTTCGTGATGCCTTGCTGCTCGAGGGCGAGGCAGCACAGCATCGCGGTGTAGCCGGCGGTGCCGATCGCCATCGCCTGCCGGGTCGAAATGCCGGCAGGCAGCGCGACGAGCCAGTCGCCCTTCAGTTTCGCCTTCTGCGCGAGGCCGCCCCAGTGGGTCTCGCCCACGCCCCAGCCGTTCAGGATCACGCGATCGCCGGCCTTCCATTGCGGATGCGTGCTCGCGCTCACCGTGCCGGCCGCATCGATGCCCGGCACCATCGGCCACTTGCGCACCACCGGCGACCGGTTGGTCAGCGCCAGTGCGTCCTTGTAGTTGATCGTCGAGTACTCCACCGCGAGCGTGACCTCGGCGCCGGCGGCCGCGGCGTCGAGCGCGTCGTCGGTGATCTCGCGCACGGCGGCGCTGAACCGGTCGTTGTCCTTCGTGAGCCAGACTGCCTTGAACATGCGTACCTCCGTCGAACAGGCGGCCAGTGTAGTCACCGCGCGCGATCGCGGCCGTTGCGCCGGCATTGGTGGCACAATCGCGGTCGTCGCCGTTCGGCGTGGCGCGCGCGTTCGCGTAGCAGCGCCGCCAGCGCAGGAGACCGCACCGCGTGTCAACCGTCATTCCGCTGCGGCAGTCCGCCGTCGAATCGTCGCTGAAGCAGGCGGCGTTTGACCACCTCGCGCTGCCGACGATCTGCTGCAACTTGTCAGCGCAGATCCTGACCGCCAATGGTGCAGCGGCGCTGCTGATCGGCAAACCGGTCGACATCGTCATTGGGCGGCATCTGGCCGAGGTGCTCGCGTTTCCGCGCTATCGCGACGTGACACGGCGTTGGGTGCGCTTCTGGGATGCGCTCGAGCGCGACGGTCGCATTTCGGGGCGGACCAAGCTGCCGCTGGCCGACGGCCGGCGCGTTGCGATCCAGTTCGACGCGGAACTGCTGCGCTTCGAGCAGGAAACGGTAGCCGCGGTCACGCTGAAGGATGTCGGCGAGCAGCGCGAACTCGAGCGCGCGCGGCGGCGCGAGCTTGCGCGCGCGGCCGCGATCGCGCAGGCCTCGGGCGAGATCGGCATCCTGATCGGCGCCGATCGGCGCGTGCTGTCGCTCAGCGCCGCCGCGCTGAGCGCCACCGGGGTGAATTCGGGCGATGCGATCGGCGTTCCGTTCGAGTATCTGCTCGACGACACGGCGGCGGCCGAGTTCGCCCGCGCGGTCGAGCGCATGTCGGCGCAGGACGACGCCGCACCACTGCGGTTCGAATGGCGGCTGCGGCTGTCGGGGCAGGGCGGCGGGCGCTGGATGCTCGGCACGCTGACCAACCGGCTGCACGACCCGTTGGTGCAGGCCTTCGTGATCTGCGCGCGCGACGTGACCGAGGCGCGCGAAACCAAGCGCCGGATGCGGCTGCTCGAGCGCCGCCTGCGCTCGTTCGCGGAGCACGCGGCCGATGCGCTCATGGTGCTCGACGCCGATGGCGTGATCCGCTACCAGTCGGCGGCGATCCAGAAGTCGCTCGGCGTGAAGTCGGACGCAACGATCGGGCGGCCGGGCGTTTCGCTCGTGGTCGGGGAAGACCAGCCGGCGCTGCAGGAGGCGATCGACGCCGCGGCGCGCGACGGCTCGTCGCGCCGGACTCACAGCTGCCTGGTGCGCTTCGCGCACGCCGACGGCAACCAGCGCCGGCTCTGGATCTCGGTGCGCAACCTGATGTCGGACGCGACCATCGGCGGACTGCTGCTGACCGCGCGCGACGTGACCGGCGCGGCGCTGACGCGCGGCACCGAGGCGGGACGGCAGGCGCGGCGGCTCGAGTATCGCGAGCGGCTGCTCGAGCTGGCGATCCACACGCGCGCCGACTTCGCGCACTCGCTGTCGCGCGCGCTGCGCGTGATCGCGGAAACGCTGCGTGCCAGCACGGCGAGCTTCTGGGTGCGCGAGTCGGCGCCGCCGGCGCTACGCTGCGAAGCGTGCTTCGATGCCCGCACTGACCGCTTCGTGCGCGAGTGGGTCGGTACCGAGTTTCCGGCGGAGGTGCTCGCCGACTATCTCGGACACCTGCACGATCGCCAGCCGGTGGTGGTCGCCGATGTCGGCACCTCGCCGATGCTGGCGCCGCTGACCGCCGATCCGCGCTGGACAGGACTGAAGGCGACGCTGGACGCGCCGGTGCTGCTCGACGGCGACGTGCGTGGCGTGCTGCGCGTGCAGAACGCGGAGGCGCGCAGCTGGGACGAGGACGAGATCAACCTGGTCACCACCGGAGCGCTGCTGATCGCGTTGGCGCTGGAGGCGTCGCAGCGGCAGGAGGCGGAAACCCGCATCGAGCAGCTCGCCTGGTACGACTCGCTGACGGGGCTGCCGAACCGCAACCTGCTGCGCGAAACGATGCGCGACATGATCATGACGGCGGCCAACCGGCGGCGGCGCGTCGCGGTGATGCTGATCGATCTGGACCGCTTCAAGGACGTCAACGACACGCTCGGCCATCTGGTGGGCGACGCGCTGATCAAGTCGGCGGCGCAGATCATCAAGGACATCGTCGCCGAGCGCGGCATGGTCGCGCGTCTCGGCGGCGACGAGTTCGTCGTAGTGCTGAACGATTTCGAGCACCGGCAGGAGGTCTCGCTGCTGGCCGCGCGGATCGCGCAGTCGCTGCATCGGACCGATCTGGTGCCCAACGTCGACACGCAGGTGTCGGCGTCGATCGGGATCGCGCTCTTTCCCGAGCATGGGCGCGAGATGAGCACGCTGCTGAAGAACGCCGACGCCGGCATGTACCAGGCCAAGCGCGACGGCCGCAACCAGTTCAGCTTCTTCAACCCGATCCGCTACGAGACCGCGGCGCGCGAGGTTCAGCTCGGCATCCAGATGCTGAAGGCGCTGCAGTCGGAGCAGCCGCAGTTCGTGCTCGAATACCAGCCCCAGGTGCAGATGGACACCGGGCGCGTGGTCGGGCTGGAGGCGCTCATCCGCTGGCAGCACCCGAACTACGGCCGGCTGACGCCGGACCGCTTCATCGGCGTTGCCGAGGTGAGCGGGCTGTCGGAGCGCATCACGCGCTGGCTGGTCAATGACGTGTGCGCGCAGATCGTGCGCTGGCGCGAGAAGCAACCGAGCTTCGACATCCCGATCTCGGTCAACGTCGCGGGCCGCGAGATGGGCTCGGCGAGCCTGCCGATCATCGTGCGCAGCGCGCTTGCCAAGCACGGCATCGAGCCGCACATGATCACGCTGGAGATCACCGAGCGCACGCTCGTGCGCGAGACGGAGGTCAACAACGACGTTCTGAACGAGCTGGCAGCCCTCGGGGTGGGTCTCGTGCTGGACGACTTCGGCACCGGCTACTCGATGCTCGCGTACCTGAAGCGAATGCCGATCAAAGCGCTGAAGATCGACCAGTCGTTCGTCGAAGGCGTGCCGAACGACGCCGACAGCTGCGCCATCGTGCACGCGATGCTCGCGGTCGCGCGGCACTTCCGGTTGAAGGTGATCGCCGAGGGCATCGAGACGCCGGAGCAGGTCGAGTATCTGCGCAGCATCGGCTGCGAGTTCGCGCAGGGGTTTTATTACTCGCGTGCACTGCCGCCGCAGACGATCCTCGAGTACATCGAGTTCGGCCCGGGCGACGTGGCGCCGCACTGATTGCAGGAAAGGCGAATGAACTACGAAAACATACTGGTCGAGCGGCGCGATCGCGTCGGACTGATTACGCTGAACCGGCCCAAGGCGCTCAATGCGCTGAACGATGCGCTGATGGACGAACTGGGCGGCGCGCTGCTCGCGTTCGACGCCGACGATTCGATTGGCGCGATGGTCATCACCGGGTCACCCAAGGCCTTCGCCGCCGGTGCCGACATCGGTGCGATGCGCGAATGGTCGTACATGGACGTGTTCCGCAGCGACTACATCAGCCGCAACTGGGAAACCATCCGGCGCGTGCGCAAGCCGGTGATCGCTGCGGTCGCCGGCTACGCGTTGGGCGGCGGATGCGAACTGGCGATGATGTGCGACATCATCATCGCGGGCGAAAGCGCCCGCTTCGGGCAGCCCGAGATCAAGCTCGGCATCATCCCCGGGGCGGGCGGCACGCAGCGGCTGCCGCGCGCGGTCGGCAAGGCCAAGGCGATGGATCTGGCGCTCACGGCGCGGATGATGGACGCCGCCGAGGCAGAACGCGCCGGACTGGTGTCGCGCGTGGTCGCCGATGCAAGGGTGCTGGAAGAGGCGCTCGATGCCGCCGCGACGATCGCCCGGTTCTCGCTTCCGGCGGTGCTGATGGCGAAGGAATGCATCAATCGGGCGTACGAGGCTCCGCTGGGCGAGGGTTTGCTGTTCGAGCGCCGGCTCTTTCACTCCCTGTTCGCGACCGAGGATCAGAAGGAGGGCATGTCGGCCTTCGTCGAAAAGCGCGCGGCCCGGTTCAAGCATCGCTGACGGCGCCTTGGCCGGACAGGGACTTGCACGCGTCGGGAGGCGCCCTGCGACTTTGCCGTCCCCTTCAACTTGACACGCGTTTTTTGCATCGCCATAATCTCGCCTCTTCGCTGCTTACCGATGCGCGCGATGTGCATACGAGCAAGCAGCCTGCTCTTTAACAACTGAAACAGCCGATAAGTGTGGGCGCCGGATGACGGCGCAACCACGGGGCGCGGCCTCACGCCGAACTTCGTGGCTATGCTCGATGCATCTTGTGCCTCACACGGAAGTAAGTGGGAAGTCTTGCAAGACTTCCCTCGATTCCGCGAGTGAGCGAACGTACACGATCACGTGTGCGAAGGATTTGAACTGAAGAGTTTGATCCTGGCTCAGATTGAACGCTGGCGGCATGCCTTACACATGCAAGTCGAACGGCAGCACGGGGGCAACCCTGGTGGCGAGTGGCGAACGGGTGAGTAACGCATCGGAACGTGCCCTGTAGTGGGGGATAGCCCGGCGAAAGCCGGATTAATACCGCATACGACCTACGGGTGAAAGCGGGGGACC
>JAKOQB010000191.1 GCA_029778535.1 Pseudomonadota bacterium | reverse complement strand
GTCGTGTTCGCCGCATTGTCGTCGGTGGGACTGGGGGGCGATACGCTGGGCGCGCGTACCATCGTGGGCGGGCTGCTGATCGTCGGCGCGACGCTGCTCGCCTCGCTGCAGTCCGGCGCGACGCCGGAACCCGCCCACGCACCAGGAGACCCGCGATGACCACCGCCTACGAGTTCGGCGCCGAGACGATCGAAGGGCGCAAGCGCGCGCTGTCGAAGTACCGCGGCAAGGTGCTGCTGATCGTCAACACGGCCAGCCAGTGCGGTCTCACGCCGCAGTACTCGGGGCTCGAGGCGCTCTATCGCAAGTACCGTGACCGCGGGCTCGAGATCCTCGGCTTCCCGTGCAACCAGTTCGGCGCACAGGAGCCCGGCAGCGAGGGCGAGATCGCGAAATTCTGCGAGACGCAGTTCGGCGTGAGCTTCCCGATGTTCGCCAAGGTCGACGTCAACGGCGACACCGCGCATCCGCTGTTCCAGTGGCTGCGCAAGGAGGCGCCCGGGCTGCTCGGTTCGGAGGCGATCAAGTGGAACTTCACGAAGTTTTTGGTCGACCGCAAAGGCCGGGTCGTCGAGCGCTTCGCGCCGACCACGGCGCCCGAGGACCTGGCGCCCGCGATCGAGAAGCTGCTGTAGCCGCCGGGGCGGCGGTCAGCCGGCGGCCACCCAGAGCTCGCGATAGTCGCCCGCGATCGCGTCGAGCACGGCGTCGCGCTCGCCGAGCACCGGCCACAGGTCGATGCGCACCTCGGGATGCTCGGCGCAGACGTGCGCGAGCAGCGCCGGCACGTCGCGCTTCAGGTGCCCACCCTGCGCCCAGAACACCGGAGCGACGGCGATCCGCGTCGCACCGCCTGCGACCGCTGCGGCGACCGCCTCGGCCAGGCTCGGGCTCATCAGCTCGAGGAACGCCGGCACCACCGGAACCTGCGGCAGCGCGGCGCGCAGCCGCTGCGCCAGCGCGTCGATCGGCGCGCGCCAGGCCGGATCGCGCGCGCCGTGCGCGAACAGGATCAGCGCGGCGCTCATCCCTGATCCTTCAGCAGGATGCGCAGGTCGTGGACGATCGGTTCCGGCCCTGTGCCGTGCTT
>JAKOQB010000190.1 GCA_029778535.1 Pseudomonadota bacterium | reverse complement strand
GTCGTCGCACACCAGCGTGCCGCGCCATTCGGCCAGGAAGTCCTTCGCATGGCGACCGCCGCGCCCCTCGGCAAAGTCGTACACCACGGCCCTCAGCGCATCATGCTGCGTCGTGCCGTACGTCCAAAGGTAGGCGCGGTGCGTCTTGCCGTTGCCGGGCTTCAGCATCTGCACCGGCGTCTCGTCGGCATGCAGCACCGCGCGGCCCAGGATCGCCTCGCGCAGCGCCTCGGCCAGCGGAGCCAGTCGCACCCCACAGACCCCCACCCATGCGCCCAGCGTCGAGCGTGGGATGGCCAGGCCGGCGCGCTCAAACATCGGCTCCTGGCGGTACAGCGGCGCATGGTCGGCGTACTTCGACACCAGCACCTGCGCAAGCAGCCCCGCGGTCGGGATGCCCTTGTCGATCACGTGCGCCGGCACCGGCGCCTGGATCAACGTCTCGCACTTCGAGCACGCCCACTTGCCGCGCACGTGGCGTTCCACCGTGAAGGAGCCCGGCGTGTAGTCGAGTTTCTCGGCAACGTCTTCGCCGATGCGCTTCATCGCGCATCCGCATGCGCATATCGTCGATTCGGGCTCGTGCCGGATCTCGCGACGCGGCAGATCTGCCGGCAGCGCCGTGCGCCTCGGCTGCTCTTTCGGTTCGGCCTTCGCCTGGACTCCACCGAGCGCTTCGAGCTCGAGCCCGATCGCCTCGAGGTCGGCGTCCATGGTCTCTTCGAACAGCGTCTTCTGCGCGCTGGCAAGTTGCTCGCTGCGCGCGGCAAACTTCCAGCGCTTGAGGATCGCCATCTCGTGCGTGAGCTGGTCGATCTTCAGCTGCTTCAGCCGGTTCTCGCCGCTCAGGCGCGAGACCTTGTCGAGCAGCGAAGCGGCCAGATCGCGCAGCGCCGCCGCGTCCATGCTCGCCAGTTGATCGACCGAGTGCATGGCCTCGATCGTGCCACAACAGAACGGCGATCAGGCCACCCGGATCGTCGCGCCGTCACCGATACGATGCCACGACAGGCCGATCACCAGCGCGCGCAACTGCTCGGCACTCAGGCTCAGTGCTGCGGCACCACCGGCCGGCGCCCACGTGAACGATCCCTGGTGCAGCCGGCGTGCGCACAGCCAGACACCGATGCCGTCGTGCACGAGCACCTTCATGCGGTTCGCACGGCGGTTCGCGAACAGGTACGCGTGGTGCGCACGCGCTTCGCCGAAGACCTTGATGACCCGAGCCAGTGCAGTGTCGGTGCCGGCGCGCATGTCCAGTGGCTCGACCGACAGCCACACCGCGTCGATGCGAATCATCGCAGCAACTCGCGCAGCCACGCTCCGAACTCGGCAGCCGCGGACATCGGCCACTGGATCTTCACCGACATCGGACCGCGTTTGATCTCGACGTCGATGTTGCAGACAGCTACCTCGGCATGGTTCTCGATCGCCACCGGAACGAACGCCTCGAGTGCAGTACGCGCCGCACGCAATGGCTCGTCCGCACCCGAACCGGCCTGCGTGACCCAGCGCCGCAACAGGTTCGCGTTCAGACCGTGGTGCAGCGCGACCGCGGCAATCGACACGCCGGGCCGCGAGCATTCGGCAACGACCTGTGACTTGAACTCATCGCTGTGCCGCCGACGGCGTTG
>JAKOQB010000189.1 GCA_029778535.1 Pseudomonadota bacterium | reverse complement strand
GGTCGAGATGACCGAGGCCGCGTCGATCCTGCACGCCGCCACCGAGCGCTCGCTGGTGCTGATGGACGAGATCGGCCGCGGCACGTCGACGTTCGACGGCCTCGCGCTCGCGCACGCGATCGCCGCGCGATTGCTGTCGCACAACCGTTCGCTGACGCTGTTCGCGACGCATTACTTCGAGCTCACCCAGCTCGCGGCCACCCACCCGCAGGCGGTGAACCTGCACCTGGCGGCGGCCGAGCACCGTGGCGGAATCGTGTTCCTGCACGAGGTGCGCGACGGGCCGGCCAGCCGCAGCTACGGCCTGCAGGTCGCGAGGCTGGCGGGGCTGCCGCCCCCGGTGATCCGCGCGGCCAGCCAGCTTCTGGGCGAACTCGAGACACGCGCCCGCGCCCACGACGACCAGCTCGACCTGTTCGCGATGCCGCAGGGGCCTGCGCCCGAACTCGCCGATCGGACGCCCGGCGCCGCCGCGCCGGCGTCGACCCGCAGCGGCGAAGCCGATCGAACGATGCAGGCCCTCGCGCGGCTGCGCGAGATCGATCCCGACGCGCTCAGCGCGCGCGAGGCGCTCGAACTGCTCTACGCGCTGCGGGCACAGGTCGACGAGGACGCCGGCGAACAGGGTGCCGGCGACTCGGGATCCGGCGACTCGGGATCCGGCGACTCGGGATCCGGCGACTCGGGATCCGGCGATTCGGGATCCGGCGACTCGGGATCCGGCGAGTCGGGATTCGGCGACCCAGGCGTCGGCGACGCGGGCGGCGCCGGCCGCCGATGAGCGGGCGCCACCCTGACGCGACGCGGCGCACGCTGCTGCAGGCAAGCGCGGCCCTCGCGGGCGGCGTCGTGTCCCTGCCACGGCGCGCGCTGTCCGCGAACGCCGATCGCGTCGCATCCGGCCGGCGCTTCGCGTTCGCGCTGATCGGCGACGTCCCCTACAGCGCGCTCGAGGCGCAGTGGCTCGGGCGGCTGTACGCCGACTTCGATCGCGACATCGCGTTCGCGATCCACGTCGGCGACATCAAGGCGGGCTGGGAGCGCTGCGATGACGCACTGCTCGCCGCGCGCCATGCGCTGCTCGACGCCTGTCCGGTGCCGCTGGTCTACGTGCCCGGCGACAACGAGTGGACCGATTGCTCGCGCTCGCGCGCCGGGGGGTTCGATCCACTCGAGCGCCTCGGCTGGCTGCGCCGGCACTTCTTCGCGCAGCCGCGGCCGCTCGGTGCAGGCGCCCGGCGCGCCGCGGGGGCGCTCGCCGGCTTCGAACGCCAGGCCGACCACACACCGGGCGGCCCGCCCGAGAATCTGCGCTGGCGGCACGGCGGGATCGGCTTCGTGACGCTGAACCTGCCGGGCAGCAACAACGGCCTCGCAGCCGAAGGGATGGGCGCGTCCGAATTGCGGGTTCGCGAGCGCTTCAACGCCGAGTGGCTGCGCGAGGCCTGCGCGATCGCCGCGGGCGACGCGCAGGCGGCGCTAGTCGTCGTCGCCCACGCGAACCCGCGCTTCGATCGCGACCGCGCCGGCCAGCCCGAGCCAGGCGCGCGGCGCGACGGCTATGCCGCGTTTCGCCGCCTGCTGCGCGAGTCGAGCGACGCATTCGCCGGCCCCACGCTGTTGCTGCACGGCGATACGCACTGGCACACCGTGCAGGAAATCTCGCCGAAGCTCACGCGGGTCGAGGCGTACGGGTCGCCGTTCGTCGACCAGTGGGTACGCATCGACGTCGATGCCGATGCGCGCGAGCCGTTCTCGATCGTCAGCCGGCGGATCGCCGCGGCGCAGCCGACGCCGCCGTAGCGCTGCCCGCAACGGCGGCCAGCACTACGGCCAGCAGCGCGGCGACCGCGTTGTGCAGCGTGGTCGTGAGCAGCGGCTGCGTGCCCAGTGAAGTGCCCGCGCCGAGCAGCAGCTGCGCCGCCACCAGCAGGGCCAGCGACGCGGCCACCGCGGAACGCGCGGCGCGCAGCCGCAGCGCCAGCAGCGCGACCGCCATCGCGAGCAGCAAGCCGACGAGACGGTGCGCCACGTGCAGCCCCTGCGCCGCCGCGCGATCCACCGCAACCGTCGCACGCGTCGGATCGATCGCCGCGGGGTCGAACCGTGCGCCGCTGGCGCACGACGACGTCGCGCAGGCGTCGATCGCGTGCCGCGCACCGATCATCGTGCCGCCCCAGGCGAGCAGGCCGACCAGCGCGAGCGCCGCGACGGCAACCTTGCGCGACCCGGGCGGCACGCTGCGGCCGCCGCGAGCGGCCGCGATCCAGGCCAGCGCCACCGCCAGCAGCAGGCCGCCGACGAGGTTGCCGAGCGTGACCAGCGGCAGGTCGTGCGGGGTATAGCGCCCCAGCCACGACAGAAACACCGTGTCGACGAGCGCGACCGCCGCGGCAATTCGCGCGCCGCCGCCCATCGACGACCATCCGAACACGACGACCAGCAGCACCAGCACGCCGGCCAGCGTCGCGCTGACACGGTGCAGTGCCCGCGCGATGCGCACCGGCGGCGGCGCGTCGACCGCAGGAACATTGGCAATCGTCGCGACCGCCGCGTCGAGCGCGCCGCGGTCGCGCGGACCGGCCTGCCCGGACGGCTCGGCCGCGCTCGCCTTCCCCGCGCGGTAGCAGTCGGGCCAGCCCTCGCAGCCGACGCCGTTGCCCCAGTGTCGGATGAACGCGCTCGACGCCGTGATGCAGACCGTGAGCAGGCAGGCGACGATCGCCAGC
>JAKOQB010000025.1 GCA_029778535.1 Pseudomonadota bacterium | reverse complement strand
TCGCGTTGGCGCAGGCCGTCGCCGGCCATGCCCTGGCCGCGCTGATCGACGAAGCGCGTCCGATCCTGCAACGCTATCGCGACCACAAGCGCGCCAGCGCCCAGCTCGATTTCGACGATCTGATTTTCGCCGCGCGCGACTTGCTGCGCGACCACGACACCGTGCGCCAGGCACTGGGACAGCGTTTCGCCCATGTCCTCGTCGACGAGTTTCAGGACACCGATCCGCTGCAAACCGAAATCTTCTGGCGGCTATGCGGCGAGCCGGTCGATGGCGATGACGACTGGACCCGCTTCCAAATCCGGCCGGGCGCGCTCTTCCTGGTCGGCGACCCCAAGCAGGCGATCTATCGCTTCCGGGGCGCCGACGTCGGCGCCTATGTGCAGGCGCGCGACGCCTTCCGCGCCCAGGACCCCGGCAGCCTTCTGTCGATCTCCACCAACTTCCGCTCCTGCGCCTCGATCCTCACCTTCGTCAACGAGCGCTTCGAGGCCGTGCTCTCGGCCGATGGCCAGCCGGGCTTCACCGCTCTCGACCCGTTCCATGACGATGGGGGCGGCCTGTGCGTGGCGGCTCTCGACATCGCCGTAGCCGACGAAAACGGCAAGGCCAGCGCCGAACAGCAGCGCGACGCCGAAGCCGACGCCATCGCCGAGTTGTGCGCCCGGCTGATCGAAAGCCACCCCATCATCGACCGTCGCAGCGGCGCCGAGCGCCCCTGCCAGCCGGGCGACATCGCGTTGCTGGCGCCAACCGGCGCGGAGCTGTGGCGCTATGAGGAAGCCCTGGAACGCCGCGGCATTCCCGTGGCGACCCAAGCCGGCAAGGGGCTGTTCCGCCGCCAGGAGGTGCAGGATCTGATCGCGTTGACCCGCGTTCTGGCCGACCGCCGCGACACGCTGGCGCTCGGCGCGCTGCTGCGCGGGCCTCTGGTCGGACTCACCGAAGAAGACCTGCTGGACATCATCTGGGGACTTCCGCGCTCGGAGGACCAGCCGGATCGGATTCCGCGCCTGGATCTCAGCATCGATCCCGCCGTTATCGCGCACCCGCTCGCGCGCGACGTCATCGAGCGGCTGCAATCGCTCTCCCGGCGCGGCAACAGCACGACCCCGCACGAGCTGCTCTCGCAGGCTGTGGACGTGTTGCGCGTCCGTCCGCTCCTCCTAGAGCGCCATCGCGGCCAGGCCGAGCGCGCGCTCGCCAATGTCGATCTCTATCTCAGCCTGTCGACCGGCTACGCCGTGCGCGGC
>JAKOQB010000024.1 GCA_029778535.1 Pseudomonadota bacterium | reverse complement strand
GCGCTCGAAGCGTCGATCGACGATCCGGCGCTGCTCGCGGTGGGCGAGATCGGGCTCGACTTCTTCGAACCGGGGCTCGACCGCGCGCGCCAGGAGCGCTACTTTCGCGCGCAGCTCGAGCTCGCCCGCGAATTCGGCCTTCCGGTGCTGATGCACGTGCGACGTTCGCAGGACGTGGTCCTCAAGCACCTGCGCAGCGTGCGGCCGCCCGGCGGCATCGCGCACGCGTTCAACGGCAGCCTGCAGCAGGCCGCACAGTACCTTCAGCTCGGCATGGCGCTCGGGTTCGGCGGCGCGATGACGTTCGACCGCGCGCTGCAGATCCGCAGGTTGGTGCGCGAGCTGCCCGGCGAGGCCCACGTGCTCGAGACCGATGCGCCCGACATCCCCCCGGCGTGGATCGCGCGTCGCCGCAACGAGCCGGCGCAACTCGCGCGCATCGCGCAGGTGTTCGCGGACCTGCGCGGCGAGCCGGTCGAGCTCGCCGTCCCGCGCACGGCGGCCAATGCCGCGCGCGTCGTCCCGCGGCTGGCCGCGCTGCTGCAACCGCGCGGCTAGAGTCAGGCGGCGCGCGGCGCGAGCCGCGTCCAGTGGCTGCCGAGCGCCAGCGCTTGCGGCCATGGCAGCAGCATGGCCGGCTGCGACGGGTGCCAGCGTCCCACGCCTTTCGCGCCGGCGATCACCAGCGCGCCTTCGTCGATCCGGCTGAGCGCGCACGCCTGCTGCATCCGCGCAATGAGCGTCAGTTCCGAAGGGGCGTCGTAGCGCCAGCGCAAGGCCTGCCCGGTAGTCTGGCAGCTGAGCACGAAGCCGCCCTCGGCCGGCGCAATGTCGCCTGCGTATCCGTCGCCGCCACCGCCGAAGGCCGGCACGTCCAGATTGCGGCCGTCCCAGACCGCGAGCAGCGGCGCGTCGGCGCGGCTTGCCGGATCCTCGTGCTCCGCCTGGAGCGCGAGGCCCAGCGCGGGTCGGTCCTGCCCGGGCAGCGCACTCCAGGCCATGTGCCGCACACTCAGCCGTCGATCCTGCAGTCGCCATTGGCCGCGCAGGTTGCCGCTGCGGGCGTGGAGCAGAGCGAGCGAGGAATCCATCCGCTCAAGGTCGCGCTTGCGGCCATCCGGCGTGCGCAGCACGCTGCCGTTGGCCACGACGATGTGGCCGTCGGGATCGACCAGCAACTGAT
>JAKOQB010000188.1 GCA_029778535.1 Pseudomonadota bacterium | reverse complement strand
CCGGGCTCGCGCTTCTGAGCAAGCCGGCGATGCGCGCGACTGCGATGGGCGCGGGCATGGGCGCGAGCCGGATGCGCGCCTGAGCGGCCGTGGCACTGCGCATCCGATTCGACCACCGCGTCGACCGGCTCGCCGACGCGCTGCTCGATTCGCTCGATTCGCTCGATCGCGAGCCGGGGGATGGCCGGGACGACCCGCTCGCCGAGCGCACGGTGATCGTGCCCAGCGTCGGGGTCGGCCGATGGCTGCAGCGCCGCGACGCCGGCCGCCACGGCATCAGCACGCGCCTGCGCCCCGAGTTCGCCGGCCGATGGCTGTGGCGGACGATGCGCGCGACGCTGCCCGGCCTTCCGGAACGATCGCCGTTCGAACCCGAACGCGTGCGCTGGGTGCTGATGGAGCTGCTGGGCGAGCTGCCGGACGCCCCGGAGTTCGCGCTGGTGCGCAAGCGGGTGCGCGAGGAGGGGTCGCTCGCGAGGCTGTCGCTCGCCGACGCGCTGGCGGCGCGGTTCGACCGCTATCTCGCATACCGCCGAGACTGGCTGGCGCGCTGGCAGCGCGGCCGGTGGGCGAGCGGCGACCGGCCGCTGGGCGCGCACGAAGCCTGGCAGCGCTGGTTGTGGCAGCGCCTGCTCGAACGCCTGCCGGGGGTTCGCGACGAGCATCCCTACGACCAGTTCGCGCGCCAGCTCGAGTCCGGCGCCGACTCGGTGCGGCGCGCACTCGGCGGGTCGCGCATCGCGCTGTTCGGCCGCATCGACCTCTCGCCGGAGCAGTTCGCTCTCTTCGGGCAGCTGTCGGCGTCGATCGACGTGGCGCTGTTCGCGCCCGATCCGTGCCGCGAGCTCTGGACCGACATGCTCGATTCGCGGCGGCTCGCCGAGATCCGCGCGCAGCGGCCCGATGTCGCCTGGCTGTACGAGGGCGAACCGACGCTGCTCGGCAACTGGGGAAGGGCGCAGCGCGACTTCGTCGCGCAAGTGCTGTCGCTCGATGAGCAATTCGGGGCGCAGGCCGAAGCGCCGGGCCGCGACGAGCCCTGGCCGTTCGGCGCGCACGGCGAGACGCCGGCCACGGGCACGCTGAAGGCGCTGCAGGCTGCGGTGTTCCTGCGCAGCGACGAGCCGTGGCGCGCGCTCGACCGCGACGACGGCTCGATCGCCGTGCTCGGCGCGCACGGATTCGTTCGGCAGGCGGAGGTGCTCCACGAGCGCCTGCTCGAGTGCTTCGAGACGCTGCCGCGACTCGCGCCTTCGGAGGTCGTGGTCTACTGCGCCGACCTGGAGTCGGCCGCGGCCGCGATCGAGGGCGTCTTCGACAGCTCGCCCGCGGCGCGGCGCATTCCGTTCGCGATCAGCGGCCGCGCGCCGCGCGCCGACCCGCTGGTGGCCGCGGTCCAGGGACTG
>JAKOQB010000187.1 GCA_029778535.1 Pseudomonadota bacterium | reverse complement strand
TGCGCGGTGTTGATGGTGATGCCGCGCGCCTTCTCCTCCGGCGCCGCATCGATCTGGTCGTACGCCTTGTACTCCCCACCATACTTCTTGCTCAACACCAGCGTCATGGCCGCCGTCAGCGTGGTCTTGCCATGATCCACATGCCCAATCGTGCCCACATTCACGTGCGGCTTGGTGCGCTCAAATTTGCCCTTGGCCATTACGGACTCCTGACTGCTTGGTGTTGTTTGCCGACTTGATCAGCCGGCAGTTTGCTCAACGTACTCAAAGACTGGTGCCCATGACGCGGATCGAACGCGTGACCTCTCCCTTACCAAGGGAGTGCTCTACCACTGAGCCACATGGGCGAAGGCGCAACAAGCGCACCCTTTCCGAGAGAAAGTTGTGGAGCGGGTGAAGGGGATCGAACCCTCGTCGTAAGCTTGGAAGGCTTCTGCTCTACCATTGAGCTACACCCGCCTGCCGAGTCGACGCGCGAAAGCCGAGAGCCGCTGCGCCCGCCGCACGAAAAAGTTGAATTGACCGGGTTTCCTTCGTAATCGCTGGTGGAGGGGGTTGGATTCGAACCAACGTAGGCGTAAGCCAACAGATTTACAGTCTGCCCCCTTTAACCGCTCGGGCACCCCTCCGTGAGGGAACCGCAAATTATGGTTGCCCGACAAGGGCTTGTCAAACTGCCGACGCACCGCGCCAGCTTCCAGTGCGGTCGCCGCTCAAACCGCAATCATTCGATTCAAGCAAGCGCGAATCGTTGCGCCGCAGTACCAAACCTCGGTGTCACTTGTGAGCATTCACTCGCGATTGAGTGGCGCCGTTCCCGGGCACGCGCGATTCCCCTGCGAACTCCAGTCGACGCCACGGACCCTTGAAATACCCCGATCACATCTGCTTGAACAGGTGCGTGTAATTGCGGCTGACCTCGAGCTTTTCGGAACAATTCTTCACTTGCACCAACTGGCGGCCCCGAAAGTCGCGCGTGACGCCGGCGATGGCCTTCACATTGACGATCGTCGAGCGATGGATCTGCCAGAACTGCTCCGGATCCAGTTCTTCGACCAGTTCCTTGATCGGCTTGCGGATCAACGCTTCAAACGATTCGGTCTGAACCCGCGTGTACTTCTCGTCCGAAGTGAAGAAAAGAACCTCCGCGACCGGGATCATCCGCAGCTGTTGCCCCATCGACGCCTGGATCCACTGCAGATGCCTGGGCTCGGGAGTCGACCCCGCGCTGACTGAAGACATGCCGTCCAGATGCGACGCCAGCCGGTTCAGCAGCGCGCTTAAGTCGGCCGGCTTTTCGGTGAGCCGCTTGCGTAGGCGCGAGACGGTGAGTTCGAGCCGCTCGCGATCGGCGGGCTTCAACACGTAATCGACCGCGCCTTGCTCGAACGCTTCGACCGCGTACTCGCTGAAAGCGGTGATGAAGACCACATGGCAGCCGTCGCCGATTTCGCGCGCCGCCTCGACACCGGTCATGCCAGGCATGCGAATGTCGAGGAAGGCGAGGTCCGGCTTGAACTCGCGCACTGCGTCGACCGCCTCGCGGCCGTTCCTGGCCTCGGCCACGATTTCAAGGTCCGGCCAGACCTCGGCCAGCCGCGAGCGCAGTTGCTCGCGCATCAGGCGTTCGTCGTCGGCGATGATCGCGCGCGTCATGCCGGCATTCTAGAGTCGCCTCCTGGCTTACGCCGGCTGCGCCGCGGCCGCCGCAGGACTCGCTCTGGCGGCGCTGTCGATCGTGTACGGCACCTCGATCGTCGCGATCGTCCCCGACGGCGTATTCGCCTCGACCGTCAGCTTGGCCGCACCGTTGTACAGGGCCGCCAGGCGCTCATGCACGTTCGACAGGCCCACTCCGGTGCCCGGCCGGGCCCCCACTGCGAATCCCAGGCCCGTGTCGGCGACGGTCACGCGCAGATTGCCGTTCGCGATGTCCGCGCTGAGGGTGAGCGTGCCGCCCTCGGCCTTCGGCTCCAGGCCGTGCTTGATCGAGTTCTCGACCAGTGACTGCAGCATCATCGGCGGGAACTGCGCCGACGCGAGGCCCTGCGGCACCGTGATCGCGTATTGAAGCCGATCCTCCATCCGCACCTTCAGGATTTCGAGGTACGAGCGGCACAGCGCGATCTCCTTGCCCAGCGTGGTCGAGCCTTCGCGCATCTGCGGCAACGCCGCGCGCAGGTACTGGATCAGGTTCTTCTGCATCGTCGACGCGCGCGCGGGGTCGGTCTCGATCAGGTAGTCCACCGACGCCAGCGTGTTGAACAGGAAGTGCGGCTCGACCTGCGCCTGCATCATCTTCAGTTGAGCCTCGGCCAGTTGCCGCTTCAGGCTCTCTTCGGCGGCCGTCGCGGTCGCCGCCTGCGCGCGCGTTTCCGCCTTGCGCTTCGAGCCCAGCACGACCTTCACGATGATCATCGTGACGATCAGCAGCATGATGAACGTCATCACCCAGTCGCCGCTGCTCTCCTGGTACGCGCGCGTCCGCCGCGCGACCTGACGGTCGATCTGCTCGCTGACGATCTCCTCGATGCGAGCGCGCGCCGCGTCGACAGCCTCTGCGGCCTTCTCGGCATCCGACAGCGCCTGTGCCGGGATCGTGACCGTATCGGATGACGCGCCTCCGCCGTCGGCCGCCTTCGCCGCCGCATCCTCGATCCGCACGCCCTTGCTGTCGACGATGACGGCGACGCGCTTGCCGTCCCTTTCGGTCAGGATGCGCACGCCCTTACCATCGACCTTGACGCCCGCGGCGCCTTCGGCCCTGTCGACCGGCTCGGTGGCCTTGCCGCCGGGTTCGGGCAACTTCGGCTGCGCCGGCGCGGCCGGCGCTGTCGGCGGGGTAGGCGGCGCGGGAATCGCGTTCGGCCGCGCGATCTTGACTCCGTCGGGCGCCACCGAGACGACGACGTTGACCCGATCGTTCGGATTGCCCCTGTCGATCACGACCGTCGGCGACCCCTTGAACAGCAGCGACGCCGCCATGCCGCCCAGGATCAGCAGCAGGATCGACAGCAGGAAGAATTTGCCCCAGCCGATGCGTGCCAGCCAATCGCCGAATCGTGCCGCCGCGCGCTTCACGCCCGGGGCACGGGTGCGCGCAATTTCGGCCGCCCCGCTCGCCAGGCGTTCCAGCACCTGGCGCGCTCGTGCCACGCCGCCGTCCTTTGCGGCAGATTGTGTGTCGTTGCTGTCGGTCATGGCTGCATCTGAAGCCCGGCGCCGATTATCTGCCGCGGAGTGCGTGGCGCGCCGCTGATCCCGTTTGCGCCGGAACGAGCCGGACTGTAAGGACCGCAACGCCCTGGAACGAGGACGGCGCGATGAACTGCTGAAAGCGAACTCTGAAATGCAATTGCCGCGACCGGGCGCGACCTGCCTAGGCCACGCCGGCGGCGCGCAGGATCAGCGACGCCAGCAGCAACGTCCAGCCCGCAGCGGAGACCCGATCGGCCCACGGCTGCGCCGCCCGCAGCTTCTCCATTTCGCGCTGCAACTCCTCGCGCGATCGTGCGTGCGCGTCCGCGCGGACGATCGCCTGCACGAACGGAAACTGCGCCATCAACGACAGCAGCAGGCAAGCCACCCCGGCGTCACCGAGGCCATGCACCAGACGGCCGGCATCGAAATCCACCGTGGCAAGCGCGCCCATCACCGCGCTAAGGTAGAAGAACACCCGCCGCCACGTGCGCTCTTGGGGTGATTGCGGCGATCCGGTCCGACGACTAATCGATTTCATGCTTCAACGGGACATGGTGCCGCCGCGGCCCAAGTCAAGGCCGATCGCGCGACCCGCGCGCCGCAGTCACTGCGTCGGAAGGCCCTGCGGGCCGGCCGGCGGCGGCGGAACCGGCACTTCGGGCTGCGGCTGCGGCGGCCGTGAGAGCGCGCCAGGCGCGGGGAACCCCGGCGCCGGAACCGTCGGCGCAGGGACCGTGGGATTACCGGCCGCAGGCGCGGTCAAGGTGTTGCCCTCGCGCGTGAAACCGGCCGGCAGCGGCGGCCCGCCCATCGCGATCGGTGCGCGCAGCGGCAACTTCAGTTCCTGCCGTACTCCGTTGTTGTCGAGCGTCACGCCATCCGGCCGCACCTCGGCCAGCGTCGATCCGGCCGTCACCGTCTGGCCGAGCAGCACCACGCGCGGCGGCTTGCCGTCGACGGCGAGGATCGCAGACGAATCCTTGCCGGCGGAAAAGAGACCGCTTAGCTGCACGTTCGAGGCCACGATCGGCGCCGCCTGCACCAGTCCGAACATGCGCGCCGCCTGCACGGGGTTGGCCTCGCGCGGCCCCGACGCCGCGACCGGAGGCGGTGACGCGCTCGGCGCCGGCGTCAGGATCTTCAGCACCCAGTAGGCGCCGATCGCGCACACGATCGCCAGCATCACCAGATGCAGCAGCAAATTGGAGGCATTCTTCAGCATGGCGAGGCGGCAGTGCGCGGCGCGCGCGTCGGTTCGTTTCAGGTGCGTGGTGGCCGGCATCGGCCGGTCATCTGCCCGGGCTAACTTGAATTCTTCAAGCACCGCCCGGATCAAACGTTTGCAGCCGGGCCCGTTGATATTATGCGAAGCGACCCGCCCGGGCCAGCGCAGCCGCCCGGCGACAGCGCCGACGTGCGCGCATCATCGAGAGACCCATGCTGATTCCCTCCCATCGCCGCGACACGCACCGTCGGCGCGGCTTCACGCTGATCGAGCTGATGGTCGTGATCGCGATCCTAGGCATCCTGGCCGCGCTGATCGTGCCCAAGTTCGTCGGCTTCACCGACGACGCGAAAGTCAGCGCCGCCAGGCAGGACATCGCGTCGATCATGCAGGCGCTGAAGATCTACCGCATCGACAACGGCACCTATCCGACGACCGAACAGGGCCTGCGCGCGCTGATTGCCAAGCCGACGATCGAGCCGATCCCGCCCAACTGGCGGCAGGGCGGCTACCTCGAACGCAACTCCGTGCCGGTCGATCCGTGGAAGCGCGAATACAAGTACCTGAACCCCGGCCTGCACGGGGAGATTGACGTCTTCAGCTTCGGCCGCGACGGCCAGTCGGGCGGCGACGGCTATGACGCCGACATCGGTTCGTGGAACCTGTAGCGCCGTGCCGCATGCGCCGCGCCGCCACCAGCCTCCGTTCGCGCGGCTTCACGCTGCTGGAGATGCTGGTCGTGATCGTGTTGGCCGGCATCCTGCTCGCGCTGGTCACGGTCAACACGACGCCGGATCCCCGGCAGCAATTGGTGCGCGAGGCGCGCCGCATCGGGCAACTGGTCGGGGTCGCTGCTGACGAAGCGCGGATCCGCGGCGAGCGCGTCTACTGGGAGGCCGACCTGCGCGGCTATCGGTTTTATGCCGTCGGCGACGGCGAGCGGCAACTGCTGACCGACGACGTGCTGCGCGAGCGCAACTGGGAGCACCCGCTGGAACAACTGGCGATCTACGAAGGCGACTCCGCGCGGCCGAGCCAGATCATCCTGGCCGCAGGCGCGCCGCCGGTGCGACTGCCGATCGCGCGCGAATGGGTACAGCCGCGCTGGCGGCTCGAACTGGCGAGCGACGTCGGCCGCGTGGCGGTCGAATTCGACCCGGCTGGGCGCAGCCGCGTGATCGCCCAGCAATGATGCGCGCGCGCGGCTTCACTCTGCTCGAGGTGCTGGTCGCGCTGGTGATCATCGGCATCGCGCTGGCCGCCGCGATGCGCGGCGCGCTGTCGCTGACCGGCAACGCGGCCGATTCGCGCCGCATGCTGCTGGCGACGATCGCCGCCGAGAACCGGCTGCTCGAGCTGCGGCTGACGCGCGGACAGCTCGCGCTCGGGCAGACGAGCCTCGACTGCCCCGAAGGCGGCGTCGCGTTCACCTGCGAGCAGATCGTCAAGTCGACACCGAATCCGTTCTTCCGCCGCGTGGAGCTGCGCGTGTTCTATCGCGACGCCGACACGCAGCGCCGGTATGCGGAGCTGATGGCGGTGCTGCCGACCACCTGATGAACGCGCTCAAAGCACAGCGGGCCCGCGGCTTCACGCTGCTCGAACTGCTGGTCGCCATCACCGTGCTGTCGCTGGTGTCGCTGATCTCATGGCGCGGGCTCGAATCGCTGACCGCGACGCGCAGCCGACTCGAGCCCGAAGCCGAAGAGGTGCGCGCGATGCTGACCGCCTTCGGGCAGATGGAACTCGACGTCGCGCAGGTCGTGAGTCCGAACTTCGTTCCCCTGCCGGCGGCGCCGATCAACCTGCGCGCGGCCGACGGCGGTGCGCTCGAAATCGTCCGCTATGCGCCGGCTGCACCCGACGAGGCCACTGCGGTGCAGGTGATCGTCTACCGCGTCACCAATGGGGAACTCGTGCGCGAAGCGACGCCGCCGCTGCGGCAGATCGGCCTGGTTGCGAAGTCGCGTTTCAGCGCCGACCCGCTGCTTTCCAACGTGCGATCGATGCAGGTGCGCTACTGGCGCAGCGGTCAGGGCTGGATCGACGCCGCGGCGGCGCCTGCAACGCCCGATACCGCTCAGGCGCCACTCGGCTTCGAAATCACGCTCGAACGCAACGACGGCACGCGCCTGCGGCGCGTGCTGGTCACCGGTTGAAACGGCGCCAATGCGAGACCGCGCCAGCCCCAAGCACGAGCCCGCGACGCCACGCGCCGCGCAGAGGGGTGCGGCGGTGCTGATGGCGCTTTTCATCGCCACGCTCGCGACGCTGATCGTCACGGGGCTGTTCTGGAACCAGTTCATCGTCCTGCGCACGATCGAGAACCAGCAACTGACGCTGCAGAGCCGGCTGCTGCTGTCGGGCGCGCTCGACTGGGCGCGCGCGATCCTGCGCGAGGACCTCAACCGCAGCAATTACGACGCACTGACCGAGCCCTGGGCGCAGCCGCTCGCGCAGACGCGGCTCGATCAGCTCGGAGAGACCTCGACACTGGCCGCGCGCGCCACGATCGAAGGCAACATCGAGGACGAGCAGGCGCGGCTGAACCTGCGCAATCTGATCGGCGACGATGGCAAGCCTGACGGGACCGAGGTCGATGCGCTGCGCCGGCTGTGCAACCTGCTCGGGCTGCCGAGCGCGACCGCGGACCTGATCCTGGTGGCGATGCAGGAGGCCTACGTGTCGCCGGGTTCGAGTACGGGCGGCGTGTCGGCCGACGGCACGATCACGCTGCGGCCGCTGCCGCTGGTGCTGCCGCAGGATCTCTACGGCGTGCGCGGCCTCGACGCGCAGGCGGCCGCCAAGCTGATTCCGTATGTGGCGATCCTCGACACTCGGCGGACAAAGGTCAACATCAACACCGCGCCGCCGGAGGTGATCGCCGCGCGCGTCGGACTCACGCTGCTGGAAGCGCGCGCGCTGGTGGCCGAGCGCGATCGCCTCGGCTATTTCAACCAAGTGGCGGATTTCACGCTTCGACTGCCCGGCCAGGGTCAGCGCGCCGACCTTGATAAGACGCGGATCGATACCTCTTCGAGCTACTTTCTGATCCACGGCAAGGTCAGACTCGACCGCGTGACCTCGAGCATGGAAGCATTGGTCAAGCGCAATCGCGCCGACCACTCGGTCAAGGTGCTATGGCAACGCGAACTATGAAGGAACGGTCGTACCAGCGGCTGCTGCTGTTGCTGCCGCCGCACCGAACCGTCGCCAGCGGCAGCCGGGCGCAGTTGTCGGCGTCGTCCGTGGTCGCGTACCTGGCGCTCGATGCGGCGGGGAAGGTCGAGCGCGGCGACGCGCCGATCCCGTTGCTGCCGAAGGCGAGCCGGATCGAACTTGTGTTCGACTGCGCCGACGTGTTCGCGGCCGAGATCGACGCGCCCGCGATCTCCGCGACCAAGCTGCAGCAGGCGCTACCGAATCTGCTGGAGGACCGGCTGCTGACCGAGCCGGCCGACTGCCACTTTGCGCTCGGCGCGCGCGGCGAGAACGGCAAGCTGCCGGTGGCCGTGGTCCACCGCGCGCTGCTCACGCGCGCGCTCGACGCGCTGGCCGAAAGCGGGCTGAAGCCGCGCGCCGCTTACGCGGACCTGTACACGGTGCCGGCGCCGGCTGACGGGACGCTCGCGGTGCGGATCGATCGCGGTCGCGGCGTGGCGCGCACCGGCGCGCATGAGGGATTCCCGTTCGAGATCGAAAGCGGTGTGCCGAGCGCGCTGACGCTGGCGCTGCGCCGCCTCGGCATCAAGCGCGTGCGCGCGTTCGGGCGCGAGGCGAACAAGCTCGCCGCGCTGTCCAATGCGCTCGACGCGCCGGTCGAAGCGGTCGGCGCGGATTTCGATCCGGCCGTGCAGCGCGACGCGGTCAACCTGCTGCAGGGCAGCTACGCGATCGGCGGGCGCTTGCCGGGGCTGCCGCGCATCACCGCGCGGTCGCTGCGCGCGCCGGCGATCTGGCTTGGCGTGGCCGCGCTGACGTGGATCGCCGGCATCAACGCCTACTGGTACAAGCTGCAGCGCGAGCGCGGCGCGATCGACCAGGCGATGCAGACCGCGTTCAAAAGCGCGTTCCCGAACCTCGACCCCGATCCGAGCCTGGCGGTCGAGCAGACGCGGCGCGAGCTGCGCACGCTGCGCGCGCGCGCGGGACTCGCGTCGAGCAACGACTTCTCCGCGCTCAATGCGCAGGCGGCGCAGCTGCTGGCCGCGGCGCCGATCGGAATCGTCACCGGCGTCGAATACCGCGACGGATCGCTGCGCGTGAAGTTCAAGCAGGGCGCGGTCGACGCGACGCTGCAGAATCTGCTGCGTGCGCAGGCCGGGCCGCTCGGAATGAGCCTGCGGTTCGACCCCGACGGCTCGGTCCGCCTCGAACCGGCCGGAGGTTGAGCCATGGAAGCACTGCTGCGCTTCTGGTCCGAACGCGCGCCGCGCGAGAGAGCGATCCTGCTGGCGGGCGGCGCGGTCGTCCTGATCGCGCTGATCTATCTGCTGCTGATCGATCCGGCGCGAACGGGAATCGCTCGGCTCGAACGCGGGCTGCCCGCCGCGCGCGCGCAGGCCGCGCAGCTTCAGGGCCTGCTGGTCGAAGCCAATGCGCTGAAGGCGCGGCCGCAGGTCGCCAAGGTCACCGCGACCGAAGCGCGCGCGGTGCTGGAGAAGTCGCTTGTCGCGGCCGGGCTGAAAGCCACACGCATTCAGCCGTTGTCGGACAGCGACCTGCAGTTGTCGTTCGGCAACGTGCCGTACGCGGGCTGGAGCACGTGGCTCGCGGACGCGGAGCGAACGCTCGGAGCGCGCGCGATTTCCGTCAACGCCACTCGCGCGACCGCGGCCGGAAACGCGGACATCGAGCTGGTGCTGCGACTGGCGCGACGCTAACGGGAATGAACGACCTCGATGCTGCGCGCGGTTCTCTATGCCCTGGTTGCGATCTTCGCGGCAGCGCTGATCGTGATCGTGCTGGCACCGGCGCAATGGCTGGCGATCGCGGTGCGCAGCGCGACGCAGGGCCATGTCGAGCTGGCGGACGCGGACGGCACGATCTGGTCCGGCCGCGCGACGGTCGTGCTCGGCAGCGGCGCCCCCGGTGGGGCGCGCGCCAGCCTGGCCGAGCCGCTGGCGTGGAAGCTCTCGCCGTGGCCGCTGCTGATCGGCGAAATCGACCTGACGTTGTCGCACCCGTCGGCGCTGGCGCAGCCGCTCGCGCTGCGCGCGACCCGCGCGCGCCGGCTCGACATCGGACCCGCCAGCGTGCGGCTGCCGGCATCGCTGCTGACCGGGCTCGGCGCGCCGTGGAACACGATCCGGCCCGGCGGCATCATCGTTCTGACGTGGGATCGGCTGCAATTCGAAGCCGGCCGCATGACCGGCAATCCGAGCGTCGAATGGCAGTTCGCATCGAGCGCGCTGACACCGATATCGCCGTTCGGGAACTATCGGCTGCAGACCTCCGGCGGCTATCCGGGGACTCAGCTGAACCTCGCGACGCTGGTCGGACCCCTCGAAATGACCGGCAATGGCACAATCGCAGACGGTGGACGCGTGCGCTTTCAGGGCATCGCGCGGGTGGTCCCGAATGCCGACCCGGCCGTCAAGGCGCAACTCGCGGGACTGATCGCTTTGCTCGGTCGGCGCGAGGGCGATGCCGCACTGTTGAACTTCGGAAGCTGACATGTCGATGATGCGCACGCGGTACCGCGCCCGAACCATGGCATTCGTCGCGACAACAGCGACGCTGTCCGTGCTCGCCGGTGCCGTGCCGCCCGGCGTGTCCGCGCAGGCGCAAGGCACGGCGGCGAAGACGCAGGCGGCGGGCACCGACGACACCGTCTATCT
Source organism: Pseudomonadota bacterium (assembly GCA_029778535.1). Classification (GTDB taxonomy): domain Bacteria; phylum Pseudomonadota; class Gammaproteobacteria; order Burkholderiales; family Burkholderiaceae_F; genus JAKOQB01. Next base: position 232,714 of record JAKOQB010000187.1, on the reverse strand, counting down.
GAATTTCCCCAACGCGGACCTCGAGACGGTCGTGCGCGCGGTCGGCCAGTTCACCGGCCGCACCTTCGTGATCGACCCGCGCGTGAAGGGGACGCTGAACCTCGTCACCGAGCGCCCGGTCAACAAGCAGCAGGCGTACGAGCAGTTGCTCGCGGCGCTGCGGCTGTCGGGCTTCACGATCGTCGAATCGGCCCAGCCCGGCGGCGTCTCCCGCATCGTGCCGGAGGCCGACGCCAAGCTGCAGGGCGGGCGCGTGGTGCCGCCCGACGCCACCGCGCCGCGCGGCGACCAGATCGTCACGCAGGTGTTCACGCTGCGCTACGAATCGGCGACAAGCCTGGTGCCGGTGCTGCGTCCGCTGATCGCACCCAACAACACGATCTCCGCCTATCCGGCCAATAACACGCTGGTCATCACCGACTACGCGGACAACCTGCGGCGCATCGCGCGCATCATCGAGGCGATCGACTCGCAAGCGCACGCCGATGCAGACATCGTCGCGTTGAAATACGGCCTGGCGATGGAGATCGCGACCGTCGTCAACCGCATCCTCGACGAAGGCGCGCGCGCCGCCGGGCAGGCCGTCGACGGCGGCCAGCGCGTGCAGGTGCTGGCCGAGCCGCGCACCAATTCGCTGATCATCCGCACCGCAAGTCCGGCCCGTGCCCAGCTGGCGCGGTCGCTTATCGAGCGCCTCGACCAGCCGAGCGTGACGCCCGGCAACATCAACGTCGTCTACCTGCGCAATGCCGAGGCGACCAAGCTGGCGCCGCTGCTACGCGCGGTGCTGGCGTCCGATCCGTCGTTCGTGCCACAGGCCAGTACCGGCGGGCTGAGCCAGGTCACGCCGATCGGCACGACCGGCGCGCCGGGCCTGGGCGGACAGCCGGGGCAGCAGACGTTTCAGCCGACGCCGCAACCTTCCACACCGGCGACTGCAGCCGGCGGATCGAGCGCACTGAGCGGCCTGATCCAACCGGACGCGGCGACCAATTCGCTGATCATCACCGCGCCCGAGCCGCTGTACCGGAACATCCGCGCGATCATCGAAAAGCTCGACGCGCGCCGCGCGCAGGTGGTGATCGAATCGCTGATCGCGGAGGTCAGCGCCGACAAGGCGGCCGAGTTCGGCATCCAGTTCCAGGACCTGTCGGGACTGAACTCGAACGACACGCGCGTGATCGGCGGCACCAACTTCAACTCGACCACCGGCGGCAGCAACATCATCGGCGCCGCGACCAACCTGACCTCGATCGGGCCGGGGCTGAACATCGGCGTGATTCGCGGCAAGGTCACGATCCCCGGCATCGCCGGCGAGATCACCAACATCGGCTTTCTCGCGCGCGCGCTGGAGACCAACGCGCACGCCAACATCCTGTCGCGGCCGAACATCCAGACCCTCGACAACGAGGAGGCGCAGTTCCTGGTCGGCCAGAACGTTCCCTTCGTCACCGGATCGTTCACGCAGACCACCGGCGGCGCGACGAATCCGTTCCAGACCTTCGAGCGGCGCGACATCGGACTGCAGTTGCGCGTGAAGCCGCAGATCTCCGAGGGCGGCACGGTCAAGCTGGCGATCTATCTGGAGGTCTCGTCGATCGTCCCGGGGACGACCGCGGGCGGCCTGATCACCAACAAGCGCGCCTTCACGTCGAACCTGCTGGTCGAGGACGGCGACTTCGTCGTGCTGAGCGGGCTGATCGAGGACCGCTCCAACACCAGCGTAAGCAAGGTGCCGCTGCTGGGCGATCTGCCGCTGATCGGCAACCTGTTCCGGTACGAGAACCGCGACCGGTCGAAGACCAACACCATGGTATTCCTGCGGCCGACGATCATTCGCAGCGCGGCCACGTCGACCGCGCTGGCGGCCGACCGTTACGACTACATGCAGACGCAGATCGCCAATTCGCGCCGCCCCGACACGCCGATCTTCCGCGATTTCAACATCGACCCGGAACAGGCACTGCCGCTCCGGCCCGCCGCGCCGCCGGCTCAGCCGCCCACGCCCGGCGCAACGCCGGACAGCGCACGCACGTCCTCTGCGACGGCGAGTTCCGCGCCGCGCGCCTCTGGTCCCGTCACCGGCGCCTTCACCGCGTCGGCAGCGTCGAAGCCGGGCAACGAGCAGCGCCTGCAGTTGATCCAGCTTGCCGCCGTCGGCGATGTCGCGCGTGCGCGGCAACTGCAGCGCGAGCTGCGCGAAGCCGGTTTCGATGCCTACTGGGAGAGCGTGATTTCCGACAAGGGCGAGGTCGTGCGCGTGCGGGTCGCGGTCGACGGCGCGCGGCAGGACGTGGCGCAGGTGCTCGCGCAACTGCGGGCGCGCGGCCTCGAACCCGTGCTGGTGGCGCCCTAATCCATGACCTCCGCCCAGCGTTTCGTCCCCTACGCATTCGCGCGCGACAACGCGATCCTGCTGAAGCCGGCCAGCGAGCGCGAGGCCGAGGCGTGGATCACCGAAGCCACGCCGCTGGCGGCGCTGAACGAGGTGATGCGCGTTTTCCCCGGCCGGGTGACGCCGATCGTGGTCCCGCCGCAGCAGCTCAACGAGGCGATCTCGCAGACCTACGCGCAGACTGAGGGTTCGGCACAGAAGATCGTCGGCGACATCGAGGGCGAGTTCGACATCTCGCGCATGATGCAGGAGGTGCCCGACGTCGAGGACCTGCTCGAGACCGAGGACGACGCGCCGATCATCCGCATGATCAACGCGCTGCTGACGCAGGCCGCGCGCGACGGCGCGAGCGACATCCACATCGAGCCGTTCGAGACCTATTCGATGGTGCGCTTCCGCGTCGACGGCACGCTGCGCGACATCGTGCGGCCCAAGCGCGCGCTGCACGCGGCGCTGGTGTCGCGCATCAAGATCATGGCCGCGCTCGATATCGCCGAGAAGCGCCTGCCGCAGGACGGCCGCATCACGCTGCGCGTCGGCGGTCGCGCGGTCGACGTGCGCGTGTCCACGCTGCCGACCGGACACGGCGAGCGCGTGGTGCTGCGGCTGCTGGAGAAGGACTTGTCGCGGCTCGAGCTCACCAAGCTCGGCATGGCGGACGGGACGCTCGCGCAGTTCGACACGCTGATCCACATGCCGCACGGGATCATCCTGGTCACCGGGCCGACCGGGTCGGGCAAGACGACCACGTTGTACGCGGCGATCCGGCGCCTGGACCACACCACCACCAACATCATGACGGTCGAGGACCCGATCGAGTACGACCTCGAAGGCATCGGCCAGACGCAGGTCAATCCGAAGATCGAAATGACCTTCGCGCGTGCGCTGCGCGCGATCCTGCGCCAGGACCCGGACGTGGTGATGATCGGCGAGATCCGCGACCTGGAGACCGCGCAGATCGCGGTGCAGTCGTCGCTGACCGGGCACCTGGTGCTCGCCACTGTGCACACCAACGACGCCGCCTCGTCGGTCACGCGGCTGATCGACATGGGGATCGAACCGTTCCTGCTGTCGTCGTCGCTGCTCGGCGTTCTGGCGCAGCGGCTGGTGCGCAAGCTGTGCCCGCACTGCAAGAAACCGGAACCGGACGGCAGGAGCTATCGCGCCGTCGGCTGCGAGCAGTGCGGCTTTTCCGGCTACTTCGGCCGCACCGGCATCTACGAGCTGCTGACCGTCGACGACGAAATGCGGCTGCTGATCCATAACGGCGCCAACGAAGCCGACATCCGGCGCGTGGCCGAACGCCACGGCATGGCCGCGATGCGCAGCGACGCGATGCGCTGGGTCAGCGCGGGCGTCACGTCGCTCGAGGAAGTGCTGCGGGTCACAAGGGAGTGAAACGCGAAGTGTGAAATGTGAAACGTCGCAAACCTGCCTCGCCGTCGCTACTCACATTTCAACTTTCACCTTTCACGTTTTACTGAATGGCTGCATTTAAGTACGCCGCCGTCGACAGCAGCGGCAAGGAACTGTCCGGCCTGCTCGAAGCCGACAGCGCGCGGCTGGCGCGGCAGGTGCTGCGCGGCCGCGGGCTGGTTCCTCTGACGGTCGAGCCGGTGCTGACCGAAGCGCAGCGCTCGAACGTGACGCTGGCGCTCGGCCGCCGGCTGTCGCAGACGGAACTCGCGGTGATCACGCGCCAGCTCGCCAGTTTGCTCGGCGCGCAGCTGCCGGTCGCAGATGCGCTGACCGTGATGGTCGAGCAGAGCGAGAAGCAGCAGGTGCGCGAGCTGATGGCGGCGATCCGCACCGACGTGCTGTCAGGCACCTCGCTGTCGAAGGCGCTCGCGCGGCATCCGCGCCAGTTCCCCGACATCTACCGCGCGCTGATCGCGGCCGGTGAGGAATCGGGCAAGCTCGGCTCCGTGCTCGCGAGCCTCGCCGACTACGTCGAGGAGCGCGCGCGCCTGCAGCAGAAGATCACGCTGGCGTTCGTCTACCCCGCGATCGTCACGCTGGTCGCGCTGGCGGTGGTGATCGGATTGTTGACGTACGTGGTGCCGCAGATCGTGCAGGTGTTCGCGCAGACCAAGCAGGCGCTGCCGCTGCTGACGCGCGCGCTGATCGCGTTGTCGGATTTCGTGCGCGACTGGGGCTGGGTGTTCGCGCTCGTGCTGATCGCGATCGGCGTCGCGATCAGCCGCGCGCTGCGCGTCGCGGCGGTCCGGCTGCGCTGGCACCGGCGCATCCTGACGCTGCCGGTGCTGAGCGTGCTGTCGCGCACGCTGAACACCGCACGCTTCGCCAGCACGCTGTCGATCCTGGTCGGCAGCGGCGTGCCGATGCTGCGCGCGTTGCAGGCGGCCGGCGAAACCGTGAACAATCTGGCGATGCGCGCGCGTGTGGTCGAGGCCACGTCGCGCGTGCGCGAAGGCTACTCGCTGGCGCGCGCGCTGCGACAGGACAGCGACGAGGAGAAGCAGGCCGGCCACGCACGCCTGTTCCCGCCGGTGCTGATCCACCTGATCGCCTCCGGCGAAGCGACCGGCAAGCTGCCCGACATGCTGTCGCGCGCGGCCGACATCCATGCGCGCGAGGCCGAGCGGCGCGCGCTCTTCTTCACCTCGCTGCTCGAGCCGTTCCTGATCCTGACGATGGGCGTGGTGGTGATGGCGATCGTGCTCGCCGTGCTGCTGCCGATCATCGAGATCAATCAGTTGGCACGTTAGCGCGCTGCGGTGACGGCGTGCGGAAGAACAGCACCGCGCCGCCCTCCGTGTGCGTCTCCTCGTGCATCGACCCCTGCAGCGCGACGATGTAGTCGCCGGGGCCAAAGCGCTCGCCGTCGTGCCACATGTCGCCTTCGAGCACGAGGCACTCCTCCCGGCCGTCGTCGTGGCGATGCCGCGGCAGCCGCACGCCGGGCGCGAGCTTCAGCAGCCATGACCGCGTGCTGCCGTCGTCGAACAGGATCTTTTGTTCGGCCCCCGGAAAGAAGGGCTTCCAGCCCGACTCGCGCCGCACCGTGACGATCGCAGCCGTTTCTTCTAGCCGGGCGCGCACGCGACTCAGGATACGCGCCGCAGACTCGGCACCAGGAGGCTGCGCCTCGACGTCGAGCAACAGCGCACTCAGCGCCGCGTCCGGGATCCCTGCGTTGGTCGAGTACATGTCAATCCATCATGAATGAACCGCGGCCACGGACGCGCATGCCGACGGCGAACGCACGAACACCAGACAGCCGTTGTCGCTGCGCGCCGAATCGTGCCGCGTGCCGGCGAATGCGATCTGGTAGTCGCCCGGCCCATAGCGCACGTCGTTCAGCCAGAAGTCGCCTTCGAGCACCAGGCATTCCTCCGTGCCGGCGTGATCGTGGCCTGCGAGCACCGCGCCGGATTCGAGCCGCACTAGCCACGTCACGGTGACGCCGTCGTCATGCAGAATCTTCATTTCCGCCTTGTCGGCGAGCGGCTGCCAGCCGTCCGCACGACGAATGTCGATCATCCCGCGCGCGTCCGGGTGGGGTCCGTCCGCGACACGCTTTAGCACGCGCCGCATGATGCGCGCCGCCACGTCGGGCGCCGGCGGCTCGGGCGCGACATCGAGCAGCATGCTTTGCAGCGCTTCGCGCTCTGCGTCATTGATCATCATCGCCAGCCTCATCGTTGCACCGCGCGGGCGCGTGCGGCGACAACTCGACGCGCAGGACCCCCAGCGCGCGCCGGATCGTCGTCTTCACGGTGCCCAGCGGCAACCGCATCGCCGCCGCGATTTCGGCATGCGACAGCCCGCGCAGGAACGCGAGGGCGATCATCTGCCGATCGCGCGCCGGCAGGGTGGCCAGCGCGCTGCGAACGTCGCTTTCACGCCGGAAAGTGTCCAGCAGATGAAGCGGATCCTCCTGTGTCTGCGGACCTTCGTCCTCGTGCAGGCCGTGCGGGTCCTCGACGCTGATGGCCGGATCGACCCGGCGCAACGCATCGAGCGCGCGCGAGCGCGTCATCATCAGCAGCCACGCCAGCGCCGCGCCGCGCGTCGCATCGAAGCGCGCGGCCTCGTGCCACACCTGCACGTACACATCCTCGGCGACTTCCTCGGCCAGCGCGTGATCGGTGCAGATGCGGCGTGCCACTGCGAACACGCGCGCCAGCGTGGCGTCGTAGAAACGCTCGAACGCGCGCTGATCGCCGCGCGCGACCGCGACCAGTTGGTTGGCCAGTTGCGCCGACAGCGCGGCATCGTCGCGCTGCCGTGGCGGCGCCGTTTGCGGACCCAGCTCGGCAAGCGGCGGCGACCAGGGCACGCCCTCATCGAGTCCCTGCAGATGCTCCGCCGCTGAGAACATGGAACCCCCCCGACCAGACCTGTGTCGAATGCCGCTCCCGCCGTCATTACGCACGCGCGGCGCGAATGGATTTTCAGCCGCCTGCGCGCGGCCGGTCAGAGCTGACGCAGATACGCGATCAGGTCGGCGCGGTCCTGCGGCTGCTCAACCCGATAGCCCATCGCCTGGCCCGGAATCAGTCGCTCAGGATCCGCGAGCCAGCGCTCAAGGTTCTGTTCGTTCCAGTTCAGCCGGCTCGCGCGCAACGCCGGCGAATAGTCAAAGCCCGCCGCGCTCCCGGCGCGCCGGCCGAACACGCCCCGGTGCAGCGGGCCGATCCGATTCGCATCGACGCTGTGACAGCCGCCGCAGCGGCTCTCGTACAGCCGTGCGCCGCGCGCGGCATCGCCGCGCAGCGTCTCGCCGCGAAGGTCGGGTCCGCGCGTCGAGGTCTCGCCACGCTCGGTCTTGCCCCGGTCGGACCCCACGACGTCGGCAGCGGCGGACCCCGACGACGCTCCGAGGCCGAGGCTCAACGCGAGCGCGGCGAGAGCTTTCACACGCATGGCATCCGGCAGCGGTGGTCATGCGCCATCGGTCATGCCCCGTTCGGTCATGCCCCGAAGGACAGGGGCGACGGCAGCGGCTTGCCGAGCGCGTTGGCGAGGATCGCCCAGTGCGCGGTCTCGTCCGCGGCGAGCCGCGCCGCGACCTTGGCGAGCTGGTTATCGGTGAACGAGGGAATCACGCCCAGGTATGCATTGGTCGCGCCGAGCTCGAGACGTGCCGCCAGTTCGAGAACGTCCGCCTGCGACTTCAGCGTGTCGGCGCGCAGCGCCTTGGCGTAATCGTCGAGCTTCTTCTCCTCGACCGGCGTGCCGCCGAGCTTGCGGATCGTCGCGACCAGCGCGTCGCGGTGCGCCTTGTGATCGGACTGGAACTTCACCGCAATGTCGAGCACGGGCTTTTGCAGCAGCCCGCTCATCGCGCCGAGCTGATACGCGTTGATGCCTTCGTGCTCCAGGCCGAGCGCGACATTCAGGATGCGCACGTCGGCGGCGGGATTCGCCTGCGCGCGTGCCTGCGTGCCCGCGAGCATCGCCACTGTGCCGGCGGAAAGCAGCGCGCCTTGGTGGATGAAGCCGCGGCGGGAAAGCGTGGTGTTCATCGATGTCCTCCGTAGTTGAGTCGGGTCAGTGGGTCGTCGTTGCGACTCTGGCTATACGCCCCGCGCATTCGTCCGGATTCACCCGCGCCGCGATTCGCGCCGGCCGCTCGCACGCTGAATCCGAATCCGCCCGTCGCCCGTAAAGCCCGGCATGCCGTCGCGTTCGCCCGGTGCGGGCCGATCCGGCAGTTCTTTCCATCACCTAGCGGAGGGTTCACATGCAACCGAGATCATTGCGCCTCGCACCGATCGCACTCGCCTGTGCGGCGGCCTTCATGGCGGCCGCGCATATCGCGCACGCGTCCAGTCATCGCGAAGCGCCGTTCATCAGCACGCAGCCGCAGGTCGACGGCACCGACTTCTACATGTTCCGGTCCTACGAACCGGGCCGCAGCGATTACGTGACGCTGGTCGCAAACTATGTGCCGCTGCAGGATGCGTACGGCGGCCCGAACTTTTTCTCGCTCGATCCGAACGCCCTATATGAAATTCACATCGACAACACCGGCGACGGTACGGAGAAGATCACGTTTCAGTTCCGGTTCAAGAACAGCCTGGCGGACATTCAACTGCCGATCGGCGGCAAGCAGGTGTCGATCCCTCTGGTCCAGGCGGCACCCATCGGAGCGGGAAACACCGCGGCGCTGAACGTCACCCAGACCTACACCGTCGACGTCGTCCGCGGCGATCGGCGTGGCGGCCAGCACGCTGCCGTGACGAATGCCGCCACCGGCGCCGCGACCTTCACCAAACCGATGGACTTCATCGGCACCAAGACCTTCGGTTCGGTCACCGGGTACGAGGCGTATGCCGCGCAATACATCTACAACGTCAACATTCCCGGCTGCAGCGCGCCGGGCAAGGTCTTCGTCGGCCAGCGCAAGGACCCGTTCGTGGTCAGCCTCGGCAAGACCTTCGACCTGCTGAACCTGAACCCGCTCGCCACAAGCGGCGGCAAGGACAGCCTCGCCGACAAGAACGTCACGTCGTTCGTGCTGGAAGTGCCGATCGCGTGCGTGACTTCACCGGGAGAGCCGGTGATTGGCGCCTGGACCACGGCCAGCATGCGCCAGGTGCGTCTGCTCGATGGCACTCCGTCGTCTGGTCTGCGTACGACTGACAAGGTCGGCGGTCCCTGGGTGCAGGTCTCGCGCCTAGGCATGCCTCTGGTCAACGAAGTCGTGATCGGCCTGAAGGACAAGGACAGGTTCAACGCCTCCAAGCCCCGGAACGACGGCCAGTTCGCCGACTATGTGACCAATCCGACCTTTCCGGCCATTGTTGAATCGCTGTTCGGCTCCGCCGGCGTCAAGGCGCCGACCAACTTTCCGCGCAAGGACCTCATCACCGCGTTCCTGACGGGAGTACCGGGACTGAACCAGCCGAAGAACATCAAGCCCAGCGAGATGCTGCGTCTGAATACGTCGATCGCGCCGACGCCCAAGGGCTCACAAAAGACACTGGGCGTGCTTTCCGGGGACAACGCCGGTTTCCCGAACGGTCGCCGTCCGGGCGACGACATCGTCGACGCCACCTTGCGCGTTGCCATGGGTGTGCTGTGCACGCTGAATGCGCCGAGCGCCTTCGGCTGCGTGGCCGCCGATGCTCCGTCCGGCGGCCTCGGCTACACCGACGACGGCACGCCGATCGACGATTCGTTCTTCACCAACGCATTCCCTTACCTGCTGACGCCGCTGCCCGGCGATAAAGCGGACTGACGGGAGGCTGCCATGAGAGAAGCGAAACTCGCGATCAGCGCGGCAGCCGCCGCGCTGATCCTCACGGCGTGCGGTGGCGGATCGAGCAACACCTCGTCGGTCGAGAACCCGCAGCAGTCGGAAGACCGTGCCGCGTCGATGTCGATCGACGGATTGATCGCCTTCGCCAAAGCGCAGATCGCGGCCTTGACCTCCGATGCCGCCGAGCCGCGCGAGGTCAACGGGATCACGCCGCCGGCGTCGGACACGGCCGAGCCGATACCGCTGTAGGCGCGACGATGCGACCCCACCGCATCATCGTGACGACGGCGCTGGCCTGCGCTTTCGCCGGCGCCGTCGCGCAGGAGACCCCATCGCGCGGCACGATCGTCGAGGCGCAGCTTCTGCCGCGCGCCGTCAAGGCGTCGGTGCAGCGGCTCGCGCTGGCGAACGCGGCTTCGATCTCCGCGCCGGAGCGACTCGCGTCGGCGCGGCGGCTGATCGAAGCCGGCCGCGCCAGCGGCGATCCGCGCACGCTCGGCTACGCCGAATCGCTGCTCGCGCCGTGGCCCGCCGACGATGCCCGCGCGCCGCTCGACGCACTGGTGCTGCGCGCGACGATCGAGCAGAGCCGGCACCGCTTCGACGCCGCGCGCGCCCTGCTCGACCGCGTGCTCGCCCGCGCACCGGAACACAGCCAGGCGCTGCTCACGCGCGCGGCGATCGCGCAGGTGCGCGGCGACTACGCCGCCGCCAACGCCGACTGCGTGCGGCTGCGCCCGCTGAACGCCGCGGTCGCCGCGATCTGCGGCGCGCTCACCGACGCGCTCACCGGCCACAACGAATCGGCGGCCACGACGCTGCGCGCCGCCGCCGAGCGCACGGCGGGCGCGGTGCGCGCCTGGGCGCTCGCCGCGCTCGCGCAGGTGCACGAGCAGCGCGGTGAACGCGACGCAGCCGCCGCGGCCTATCGCGCGTCGCTCGCCGCCGACGACGATCTCACCACACGGCTCGCCTATGCCGACCTTCTGATCGAGCAACGCGCGTGGCGCGACGCGCAGGCGCTGCTCGCCGATGCGCCGCCAGCCGACGGCGTGCTGCTGCGCCGCTGGCTCGTCGAACGCGCGCTGGGCGGCGCTGCGCCGCCGCTCGCCACGCAGCTCAAGGCGCGCATCGACGAAGCGGTCGCGCGCGGCGAGCTGCTGCACGCGCGCGAGGCGGCGCTGTTCGCGCTCGAACAGGGCGACGCCACGACCGCGCTGCGGCTGGCGCGCGAGAACTGGGCCGCGCAGCGCGAGCCCGCCGATCTGCGCGTGCTGGCGCGCGCCGCGCGCGCGGCGAACGACCGCGCCGCGCTCGACGAAGTGCGGGCGTGGGTGAAGCGCACCGGACTCGACGACACGCGCCTGCGCGCCGACCTGCAAGGAGCCTGACGATGCTGCGGATCCTCCTGCTGCTGTTCGCGCTGGTCGCCGCCGACGCGTCGCACGCGCACTCGGCCAGCACCAGTTACCTGCAGATCGGCGCGGTCAACGGCGGCGAGGTTTCGCTCGCGTGGCGCATCGCGCTGCGCGACGTCGACGCGCTGCTCGACCTCGACGCCGATCGCGACGGGCGCCTGACCTGGGGCGAAGTCGAGGATCGTGCGAGCGACATCGTGCATCTGGCGGCGCGCTCGCTCGAACTGCACAGCGACGACCGCGCGTGTCCCATCGCCTGGCAGCCGCCGCGCTTCGAGTCGATCGACGGCGCGGTCTTCCTGCGCCTCGCCGCCGGCGCGCGCTGCGCCGGCGCGCCCGCGCGCATCGACGTGCATTACGCGCTCTTCGCCGGCATCGACCCGTCGCATCGCGCGCTGGTGACCACGCCCGGCACCGTGCGGCCGGCGCTGCTCGCGCCGAACGGCAGCCTGACGATCGCGTTCGCCGCGCCGGACGCCGCGCCCGCCGCGCACGGCTTCACGACGATGCTCGCCGACGGCGTGCTGCACATCCTGAGCGGCTTCGACCACATGCTGTTCCTCGTCGCGCTGATGCTGCCCGCGGTGGTCGAGCGCAGGGACGGGCGCTGGGTCGCGCGCGCCGACCTTCGCGGCGCGCTGGTGCAGGTGGCGTGGATCGCGACCGCGTTCACGATCGCGCATTCGATCACGCTGGCCCTGGCGAGCTTCGGCCTCGTGCGCGTGCCGGCGCGCGTGATCGAGCCGTTGATCGCGGCCACCGTGCTCGCCACCGCGCTGAACAACCTGCGGCCGATCGTCACTACGCGTCTCGCGGTCGCGTCGTTCTGCTTTGGGCTGATCCACGGCTTCGGCTTCGCCGAGGTGCTGGCGCCGCTCGCTCTGCCGCCGCTGGAACTGGCGCGCGCGCTGCTGGCGTTCAACCTCGGCGTCGAGGGCGGCCAGTTGATCGTGATCGGCACCAGCATCGCGCTGCTCGCCGCCCTGCGCCGCTGGCACGGCTATCCGCGTTGGATCCTCGGCGGCGGCTCGGCGGCGCTGGCGCTCACCGCGAGCGCGTGGATCGTCGAGCGCGTGTTCGACATTTCGCTGTTCAGTCTGTAGAGGCGCGCATGCAGGACCCCATCGCCACCGTCAACGACATCTACGCCGCGTTCGGGCGCGGCGACGTCACGGCAATCCTCGACCGCCTGGCGCCCGACGTGGCGTGTGAAGCCTGGGCCGACAACTGCGCGCAGTGCGGCCGCGCCGGCGCCGCGGCATTCTTCGAGCAGATCGCGCGCTTCGACATCCAAGAGTTCAAGGTGCTGTCGACGATGGGCGGCGGCAACCAGGTCGCGTCGGAATGCGTGATCGACGCCACGCATCCCAACGGGGTGCGCTATCGCGACGAAGAGATGCACCTTTGGACCTTCGGCGCCGACGGCACGGTGACGCGGTTTCGCCACTACCTGGACACGGCGAAGCACATCGAATCGATACAGGCGCGATAGGTTCGGCTTGCGGTTCTGTGCTGATGGCGAATGCTCGCGATGTACCCTGAGGAGAGATACAGGCGAGCCCAAAAACCGACGCTCGGTAGCCGCGAATGACCGCCAGGAAGAAATTCAGAATGTGAATTCCAATGACTGGACTCCGCCGACCTCGGTCAAGCTGGAGCCCCGCATCCCACCTTCCACGGCCTCACCTGCCGCGCTTCACAACTCGACCTCTAACCGGCACCCGCGGATCCCGCTTCTGAAGCGGTTGAAGGGCGCGCAGCCAAACCCGCACCCACGCGCATAATCCCCGCGACCTCCGAATCCTGCGCGACGACCGGCGCGGATCCCAGCGATGACGGAACCACTCCGCGCGCCCGGCGCGCCGCTGCTCGACGATCAGCCCGCGAGCCGGGACCTGCTGAACTTCGGCGAGTTTTCGGCGGCGCTGCGCGACGTGATCGTCAATCCGGGCACGCGCACGCCGTTCATCGTCGGCATCTTCGGCCGCTGGGGCACGGGCAAGACCACGCTGATGCGCATGATCGAGCGCGATCTCGCCTCGGCGGGCGCGACGACCGTGTGGTTCAGCGCCTGGCTGTATGGCCAGGAGAAGGAGATCTGGGCGGCCTTTCTGCAATCGCTGACGACGCGGCTCGCGGCCCGACTGCGGTGGACCGACAAGCTGCGCTTTTCTGCGGCCGTGTTCCGGCGCGGGCTGTCGGGCGAGATGCTGCTGTACCAGCTTCCCGAATACCTGTGGCGCGCCGCGCTGGTCGCGGCGCCGTTGATTGCGGCGGCCGCGCTGTCGCGCACGATGGCAACAGAAGCGGCCGCCGCATTGCAGTCGGGCGGCGTCGTGGCGTCGGCGGTGCTCGCGGGCTGGGTGCTGCTGAAGCCCGCGGTGGCCGCCATCCAGCGCGAGGTGCGGCCCGACTTCAACGTCTATCGGTCGATCGACTTCGACAAGCACGTCGGCTTTCTCGAGCGCTTTCGCGAGCAGTTCGCGCGCATCGTCGCCTCGCTGCCCGAGGGCAACCGGCGCGTGGTGATCTTCGTCGACGACCTCGACCGCTGCGGGCCCGACAAGGCGTTGGAGCTGCTGGACGCGATCAAGATCTTTCTCGACGTGCCCGGCTGCGTGTTCGTGCTCGGCATCGATCTGGCGATCGTGCAGCAGGCATTGGCGAAGCGCTATCCGGACGATCGCGTCGCGCAGCGCGAGTACCTGTCGAAGATCGTGCAGCTTCCGTTCCAGTTGCCGCCGCTGACCGCGGATGACCTGGCCGGATACATGCGCGGACTCGATGTGCAGTTGCCCGACGAGCGCTGCCGCGAGGTCTTTCTTGCCGCGCTGGCGCCGAATCCGCGCGAGATCAAGCGCGTCGTCAACACGTTCTCGCTGCACTGGGCGCTGGCGCGCGCGCGCGCATGGCGGGCGTGGACGTCGAGCCCGTCCGCCTAGCGAAGGTCGTCGTGATCCAGCAGTCGCATGGCGATCTGTTCGCCCTGCTGGTCGACCGGCCGGAATGGCTGGCGCTGCTGGAGCGGCTGGTGCTCGATCATGAATCGAGCCCGCCTACTGCGGCGGCGAAGGATGTCGCGGCGGCCGCGACCGAGACGACGGTGTAGCTCGGCCCCGGCGGCGTCGCGGTGCCGCCCGCGCTGGGACGTTTCCTCAACGAGCCGCGCCTCGTGCGCTTGCTCGGCGCCTTCGCGGGCGGTCCGACCGCGGGCAACGAGATCGGCTTTGCCGGTCTGTCGGCGGCCGAGATCGCGGTGTACTTCTCGCTGACCGGGCGCGTCTCTGCGCGCGCGCCGGTGATCGATGCGGAGCGCGCCGCCGCCGGCGAGCCGACGATCGAGGTCAAGTTACCCGAGCACGACTTCGGCGTCCGCTACCGCGTCATCGAGCGCATCGGCCGCGGCGGAACGAGCGAAGTGTTCCTCGCCACCGATACGGTCACCAACCGCAGCGTGGCGATCAAGGCACTGCTGTCCACGCTGGCCGACGACCCGACGTGGACCGCGCGTTACGACCGCGAGGCCGCCACGTTGGCGCGCATTCCGCCGCACCCGAATGTCGTCAGCGTCGTTGCCAATGGAATGACCGGCGAGCGCGGCGGACGACGGGTGCCGTACTACGTGATGGACTGGGTCGGCGGAGACACGCTGCAGCAACGGCTCGCGCGCACGGGCCGGCTCTCGCTGCACGACGCGCAGCAACTGCTCGGCCCGGTGTTCGACGCGCTCGCGCATATTCACGCAGCGGGACTCGTGCATCGCGACCTGAAGCCTTCGTCGATCGGAATCGGGCCCGACGGCGTGCCCAAGCTGCTCGACTTCGGCCTCGCGCTCGAGCAAGGCGCCGAAACCGATCAATTGACGCGCACGGGCACTGTGCTCGGTACGCCGACCTACATGAGCCCGGAACAGATCCAGGGCGCGGCGACGGACCCGCGTTCGGACCTCTACAGCCTCGGCGTGATCATTTTCCAATGTTTGACCGGCACCAGGCCGTTTCAAGGCGGCACGATTCCCGCATTGCTGCATGACATCCTGACTGCCCCGGTGCCCAGCGCGGTCGCGCTTGAGCCGGAACTTCCGGCCGCAGCCGACGCCTTCTTTACGCGCATGCTGGCCAAGCAGCCTTCGGAACGCTACCCGGATGCAATGCAGGCGAAGCAGGCCTTTGTCGCGATCGGCGCGGAGTGACGGCAGCTCGACCTTGCGAGGCTGCCGAACTCAAGCCGCGGCGCGCATCGACTGCATGTCACCCGAAGCAAGGACCGTGACGCCCGGCCTTGCATCCAGCGCAGCCGACAAAATCGAACGCGCGACCATGTCCGCGTCGATCGGCCGCACGCGACGCGGCAGCCAGCCGCGGATCGGGCGCAGCAGCCGCGTCGCCCATTCCTCCGCATCGCGCGCGGACTGACCGAGCGCGGCGCGATCGCCGAGCAGCAGCGACGGCCGCGCGATCACCACGCACTCGTAGCCGAGTCGGATCACCGCCTGCTCCATCTCGCCCTTGACGCGGTTGTAGAACACGCGCGAGGCCGGGTCGGCGCCCAGCGCGGACACGACCAGCAGGCGCCGCGCGCCCGCCGCGCGGCCGGCGCGGGCCACCGCCAGCACCGCATCGAAATCGACGCTCCGGAACGCGGCTTCCGATCCTGCCACCTTGATCGTGGTACCGAGCGCGATGAAGACGTCATCGACGCGCGGAAACCTCGGCAGGCGCGCGAAGTCGACTACCTGCGCGTGCAGCTTCGCGTGTTTCGGCAGCTCGGGCGCCACGCGGCGCAGCAGCGCGTGCACGCGGGCGTAGCGCGTCGATTCGAGCAGCCGTGCCAGCAGCGCGCGACCGACGAGGCCGGTCGCGCCCGCCAGCATTGCCGTGCGCGTGTCGGTCGATGAGGAGGACGCGGCCACGCAGCGCGGCGCTGGGACTACTTCACCAGTATCACGCGCATGCCGAGCGGCCGGCCGGCGGCGCGATCGAGCACCTGGATCGTGGTCTGGCGCGGCTTGAAGCCGTCGGGCAGCGGGACGCTACCGCGCACGATCTCGTGGCTGCCGATCGACACGTCGATCGGCTTGAGCGCCACCGTGGTCTCCGCGCCGCGGTCGGATGCGCCCGCGACGGTGAACTGCAGCACGCCGGCCATCGGCTTGCTCGCCGTGCGCTCGCGCGTCAGCACCACGTCGTAGGCGAGCATGCCGCGATCGGCGGTGAATCGTCCCGCACGCACCTCGACCATGCCGCCGCGCGGATCGGGCGGCAGCGACGCCACCACGGCGGCGAGGTCATCGCGCAGGCGGTCGGCCATCGCGCGGCTGGCGGCGAGCTGATCGCTCAGGCCCTTGTGATCGGCCAGCGCCTTGTCGAGCCGCTGCGCGGTCTGGTCGAGTTCGGCCTTCAGCCGCTGGCGCTCGGCGTTGGCCTGGTCGAACGCGGTGCGCAACTGCGACGACTCCTCCGCCGACAGACGCGGCGGCAGCCAGCGCTCCTGCACCACGATCACGCCGCCTGCGCCGAGCGCGATGCCGCTCGCGAGCAGCACGAGCCAGCGCGGCGGGCGAAAGCGCGTGCGCCGGCTTCCGTATGGTTCGAAGGCGACCGGTTTGAATTGCCCTGCCATGTGCTCTATCGACTCCCCGATTCAAGGCGCAAGGGTACATGGCCGCACGCGCGATCGAAGGCACGAAGCCGCGGATGATGCCAATGTACGTGACGCGGGCGGAGCGGATTCGAGCGCGGCGCCGAGCGGCGATAATGTCGCCCATGCTGCGCCCCTCACTCGATGTTCTGCCCGCCTCGCGCATCCGCGAGGTCGCCAACTCCGCGATCGGCCGCGCCGACCTGGTCAAGTTCTGGTTCGGCGAAGGCGATCTGCCGACGCCCGAGTTCATCCGCAATGCCGCCAAGGCGTCTATCGACGCCGGCGAAACGTTCTACAACCACAACCTCGGCATCAATGAGCTGCGCGAGTCGGTGGCCGGCTACGTCGACCGGCTGCATCGGCCGCGCGAGCGAATCGGCGTCGATCGTATCGCGATCACCAGCGCGGGCGTCAACGCGCTGTCGCTGGTGTCGCAGGCGCTGATCGAGCCGGGCGATCGCGTCGCGATCGTCACGCCCGTGTGGCCCAACGTGACCGCGCAGCCGCAGATCGTCGGCGGCAAGGTGACGCGAGTGCCGCTCGCATGCCGCGACGGCGCGTGGTCGCTCGACCTCGCGCGGCTCGTCGACGCGGCGGCGCCGGGCACGAAGATGGTGGTGGTGAACTCGCCGGGCAATCCGACCGGCTGGGTGATGCCGCAGGAGCAATGGAACGCGCTGCTCGCGCATTGCCGCAAGCACGGCATCTGGCTGGTGGCCGACGATGCGTACGAGCGCATTATCTTCGATGGTTCCGCGCATGCGCCCGGCGTGCTGGGTGAAGTCGATCCCGACGAGCGCTTCATCAGCGCGAACACGTTTTCGAAGACCTGGACGATGACCGGCTGGCGGCTCGGCTGGCTGGTGGCGCCGCGCTCGTTCATCGCCAACTTTTCCAAGATGGTCGAGTTCAACACCTCGTGCGCGCCGACCTTCGTGCAGCGCGCGGGGATCGTCGCGATCCGCGACGGCGACGAACTGATCGCGCAGACGGTGGCGCGTCTCAAAAGCGTACGCGACCTGCTGGTGGGCCGGCTGCGCGCACTCAAGGGTGTTGAAGTCGCGTCACCGCCGGGAGCGATGTATCTCTTCTTCCGCGTGCCCGGGCGCAGCGATGATTCGCTCTCGTTCTGCAAGTCGCTGGTGACCGAGGTCGGCCTGGGGCTTGCGCCCGGAATCGCGTTCGGGCCCGAGGGCGAAGGCTACGTGCGCTGGTGCTTCGCCGCCACCGAGGGACTGATCGAGCAGGGCGTGCGGCGGCTGGCGCGGCATCTGCAGCGGTAGCGCCAAGCCGGCGCCGGGCGGCATGACGCGGATGCGCCGCTTGAATTCCGTCCGCACCGCCTCACCTTGAGCGCGACGCGGCACCGTCCACCCGCCGCAGGAGCCGAACGTGAACGCCACTCCCGCCACCGTCGCCCCCGAACCCGGTCTCGTGCGCGTCGCGCACATCGTCTACGCGCTGCACACGCTCGGGCTGGCGATCGGCGCGTTCGGCGCCGCGAGCGTGATCGGCGCGTTCGTGTTCGGCTGGCCGTCGATCATCGCGGTGATCATCAACTACGTGAAGCGAGGCGAGGCGCGCGGCACCTGGCTCGAATCGCACTTCCGCTGGCAGATCCGCACATTCTGGTTCGCTCTGCTGTGGGTGATCGTCGCCGGCGTGCTGTTCATAACGGTGATCGGCATCCCGGTGGCGTGGGTGATGATCTTCCTTCTCGGCATCTGGGCGATCTACCGCATTGCGCGCGGCTGGCTGGCGCTGAAGGATCGGCGCGCGCTGCCGCTGCCGTAGCGGGCGGAGTGCTCCGTCGCCCCGGCGTAGGCCGGGGCCCAAGTTGCGCGCCTGAAATTGGGCCCCGGCCTGCGCCGGGGCGACGTTGGCCGACGCGCACGTAACGATTAAGCTTCGCCCCTCGAATTTCCGACAGGAGTTCCGCGCCCACAAGGCGCGCGTGCTCCGGCCCGGCCGGCGCGTGATCACGCGCCCGCACCGCGACCCCAGAAACACGATTTTTGGCAAAGGTCATCGCATGAACGCACCGCTTCCCGAAGCCGTCCGCCGCGCACTGGCGCAGATCTCCCTCGACGACAAGTGGACCCTCGAACGCGGCCGCGCGTACATGAGCGGCACGCAGGCGCTGCTGCGGCTGCTGATGCTGCAACGGCAACGCGATCAGCGCGCCGGGCTGAACACTGCGGGCTTCCTCACCGGCTATCGCGGCTCGCCGCTCGGCGGCGTCGATCAGACCGCGTGGCGTGCGAAGAAGCATCTCGAAACGCACCACATCAAGTTCCAGCCCGGGGTCAACGAGGACCTCGCCGCCACCAGCGTGTGGGGCACGCAGCAGGTAAATCTCTTCCCCGGCGCGAAGTACGACGGCGTGTTCGGCATGTGGTACGGCAAGGGACCGGGGGTCGACCGCTGCGGCGACGTGTTCAAGCATGCGAACGCGGCCGGCACGAGCCCGCACGGCGGCGTGGTCGCGCTCGCGGGCGACGATCACGGCGCCAAGAGTTCGACGCTGCCGCACCAGTCGGACCACATCTTCAAGGCCTGCATGATCCCGGTGCTGTTCCCGGCCTCCGTGCAGGAGTACCTCGACCTCGGGCTGCACGCGTACGCGATGAGCCGCTACGCCGGCGTGTGGGTGGCGATGAAGTGCGTGACCGAGGTGGTCGAAGCCTCCGCGTCGGTGACGGTCGACCCCGAGCGGGTGAACATCGTGATGCCGACCGACTTCGCGATGCCGGCGGAGGGGCTCAACATCCGCTGGCCCGACACGCCGCTCGCGATGGAGGCGCGGCTGCTCGACTACAAGCTGTACGCGGCGCTCGCGTACTGCCGCGCGAACAAGCTGAACTACACCGCGATCGATTCGCCGCGCGCGCGCTTCGGCATCGTCGCCAGCGGCAAGGCGTATCTCGACACACGGCAGGCGCTGCTCGACCTCGGGCTCGACGAAGCGACCTGCCGCGACATCGGCATCCGGCTGTTCAAGTGCGGCATGGTGTGGCCGCTGGAGGCGCAGACGCTCGGCGCTTTCGCCGAGGGGCTGGAGGAAATCCTGGTCGTCGAGGAAAAGCGCCAGATGATCGAGTACCAGGTGAAGGAAGAACTCTTCAACTGGATCGGCAAGGGCAAGCGCATCCCGCGCGTGATCGGCAAGTTCGACGAGCACGACGGCGGCGAGTGGTCGGTGCCGCGCGGCGACTGGATCCTGCCCGCGCACTACGAGTTCTCGCCGGCGATCATCGCCAAGGCGATCGCGATCCGAATCGGGAAACTGGAACTTCCGCGCGACGTGCGCGCGCGCATGCAGGCGCGTCTGGCGATCATCGAAGCCAAGGAACGCGCGCTCGCCAAGCCGCGCGTGGTCACGGAACGCACGCCGTACTTCTGCTCGGGCTGCCCGCACAACACGTCCACGCGCGTGCCCGAGGGCTCGCGCGCCGCGGCGGGCATCGGCTGCCACTACATGGCGCTGTGGATGAACCGCAACACGGCCACCTTCACCCAGATGGGTGGCGAAGGCACGCCGTGGATCGGCCAGGCGCCGTTCACGAACGAGAAGCACCTCTTCGCCAACCTCGGCGACGGCACGTACTTCCACTCCGGCTCGCTCGCGATCCGCGCGGCGGTCGCGGCCAACGTGCCGATCACCTACAAGATCCTCTTCAACGATGCGGTGGCGATGACGGGCGGGCAGCCGACCGACGGTTCGCTGACGGTGCCGCAGATCACGCAGCAGATGTACGCCGAGGGCGTGCGCAGGATCGTGATCGTCACCGACGAGCCGCAGAAGTACGACGCGCAGCGCGAACTCGACCACAGCGCGATGAACGCGCGCGGCGCGAGCGAGGATGCATGGCGGCTCGCGCCCGGCGTCACGGTGCACCATCGCGACGAACTGGACCGCGTGCAGCGCGAGCTGCGCGAGTATCGCGGCGTGTCGGTGCTGGTGTACGACCAGACCTGCGCGTCGGAGAAGCGCCGGCGCCGCAAACGCAACGAGTTTCCCGATCCGCCGCGGCGCGTGGTAATCAATGAACTTGTCTGCGAAGGCTGCGGCGACTGCAGCGTGCAGTCCAACTGCCTGAGCGTCGAGCCGCTGGAGACCGAGTTCGGCCGCAAGCGCACGATCAACCAGTCTAGCTGCAACAAGGATTTTTCGTGCCTGAAGGGCTTCTGCCCGAGCTTCGTCACCGTCGAAGGCGGCCAGTTGCGCAAGGGCAAGGCCGCGTCGGGCGCGCCGCTGCCTTCACTGCCGGCGCCAACCGTGCCCGAACTGCCGCACGGGCGCAACTACGGCGTGGTGATCACCGGCGTGGGCGGCACCGGCGTGGTCACGATCGGCCAGTTGCTTGGGATGGCCGCGCACCTCGAAGGCAAGGGCCTGTCGGTCCTCGATATGGCAGGGCTGGCGCAGAAGGGCGGCGCGGTGTTCTCGCACGTGCAGATCGCGCCGAAGCCGGAGGATCTGTACGCCACGCGCATCGCGATGGGCGAGGCGGATCTGCTGCTCGGTTGCGACCTGATCGTGTCGACCAGCAACGAGGCCCTGGCGAAGATCCACGCCGGGCGCACGCGCGCGGTGGTGAACTCCTCCGAGTCGCCGACGGCGGATTTCGTCCGTAACCCGGACTGGCAGTTTGCCGGCGGCACGATGACGCAGCAACTGCGCGACGCGGTGGGCAACGACGCCAACTGCGCGTTCGTCGACGCCAACGCGCTCACCACCGCGCTGATGGGCGACGCGATCTACACCAACCCGTTCGTGCTCGGCTGCGCGTGGCAGAAGGGCTGGGTGCCGCTGCGATATGAAACGCTGCTGCGCGCGATCGAACTGAACGGCGTGGCGATCGACGCCAACAAGCGCGCGTTCGAATGGGGCCGCGCGGCCGCGCACGACCTTGACGCGGTGAAAAAGGCGGCTTTCCCTGCGCAGGTGATCGAGCTGAAGCGCCCCGCCTCGACGCTGGCGGAGATCGTCGCCAGGCGCGCCGAGTTCCTGACCGGCTACCAGAACGCCGCCTATGCGCACCGCTACGCGGACCTGGTCGAGCGCGTGCGCAAGGTGGAGTCGGACCGCCTCAACGGCGCGACGAAGCTGGCCGAAGCGGTCGCGCGCAACTACTTCAAGCTGCTCGCGTACAAGGACGAATACGAGGTCGCGCGCTTGCACGCCAACCCGGCGTTCCGCGCGAAGATCGCAGCGCAGTTCGACGGCGACTACAAGCTGAACTTCCACCTCGCGCCGCCGCTGCTGGCAAAGCCCGATCCGGCGACCGGCCAGGTCCGCAAGACGCGGTTCGGGCCGTGGATGATGACCGCGTTCACGCTGCTGGCGCGACTGAAGTTTCTGCGCGGCACCGCGTTCGACTTCTTCGGCCGAACGGCCGAACGCCGCGCCGAGCGCGCGCTGATCGGCGAGTACGAGCAGTTGATCGACGAGCTGCTCGGCAAACTCGCCGCCGACAACCATGCGGTAGCGATCCAACTGGCCGGCGTGCCGGAGGAAATCCGCGGCTTCGGGCACGTGAAGGACGCGAGTCTCAAGGCCGCGCGTGCCAAATGGGCAGGACTGCTGGCGCAGTTCCGCGGCCAGGGCCGCGCACAGGTGATCCCGATGCCGGTCAAGGCAGCGTAGTTGGCGGTGACGGTGACGCATGAACCGGCTGCTGATCGTGCTCGGGCTGGCGCTGCTCGCAATCGGGCTGGCGTGGCCTTGGCTCGGCCGCATTCCGTGGGGACGGCTGCCGGGCGACATCTTCGTGCAGCGGGACAACTTCAGCTTCTATTTCCCGCTGACGACCGGGCTGATCGTCTCGATCGTGCTGTCGATCGCGATCTGGTTCCTGCGCAAGTGAGGGAGGCCGGTTTGCGCTCGATCAAGCTTTTTTCCTGGCGGTCAAACTTTGCTCGAATAGTCGTGGCCCGCGGGCGCGCGATCCTCTAGGGTTCGATGCCAGCCGAACCCGCCGCCGGAACGCCATGCAATGCACCGATCTCGCCGCCGAACTGAGCGAACTCGAACCGCGCTCGCTGGGCGTGCTCGCGACCTGCCAGCAGGCCGAAGTGCTGGCGCAAATGGCGCAGGAAGCGCGGCTGATCCACCTTGCCTTCGAGGACGGAACGGATTCCCGGCTGGCGCTGGCCGACGATCTGGAGCGCGCGCTCGGCCAGGCGCTCGACGCGGAGGAGCCCGATGAGTCGACCGCCGCGCACGGCGAGCTGATGCGGGTCCTCGATTCGCTGCGCCGCTTCGGGCTGCAGGTGTCGGCGTCGGTGTCGGAGCTGTCGATCGACGGCGTGCTCGGTGCGGTGAGGATGCCGGTGCTGACCGCGACGCTGTCGGCCATCTGAAAGCCGCGCGCCCGCACTTCAGGCGCGCAATGGTGGTCCGACGGCGGACGGTCGAGTCCCCTCGTGCTTCACCGTGCGGCTGCGCCGCGAGCGAAGCCCGTGGCGGAAGAGTATGGGAGTCGAACCCACCAGGGATTGCTGGCAACCCCTACCAGATTTGAAGTCTGGCCGGACCACCGGGTCACGGGACTCTTCCTTCAGTCTGCTGCGCGCGCCACGGATTATCCCGGCGCGGCACGTGATCGTCGCGCACGCGGCGCGTGTAGCCGACGCGGTCGAAAAATTCGAGGATCTGGATCGCCACCTTGCGGCCGGTGCCGATGCGGTCGCGGAACTCGGCCGCGCGCGCCGCGCCGTGGCTCGCCATCAGCTCGCCGGCGACGTCGGCCATCTCGCGTACCGCGTCGGTCAGGAAGAAGTGATCGGGCGCGACCAAAGTGACCTCGCCGATGCGCGCTACCCGCCGCAGCAGGCCGCGCGCTTCGATCTCCGCGATCGCGGTGGCGCGCGCGAGGTCGCGCACGCGCGGCGGATTGAAGCGCTCGTTCATCAGCAGCGGCTTGATGCGCTCCCAGCGCACACGCTCCTCCTTGCCGAGCTCGGCCTTGTGCGCCGGCAGCGCGACGAACGCGCCGCGGCGGACCAGCCTGCCTTCGCACAGCAGTTCGTCGACCAGTTCGGCGAACGCATCGGCGGCGAGCGCCGGTGCGACCATGCGCCGCAGGCGGTTCTGCTCCAGGCCAGGCATTTCGGGCTCGCGCTGATGGGTCGCCTCGACCGCGGCGAGCGCGGCCGATCGCAGCGCGTTCCAGCGCGTGCGTGCAAACGCAGTGCCGGCAGCGACCCGCGCATCGACGTCACGCAGCATCGCTTCGAGGTCGGGTTCGCGCAGGTTCCACCCGCCGGCCAGCCGCGCCAGCGGCACCGGCTCGGCGGCGAGCCAGGCGGCGAGCGCATCGCGCGGTGCTGTGTCGCGCAGCGCGCCCAGCAGCGCCAGCCGCTCCAGCCGGCGCTTGCCGCGCGCCGGCGGCGCGATGTCGAGCACGACCCCGCCGCCGAGCGTGCGGCGCGCACTGGCATCGCGCAGGACGAAGCGGTCGCCGCGGCACGCCGCGAGCGGCGCCTGCGGCGCGATCGACACCAGACGCTCGGCGCCGGGTTCGATGCGCTCGGCATCAAGCACCGCGACGCGCGCCAGCACGTCGCGCGTGCCGTGATGCAAGTGCACGGGCGCCCACGCGGGCAGCACCCTGGCTTCGCGCGACGACAGCCGCAGCGTCGCGTCGAAGCGCGCTGTCGCGTTGGCGAGCGATGCGGCCTGCACCCATTCGCCGCGCGCGACCTCGTCCTTGCCGATGCCGGCCAGATTCAGCGCGCAACGCTGGCCCGCGCGGCCAATCGCGGACGCGCGGTCCTGCGCATGGATCGAGCGCACGCGCGCGGTGCGGCCGCCGGGCTGCAGCCGCACTTCGTCGCCGACGCGGATCTGCCCCGCGTGCGCGCAGCCGGTGACGATGGTGCCGATGCCGGCGAGCGTGAACACGCGGTCGATTGCGAGGCGAAAGTGCCCCTCAGCGGCGCGCGCGCGCTGCCGTGTGGCGCGCGCGCGCAGGTACGCATCGAGCGCGGCGACGCCGTCACCGGACAGCGACGACAGCGGAAAGACGGGCCACGCGGACTGCGCGCTGCCGGCCAGCCAGCGCGCCAGTTGCGCCTGCACTTCGCCGACGCGCGCGGCATCGACCGCGTCAATCTTGGTCAGCGCGATCGCGCCGTCGCCGATGCCGAGCAGGCGCAGGATGTCAAGGTGTTCTTCGGTCTGCGGCATCGCGCCGTCGTCGGCCGCGACGACCAGCAGCGCGAAGTCGATGCCGGTCGCGCCGGCGACCATCGTGTGCACGAATTTCTCGTGGCCCGGCACGTCGACGAAGCCGAGCACGTCGTCGCCGACCGGTACGTACGCATAGCCGAGCTCGATCGAGATGCCGCGCCTTATCTCCTCCGGCAGGCGGTCGGTGTTGCGTCCGGTCAGCCGCCGGATCAGCGATGTCTTGCCGTGGTCGATGTGGCCGGCGGTGCCGATCAGCATGCAAGGTTTCCGCGGAACGCCGCCTCATCACCCGGCAGCAGGCAGCGGCAGTCGAGCCACAGCGCGCCGTCGCTGGTGCGGCCGACCACCGGCACGGGCAGCGCGCGCAGCCGCGCTTCGAGCGCTTCGAGCACGCGGCCGCGCGACCGGCCCTTCGGCGCGATCGCGAGCGCGGCCGACGGCAGCCGCTCGATCGGCTGCGCGCCGCTGCCGATCTGGCTCGCACAATCGGCGACGCGCACATCGAACGCGTCGCCGGCGAATTGGGCCAGCGCCGGCTGCAACCGCGCGCACGTGGCGCGGATGTCGTCGCGCGACCGCGTAAGCAGCGCGAGCGTCGGCAGGCGTTCGGGCAGCCGGTGCGCGGACGCGTAGATGCGCAGCGTGGCTTCGAGCGCGGCGAGCGTCAGCTTCGACACGCGCAGCGCGCGCTTCAGCGGATCGCGCTTGATCCTGGCGACCAGATCGGCGCGGCCGGTGATGATGCCGGCCTGCGGCCCGCCGAGCAGCTTGTCGCCGGAGAACATCACCAGATCGGCGCCCGCGGCGAGCGCGTCCTGCGGCAGCGGCTCGCGCGGCAGGCCGTACTGCGCCAGATCGACCAACGCGCCGGAACCGAGATCGACCGCGAACGGCACGCCGCGCGCGTGCGCGAGGCGCGCCAGTTCACTTTCGTCGACGGACGCCGTGAAACCGGTCACCGCGTAGTTCGACGTGTGCGCCTTGAAGACGAGGCCGGTCTTCTCGCCGAGCGCCGCTTCGAAGTCGCGCGCGTGCGTGCGGTTGGTGGTGCCGACCTCGACCAGCTTGCTGCCGGCCGCCTTCATGATGTCGGGCATGCGGAAGGCACCGCCGATCTCGATCAGTTCGCCGCGCGAGATCACGACCTCCTTCTTCGCCGCCAGCGCCTTGAGCGTGAGCAGCACCGCTGCGGCGCAGTTGTTGACGACGGTCGCGGCCTCGGCGCCCGTCAGTTCGCACAGCAGGCCCGCGACGAGGTCGTCGCGGTCGCCGCGCCCGCCGGTGTCGACGTCGTATTCAAGCGCCGCGTAGCCGCGCATCGCGGCCGCGACCGCGTCGATCGCTGCGTCGGCGAGCAGCGCGCGGCCGAGGTTGGTGTGGATCACCGTGCCGGTCAGATTGAACACCGGCCGCAGCCGCGGCGCGACAAGTTGCGCGACGCGGATGGCGATGTCGCGGTCGAGCTGCTCGGCCGCCGGAGCCGTGCCGCCCGCCTTCAGCCGCTCGCGCGCGGCGGCGAGCGCCTGCTGCGCGGCGCGCTTGACGAGCGTGCGGCCGTGGATGGAGATCAACTGCGCCTGCGCCGGCCGTCCGAGCAGGCGATCGATCGAGGGCAGTCGCGCCAGCGAAGCGGCATCTGGTTCGCTTCGGCTTGCCTCACCCGGACCGGGCAGAGTCAAGTGGCTCATGGCTACCCCGAGCCGGGATCGAAAGGCGGATTCGGACCGCAGCGTCGGCGACGCCGCGTGACGACCCGCAGGTCGAGCACATGCCGGGCGCGGCCGATCCGCGGCGCGGCGGACGATCGCTTGCCTGCGGGCAAAACCACGCGCGCCGGCGGACCGACGCGGCCGACCGTTCCGTCCTTGACGGTGCACACGCTGATCAACCACGACCCCTGCACAAGAACACGGCAAGCCGAGTGAAAACGAGTTCGAGCTACGGCCAGCCGACGGTACCACAGCGGATGATGATGCCGAGACCGGTCCGATGCCGGGCTGAGCCACTGAGGGCGAGCCCACTTGCGCGGCGCAGATCAAGCGCGCCGCTTCGCTTTCGGCGTCCGGTAGCGCCACCACGGCAGCGCGCGCGTCAGCGACAGGACTTCGCCCGCGTGCGCGACTTCATAGCCGGGCAAGGCCGCCACGCGCTGCTGCCACGCCGGATCACGCAGCGCCGCGCGCAGTTTGACGACGGCGGGCTCGAGCAGCGCGTCGCGCAGGCAGACGAGGAAATAGTCCTCCCGCACCAGCGGCACGAAGTCGAGCCCATATTCGCGCGCGGCCGCCTCGATCCCGACGCCGGCATCGGCCGCGCCGCTCGCGATCGCTGCCGCCACCGCAAGATGGCTGTCCTCGACCGCCGTGGCAAGTCCCGCGATGCGTTCACCCACGGCGCCGCGTTGCGCCAGCAGGTACTCGGTCAGCAGTCGCGTGCCGGAGCCGCGCTGCCGGTGGATGAAGCGCGCCCCGGCGCCGGCGAGGTCGGGAAGCGCGTGCAACTGCAGCGGATTGCCCGCCGCGACCATCAGACCCTGCGTGCGGCGCGTGCAGCCGATCAGCTTGTGGCGCCCGGGCTTGAGCAGCGGCTTCAATTGCCGTGCGAACACGTTGCCGCTGTCACCCAGCGGCGGCACGTGGAAGCCCGCCACCAGGCAGCGGCCATCGGCCAGCGCGTGCAGCGCGTCGATGCTGCCGGCGAACTTCAGCTCGATGTGCAGCCGGTGCGCGCTGCTCGCGCGCTCGCGCAGCAGCGGCAGCGCGAGGTCGTGGCTGGCGGACACCGTCAGCACCTGCTGCGTGCCGTCGAGCGCCTCGGCGAGCACGCGCTCCAGTTCGGCGCGCAGCGCCTCGATGTGCGGCGCCACGCGCGCCCGGGCGCGAGCTTCGGCCCACAGCAGCCGGTGCGCGAACGGCGTCAACCGTGCCGGCTGGCCCTGCGTCCAGGTGACGACGCGCTCGCCGAGCGCCTGTTCCCAGCGCTTCAGTTCCCCCCACACGTGGCGGTACGAGGCACCCAGCGCGCGCGCCGCATTCTGAATCGATCCGTGCTCGCGCACCGCGGACAGCAGGTCGAACAGCGGATTCTCGACCTCTGCGCCGCGCTGACCGCCGGGCTGGAACCGGTATTGCAGATGCACGCCGCGCGCTCGCATTGCGCGAGCGTAGTCGAAACCGCGCCGTGCTACTGATGCGCGTTCGGGAAGAAGAGCTGCTCGCCGCCGATCCGGAAGCTGGCGATCGTCGCCTGGCCCCGCGGGGAGATCAGCCAGTCGACGAACTGCTGCGCAAGCACCTGCTTGACGTTCGGATGCCGGGCCGGATTGACCACCATCACGCCGTACTGGTTGAACATGCGCCTGTCGCCCTCGACCAGGATCGCCAGATCGCCGCGATTGCCGAACGACAGCCACGTGCCGCGGTCCGACAGCACATAGGCGTTCTTCGACGACGCGATGTTCAGCGCCGGTCCCATACCGCAGCCGCACGGCTGGTAGCCGGCGATCCTGCCCGCCGCGGGATCGACGCCCGCGAACCGCCAGAAGCGCAGTTCAGCCGCGTGCGTTCCGCTGCGGTCACCGCGCGAGATGAATTCGGCGCCGCGCGCGGCGAGCTTCCCGAGCGCCGCGGCGATGTCGTGGCCGCGCACGCCGGCCGGGTCCGATTTCGGCCCGATCAGCACGAAGTCGTTGTACATGACCGGAAAGCGCCTGACCGAGTGGCCTTCGGCGACGAATCTCTCCTCGGCCGCCGTGTCGTGCACGAACACCACGTCGGCATCGCCGCGGCGCCCGATGTCGAGCGCCTGTCCGGTGCCGACCGCGACCACGCGCACTTCGATGCCGGTCGCGCGCTTGAACGCGGGCAGCAGGTGGGAGAACAGCCCCGATTGCTCGGTCGACGTGGTCGACGCAGCGACGATGAACTTGTCCTGCGCGGCCACCGGGCCGCGCAGGAGCAGTGCCGCCGCCATCAGGGCGCAGGCGAAGAAGCCGCGCCGCCGAACGATCACGCCCATGCCAGCTCTCCCTTCAGGAACAGTTCCGCTTCGCGCGGCAGCCGATTGGTGAAGAAGCGATCGACCGGCAGGTCGACGATCACGCGGCCGGCCTCCAGATACGCGACGCGCGTCGCGAGCCGCCTGGCCTGGCCGAGGTTGTGCGTGCTGATCACGACCGTCACGCCGTCGCGGGCGATCTCGTCGATCAGCGCTTCGACCTCGCGCTTCGCGCCCGGATCGAGGTTGGCGGTGGGTTCGTCGAGCAGCAGGATGTCGGGCTGCACGGCCCAGGCGCGCGCGAGTGCCAGCCGCTGCTGCTGCCCGCCCGACAGCGAGTGCGCGGGCCGATCGGCCAGATGCGCGAGTCCGACCCGCTGCAATGCGTGACGACAGCGCCGATCGCGCTCGGCGCGATCGCGCACGCCCTGCAGCCACAGCGCGGGCAGCACGTTCCAGCGCACCGACACGCGCAGCAGGAAGGGACGCTGGAACAGCATCGCCGCCACCGGGGGGCGTCCCTCGGGCCGCAGCGGGAACGTCTCGCGCGTGCCCGCTTCAGCGCGCACCAGGCCGTGCAGCAGGCGCAGCAGCGTGGTCTTGCCGGAACCGTTGGCGCCGACGAGCGCACAGCGCTCGCCCCGATGCAGCGTCAGGCTGACTTCGCGCAGCGCGATCACGTCGTTGAAGCGGACCGTGGCACGATCGAGTCGTATCAGCGGGACGGCGGGCAGGTTGCGCGTCATGGCCGTTGCGCGCCGCTCAAGCGAACGCCGCGTGCGCGACCGGGCTGCGCCCTTGCATCAGGCCGATCACCACGTTGACTCCGCCGACGACGCCCAGAAGCACGACGCCCAGCGCCAGTGCGAGCGGCAGGTCGCCCTTGCTGGTCTCCAGCGCGATCGCGGTGGTCATCACGCGCGTGAAGCCTTCAATGTTGCCGCCGACGATCATCACTGCGCCGACCTCGGACACGGCGCGGCCGAATCCCGTCAGCCCGATGGTCAGCAATCCGAAGCGCTCGTGTACCAGCATCAGCAGCGCGCTCTGCAGCGGACCGGCGCCAAACGAGCGCAACTGATCGCCGCCCTCGCGCAGGCCGTCGAGTACAAGGCGGCGCGACAGGGCCGCGAACAGCGGCACGACGAGGATGCTCTGCGCGACGATCATCGCCGCCGGCGTGAACAGCAGTCCCAGCGATCCGAGCGGCCCGCTGCGCGTCAGCAGCAGGTAGACGATCAGCCCGACCACCACCGACGGCAGCGCCAGCAGGGTGTCGACCGACCACACCGCTGCACGCCGCACCGGCGCGCGCGTGATCGCGAGCCAGACGCCAAGCGACACGCCGATCACCGCACCGATCGCGCACGCGGTCGCGCTCACCTGCAGCGACAGGCCGACGATGTGCAGTAGATCGGAGTCGACGTGCGCGATCAGATCCAGCGCGAGCCTGAGGCTGTCGACAAACGGATTCATCGGCGCGGATCTCCAGGTCGGACTGCGCCGAGTCTAGGGTGCGCGGGCGGCGCTGACGATATGTAGCGGACTGCATAACACCGTTGTCCGCAAGGGCGACGCGGATGTTCAGCACCCGACGGGGGATAATCGCGCTTTCGCCGAACGAGTGCCGCACGGAGTCGCGAGATGTCGGAGCCTGGGCCTTCGCCGCTTGCCGCGGGCGAAACGAACCTCAGTGTCGCGCAGGCGCGCGCTGCGATCGCAGCGGCGCTGCGACCGATCCGCGAGGTGCATGACGTGCCGGTGCTCGATGCGCTCGGTCGCGTGCTCGCCGCCGACGTGATGTCGCCGATCGACGTGCCGGCGCACGACAACTCGGCGATGGACGGCTTCGCGTTCGCGTCGAGCGACCTGCGCGCCGACGCGCCGACGGTGCTGCGCTTGGCGGGAACGATCCTGGCCGGCGCGGCGTTCGCGGGCCGCGTCGGCGCCGGCGAATGCGTGCGCATCATGACCGGCGCGGTGATGCCGGCGGGGCTGGACACGGTGGTTCCGCTGGAGCTCGCCCGCATCGACGGCGAACTCGTGCGCATCGAACCCGGCGCGATCGCGCCGGGCGAGAACCGGCGCAGGCGCGGCGAGGATCTGGCGCGCGGCAAGCCGGCAGTGCACGCGGGTCGCGTTCTGAAACCGGCCGATCTCGGTCTGATCGCCTCGCTCGGCATCGAGCGAGTGACGGTGCTGCGGCGGCTGCGCGTGGCGCTGTTTTCGACCGGCAACGAATTGCGCACGTTGGGCCAGCCGCTCGATCCCGGCTGCGTCTACGACAGCAACCGCTACAGCCTGCACGGCGCGTTGCGGCGGCTCGGCCTGGAGGTGCTCGATCTGGGTGTCGTGCGCGACGATCCGCAGGCGCTGCAGGGTGCGCTCGCCGCCGCGGTGGCGCAGGCCGACGTCGTGCTCACCAGCGGCGGCGTGAGCGCGGGCGACGCCGACTACATCCGCGACGTACTCGAGCGCATGGGTGAGGTAGCGTTCTGGAAGGTCGCGATGCGCCCCGGGCGGCCTTTCGCATTCGGCCCACTATGCGCGCCGGGCTCGGCGCGGACGACGTGGCTGTTCGCGTTGCCCGGCAATCCGGTCGCGGCGCTGGTCACGTTCTACGTGTTCGCGCGCGACGCGCTGCTGCAGCTTGCCGGCGCGCGGCCCGAGGCGCTTCCGGTGCTGCAGGCGCAGAGCGCGCAGGCGATCCGCAAACGGCCGGGCCGCACCGAATTCCAGCGCGGCCGCGTCGAGCGCGCGCCCGATGGTCGATGGCAGGTGCAGCTCACGGGCACGCAGGGCGCCGGCATCCTGCGCAGCATGAGCGAAGCCAATTGCCTCGTCGTGCTGAACCACGAGCAGGGGTCGGTCGCGACCGGCGAACCGGTGGACGTGCTGCTGTTCGACGGGTTGACCTGAATCGAACGTCAGCCCGACACGACGCGCACCGGCGCGCGCTGCGGTTCCGGTTCGGAGTCGAAGCGCTCCAGACCCGTGTAGCAGAGGAAGTGGCGGTTGGCCGCGCGGCCGAAAAGCGTGATGCCGAGCCGGCGGGCGAGCTCGTAGCCCATCGCGGTCACGCCGTTGCGCGACACGATGATCGGCACGCCGATCTGCGCCGACTTCATCACCATTTCGCTCGTCAGCCGCCCGGTCGTGAAGAAGACCTTGTCGGCGCCGTCGATGCCGTGCAGTGCCATCCAGCCCGCAATCGTGTCGATCGCGTTGTGGCGGCCGACGTCCTCGACGAACATCAGCATCTCGGCGCCCCGGAAGAGTGCGCAGCCGTGCACCGAACCGGCACGGCGGTGGATCGTATCCTGCTGCCGCACCGCTTCGAGCATCCGCCGCAGCGTGCCTTGGCTGATGTGCGCCACCGAGGGATCGGGCAGCCGGACGTGGTCGATCTTCTCCATCAGGTCGCCGTACACCGTGCCCTGGCCGCAGCCGGTCGTGACGACGCGGCGCGCGGTGCGCGCCTCCAGATCGTGCACGCCGGCGCGCGTGCGCACGGCGGCCGCTTCGACTTCCCAGTCGACGGTGATCGACTCCACCTGATCGACGCGCTCGATCAGTCGCTGGTTGCGCAGGTAACCGAGCACCAGCAGTTCGGGCAACTGCCCCAGCGTCATCAGCGTGACCAGTTCGCGCTTGTCGACGAACACGGTCAGCGGGCGCTCGACCGGAATCAGAATCGTGCGCTGCTCGCCGTACTCGTCGAGGATTGCAATCTCATGCAGCAGTTCGCCGCGCGCCTTCGTCAGTAGCGGGGCGCCCGGCACGGTCGGCCATTCGGCCGGCCGGATGCTCTGCAGTGCTTCGCCGGGTGGCGCCATCGCGACCTACTTCTTCGCCACCGGCGCGGCCGCCGACTGCTCGGCCGGCTTGTAGACGAACGGGCCGGGATCGGCGCACGCGGGCGTGGCCACCGGCGGCTTGACCGACTTGCCGGCCTTCCTCTCGGCGGCGAAGTACTCGGCCGCGATCTTGGTCTCGACCTGGCACAGCTTGAAGGCCGCAACTTTGTCGGACCACGCGCTTTTCGCCGCCGCTTCCGCGCGCTTGGCCTTCTCCGCCTCGGTCGGCGGCGGCAGCTTGGCGGCCGCGACGGCCGCGCACAGCCACGCGGCAGCGATCATGGCGACGGCGGCGATCCGGTTGTTCATGGCTCTGTCCGTTGCGTTCGTGTCAGGGATTGGCGCTTGCCGGGCGCGCCGCGGGAGCGCTGCCCGAACGCTGCACCGGAATACGGCCGGCCTTGATGTCGTCGTGCCACAGCGCGTGGTGCTCCTGCGCCCAGGCCTCGTCGACCCAGCCGTGCCGCATGCCATCGTACGCGCCCTTTACGCCGACCGTGCCGAGGTAGATGTGGCCGAGCAGCAGCGCCATCATCAGCATCGCTGCCACCGAGTGGAACAGGTGCGCGACCTGCATGTCGCCACGCAGATAGTCGAAGGCGGGGAAGACCTTGTCGAGGTACAGGCCCGAAGCGACGACGATCACGCCGATCGCGACCATCGCGAACCAGAACAGCACCTTCTCGCCGGCGTTGAAGCGGTGTGACGGCGCCTCGGCGCCGCCGAGCATGCCGCCGCCCTTGCGCAGCCACTCGAGATCGCCCGGGCGCGGCAGTTCGTCGCGCACGAAGGTCACGATCACAATCAGCAGCGACACCGCGAACAGCGGGCCCACGATGTTGTGCAGCGTCTTCAGCGCGTAGGTGAGCCAACCGTTCAGCGTCAGCCCGAGGACCGGCAGCAGGATGAACTTGCCGAACGCCATGGCGAGTCCCGAGACGGCGAGGATCGCGAACGCGATCGCGTTGACCCAGTGCGCGGCGCGCTCGACCGGGGTGAAGCGCTCGATCCTGCGGCCGGTATCGGGATGCTTGCCGCCGAGCGGACCCTTGCGCCAGTGAAACAGCGCGATCGCCACCAGCACGATCACGATCAGCGCGCCGCCGTACGGAATGATCCACCGGTTGCGCACTTCGCGCCACGCTTCACCCGCCGTCGTGTAGCGCGAGCCCGGGTACTGCACGAAGCGCTGGATCAGCGTTCCCATTTCCGCGCCGGGCAGCGACGTGACGCCCTGCTGCTCGCCCGATTTGCGCACCGCGCGCCAGAGCGGCGCGTTGTTGCCGGGTTGCGACTTCGCCCGCTCGCCGTTGGTTTCGTCCGGCTTCGGCAGCGGCGGCGCGACGAAGCCCGGCGGCGGACCCTTGGCGGCTTCGGCGGCGGGCGGCTGCTGCGCGTGCGCCGCAGCGAGCGCTGCGCACGCGAGCGTGATGCCGAGGATCAAGCGGCGCATCCATCGTTGCATGAGCGACCTCGCCTGCCGTTTCACCGCTGCGCGCCGATGCGCACGTATTCGTTCTGGTTCTGCGCGCGCTTCTGCAGCTCCGCCTCCCAGCTCGCCTTGTCGCCGGGCTTCCAGCCCGGCACCACGAACGGATCCTGCGCGCCCTGCCACGCGGGCACGTCGCTGCTGCGCCCGCTCTGGATCGACTGTGGTCTTTCACTGCAGGCGGTGAGCACCGCCGCCAGCGCGATTGCGATTGCGATCGGTTTCACGATTTGGTCGCCTTTCCGTTGCCCTGCGCCGGGCCGTTCGACGGCCTCCCGTACGCTGTGCCCCAACCCCAGACCTCGCTGCCCTTGCCGCGCACGAGCACGCGCGCGCGGAAGATGTCCGCCACCACGTCGCCGTCGCCGCCCAGCAGCGCCTTGGTCGAGCACACCTCGGCGCACAGCGGCAGCTTGCCCTCGGCGAGCCGGTTGCGGCCGTACTTTTCGAACTCGGCCTGCGAGCCGTTGGGCTCCGGCCCGCCGGCGCAGAAGGTGCACTTGTCCATCTTGCCGCGCAGGCCGAACGTGCCGTTGCTCGGAAACTGCGGCGCGCCGAACGGGCAGGCGTAGCTGCAGTAGCCGCAGCCGATGCACACGTCCTTGTCGTGCAGCACCACGCCGTCGTCGGTGCGGTAGAAGCAGTCGACCGGGCACACCGCCATGCACGGCGCGTCCGAGCAGTGCATGCACGCCACCGAGATCGAGCGCTCGCCCGGGATGCCCTCGTTCAGCGTGACGACACGGCGGCGATTGACGCCCCAGGGGATGTCGTGCTCCGCCTTGCACGCGGTGACGCAACCGCCGCAGTTGATGCAGCGTTCGGCGTCGCAGATGAATTTCATGCGTGCCATGGCCGTGTCTCCTTATGCCGCCCGCTCGATCTGGCAGACGGTCGTCTTGGTTTCCTGCATCATCGTCACAGCGTCGTAGCCGTACGTGGTCGCAGTGTTGACCGCCTCACCGCGGACCACGGGGTGCGCGCCTTCCGGGTAGTACTGCAACAGGTCGGCCCCGCCCCACCGTCCGGAGAAGTGGAACGGCAGGAACACGGTGTCGGGGCCGACGCGCTCGGTCACGCGCGCACGCACACGCAGTCCCTTGAACGACGGGATCGCGGCCATCGGCGGCGTGCGCACCCATACGTCATCGCCCTCGCGGATGCCGCGGTCGTTGGCCGCCTTCGGGTTGATCTCGACGTACATGTGCTGCTGCAGCTCAGCGAGGTAGCGGTTCGAGCGCGTCTCCTCGCCGCCACCCTCGTACTCGACCATCCGGCCCGAGGTCATGATGAGCGGGAAGGTCTTGCTGATATCCCTGTTCTTTTCCTGCACGGTCTTGAACAGCGTCGGCAGGCGCCAGAACGCCTTCTTGTCGTCGTGCGTCGGGTACTTGTCGATCAGGTCCGGCCGGGTCGAATACAGCGGCTCGCGATGCTTGGGAATTCCGTCGGGGAAGTTCCACACCAGCGCACGCGCCTTGGCGTTGCCGAACGGATGGCAGCCGTGGTTCTTCATCACCACGCGGATGATTCCGCCCGAGAGATCCGTCTTCCAGTTCTTGCCTTCGGCGGCCTTCTTCTCGTCGTCGGTCAGTTCGTCCCACCAGCCGAGCTTCTTCAGGAACAGATGGTCGAACTCGGGATAGCCGGTCGTCAGGTCCGCGCCCAAGCTGTGCGAGCCGTCGCCCGCGAGCAGGTTGACGCCGTCGCGCTCGACACCGAAGTTGGCGCGGAAGTTGCCGCCGCCGTGCATCACGTGCTTCGAGGTGTCGTACAGCACGTGCGTGCCGGGGTGCTTGAGCTGCGGGTTGCCGTAGCACGGCCACGGCAGGCCGAAGTAGTCGCCGTCGAGCGAGTAGCCGGTCTCCTTGTCGACACCGCCCCGGGCGCGCAGCGTCTTGACGTCGAAGACGTTCATGTTGCGCATGTGCGCCTTCAGTCGCTCGGGGCTCTGGCCCGTGTAGCCGATGGTCCACACGCTGCGGTTGATCTCGCGCAGTATGTCCTCGGGCGTCGGCTCGTCCATGCCCTTGACCTTCTGCATCTTGTAGTTCTTGACCAGCTCGTTGCCGAAGCCGAGTTTCTGCGCCAGTTGGTACATGATCATCTGGTCGGTGCGGCTGTCGAACAGCGGGTCGATCACTTTCTCGCGCCACTGCAGCGAGCGGTTCGACGCCGTGACCGAACCCGAGGTCTCGAACTGCGTGCACGCCGGCAGCAGATAGACGGCCCGGTTCGGGTTGAGGTCCTGTGCGTTGCCGGGCATCGCCGCCATCGCCGCCGTCGCGGACGGATACGGGTCGATCACGACCAAGAGATCGAGCTTGTCCATCGCCCGTTTCATCTCGATGCCGCGCGACTGCGAGTTCGGCGCGTGGCCCCAGAAGATCAGCCCGCGCAGGTTGCTGTCCTGATCGATCAGGTCGTTCTTCTCCAGCACGCCGTCGACCCAGCGCGACACCGTCATGCCGGGCTTGGTC
The DNA here is from genome assembly GCA_029778535.1 of Pseudomonadota bacterium. Lineage (GTDB taxonomy): Bacteria > Pseudomonadota > Gammaproteobacteria > Burkholderiales > Burkholderiaceae_F > JAKOQB01. The sequence continues at coordinate 196,008 of JAKOQB010000187.1, read as the reverse complement.
AGCATGCCCGGCGCGTACTGCTTCTTGATCCACTCGAAGTCCACGCCCCACACGGTCGCGAAGTGCTTGAACGCGCCTTCGGCCAGCCCGTAGTAGCCCGGCAGCGAGTCGGGGTTGGGGCCGACGTCGGTGGCGCCCTGCACATTGTCGTGGCCGCGGAAGATATTGGCGCCGCCGCCGCTGACACCGATGTTGCCGAGCGCAAGCTGCAGAATGCACGAGGCGCGCACGATCGCGTTGCCGATCGTGTGCTGCGTCTGCCCCATGCACCACACGATCGTGCTCGGCCGGTTCTCGGCCATGATCTTCGTGATCTTGTAGACGGTCGCCTCGTCGACGCCGCACACCTCCTGCACCTTGTCTGGCGTCCAGTTCGCCATCACCTCTTCGCGCACCTTGTCCATGGCGTAGACGCGATCGGCGATGTATTTCTTGTCCTCCCAGTTGTTCTTGAAGATGTGATACAGCATCCCGAACAGGAAGGCGATGTCGGAACCGGAGCGGATGCGCACGTATTCGTCGGCCTTCGCGGCCGTGCGCGTGAAGCGCGGGTCGACCACGATCATCCTGCAGCCGTTCTCCTTCGCATGCAGCATGTGCAGCAGCGACACCGGGTGCGCCTCGGCGGCGTTGCTGCCGATGTACATCGCTGCCTTGGAGTTCTGCATGTCGTTGTACGAATTCGTCATCGCCCCGTAGCCCCAGGTATTGGCCACGCCGGCGACCGTGGTCGAATGGCAGATGCGCGCCTGGTGGTCGCAGTTGTTGCTGCCCCACAGGCTCATCCATTTGCGCAGCAGATACGACTGCTCGTTGCTGTGCTTCGACGAGCCGACGACGAAGATCGAGTCGGGGCCGCTCGCCTTGCGCAGTTCGAGCATCTTCTTGCTGATCTCGTCGAGCGCCTGATCCCACGTGATGCGCTGATACTTGCCGTTGACGAGCTTCATCGGATACTTCAGGCGGAATTCGCCGTGGCCGTGCTCGCGCACCGCCGCGCCCTTGGCGCAGTGCGCGCCGAGGTTGATCGGCGAGTCGAACACCGGCTCCTGCCGCACCCACACGCCGTTTTCGACCACCGCGTCGAGCGCGCAGCCGACCGAGCAGTGGCCGCACACCGTGCGCCGCACGACGACGTTGCCGGCGGAGTCGGACTTCGCGGCGTCAGCCGCCTCGGCCTTCTTCACCAAGGTCAGCTGTGAGGCCGCCAGCCCGGTGCCGACGCCGAGGAACGAACGGCGCAGGAAGGTGCGCCGGTCCATCGTCGGCATCGCGCGGGCGACGCCGCGCACGAGGCTTTCAACGAGGGCGGACTTCGAGACGTCCGCCCGATCCGACTTGCGAGTGAGCAGCATGGAGATTCCTCTCGTCAGAGGCGATCGAAACCGCGATCAACGCGCGCGGCGTCAGACCCTGGCAGTCTGGTAGTAGCGCAGCACGTGCTGCGTGAGGCGGTAGCCGCGCTCTGCGTCGGGAACGCCCTGTCCGCCGCCGGCCGCGGCGGTCGGCTCGGGCTTCGGCGGCAGGACGCTGGCAGCAGCGGCCAGCGCGCCCGCAGTTCCGGCGCCGGCAAGAAGCGCGCGGCGCCGTGACATCAGTGAGCTGAGAGGTTTGCGCATTGCACGTGTCCAATTTGGTCGAATGTGTACGTCCACGCACCACCACGATTCACGGCATTGCCGATTCTTGTTGTGCCGCGACCGGTTGAATCGAAAACATAGTCGCTTCGTGCGCGGAGCGCAAGACTCGTGCACCGCGACAACCAGCAATCAAGGTCATTTGACTGCGACTTCGTCCCGGCCTTTGGAAATTGGCCGCGCGGACCGGCGTCGCGGTGGCTACAATGAACGCGCCACTCGAAGTGCGCGTTGGCACACATGCCGCCCGACCTCAAGCTCAGCGTCGCCGTACTGATCGAACGCCGCAAGGACCCCAGCCGGTGGGAGCCATGGGGCTTCCGCATCGCCGACGTGCTGCTTGACGACGGCCGCTTCGGAGAGGGCCCGCGCGTGCTGCGTGACGACGGCACGTCGGCGCTGTTACTCCATCCGCGCCTGTGGGTGACGCTCTTTCGCGATGAGGCCGAGGGTTACTACCTGAACCTGACGTCAGGCGCACCCGTGTGGTTCGTCATGTGGCGCATCGACGACGCCGATCCGTCGCGCGCGGTGCCGGAACTCGTGACCCTGTCGTACAACGAAGCCGGCCGACTGCTCGACGCGCAGGAACGCGTCGACAACGTTCCGCTCGACACGGACGTGATCGCGTGGCTGCAGGAATTCACCGATGCGCACTACCGGCCGGAACCGAAGCAGCGGCGTCGCCCGGCTTCGTTCATTGCGCCGTCTGAGCGCTGAGCGGCGATGATCGACCGCAAAGCTGACGAGGGCTTTCTATCGCGTTGGTCGCGCCGCAAGGCGCAGGCGCGACGCGACCCGGCACCGCCCCAGCCGCTGGTCGAAGAGGCAGCCGGTGACGCGCCGGCCGAAGCGAGCGCGGCCGAGCGCGCCGAACCACCGCCGACGCTGGCCGACGTGGCGACGCTGACGCCGGACTCCGACTTCAGGCGCTTCGTCGCAAGCAGTGTCGCGCCCGACGTGAAGAACGCCGCACTGAAGAAGCTCTTCGCCGATCCGCGCTTCAACGAGATGGACGGGCTCGATACGTATCTCGACGACTACACGCGGCCCGATCCGATTCCCGCGAGCATGCTGGCCCGGCTTGCGCATGCGCAGGCCGTGGATCCGAGCGCACCGCGCGCCGCGTCCGCGCCCGATGAACCGCACCTCGCGACGCGGACCGCGAAAGACGCGGCGCCGCCGCCCGCGGCTGCCGACGATCCCGCGCCGAAGATGTCCTCCGATGAAGACGCTGATCTGCGATTGCAACCGCACGATGCCGCTCGATGCGCCGGCGCTGAGCCGGGCGCTGACGGCGACGGCGGGAGCGAGCAGCGACGGGCTGGATAGGGTCCATTCGCTGCTGTGCCGGCGTGACGCGGGGGCGTTCATCCGCGCCGCGAAGGACACGGCCGCGGCGAGCGAGGCGCTGCTGGTCGCCTGCACGCAAGAAAGCCGGCTGTTCCTCGCGCTCGACGCCGAGACACGCGCGCAGGGCGAGCGGGCGCAGCCGATCCGCTTCGTCAACGTCCGCGAAACCGGCGGCTGGTCGCGCGACGCGCGCGCCGCCACGCCGAAGCTCGCCGCACTCATCGCCGCCGCGCAACTGCCGCCGGCGGCGCCGGTGACCACCGTCAGCTATCGCTCCAATGGACGGTGCCTGGTGATCGGCACCGCCGACGCCGCCGACCGTGCGGCCGCGCTGCTGGCCGACAAGCTCGACGTGAGCCTGCTCATCGATCGCGTCGGCGGCGCGCTGCCGCAGGTGCGCGAGCGGGCGGTCCACACGGGCACCCTGGTGCGGTTGTCGGGCTGGCTGGGCGCGTTCGACGCCGAATGGGAGAACCGCAACCCGATCGATCCCGAACTGTGCACGCGCTGCAATGCCTGCATCGAGGTCTGCCCCGAAAACGCGATCGACTTCAGTTACCAGATCGACCTCGAGCGCTGCCGCCGCCACCGCCAATGTGTGCGCGCGTGCGGCGTGGCCGGCGCGATCGATTTCGAGCGCGCGCCGCAGAAGTCGAGCGGGCGCTTCGACCTCGTGCTCGACCTGCGCGCGCAGCCCGCGTTCACGATGCACCAGCCGCCGCAGGGATACTTTCACGTCGGCGCCGACGAACGCGCGCTGGTCACGGCGGTGTTGGCGCTGCGCGAACTGGTCGGCGAGTTCGACAAACCGAAGTTCTATTCATACCAGCAGAGCATCTGCGCGCACAGCCGCAACGAGAAGATCGGCTGCAGCGCGTGCATCGACGTGTGCTCCACACGCGCGATCCGCAGCGACGCGTCGCTGAAGGGCAAGGCGCGCGACAGCATTCCGGCGCGCGGCCCCGACGCGGTGCCGGTGCGGCCGGGCGGTGGCGGCATCCTGGTCGAGCCGCACCTGTGCGCCGGCTGCGGCGCGTGCACGACCGTGTGCCCGAGCGGCGCGATCTCGTACGCGTATCCCACGCCCGTGGACCAGGGCCGGCGCCTGCGCACGCTGCTTGCTGCTTACGCCAACGCGGGCGGGCGCGACGCCGCGCTGCTTTTCCACAGCGAAGGCGCCGGTGCGCGGCTGATCGGCGAACTCGGCCGCGCCGCCCGCACCGACAAGAACATTCACGGCGTGCCGGCGCGCGTGCTGCCGCTGGCCGTCTGGCACACCGCGAGCATCGGCATCGACCTGTGGCTGACGGCGATCGCGCAGGGTGCGAGCGACGTCTGGGTGCTGCTGACCGACGAAGAAGCGCCGGAATACCGGCAGGCGCTCGGCGAACAGATGGCGATTGCGCAGGCGATCATGACCGGGCTCGGCTACGCGGGCACGCACTTGCGGCTGCTCGAGGCGCGCGATGCGCGCGACCTGACGGCGCTCGACGCGGCATTGCGCGCGCCGGCCGCACAGGGCGTGGCACGCACCGCGGCGTTCGCGCCGCAGGCCAACAAGCGCACCACGCTCGAACTGGCGCTCGAACACCTGCTGGAACAGGCGCCGGCGCGCCCCGACGCGATCGCGTTGCCCGCGGCGGGCGCGCCGTTCGGCGCGGTGCAGGTCAACACCGGCACGTGCACGCTGTGCCTCGCCTGCGTCGGCGCCTGTCCGGTCAATGCGCTGGCCGACAATCCCGAGCGGCCGCAGCTCAGGTTCATCGAGAAGAACTGCGTGCAGTGCGGGCTGTGCGCGACGACCTGCCCGGAGAACGCGATCACGCTGCAGCCGCGGCTGTGGCTCGCCGACGGCGGCAAGGCACGCCGCTCGGCGCGCGTGCTGCACGAAATGGAACCGTATCGCTGCATTCGCTGCGGCAAGCCGTTCGGCACCGTGCGCGCGATCGAGAACATGCTGGCGAAACTGGGCGGGCACGCGGCATTCCAAGGTGCCGCCGGCGAGCGCCTGAAGATGTGCAACGATTGCCGCGTGATCGATGCGTTCGAACACCGCGACGAGGTCCGGATCACCGATCTCTGAGATGCAGGCAACGCCCCTTAATTTCGCTCCGATTGACGACGCGGCAGAGATCTGGCGCGCGGAGGCGTACGGACTGCTGGCGCGGTTGTGGCTCGCGCCGCCGGACGCGGCGTTGCTCGAGCGCCTGCGCGGCGCGCCGACCGACGCTTTGGCGGACGACAGTCCGCTGGCGGCGCCGTGGCGGGCGCTGGTGGCAGCGATGAGTGCAACCAGTGCTGCGGCGGCGGCCGACGAGTACGACGCATTGTTCGAGGGCGTCGGCAAACCCGAGGTGCTGCTGTACGGCTCGTATCACTTGACCGGCGCCCTGAACGAACGGCCGCTCGTGCGCGTGCGCGACGAACTGCGCGAACTCGGCCTCACGCGCGACCCCGCGCGCGCCGAAACCGAGGATCACGTCGCGTTCCTGTTCGAGGTGATGCGCTACCTGATCGCCGGCGACGACGCGGCGGTATGCAACCTGCAACGGCAGCACCGTTTCTTCCGCGCCCATCTGCAGCCGTGGATCGAGCGCATGTGCGACACCGTCGAAGCGCATCCGCGCGCGCAACTGTGGCGCGCGGTCGCCGGCTTCACGCGCGCCTTCATGCAGGTCGAAACGCAGGGTTTCGATATGCTGGAAGCATGAGCGTCGGCAAGGACGACATCACCGGGCTGATCCTCGCCGGCGGGCGCGGCAGCCGCATGGGCGGTGTCGACAAGGGACTGCAGAACTACCGCGGCATGCCGCTCGCGCTGCACGCGCTGCTGCGGCTCGCGCCGCAGGTCGGCCAAGTGATGATCAGCGCCAACCGCAATCTGGGCGCGTACGAGTCGATGGGCGTGCCGGTGTGGCCCGACCCGCTGCCCGACTACGCGGGCCCGCTCGCCGGCTGGCTGGCTGGGCTCGAGCATTGCACGACGCCCTATCTGATGACAGTGCCGTGCGACACGCCGGATTTTCCGGCCGATCTGGTCGAGCGGCTGGCGCACGCGCTCGCCACGGCCGACGCCGAGATCGCGATGGCCGCCACGCGCGAGGCGGGCGAAGTGCGCGCGCAACCGGTGTTCAGCCTGATGAAATCGGACCTGCTCGAAAGCCTGACCGCTTTCGTCCGGTCCGGCCAGAGCAAGATCATGCGCTGGGCCGGACAGCATCGCTGCGCCGAAGTGGTGTTCGACGATGCCAGCGCGTTCTTCAACGCCAACACGCTGGCCGAACTGCAGCAGCTACAGCAAGGCGCGCGCTGAATGCCGCGCAGTGGCGGCGGCGAGGAACCGATGAACAAGACCAACAAACGCTATCGGCTCGAAGGCGGCGCGGTCCGGCTGAAGCACTTCGATCCCGGCGCGCAGCCCTACGCCACCGGCGGCTCGCGCGACGAGGACAAGGAGCGCACCGCGGAACTGGCGCGCGAACTCGCGCGGCTGCAGGACAACTTCTACGCGCTGCGCAAGCAGAAGCTGCTGATCGTGCTGCAAGGGATGGACACGAGCGGCAAGGACGGCACCATCCGCTCGGTGTTCCAGGCGATCGATCCGCTCGGCGTGCGCGCGGTGTCGTACCGCGCGCCGACCGACCCGGAGAAGCAGCGCGATTTCCTGTGGCGCCACCATCGCGACGTGCCCGGCGTGGGCGAGATCGTGATCTTCAACCGCTCGCACTACGAGGCGGTGCTGATCGAATACGTGCACGGCTGGATCGACAAGGACGAGCGCAAGCGGCGGTTGAAGCACATCAACGCGTTCGAGCGCCTGCTGACCGACACCGGCACCACCATCGTCAAGTGCTTCCTGCACATCAGCCAGGACGAACAGCGGCGCCGGCTGCAGGAACGCATCGACGATCCGCACAAGAACTGGAAGTTCAACCCGCAGGACCTCGAGGAGCGCAAGCTGTGGGACGACTACCAGCGCGCCTACGAGGTCGTGCTGGAGGAAACCGCGACGAAGGCCGCGCCGTGGTACGTGGTGCCGTCCGACAGCAAGACGCACCGCAATCTGATGGTGTCGACGATCCTGCTCGACACGCTGCAGCGGCTGGCGCCGAAGCCGCCGCCGGCGGTCAAGTCGCTGGCCGGCATCAAGGTGCGCTGAGCGCGCTCAGATGTCGTGAAGAAATCGTAGCGAGCGCCCCGAGGTTGCGCCGATGGCGAAGGCGGGGTTTCGCGAAGCGCACGCTTCGCGCCGCCGCAGCCGGCCGCGCCTGCATGCGCGGCCGTGGACGGGACGCGTACAGCGTCGTACGCTGAGCACCGCAGGCGCAAGATCGGGGCGCGCAGTAGATCTATTCACGGCTTCTTACTCGAATTTCGCCGACCGTAGCTCGTTCCCGACCGTCAGCCCCTTGCGGTCGGTGAAGCGCACGCGCACCGGCAGGTTGCACAGCGCGGGCGCGATCCACACTTCGATCCGGTCGTCGTGCTCGCTCATCGGCCGCTCGAACTTGATCGTCTGGAAGCGCCCCGCCGGTGTCTCGACGGATTCGGCACCGCGCCTGACGATGTCGTAGTTCGAGGATCCGCGCGCGCCCGCCACCGGCAGCGCGAACGAAGCGGCGTGGGCGCGCAGCAGCCAGCCGATCTGCAGCAGCAGGCTCAGCCGATCCTGCATCTGCGGCTGCGTCGGCACGACCTTGTCGGTCGCGCTGAACGTCACGCGACCTGCGCTCCAGTCGAGGTGCGTGGACAACAGCGGCTTGCTGCCGTTGCGCTCGGTGTAGTCGACCGGCATCACGCCGTCGGCGCCGATGCGGCCGCGCGAAGTCTGGCGCGCGCTGAACCAGACGCCGGCGACCGTTTCGTACACCAGTGCGTAATCGTCCGCCGCGCGCGTCAGCGTCAGCGTGCTGGTGCCGCTCAGGCCAAGGAACGACAGCGTGGCCTTGGCGTCGTACTCGAAGCGGAATGGCGGCGGCCACTTCGCCTCGCCCGGACAGGCCGGTGCAGTGTGCGCCGAGCCCGCCATCACCAGGCCGAGCAGCAGGAGGGCGATTCGCGCGATCACGTCACTGCGCGGCAATCGCGACTTCCGCGAGCACGTTCTCGGTCACCTCGCCGCGGCGATCGGTGAAGCGCAGCTTCACCGGCAGCCACGCGGCGTCGGGCGCGAGCCAGACCTCGATGCGCGAGTCGCGGCCGTCGGCGCTCTTCGGCCGCTCGAACTTGATCGTGTCGAACTCGCCGGCGCCGGTCTGCAGGCGCTCGGGGCCGATCACGTCGAAGCGATAGGTCGCGATGTCGTCGCGGCTGCCGACCGCCAGCGCGATCGACGCGCCCGGCCGGAACCGGTGCAGCAGCCGCTGGCCGAGCGCCATCAGCTGGAACTGGAACGACAGCCGGTCCTGGATGCCTTCGCGCAGTTCGCGCTCGATGTTCTTCGCGCTGAAGGTGACGCGCCGGCCGCTCCAGTCGAAGTTGGTCGCCCACTCCGCACGTCCGACCGTCTTTTCCGTGTAGCGCTCGGGCGCGAGTCCAAAGCGCTCGACGCGTCCGGCCGACTTCAGCTCGAGGATCGTCAGCCCGAACACCGTCGTCAGCAGGCGAGCGTTGTAGCTGCGGTCCTCCTCGAAGCGCCACTGCACGGTCGTCGCGCCGGTGACCGCGGCAAAGCGCGTGTCGTTGGTCCGGTACACATAGCGCGCCGAGACCGGCAAAGCGGCCGGCTGCAGCGGCGACTGTTCGAGTTCGGCCAGCAGCGCTGCGCCGCTGGCATCGAACGCGCCCAAGATCGACGCGTCCGCCGGCAGCGGGCGCTCCGAGTTCACGTTCGGCATCGGCGTTTCCTCGACGGGCACGGCGGCGGGTTGCGGCTCCGTTGGTCTCGGCTTGGCCGGCGGCGGTTCGCTGCGCGCGGCGCTTGTCCCTTCCGCCGCCGGCGGCGGGGACGGGCGCGGCGCGGGCGCGGGCTTCGCGGCGCGCTGCTTCGCCTTCGGCGGCGGCGGCGCGACGATCGGATCGGGCGCATGCAGCGTCACCTCGATCAAGGCGCCCTCGCCGACGCCCGCCGGCGCGATGCGCAGCGCCCGCAGGCCGAAAGAAAGCACGAGCGCGTGCGCGATCAGCGACAGCGTCAGCACCGCGAGCGCGCGCCCGAGCCACCCGCGCGCGCCGGCGACGATCGATGCGGGTGCAGCAGCGGCGTGCGAACTCATCGGCTGTGAATAACGATCGAGAGCAGTGCCAAGCCGACAAGCTCTAAGATAGCCACGGCACCGGACAACGAAGAATAGACGAATGAAACTCGCCACCCTGCGCGACGGCTCGCGCGACGGACAGCTCGTCGTCGTGTCGCGCGACCTCGCGACCGCGCACTTCGCCAGCGGCATCGCCGGGCGCCTGCAGACCGCGCTCGACGACTGGCCGTTTCATGCGCCGCAGCTCGACGAGCTGTATCAGGCGCTGAACGAGGGCCGCGCGCGGCACGCGTTCGCGTTCGACCCCGTGCAGTGCATGGCGCCGCTGCCGCGCGCGTACCAGTGGGCCGACGGCTCGGCGTACGTGAACCATGTCGAACTGGTGCGCAAGGCGCGCGGCGCCGAGATGCCGCCGTCGTTCTGGACCGATCCGCTGATGTACCAGGGCGGCTCCGACGACCTGCTCGGCGCGCGCGACGACATCGTGTGCGCGTCGGAGGAGTTCGGCATCGACTTCGAGGCGGAGATCGCGGTGATCACCGGCGACGTACCGATGGGCACGCCGGCCGAACGCTGCGGCGAGCACATCCGGCTGCTGCTGCTCGCCAACGACGTGAGCCTGCGCAACCTCATCCCCGGCGAGCTGGCCAAGGGCTTCGGCTTCTTCCAGAGCAAGCCGGCGACGGGCTTTTCTCCGGTAGCGGTGACGCCGGACGAGCTCGGCGAGGCATGGCGCGACGGCAAGGTCCATCGGCCGCTGGTCGTACACTGGAACGGCACCAAGGTCGGAGAACCGAACGCGGGCGACGACATGACGTTCGGCTTTCCCCAGCTGATCGCGCACATCACGCGCACGCGCAACGTCGGCGCCGGCAGCATCGTCGGTTCCGGCACGGTTTCGAATCTCGACCGCAGCCGCGGCTACTGCTGCATCGCTGAAAGGCGAAGTCTGGAGATGATCGCCTCGGGCAAGCCGACCACGCCGTTCATGAAGTATGGTGATACGGTGCGGATCGAGATGTTCGACAGCGCGGGCAAGTCGATCTTCGGCGCGATCGAGCAGCGCGTGGTGCCGCTGCGTCGTCGGACCAAGGGGGCAGCATGACCAGGAAGCGCGCGCTCGGGATCGGCAGCCTGCCGTTTGCGGACACGTTCAGCGACAGCATCGACATGGTGAAGAAGATCTGGGGCGTGACCGGCCTGCCGACGTTGCCGTCGCCGTCGGGCATGGTGCAGTTCGCGCAGAACCTGCCGCAGGCACTGCCGTCGATGATCGCGCCGACCCTCGACGTGGAGGAGATCGACAAGCGCATCGCCGATTTGCGCGCGGTCGAACAATGGCTGAACCTGAACGTCAACATGCTGCGCACCGCGATCCAGAGCCTCGAGGTCCAGCGCAATACCATCGCCACGCTGCGTTCATTCGGCGGCGCGATGTTGACGACAATGACCAAGCCGGGCGAAACGCCGAAGCCCGCGGCGGCCGGCGTCGCGCCGTCGGTGCCGCCCACGTCGTCGCCAGCGCCGCAGCCGGCCCCCCGCAGGAAGAAGTCGCCTGCGACCGCCACTTCGCCGACGCTGCCGCTGAGTCCGGCCGCGTGGTGGGGCACGCTGCAGGATCAGTTCACCAAGGTGGCGGCGGCAGCGGCCGCGCAGCCTGGCAAGGGCAAGCCGAACAAGCCCGCGGCCGCCAGGTCAAAGCGTCGCCGGCGCAGTCCGGACTGAAGGTCACATGCGATTCCGCCACGCACACGCCACGCACACCGACTGGGCCGAGGCCACGCGCCAATGTCTGGCGCAGCTCGAGGCGCAGGCCGCGAGCGGCGAATTCGAGCGCCACGCGAACCTCGGCTTTCTTTACATCACCGAGGCGCTGCAGGGCAATCTGGACGAGATCCTCGCCACGCTGAAGGCACGCACGGGAATCCCGAGCTGGGTCGGCTCGAGCGGCGTCGGCATCTGCGCCACCGGCGCCGAATACGTCGACGAGCCGGCGCTGGCGGTGATGCTCGGCCATTTCGCTCCCGGCAGCGTCAACGTGTTCTCCGGCACGCAGCGGCCGCCGACGCTGGGAACGCGCACCGACAGCGGCGCGCAGGCCGCGTACACGGCGCTGGTGCACGCGGATCCGCGCACGCTCGACCTGCCCGAGCTGCTGATCGACATGGCGGGCAAGCTGGAAAGCGAGTACCTGTTCGGCGGGCTGTCGAGCGGGCGCCAGCGCACGCGACAGATCGCCGACCGCGTTCTGAGCGGCGGGCTGTCCGGCGCGGTGTTCTCGTCGGACGTGAAGCTGGTGTCGCGCGTGACGCAGGGCGCGCATCCGCTGGCGGGCGCGCGCCGGCACGAAGTCACGAAGGCGAGCGCCAGCGTGATCCAGGAACTGGACGGGCGGACCGCGTTCGACGTGTTGCTGGAAGACACCGGCATCCGCGCGCGCGCGGCGTTGCTGCCGGGCGAGGAGATGCCGCGCGAGGACTTCGCGCGCATCCGCCAGCAGTTGATGGCGCTCGGACGGCGCGGGCTGTTCGTCGGCATCGAGCCGGAAACCGAGGGCTATCACGAACGCACGCCGCGCGCCGACTACGTGATCCGCCACGTGGTCGCGCTCGATCCGGGCAAGGGCACTGTCGCGGTCGCGGCCGAGATCGAGGAAGGCCAGCAGCTCAGCTTCTGCACGCGCGACGAGGCCGCGGCACGCAAGGACCTGATCCGCATCTGCGCCGAGATCCGCGAGCACGTGGAGGAACACGGCGGCAGCGCGCGCGGCGCGGTCTACGTGTCGTGCATCGGCCGCGGCAGCCACATGTTCGGCGAGCAGTCGGAGGAGTTGCGCGTGATCCGGCATCACCTCGGCGACGTGCCGCTGGTCGGGTTCTACGCGAGCGGCGAGATCGGCGGCCGCAATCTGTACGGGTTCACCGGCGTGCTGACGGTGTTCTACTGATCCGCTCGTCCTGAAGTATCGAAGGACAAGCGAATCACATCACGTAGTTCAGTCCCAACCGCCCGCCGTCGGGGTATACGGTCGTGCCGGTCAGGTACGACGCATCGTCGCTGGCGAGGAACACGGCGATCCGCGCCACCTCGTCGGGCTCGCCAAGCCGCCCGAGCGGCGTGCGCGACAGGATCCGCTGCCGCGCGGATTCGTTGGTCAGCACCGCGGTCTTCAGCATCTCGGTGGCAATCGAGCCGGGGCCGATCCCCATCACGCGGACGCCCTGCGGCGCCAGCCCGATCGACATCACCTTGGTCAGCTGATTGAGCCCGCCCTTGCTGACCGTGTACGGCACCTGATTGGCGATCGCGAGCACCGCGTTCACGCTTGACATGTGAATGATCACGCCACGCGTCGTTCCGCCACCGGGCAGGCTTCGCGCCGGCTGCGCCACCATCTGCCGCGCCGCGGCCTGACCGCACAGGAACGGGCCCTTCAAGTTCACACGCAGCACGCGATCGAAATCCTCCTCGGCCAGATCGACGAAATCCGCCGCGTGCACGATGCCGGCATTGCTGACCAGCACATCGAGCCGGCCGAAGTGATCGACCGCGAACTTGACCAGCCGCTGTGCATCGTCGCGCATCCCCACGTCGGCGCGGCAGAACAGCGCCGTGCCGCCGGCCGCCGCGATGTCCTTGACCAGCGCGGTGCCGCCGACCTCGTTCAGATCCGAAACGACGACCTGCGCGCCCTCCGCCGCGAATGCGCGCGCGCACGCGGCCCCAATGCCCTGCGCCGCGCCGGTGATGATGGTGACCCGATCCCGCAGTTTCATCGTCGCCTCCTCAGCCATGCCGGGTGCGAATTGTCGGACAAATCCGCGCTCGGGCTAGCCTGACGGATGCGCTCTGCGCCACGCTGCAAGTGCCGGTCCGATGTCGGCGAGTTCGCACAGCACGCTGACGCCCGCGATCGGCCGGCGCCGCAGGATCGGCGAACCGCCGCCGGCCCAGATCGCGATCGCGGCGGGCAGCGCGGCGCGCAGCTGCGAGAGCGCCTCAATCACGGCGCGCGCGGTCGGCAGCGACGAAAACGACAGCGCGACGATCTGCGCCCGATGCGCGCGCACCGCATTGATGATCTCGGGCAGCGGTGTCTGCACGCCGAGCGAGGTCACGCGCGCGCCCTCGAGCGCGAGCAGCGCGTGCACCATCAGCAGGCCCAGTCCGTGCGGCTCGATCGGCAACGTCGTCAACAGCATATGCGGCTCGGCAGTGGCCGCTGGCAGCGCATGTATCGCGTTGCGCAACAGCAACTGGATCGCCTCCGTGTACAGGTGCTCCTCGAAGATCTGCAACTCCCCGCGCGCCCACGCATCGCCGACGCGCTCATTCATCGGCGCGACCACCTCGTGCACGAAGCGCGCGAGACCGCGCTGCGCCAGCACGCGCGCCAGCCACTGCTGTAGTTCCTGCGTGCGGTGCGCGCGCAGGGTTTCGAGGCTGGCCTGCAGTTCCTTGGCAAGCGTTTGGCTGGTGGCACGCGCACCGCCGTCCGCGCCCCGCGTCAGCTTGCGCAGCGCGTCGGGCGCAAGTCGCAGGATCTTCCCAGGCCGATGGCCTTGGTCGAGCAGACGCTTGATCTCGCGCAGCCGGGATACCTGCTCCGGCGGATAGACGCGCTCGTCGGAGGCATCGCGTTCCGGCGCCGGGAACCCGTAGCGCCGTTCCCAAGCGCGCAGAGTGTCCTTGGATATCCCGGTATCTCGCTCCACGGCGGCAATCGAAAGAGCCGGCGTCATGGCGGCGTTTTCCCCTGCCGGCGGGACTTGTTTTGTCATGGACAAATAGTGTAGTCTTCTGTTTGTCTAGGATAACTTTCAATCTCATCGAACCAAGTCGAGCTCCTTGAAAAATGATATGCCCGCGGCTGCCGACGCGACCAGCTCTGCGTGATTATCGTCTAATAGGTCATCTACATGAGAGTGATTGAAAACTTACTATGCGCGCAGCCGATCCACCCGGGTGTCGAATTCCGGCTGGCTTCCTATCTCGAGGGTCAACCGCTTTACCAGTTTGTCTATGACATTCTTGACGTTGAAGTGCGGCAAGCGGCAACTTGCCGGCGCGGAAACCGAGCCCTTTGCCCCTACACGAAGGGGGCCGCTGCCGGGGCGCCGATGGCCCTGACGAACCTCGTCCCTGCCGGGGCGCGCAGCGAATTGGGCGACAATCCGGCCTCAGCCACCGAGCCTCCCGCATCCGATGTTTCTCCCCGATGTGCAGTCGAGCATCGACACCCGCAACGTCGCCATCCAGCGCGTAGGGATCAAGGGCCTCACGCACCCAGTCCAGCTCGCGACGCCGCGCGGCCCACAGCCGACCGTGGCTACGGTCGACATGTACGTGGCGCTGGCCGCTGTCCACAAGGGCACGCACATGTCGCGCTTCATCGAAGTGCTGCGCGACCACCGCGCGCCCCTGTCGCCGGCGGCGCTGCAACTGCTGTTGACCACCATGTTGGAGCGCCTGGAGGCGAACGACGGCTCGATCGCACTGCGCTTTCCCTACTTCATCGTGAAGGCGGCGCCGATCTCAGGCGTCGAGAGCCTGATGGACTACCGAGTCGCGATGTTCGCCGAACGGCGTGGGACAGAGACGATCGTGCGCCAGTCGATCACGGCCCCGGTCACCAGCCTGTGCCCGTGCAGCAAGAAAGTCGCCGACTACGGCGCGCACAACCAGCGTTCCGACCTGACGATCACGGTCGAGCTGGCCGGCGAGATGACGATCGACGAGCAGATCCGCGTCGCCGAGCAGGCCGCCTCGGCCGAGCTGTGGGGCCTGCTGAAGCGGCCGGACGAGAAGTACGTGACCGAACGGGCCTACGACAACCCGAAGTTCGTCGAGGACATGGTGCGCGACATCGCGGTGGCACTGAATCGCGATGCGCGCGTGCTTGCGTACACCGTCGAAGCAGAAAACTTCGAGTCGATCCACAACCATTCGGCCTACGCGCTGATCGAGCACGACAAGCGCAAGGCGGAGGACACCTAGCCGCCGCGCGGCGTTCAATCCGCGCGGCCGGGTCGGCCGTATACGGCACGCAATCCCCGGTCGCGCCGCGGCCGGACTCCCCCATCGCGGGGACCTGCCGCTCATGAAGATCGCGATCATCGGCGCCGGCATCGCCGGCCTTGGCTGCGCGCACGCGCTGGCGCGCGACGTCGGCCCGGAACACCGCGTCACGCTGTTCGAGGCGGCGGAGCGCCTGGGAGGCCACACCAACACCGTCGACGTCGCGCTCGACGGCGTTTCGCACCCGGTCGACACCGGCTTTCTGGTCTTCAACGAGCGCACCTATCCGCGGCTGATCACGCTGTTCCGTGAACTCGCGATCCCCATGGCCGCGAGCGACATGTCGTTTTCGGTCAGCGCGGCCGAGCACCTTGGGCAGCGCCTCGAATGGGCCGGCACGAACCTGGCGACCGTCTTCGCGCAGCGGCGCAATCTCGCGTCGCCGCGCTTCCTGCGCATGCTGGCGGACCTGCTGCGCTTCAACCGCCACGCCACCCGCGTGGCCGAGGGACGCGAGGACGCGGACGGCGTGTCGCTCGTTGATTTCCTCGACCGCCATCGCTTTTCGGAGGCATTCCGGCGCTGGTATCTGCTGCCGATGGCGGCCGCGATCTGGTCGTGCCCGACCGCGAAGATGCTCGCGTATCCGCTCACGACCTTCGTGCGCTTCTGCCACAACCACGGTCTGTTGCAGATCAGCGACCGGCCACGCTGGTTCACCGTGCGCGGAGGCGCGCGCCAGTACGTTGAGCGCATCGCCGCGCGCCTGCACGACGTGCGCTGCGGCGAACCGGTCGCCAGCGTCGTGCCCGATCCACGCGGCGGACTCGTCGTCGCGAGCCGGCACGGGCGTGAGCGCTTCGACCACGTCGTGCTCGCGTGCCACAGCGACCAGTCGCTGCGCATCTTCGCCGACGCGGACCGCGAGCAGCGCGCGCTGCTCGGCGCAGTGCGCTACCAGCCGAACCGCGCCGTGCTGCACACGGACGAGCGGCTGATGCCCCACGCGCGCCGCGCATGGGCGGCCTGGAACTATCTAAGCGATGACGCCGCCGACGGGGCGCGCGGTGTGTCGGTCACGTACTGGCTCAATCGCCTGCAGCCGCTACCGTTCGCGCGCCCGGTGTTCGTCAGCCTCAATCCGCTGACCGAGCCGCGCGCTGAGTCCGTGATCGCAGAATTCGACTACGCGCATCCGATCTTCGACGACGGTGCGATCGCCGCGCAGCGCGCACTACCGCACGCGCAGGGGCGACGCGGCGTCTGGTTCGCCGGTGCATGGACCGGGCACGGCTTCCACGAGGATGGGCTGAAGTCCGGCCTCGCGGTCGCCGCCGCGCTGCGCGCGCGGGTACCTGCTTCGCTGCCGCTGGCGGCGTGATCGCGATGAGCACCGCGCTCGCCTGGCTCGGCATCGGTTCGATCCGCCACGCGCGGCTGCGGCCGGCGCGCAATCGCTTCGCCTATCGGGCGTGGTTCCTGCGGCTGCCGCTGCGCGCGCTGGAAAGGCAGCCGTGGTCTTACCGCCGGCTCGCACGCAATAGTCGCGGCATGTTCGCGCTCAATGATGCCGATCACGGCGACGGCCGTCCGCTGCTCGCCTGGATCGACGATCTACTGCGGCGCGAAGGCATCGCGGATGCGACCGGCGAGATCTGGCTGCACACGCTGCCACGCGTGCTCGGCTACGTGTTCAACCCCGTCAGCTTCTGGTTCTGCGAGCGCGCCGACGGCGGCCTGCGCGCGATCGTGTGCGAGGTCAACAACACCTTCGGCGACCGGCATTGCTATCTGCTCGCGCACGCGGACGGACGCAGCATCCGCTGGGGCGAGGAACTGTCCGCGCCCAAGGTCTTCCACGTGTCGCCGTTCTGCCGCGTCGAAGGCCGCTACCGCTTTCGCTTCCTGCTGTCGAACCGCGATGCACGGCCGCGCTTCATCGCCCGCATCGACCACGACGATGCCTCCGGGCCGCTGCTGCAGACCTCGATCGAGGGCGAACTCGCGCCGCTGACCGGCGCACGGCTCGCCCGCACGCTGATCACGCACCCGGCGTTTACCGTCGGCGTGATCGCGCGCATCCACTGGCAGGCGCTGCGCCTCTGGCTCAAGCGCGTCGCCTTTGTTTCCCCACCGCGTCCGCCCGCGTACGGCGTCACGCGCTCCGACATCGATTCACCCGCCGCCACTGCCCCATGAACGAGTTCGCCCTTGCCCCCGCACCCGCTGCGTCGATTGCGCTGCCGCTGCGCCGGCGCTGGCTGCTGCGTCTTCTGGCTCGCCTCGATCGCGGCTCGCTGCATCTGCGCTTTCCCGACGGGCAGCAGGCGCTGTTCGGATCGGGCGCGCCGTGCGCGGACCTCGCGCTGGCGAACTGGAACCCGCTCGCCGCCGCGCTCAAGAGCGGCGACATCGGCTTTGCCGAGTCGTACATCGCCGGGGACTGGTCGACGTCCGACCTCGCGCGGCTGCTCGCGCTCTTCATTCGCAACCGGAGCGCGGCCGAGCAGGTGATCTACGGCAGCAGCGCGGGCAGGCTCTGGTACCGCATCCGCCACTGGCTGAACCGCAACACGCGGGCGCAGTCGAGGAAGAACATCCATGCGCACTATGACCTCGGCAACGACTTCTATGCGCTGTGGCTCGGCCGGTCGATGACCTACTCCAGCGCGCTGTTCAGCGAAGCGCGCGATCCGCACCGGCCCGCCAGCGCCCGCGAGCTCGAGGCCGCGCAGCGCGCCAAGTACGCACGCGTGCTCGACGAACTTGCGCTTGCGCGTGGTTCACGCGTGCTCGAGATCGGCTGCGGCTGGGGCGAGTTCGCGGTTACTGCGGCGCGTGCCGGACAGCGCGTAACCGGACTGACGCTGTCCCAGGCGCAGCTTTCGTTTGCGCACGAGCGCCTCGCGCGCGACGGGCTCGACGCCACGCTCAAACTGCAGGACTACCGCGACGAACACGGTCGCTACGACGGCATCGCGTCGATCGAGATGTTCGAGGCCGTCGGCGAGGCGTACTGGCCCGCGTACTTCGAGACGCTGAAGCGGTGCCTCGCGCCCGGCGGACGCGCGTGCGTGCAGACGATCGAGATCGCTGATGCGCTGTTCGAACGCTATCGCCGCGGCACCGACTTCATCCAGCAGTACATCTTTCCGGGCGGCATGCTGCCGTCGCCGAGCGTCTTCGCCGCGCACGCGCAACGCGCCGGACTGAAGATCGTCAACGCCCATTCGTTCGGCCGCCACTACGCGCGCACGCTGGCCACGTGGCGCACGCAGTTCGCGGCGCAGGAAACTGCGGTGCGCGCGCTCGGCTTCGACGAGCGCTTCATCCGGCTGTGGAATTTCTATCTCGCGTACTGCGAGGCAGCGTTCGCCGAAGGCAACACCGATGTCACGCAGTACACGCTGGTTCACGCCGGCTAGGTTCGTCGCAGCGGCGCTGGCGCTGCACACGGGTGTGGCGGCCGCGACCCCGGCGCTTGTGCGCAACTACATCTCCGACGTGCAGGTCGCCGGGCCCGGCCGGCTGACCTGGTTCGGATTCCGCGTCTACGACGCCCACCTGTATGTCCCGCGCGGCTACGACACGCGCGCACCGCTCGCGCAGCCGTTCGTGCTCGAACTGCAGTACGCGCGCGCGCTGAAGGGGCGTGCGATCGCCGACGCCAGTCTCGACGAGATCGAACGCCTGCGCTTCGGCAACGACCTGCAGCGCCGGCGCTGGCACGCGCGAATGGTCGAGCTCTTTCCCGACGTCGATGCCGGACGCAAGCTGGCCGGCGTGCATCTTCCGCGCGTCGGCGCGCACTTCTACTTCGACGGCCGCTTCATCGGTGCGGTCGACGACCCGGAGTTTGCGCGCGCGTTCTTTTCGATCTGGCTCGACGAGCGCACGCGCGCGCCGCAACTGCGCGCGACCCTGTTCGAACAGCTCGAAGCACAGCGATGAGCACGGTTGATGCGACCGTCCGGCCTGCGCACATCGGCATGAGCGGTTTGCTCGCGCACGCCGCGCTCGGCCTGCCGCTGGCGATGATGGCGCTGCCGGTATACGTGCTGGTGCCGCGCTTCTACGCGGACGAGACGGGGCTGGCGCTGGCGACGATCGGCGCGCTGTTGCTCGGCACGCGCCTGCTCGACGCGTGTGCCGACCCGCTGCTCGGCGCGTGGGTCGACGCGCACCGCCGGATCGGCAGCTACGTGCGGCCGATCCTGATCGCGTGCGCGCCGCTCGCGATCGGCTTCGCGCTGCTCTTCAGTCCGCCCGCCGACTGGACGCCGCATGCGACCGCGCTGTGGCTGGCGCTCACGCTGACCGCCAGCTACCTCGGTTACAGCCTGGCGTCGATCGCCTACCAGTCGTGGGGCTCGGAGCTCGCGCGCGACGACGCGGGACGGACGCGCATCACCGCTGCGCGCGAGGGCGCGGGGCTGATCGGCGTCGTGCTCGCCGCCGCGCTGCCGCAGGCGCTCGGCATACCGTCGCTGATCGTGCTGTTTCTCGTCACGCTGGCGCTCGCGCTCCTTTTCCTGCTGCGCCGATCGCCGCGTCCGGCGCCTCACGCCGGCACACGCGGGGCGCACGGCCTCGCCGGCATCGCGGTGCCGCTCGGCTCGCCGCGCTTTCGCTGGCTGCTCGCGGTGTTCGTCGGCAACGGCATTGCCGCGGCGATCCCGGCCACGCTGGTGCTGTTCTTCATCGCCGATCGGCTGCAGCTCGAGCACCACTCCGGCCTGTTCCTCGCGCTGTACTTCGTCGCCGGCGCCGCCAGCATGCCGCTGTGGGTGCGCGCCGCGGCGCGCTTCGGGCTGCACGCGGCCTGGCTCGGCGGCATGGTCGCGGCGGTCGCCGCGTTCGTCTGGGCCTACGCACTGGCGAGCGGCGATCTCGCCGCGTATGCCGCGATCTGCGCGCTGTCGGGCGCGGCGCTCGGCGCCGATCTCGCCTTGCCGCCGGCGCTGCTGGCGCGGGTGATCGACGCCAACGGCCATCGCGGCGCGCGCGAAGGCGCGTACTTCGGCCTGTGGAATTTCGTCAACAAGTTGAATCTCGCGCTGGCCGCGGGCCTCGCGCTGCCGCTGCTCGGCGCGATTGGCTACGCCCCCGGCAGCCGCGATCCGGACGCGCTGCACGCGCTGTCGCTCACGTACGCGGTCGTTCCGTGTCTGCTCAAGCTGGCCGCGGCTGCGCTGCTGCTGCTCGCCTGGCGCCGCCGGCGCTTCTGAGGTCGCCATGCTCAAGCGATTGTTCGCGATCCTGATCGCCGCGCTGCTGGCGGGCTGCGCGTCAGTTGACCCGCAGGTCTACTCGCAGCAGCCGGCCCTCGACCTGCAACGCTACTTCGCTGGCAACCTGATCGGCCACGGTGTGGTGATGAGTCGCGCGGGCGAAGTGCAGCGCCGCTTCGTGGTCACGATCAAGGGAAGCTGGCGCGACGGCGTCGGCACGCTCGAAGAGGACTTCGTCTGGTCCGACGGAAAGAAGGCAAGGCGCGTGTGGACCTTGCGGCCGGCCGGCGCGCCGGGCAAGTGGACGGGCACCGCGGCCGACGTGGTCGGCGCGGCCACCGGCACGGTCAGTGGCAACGCGCTCAACTGGACCTACACGTTCGCGCTTAAGACCGACGCCGGCCGCACGTTCCACATCGCGTTCGACGACTGGATGTTCCTGATCGACGAGCAGGTGCTGCTGAACCGCGCGGTGATGTCGTACTTTGGCGTGCGCGTCGGCGAAATCTTCATTTCCTTCCGCAAGCTGACATGAGCCTGAATCCGCGCATCTCGAGCTTCGCCGGCCGGCGCGTCTGGGTGATCGGGGCGTCGTACGGCATCGGTGCCGCGATCGCGCAGGAACTGCTCGTGCGCGGTGCGCGCGTCGCGCTGTCGGCGCGCCGCCGCGATCTGCTCGATGCGCTCGCCGGCGATGCGCCCAATGTGCTGGTCGCCGAATGCGACATCACCGACCGCGCCAGCGTGCAGCGCGCCGCATCCGCGATCGGCGCGCGCTGGGGCGGCTACGACCTGGCGCTGATCGTCGCCGGCACGCATGTGGAGATGCGCGCGCAGTCGTTCGATCTCGAAGCGGCAAAGCGGTTGCTCGAGGTGAATCTGATCGGCGTTCTGAATTGTCTCGACGCGATCATCCCGGCGCTGCTGGCGCAGCGCGCGGGCGGCGTGGGCATCGTGTCGTCGGTGGCCGGCTACGTGGGACTGCCGAAGTCGCTGATCTACGGCGCCAGCAAGGCGGCGCTGATCAATCTGGCCGAGTCGCTGTACGGCGACCTGCATCCGCACGGCATCGGGGTGTACCTGATCAACCCCGGTTTCGTCGACACGCCGCTGACTCGGAAGAACGACTTCGCGATGCCGGCGCTGATGCCGTCCGACGCCGCCGCGCGCGCCACGCTCGACGGCATCGCCGCCGGGCGCTTCGAAATCCACTATCCGAAGCGCTTTACGCGTTGGCTGAAGCTCGCGCGCCTGCTGCCGTATCGGCTGCAGTTCGCCGCCGTGCGGCGCGCCACCGGCCAATGAGCGAAGCGCTCGCGCTCGTGTGCCGCTACTTCGAAACGATCGAGGAGGCGAGCCTCGCGCGGATCGACGCCGTGTATGCGCCCGATGCGTACTTCAAGGACCCGTTCAACGAGGTGCGCGGCGTCGAGGCGATCCAGCGTATCTTCGCGCGGATGTTCGTGCAGGTCCATGCGCCGCGCTTCGTGATCCTGGAAGTGATCGGCGACGAGCGCGGCGCTGTGTTGACCTGGGAATTCCACTTCCGGCTGCGCCGCTTCACGCGCGCGCCGCACGTGATCCGCGGTGCCAGCCACCTGCGGCTCGCGGCCGACGGCCGTATCCAGTACCAGCGCGACTACTGGGACGCAGCCGAGGAACTATATGAGAAACTTCCGGTGCTGGGAGGTCTGATGCGCGGGCTGAAGCGCCGCGCCTCGCACTGAAGCTCATCGATGGGGGGATGACCATGCTGTATCCCGAACTGTTCAAATCGCTCGAAGCGGTGCGCTGGAACATGGAAACGGACGTACCGTGGTCGCAGTTCGACGCGTCGAAGTTGTCCGAGGAGCAGGCGCAGACAATCCGCATGAACGCCATTACCGAGTGGTCGGCGCTGCCGGCCACCGAGATGTTCCTGCGCGACAACCGCCACGACTCCGACTTCTCCGCCTTCATGTCGGTCTGGTTCTTCGAGGAGCAGAAGCACGCGCTGGTGCTGATGGAGTACCTGCGCCGCTTCCGGCCCGACCTCGTGCCGACGCACGACGAACTGCACAACGTGCGCTTCGAATTCGACCCGGCGCCAGCATTGGAGACGCTGACGCTGCACTTCTGCGGCGAGATCCGGCTGAACCACTGGTACCGCCGCGCAGCCGAGTGGCACACCGAGCCGGTGATCAAGCACATCTACCGGCTGCTGAGCCAGGACGAGGCGCGCCACGGCGGCGCGTACCTGCGCTACATGAAGAAGTACCTCGCCGAGCTGGGCGACGGCGCGCGCGCGGCGTTCTCCAAGATCGGCGTGCTGATGGCGAGCGCCAAGCGCACCGCGAAGGCGCTGCACCCGACCAACCTGCACGTGAGCGAGAAGCACTTCCCGCGCGACACCGTGCAGTCGCGGCTGCCCGACCCGCAATGGCTCGAACGCTGGCTCGACCAGCAGATCAAGTTCGATGACGTGTGGGAGAACAAGGTCATCGAGCGCATCCTGCACAACATGAGCCTGCTGTTCGAGCGCACCTTCGCGTCGGTGCAGGAGCTGAATCGCTATCGCAAGGAAGTGGCGGCACGGCTGGCAGCGGCTCCCCAGCCCGCATGACCGCCCCGGTGCCGGCGCACGTACCGCTGGTCGTCGCCACGCGCGGCGACCTGGCGGAACTGGTGCACATCGGCTCGATCGCGGTGGTCGATTCGGCCGGCAAACTGGTCGCCGGCCTCGGCGATCCGACCGCGTTCAACTTCACGCGCTCGGCGTTGAAGCCCTTGCAGGCGCTGCCGTTCGTGGCCGATGGCGGCATGAGCCGCTTCGGCTTCACGTCGCACGAACTGGCGCTGATGTGCGCAAGCCACAGCGGCGAGGCGATCCACGTCGCGACCGTGCAGCGGATGCTCGACCGCATCGGGCTCGCCGAACCCGACCTGCAGTGCGGCTGCCATCCGCCGACGTACTACGTGCACACGGGCACGCAGGCGCCGCCCGCCGCGCACTGGAACCAGCTGCATCACAACTGCTCCGGCAAGCACAGCGGCTTTCTCGCCTGGTGCCGGCTGCACGATGCGCCGACACGCAGCTACCTCGATCCCGACGCGCCGCTGCAGCGGCGCGTGCGCGATGTGGTGCGCGGGTATGCGGGAAACGCCGAGCCACCGATGGGCATCGACGGCTGCAGCGCGCCGAATTTCGCGCTTCCGCTGGCGGGACTCGCCGCCGCGTTCTGCGATCTGGCGACCGGCAAGACGCCCGAGTATGCGGCGCTCGCCTACGCGATGACGCGGCATCCCGATCTGGTGTCGGGCACCGCGCGCAGCGATCTGGCGCTGATGCAGGCGGGCCGGGGCGACTGGGTCACCAAGATCGGCGCCGACGGCGTGCAGGCGATCGGCGTTCGCAGCAAGGGCATCGGCATCGCGATCCGTGTCGCCGACGGCAACACGCGCGCGTTGCTCGCGGCAACCGTCGAGGTGCTGCAACTGCTCGCCCTGCTCGGCGATGCGGCAGCGACGCCGCTGGCGAAGTACGCGCGGCCGCGGATCACCAACTACCGCGGCACCGTGGTCGGCCGCGTCGAGCCGCTGTTCACGCTGCCGCGCGTGACGCTCTGAGTTACTTCAAGACGACCTCGCCGCGCGGCGTACGGATCCGCGCCACAAGCTCGATCGGCCCCGGCCGCAGTTCCACCGCGCCGACCAGCCGCAGCGCGCGGAACATCGGCACGATGCTGCTCGCGGCCGGATGCGACAGCCGCAGCTCGAGCAGTTCGCAGCCGCGGTCCGGCAACACGTCGCACGGATGCGCGTCGCCGTCCCATTCGATCAGCGTCGGCAGCACGCCGGAGAAGTTCAGCCGTCCGTCGTCGGGCACCGTGATGCGCCAAGTGAACTGATTGCGCGACGCCGAGATGATCTCGCCCAGCTCCGGGAGCTGCATGGTCGCCTCGACGATGCTCGTCGTCGCCGCGACCCAGGTCAGCAGGAACGGCTGTTCTCGCGCGCGCCGCTGCACAGCCGGATCGTCGAGCGCGAACCAGCGCGGGCGCGACGCGGTCGCCTCCGGGTCGAGCGCGATCAGCTCGAGATAGCTGCGCGCGCCGAGCTTCAGCAGCCGGTTGTGCGTGCCCATAAGCGCGTGCTTGCCGCCAAGCTGCGCTTCGACGCCGAGTCGCTGCGCGATCCACTCGGCGCCCTGTTCGAGATCGGCGCACGCGACCACCAGGTGATCGATCTGGCTCCTCATCACGCGTCGAGTGTAGAACTCGTGCGCAACCGCCCGTTCGGCGCCAGCGCGGCGTGCAGCTGTGCGCGCAGCCACCGGTGCGCCGGATCGCGCTGCACGCGCTCGTGCCAGGCGGCGACCATCGTGAACCCCGGAATTGGCAGCGGCGGCGCGACGATCTTCAGCCGCGGCGCGGCCAGGCGCGCGAGTCGCTCGGGGTAGACCGCGATCAGGTCGGACGACGCGACCAGGTCGACCACCGGTGCGAACGTCTGCACCGACAGTCGCACGCGCCGCGCGCGCCCGATCGCCGCGAGCGCCTCGTCGGTCTGACCGCTGAAGCCGCCGCCGCGCGGACTGACCAGCACGTGCTCGAGCGCGCAGAACGCATCGAGCGACAGCGTGCGCTTCAGACGCGGATGGCTGCGGCGGCCGATGACGACGAAGTTCTCCGCGAGCACGGCACGCGAGCGCAGCAGCGCCGGCGTGCGCTGCAGGTTCAGGATCGCGAGATCGATCTCGCCACGCTCCATGCCCGCGAGCTGGCGCTCGATGTCCGGCGCGATCAGCGCGAGATCGACCCCCGGCGCGGCCGCCGGCAGCCGCGCGAGCCAAGGCTGCAGCAGCGTCTGCAGGTAATCGGTCGCCGCCAGCGTGAAGCGGCGCCGCGCCTGCCGCGCATCGAAGCGCGCCGGCGCCGCCAGCAGCGCCGCCGCCTCGCTCATCAGCGCGCGCACGCGCGGCGCCAGTTCCAGCGCCCGCGACGTGGCGACGAGCCCGCCGCGGCCGCGCACCAGCAGCGGGTCGCCGAAGCGCGCGCGCAGCCGCGCCAGCGCCGCCGACACCGCCGGCTGCGTCAGGTTCAGCCGCGCGGCGGCGCGCGTGACGTGGCGCTCCTCGAGCAGCGCGTCGAGGACGCGCAGCAGGTTCAGGTCGAGCCGATCAATATCCACGCGGTTGATGCCAGGAATTTGTTTAATCGATTGGACTGATGCTACGCGCGGGCCGACACTGCCGTCATCGCAACCCGCAATGAAAGGAGCATCGATGAAAGTCGCCATCCTCGGTACCGGTGTCGTCGGCCAGTCGCTGGCCAGGGGATTCCTCGGCCTCGGACACGAAATCGTGTTCGGCACGCGCGATCCGGGCGGCGCCAAGGCAAAGGACGCAGTCGCCGCCGCCGGCAAAGCGCGCGCGGCCACCCACGCGGACGCGGCGCGTGCTGCTGACTTCGCGGTGCTCGCGACCGCCTGGAGCGGCACCGAAAGCGCGCTTCAGCTCGCGGGCGCCGCCAACCTCGCCGGCAAGCTCGTGATCGACGTGACCAACCCGCTCGACTTCTCCGGCGGCATGCCGAAGCTCGCGGTCGGACACACCACTTCGGCCGGCGAAATCGTGCAGCGCTGGCTGCCGGACGCGCAGGTGGTCAAAGCGTTCAACATCGTCACCGCGACCCACATGGTCGGGCCGCAACTGCCGGGCGGCCCGCCGACGATGTTCATCGCCGGCAACGACGCACAGGCGAAACGGCAGGTGCTCGATATCCTCGACCGCTTCGGCTGGGAATCGATCGACATCGGCGGCATCGAAGGCGCGCGTCTGCTGGAGCCGCTGGCGATGCTGTGGATCACCTACGGCTTCCAGAACAATCACTGGACGCACGCATTCAAGCTGCTGGGCCGGAAGCAGTGAACACGCGCGGGTAGAATCCGCGCCTGCCCTCATTGCGTCAGCCCGGACATGCTTCCGCAGCAACGGCAGGCGATCGTCGGACTGATACGCGACGCGCTCGCCGCCTTTTCCGCTCCCGAGATCCCGATCGAACTGACGCGCCCCAAGATCGCGGCGCACGGCGATCTGGCGTGCTCGGTCGCGCTGCAACTGGCCAAGCAGTTGAAGAGAAATCCGCGCGAGGTCGCGCAGGCGATCGTCGACGCGCTGAAGCTGAATCCGCAGGCCAACGGCCTGCTCGACGCGGTCGAGGTCGCCGGCCCGGGCTTCATCAACCTGCGCGTTGCCGCGAGCGCCAAGCAGGATGTCGTGTACACGGCGCTGCGCGAGCGCGAGGGCTTCGGTACTTCGGCCCAGGCGCATGGGCAGAAGGTGATGGTCGAGTTCGTGTCGGCCAATCCGACCGGTCCGCTGCACCTGGGCCACGCGCGCCAGGCCGCGCTCGGCGATGCGCTCGCCAACCTGCTCGCCGCGCAGGGCTGGGACGTCACGCGCGAGTTCTACTACAACGACGCCGGCGTGCAGATCGACACGCTCGCGAAATCGGTACAGGCGCGCGCGCGCGAGCTGCGCGGCGAAACGATCGATCCGGAATCGATCGGCTACCGCGGCGAATACATCATCGACATCGCGCGCGAGTTCCTCGAGCGCAGGACGGAGACCGCCCGGGATGGCGCCCCGGTGCAGGCGAGCGGCAACGTCAAAGACCTGGACAACATCCGCCATTTCGCGGTCGCGTACCTGCGCCACGAGCAGGACATGGACCTGGCGGCGTTCGGCGTGGCCTTCGATCACTTCTACCTCGAATCGTCGCTGTATTCGGAGAGCAAGGTCGACAAGGCGGTCAAGGCGATGATCGCCTCCGGCATGACCTACGAGGCCGAAGGCGCGCTGTGGCTGCGCACGACCGAGATCCGCGACATCGCCGGTTTCGGCGGACCGACGGCCGACGACAAGGACCGCGTGATGCGCAAGTCCGACGGCGGCTACACGTACTTCGTGCCCGACGTCGCGTATCACATCACCAAGCTGGAACGCGGCTTCGTCAAGGTGATCAACGTGCAGGGCACGGACCACTACGGCACGGTGCCGCGCGTGCGCGCCGGCCTGCGCGCGGCCGCCCAGGCGCTCGGCTTGCGCGTTCCGCCCGGCTATCCCGACTACCTGCTGCACAAGATGGTGCGCGTGATGCGCGGCGGCGAGGAAGTGAAGATGTCCAAGCGCGCCGGCGAGTACGTGACGCTGCGCGACCTGATCGACTGGGTCGGCCGCGACGCGACGCGCTTCTTCCTCGTGTCGCGCAAGGCCGACTCCGAGTTCGTGTTCGACGTCGATCTGGCGCTGGCGCAGAGCGAGGAGAACCCCGTCTACTACGTGCAGTACGCGCACGCGCGCATCTGCAGCGTGCTGGCGCAGGCCGCGAGCGCGGGCGTGGCGATCGACGAGGACCGCGCGCTGCACGTCACCCTGGCGCCGCTGACAGGCGCGCGCGAGCAGGCGCTGCTGGCGCGCCTGTCCGACTACCCCGACACGCTGGCCGACGCGGCGCGCGAACTGGCACCGCACCAGATCGCGTTCTACCTGAAGGACCTCGCGGCGGAGTTCCACGCCTTCTACAATGCCGAGCGCGTGCTGGTCGACGATCCCGCCCGGCGCGACGCGCGGCTGGCGCTGCTGCTCGCGACGCGCCAGGTGCTGCGCAATGCGCTCGCGGTGATCGGCGTGTCGGCGCCGGAGCGGATGTGAATGCAGCGATGGGACCAGCAGTGAACTCGAATCCAGTATTGCGCCGGGCTCAGCGCGGCGGCACGGTGATCGGCTTCGTCGTCGGCCTGATCGTCGGACTCGCGGTCGCGGTCGCGGTGGCCGTCTACATCACCAACGCGCCGCTGCCGTTCGTGACCAAGGTGCAGCGGCCGATCGCGCACGTCGCTCCTGCGCCAGGCGCGCCGCTGCCCGACCCCAACAAGCCGCTGTACGGGCAGAGCAAGAGCGAAGCGCCGGCGCAGGCGAAGGCCACGGCCGCGCCGCCCGCGGTGGCGTCGGTTGCGCCGGCCGCGCCCGACAGGCCCGCCGACAAGGCGGCCACGGCCGAAGAGGGCACGCGCTTCCTGCTGCAAGCGGGCGCGTTCAAGTCGCCCGACGAGGCCGACGCGATGCGCGCGCGGCTCGCGCTGCTCGGCCTCGACGCGCGCATCTTCCCGATCGACCAGGGCGGCCAGACCCTGTACCGCGTGCGCCTCGGACCGTACGGACAGCTCGACGAGATCAACCGCACCCGCAAGCTGCTGGCCGAGAACAGCATCGACGCGCAGGTGGTGCGGCTCAAGTAGCGCCCGTCAGCGAACTTCCCACCGGCCGCGTTATCCAACCCGGCACCCCGACGACCCTTCCGCTGGAGAACCGACATGAGTCTGATCTTTGGGCGGCGCGAATTCCTGGCCGCCGCCGCGGCACTACCCACGATCGCCTTCGCGCAGGTCGGCAAGAGACCCGACGCGGGCATCGATTACAACGAGCTGCGCCCGCCGCAGCCGACCGAGTCGCCGGGCAAGATCGAAGTGCTCGAGTTCTTCTGGTACGGCTGCCCGCACTGCGCCGCGTTCGAACCGGAACTGGAAGCCTGGCGCAAGCGCCTGCCGGCCGATGTCGCGTATCGCCGCAATCCGGTCGCGTTCTCCGACGCGCAGACGCCGCACAGCAAGATCTACTACACGCTCGAGGCGCTGGGCAAACTCGACGCGCTGCACGCGCGCGTGTTCACCGAGATCGTCGGCAACCGCAAGCCGCTGCTGAAGACCGACGACATCGCCGACTTCATGGCCGCCAACGGCATCGATCGCAAGAAGTGGCTCGACACCTTCAATTCGTTCTCGGTCGCCGCGCGCGCATCGCGCGCCGCGCAGGTCTGGCGCGCCTACAAGGTCGACGGCACCCCGACCATCGGCGTCGACGGCCGCTACACCACCTCGCCCGCGCAGGCCAACGGCCGCGCCGAATGCCTGCGCGTGGTCGATTACCTGATCGACCGCATTCGCGCTGAAAAGGGCGGGGTGGCGAAGAAATAGCAATGAGGATTCAGGATTCAGGATTGAGGATTCGGCACAACGTGCCCAGCGCGAGGTTCCAGCTCGCGACTGAATTCTGATTCCTGACTCCTGAATCCTCCAATGAACGTCTTCATCACCGGCGCCTCCAGCGGCATCGGCGCCGCGCTCGCAGCCGAGTTCGCGCGCCGCGGCGCGAGCGTCGGGCTCATCGCGCGGCGCAAGGACGCGCTCGATGCGCTGATCGCGAAACTGCCCGGCCGGCACTTCGCGTACGCGGCCGACGTGACCGACAAGGACGCGCTGATCGCCGCGGCGCGCGCATTCGAGCGCGACAGCGGCGGCGCGGACACCGTGGTCGCCAATGCCGGCATCTCGGTCGGCGTGCTGACCGAGCACTACGAGGACCTCGAAGCGTTCAAACAGGTGTTCGACACCAACGTGCTGGCGATGGCGCACACGTTCCACCCGTTCATCCGCACGATGCGCGAACGCCGGCGCGGCACGCTGGTCGGCATCGCCAGCGTGGCCGGCGTCCGCGGCCTGCCGGGCTCCGAGGCCTACTGCGCATCGAAGGCGGCGGCGATCAGCTATTGCGAAAGCCTGCGCGTGGAACTCGCGCGCTTCGGCGTGCGCGTGGTGACGCTGGCGCCCGGCTTCATCCGCACGCCGCTGACCGCGAAGAACCCCTACCGGATGCCGTTCCTGATGGAGCCCGACGCATTTGCGCGCCGGGCCGTCGACGCGATTCTCGCGGGCGCGAGCTACCGCGTGATCCCGTGGCAGATGGGCATCGTCGCCAAGCTGCTGCGCGCGCTGCCCAACTGGGCCTTCGACCGGCTGATGGCGAACCGGCCGTACAAGCCGCGCAAGACCGAACCGCGGCTATGACGTTGGCCGATGCGCTCGGGCAGGTGCACGCGCCGGCCGCACCGGGCTTTCGCATCGTGTCGCTGGTGCCTTCGCTGACCGAACTGCTGCTCGACCTCGGCCTGCGCGACCAATTGGTCGGCCGCACCGGCTTCTGCATCCATCCGCGCGAACTGGTGCGCGACATTCCGAAGGTCGGCGGCACCAAGGACGTGAAGCTCGATCGCGTGCGCGCGCTGGCGCCGACGCATGTGATCGTCAATGTCGACGAGAACGAGCTGCCGACGGTCGAGGCGCTGCGCGCGTTCGTGCCGCACGTGATCGTCACGCATCCGCAGGCGCCGGCCGACAATCTCGCGCTGTACCGGTTGTTCGGCGGCGTGTTCGGGCGTGCGCACGAGGCCGAAGCGCTATGCGCCGAATTGCAACGCGAGCTCGACGCCTGCCACGCGATCGACTGGCCGCGCGAGCGCGTGCTGTACCTGATCTGGAAGGACCCGTGGATGACGATTGCGGCCGACACCTACATCGCGCGCACGCTGGCGCTGGTGGGCTTGGACGTAGCGCACGGTCCCGGCGGCGAGCGCGGCGCGGCGCGCTATCCGGTGGTCGACGATTTCGACGGCATGGTCGCGTCGGTCGACCGGGTCTTGCTGTCGTCGGAGCCGTTCATGTTCCGCGAGCGCCATGTGTCCGAGTTACGCGCGCGCTTTCCGCACCGACCCATCGAGCTGATCGACGGCGAAACGACGAGCTGGTACGGCTCGCGCGCGATCCGCGGGATCGGCTATCTGCGCATGCGGCGCGCAGCGCGCGGATGAAGGCGCCGCGGCGTCGCGAGCGGCCGACACATCCGCCCGCGACGGCATTGGCGTCAGATATTGGGCGTCGCCAGATAAGCCGCGATGTCCTGCAGTTGTGCCGCAGTCAGCTTGCCGTTGAGCACGCCCATGCCGCCGGCATTGCCGGCGATGGCACTGGCGATCCGGTTGGGGTCGTTCGCGCCATTGAGCACTTTGGCAACGTTGTTGGCCGGTGTCGATGTATGACAGGTCGCGCACGAAACCGCTGAACCCGGGATTGCGTTGTAGAGCAGCTTGCCGTTCTGCGCACTCGGTCCCGGCGGCGGAGGCGGCGGCGCCGGCGGAGGTGTCGGCGCCGGCGGAGGTGTCGGCGTCGGTGCCGGCGGCGGCGTCGGTGCCGGAGGCGCACTGTTGGGCGATGCGAGATATGCCGCGATGTCGCCTAACTGGGCGGCGGTGAGCAACCCCTTGAGCGCGCCCATGCCGCCCTTGTTCTTGGCGATCGCGTCGGCGATTTCGCCCGGATCGTTGGCGCCGTTCAGAACCTTGGAGACGTTCGCGGTCGGATCGACTCCATGGCAGGTCGCGCACGAGGCCGCCGACCCCGGAATCGCGTTGTACAACGCCTTCCCGCTGGCGACGCTGGGCGCTGGACCCGGCGCGGGCGCAGGCCCCGGTGCCGGGCTGCCGCGGCTTGCCTTGAACTCGATCTCGGTGGCGACCAGCACGTCGCCGTTGATGCTGCCCTTGACCTCCACGTACACGCCGTTGCGCAGATCACTCGCCAGGCCGTCTTCGAACTTCGCGTTCGAGCCGTCGACCTTCGTGCCGTTGACAGTGAATGAGGCGGGCGCGGTGAAGTTCTCGACCGCTCCGTACAACTCGCGCGCGCCGGCGCCCTGGTTATCGTTGTCGTTCGTTCCGGGTGCGGCCTTGAATTCGACCCGGGTCGCGACCAGCACCGTGCCGTTCGCACCCGTCTGCGTGTTCCCCTTGATCTCGACATAGACGCCGTCGGCGAGATTGGACGCGGTGCCGTGCTCGAACACGGCCTGGCTCGCGTCGACCGTGACGCCGTTGACCTTGAAGCTGGACGCCGACGCGAAGTTCGCGATCACGCCATACAGTTCGTTGCGGCCGCCGATCTGCGCGGCACGAACGCCTTCCAACCGGATGCGCGCGGCCTGGATCACGCCGTTGGACTCCACGCCCTTGACCTCGACGCGCTGGCCGGCGACGAGGCTGCCGCCGCCTTCGATCCGCGCGCCGGTCACGTCGACCGGAATGCCGGAGATCGTGGTCTTGCCGTTCGCATCGGGCGCGGCGTCGATGATTCCCTTGAACTCGACAAAGCCGCTCGTGATGGAGAAGTCATCACGCACGCTGCGGATCCTGATCCGGTCGGCCACCAGCACGCCCCCTGCCGGCGGCGCGCTCGCGCGCACCGCGATCAGCTGGCCCGCCTGCGGTTGCGCGCCGTTCGGCGTGATCGTCGCCTTCGAATAGTCGACGACCAGCGCGCCGACGCTGAGCGTCCGCTGGCCCGCGTCGACGCCGCGAATCACCGCACGCAGCACGAACGTCGCGGGCTGCGTGCTGAATTTCTTGATCAGCGTGGCGTTGAAGCTGCCGTCCGACGCCAGCAAACCGTGGACCTCGACCGCGTCGCCGGCCGCGATCGCCGCCAGGCCCGTGGTGCCGTCGAACACGGTGGTCGCATCGACGTGCACGGTCTGTCCCAGCACCACCAAAGTGTTCGCGCCGGTCGAAACCGACTCGACCTTCCCGCGCAGCGACGGCATCAAGGTCACGGAGTTAGCCGATCCCCTGCCCGCGCTGTCATCGGCCGACCCCTGGATCCGGACCATCGCTCCAAGGCGCAGGTCCGCGAGCGAACGCGGGTTGCCGTCGTCGTCGCTGATCGACGCCCTGCTGTCGTCGAAGCGCACGCCGTTGACGATCGTCGAGCCGAATCCGCTGACCGGCCCTTCGACGAGTGCGGTTTGCGCGGAGGCGCCGGTCGGCACCGCGTTCGGCGCCGATGTGCCTGCGCCGCCCCCACCGCAGGCGGAAAGCACGGCGGCAGCGATCAGGGTAAGCGCGGGAAGGGTGATGCGCTTGCGTAGTTGCGGGACCATCGGGGGCACCTCTCTTCCAAAAAATTGGGAAAGCGGGCCCAGATTACTTAGGTTCTGGTTTGATTTGGGTCCCAAATCCTATGGGTGGGGCCCACAACCAGGCTCATCCGTTCGTCGCCGGTGGGCGCTCGCCTACGCGGCCGCAGAACGCACGCCAACGGCGTGCGCCGGGCGAGTTCAGCGGAAGCGAAGTTATGCCTGCGCGCGCAAGCGCGCGAAACCGGCTCCCAGATCGTCGATCAGGTCGTCGGCATCCTCCAGCCCGGCCGAAATGCGGAACAGCCAGCCCTTGTACGGCAGCGGCACGACGGTGCGCTCGGGCGACATCGGGATCAACAGGCTCTCGAAGCCTCCCCACGAGTAGCCGCGGCCGAAGAGTCGCATGCCGTCGATAAACGCGTGGAATGCGCGCTCGCTCGGACCGGGCTTCAGTGCCACTCCGAACAGGCCCGAGGCGCCGCTCATGTCGCGCTTCCACAGCGCATGGCCGGGATCGTCGGGATCTGCCGGATACAGCACGCGCTCGACCTCGGGCTGCTGCTTCAGCCACGCGATCAGTTTCTCCGCGGTGGCGCGATGCTGCGCGAGCCGCGCGGCCATCGAGCGCAACCCGCGCAGCGCGACGTAGCAGTCGTCGGGGCTGGTCGTCAGGCCGTAGTGGTGCAGCGTCTCGCGCATGCGCGGCCACGCGCGCTCGTTGCAGGTCAACGTGCCCATCAGCAGGTCGGAGTGGCCGCCGATGTACTTCGTGGCCGCGTGCACCGACACGTCCACGCCCACCTTCAATGGCTGGAAGTACAGCGGCGTGGCCCACGTGTTGTCGATCACGCTGAAGGCGTCGCGGCGGCGTGCGATCGACGCCAGCAGCGGCACGTCCTGCATCTCGAACGTCAGCGAGCCGGGCGATTCGAGGAACAGCACGCGCGTCGTCGGCGTGAAGTGCCGCTCGATCTCCGCGCCTGCGCGCGGGTCGTAGAAGGTCGTGCTTACGCCGTAACGCGGCAGCGTGTCGCGGCAGAAGCGGCGCGTCGGCCAGTAGACCGAGTCGGGCACCAGCACGTGGTCGCCCTGTTGCACGTACGCAAGGATCGCCATCGTGCACGCGGCGAGGCCGGACGGCAGCGCCCACGAGCGATGGCCTCCTTCGAGCGCGGTCAGCGCTTCGTAGAACGCCTGGTGCGTCGGCGTGCCATAGATGCCGTAGGCGACCGGTTCGCCGTCGTCGCCCGCGTTGCGCCGGCGCACGCGCTCGCGCATGTCGGCGACGCTTTCGTGCAGCACGGTCGAGCCGCGCGTCAGCGGCGGATTGACGAAATCGAAGGTCTCGCGGTCGCGGCCGCCGGTGACGAGCAGGGTGTTCTTCTTCATGTCGCCTGGAATACGTAGACGCCGTCGGCACGCTGGCGGCGCGCAAGCTTGCCCTCGTGCCACAGCGCGTGCAGATGCGCGAGCGATTCGCCGAGCGCGAAGGTGAGCTGGTGCACGTCGAGCTCGCGCCTGAACAGCACCGGCACGATGTCGGCCGCGGTGCGCGGACGGTCGCACGCAGCCAGCACCTCGTCGAGCCGCGCCTGGTGGTGCACGTGCTGCTGCGTGACGCGCCGGTGCAGGCCGAGGAAGGGCAAGCCGTGCGACGGCAGCACCAGCGTGTCGGCGGGCAGCATCAGGTAATGGTCGAGCGAGCGCAGGTAGCGCGGCAGCGGATCGCCGTCGGGCTCGACGTCGAACACGCTGACGTTGGTCGAAATACGCGGCAGCACCATGTCGCCCGAGATCAGCAGCTTGTCCTGCGCGCAGTACAGCGACGCGTGCTCGGGCGCGTGGCCGTAGCCGATGATGACCTTGAACACGCGCTTGGCGCCGCGCGGGCCGATGGCGACTACTTCCTCGTCCCAGATCCGGCGATAGCTCGACGGCACCGCGGGCACGAGCTTCGGGTAATAGCTGCGGCCGCGCGCGCGCACCTTGGCGAGCGCATCGGGATCGGCGAGGCCGTTGCGGCGGAAGTGCTCGGCCGCCGATTCGCCGCTGGTGTCGTCTGCTCCCTGCGACAGGAAGCGGCCGACCGAATACTCGGTCGCGGTGATCCACAACGGCGCGGTCCAGCGGGCGCGGTCTCCACCTTTCGTCAGCCACCACGCGAGCCCGAGATGATCGGGATGGAAGTGCGTGCTGATCACGCGCAGCAGCGGCCTTCCCTCGAACACGGTGTCGAAGATGTTCTCCCACGCCGCTTTCGTTTCGTCCGACGTGATGCCGCAGTCGACGATGGTCCAGCCGCGTCGACCCTCGATCTCGTCGTCGAACAGCCACAGGTTGATGTGATCGAGCGCGAACGGCAGCCGCATGCGCAGCCAGTGCACGCCGGATCGCAGCGTCGTGACCGTGCCGGGCGCGGGCACGTCGGCCCACGGATAGGTGAGTTCGGCTTCGTTGGGATTCACGTGGACCGACTTGACGTTCGCGTCAACTGCGCCGATTCTACGCGGCGAAGCCATCTCGCCGCCGATGAACGCGACCCGACCCGATGCCAAGCCGGCAAGAGACACCGGCACGTTCACGATCACCGATCTGGCGCGCGAATTCGACATCACGCCGCGCGCGATCCGCTTCTACGAGGACCACGGCATCCTGCAGCCGACGCGCGCCGGAGCCTCGGGACTGAAGCGAGTGTATTCGCCGCGCGATCGCACGCGCCTGAAGCTCACGCTGCGCGGCAAGCGACTGGGGCTGACGCTGGCGCAGGTGCGCGAACTGATCGACATGTACGAATCGCCGAAGGATGCGCTCGCGCAGGCCAAGCGCTTCCTCGCGGTGTTGACCCAGCACCGCGCGGCGCTCGAGCAACAGCGCGAGGACATCGAGGTCACGCTGGCGGAGATCGAGCGGCACGAGGCGGAGTGCCGGCGCATTCTCGGACGCAGGTAGGCGCGATGCTGGCGTCGATCCGCGATTTCTTCGAGCGCAAGGTGGCGGGCGACGCGCGCCCGCAGCACTCGATCGAGCTGGCCACGGTGGCGCTGCTGATCGAGGTCGTGCGCATCGACCGCGACACGCAGCCGGCAGAGCGCGATGCGGTGCTGCGCGCGGTGCACGAGAAGTTCGGCCTGAGCGGCGCCGAGGCCGACGAGCTGCTGCGGCTGGCGGAGGAAGAGGTGCGCCAGTCGACCGACTACTACCAGTTCACGTCGCTGATCAACGCGCAATTCACGCAGCAGCAGAAGCAGCGCGTGATCGAGCTGATGTGGCGCGTCGCCTACGCCGACGACGTGCTGAGCGCGCACGAGCTGCACCTGATGCGCAAGATCGCGGGACTGCTGCACGTGCCCGACGGCGACTACATCGCCGCCAAGCTGCGCGCCAAGGAGGATGCCGTGCGCGCGCGCGCCGGCTAGTACGGCTGCGCGCGCGCGATGATCGCGTCCAGGTCGCAGCCGGCCGGAAGCAGCCCGAACACGTCGGCGGCCTCGTCGAGCCGCGAGGCGCAGAACGCGCCGAACACCGCATCGGTCGAATGCTGACGCAGCAGCGCCGCCTGCAGCACCAGCGCGGTGTCGCGCGCCAGCCGGCGCGCCTGTGCCTCCTCGACCGCGCCGTCGAGCATCGCGACCACGCGCGAAATTGCGGCATCCAACCGCCGGTCGGTGCCGCGCACCGGCGCCAGTTCGTGCGCGAGCGCATCGGCCACCGGCCCGCTGCGCAACGCGCGCAGCAGGTCGAGCGCGATGATGTTGCCGGCGCCCTCCCAGATCGAGTTCACCGGCATCTCGCGGTAGATGCGCGCCATCACGCCTTCGCCGTGCTCCTCGACGTAGCCGTTGCCGCCGAGGCATTCCATCGCCTCCTGTGCGAAATGGCTGCCGCGCTTGCAGATCCAGAACTTGGCGATCGGCGTCAGCACGCGGCGAATCAGCGCCTCGTGCGCGTCGTCGCCGTGCTCGCTGCGGTCCACCGCGCGCGCCAGCCGCAGCGCGAGCGCGGTCGCGGCCTCGCTCTCGAGCGCCAGATCGGCCAGCACGTTCTTCATCATCGGCTGCGCGGCCAGCCGCTTGCCGAATGCGTTGCGCTCGCCGCAGTGATGCAGCGCCAGCGACAGCGCCTGCCGCATCAGTCCGGCGGTGCCGAGCGCGCAATCGAGCCGCGTCAGCGCGCCCATCGCCAGGATCTGCGGCACGCCGCGCCCTTCCTCGCCGACCAGCCATGCCGTTGCGCCGTCGAATTCGACCTCCGCGCTGGCGTTGGCCTGGTTGCCGAGCTTGTGCTTCAGCCGCTCGACGCGCAGCGCGTTGACGCTGCCGTCGGGCAGGATGCGCGGCAGCAGGAAGCACGACAGCGCATCGCCTGCGTACGCGAGCACCAGGAACGCGTCGCACATCGGCGCCGACATGAACCACTTGTGCCCGGTGATCCGGTAGCGGCGGCCCCAGTCGTCGGTTCCTTCGAACTCGGCGCGCGTGGTGTTGGCGCGCACGTCGGAGCCGCCCTGCTTCTCGGTCATGCCCATGCCCAGCGTGACCGCGGTCTTCTGCGTGAAGGGCACGAAGCGGTCGTCGTACTGCGTCGCCGCAACCTTCGGTCCCCACGCGGCGTGCAGCCGCTCGTTGCCGCGCAGCGCCGGCGTCACCGCGTAGGTCATCGACACCGGGCACAGCACCGACGGCTCCAGCTCGGTGAACAGCATGAAAGCCGCCGCGCGTTCGACGTGACCGCCGGGCCCTTCGGTCCACGGCGCACCGTGCAGCCGGTGCCGCAGCGCCGAACTCATCAGCGCGTGATAGCTGGGATGGAACTCGACCTGGTCGATGCGGCGGCCGAAGCGGTCGTAGCTCTTCAGCTCCGGCAGAAAGGTGTTGGCGAGCCGCGCGTGCGCCTGCATCGCGCCCGAGCCGGCTTCGTCGCCGAGCGCGATGAAGCGCTGCTCGTCGAAGCCCGGATGATTGAAGCGCAGCGCAGCGCGCAGCGCGCGGTTGCCGAGGTACAGGTTGAAATCGACGAACGGGCTGCTCTGGTTGAAGACTTCGTGGGTGGCGGGCATGAGGGCTCTCCTGCGCCGGCGATGGAATGGGTGCAAGTGTAGGTCGCGCGCCGCTCCACGCGGCAGCGGTCAGGCGGCGTCCGTGACCAGGGTCAGCAACTGCGCGCCGTAGCGCTCGAGCTTCTTGTCGCCGACGCCGCCGATGCCGCGCAGTTCTTCCAGCGTCTTCGGCCTGCGCTGCGCGATCGCCTGCAGCGTGCCGTCCTGGAACACCACGTACGCGGGCACGCCATGCTCCTTCGCGACCTCGCTGCGCCACGCGCGCAGGCGCTGGAACAGCGCGTCGTCGACGCTGTCGACCGGAATCATGGCGATCGTCCGCTTCGGCTTCGGCACGCGCTCGGCGTGGCGCCGCAGTTCGATCCTGCGCTCCCCCTTCAGCAGCGCGCGGCTCGCTTCGGTCAGCCGCAGCACATTGAAGCGAGCGTAGTCGACCTCGACCAGGTTCAGCGCCACG
Source organism: Pseudomonadota bacterium (assembly GCA_029778535.1). Lineage (GTDB taxonomy): Bacteria > Pseudomonadota > Gammaproteobacteria > Burkholderiales > Burkholderiaceae_F > JAKOQB01. Next base: position 157,275 of record JAKOQB010000187.1, on the reverse strand, counting down.
AGCTGCCGCAACAGCAACCGCCATTCGGCCTCGGACACGTCGGCGCCGATGCCGAACGTGGACAGCTTGTCGTGATGGAATTTCTGTGTCTTCTCGGTGTGCTTGCCGCGCAGCACGTCGATGATGTGGGTCGCGGCGAAGCCGAAGCCGCCCGCCTGCTGGCAGCGGTAGATGCACGACAGGAGCTTCCTCGCGTCCTCGGTCGCGTCGCGGCGCGCGGGCGGAGACAGGCAATTGTCGCAGTTGCCGCACGGCGCGCTCGCCTCGCCGAAGTAGTCGAGCAGACGCACGCGCCGGCAGTCAGCGGTCTCCGCCAGCCCGAGCATGCTGTCGAGCTTGGCGGTCGACAGCCGCTTGTACTGGTCGTCGGCCTGCGACAGTTCGATCAGCCGCCGCTGCTGCACCACGTCCTGCAGGCCGTAGGTCATCCACGCGTCGGCCGGCAGCCCGTCGCGCCCGGCGCGGCCGGTCTCCTGGAAATAACCCTCGATGCTCTTCGGCATGTCCAGGTGCGCGACGAAACGCACGTCGGGCTTGTCGATGCCCATGCCGAAGGCGATCGTCGCGACGATCACCTGGCCCTCGCGCTCCTTGAAGCGGCGCTGGTTCGTCGCGCGCGTGGCGGCCTCCATGCCGGCGTGATACGGAGCCGCCTCGATGCCGTGGCCGACAAGAAACTCGGCGACCTCCTCGACCGTGTTGCGCGCCAGGCAGTAGACGATGCCGGCGTCGCCGGCGTGCTCGTCGCGGATGAAGCGCAAGAGCTGCTCGCGCGGCTGGTACTTCTCGACGATCCGGTAGCGGATGTTCGGCCGGTCGAAGCTGGCGACGAATTCGCGCGCATCGACCAGCAGCTTCTCCCCGATCTCGCGCCGCGTCGGCACGTCGGCGGTCGCGGTCAGCGCGATGCGCGGCACGCCCGGCCAGCGCGCACGCAGGATCGAAAGCCGTCCATACTCCGGCCGGAAGTCGTGGCCCCACTGCGACACACAGTGCGCCTCGTCGATCGCGAACAGTGCCAGCGTGCATTCGTCGAGCAGCTCGAGACACCGCTCGGTCAGCAGCCGCTCGGGCGCGATGTAGACGAGGTCGAGCTGGCCCGCGCGCATCTTCGCCTCGACCGCGGCCGCTTCGCGCGCGGTGAGCGTCGAGTTCAGGAGCGCCGCACGCACGCCGAGTTCGTCGAGTGCGGCGACCTGGTCCTGCATCAGCGCGATCAGCGGCGAGATCACGATCGCCACGCCGTTTCGCAGCAGCGCGGGGATCTGGTACGTCAGCGACTTGCCGCCGCCGGTGGGCATCAGCACCAGCGCGTCGCCGCCCGCGAGCACCTGCTCGATCACCTCGCGCTGGAAGCCGCGAAAGGCGTCGTAGCCGAAGACTTCCTTCAGCACCTGCGATGGACTGCGCGTTGGCATGGCTGAAGCGTAGCAATCGCGGCTGAATCGGGCGGCGGTCGCGCGTAGCATCGCGGCGACTGGCCGTTGTCCGTTGTTCGTTGGTTGTGCGCGCTGCGCGGAGTCACGGGCAACGGACAACGGAGAACGAACAACCGTCTGAGTCCAAAGATGAGCGCCACGATCGACGCCGTGCCCCCGGCGCGCGAGTTCACCGCCGCCTGGATCGCCTATGCGCTGTTTGCGCTCGGCGTCTTCCTCTGGTGGCCGGCGCTGCTCGGCGTGATCGTCTGCCTGGCCAAGCGCGGCACACCCGATGCCGCGTTCATCGATACGCACTACCGCTGGCTCGCGCGCACCTTCGGCGGGTCGCTGCTCGGCTCCCTGCTCTGCTTCGGCGTCATCGTCGCCGGCGCGTGGCCGGTGGTGCGCGACGTCCTCGTTGCGTACGAGCAGAGCGGCGGCGACTGGCACGCCGCGGGCATGTCGATCCAGCTGCAGTGGGAATCGATCTTCCTCACCGCCGGCGTCGCACTCCTCGGCGCGTTCGGGCTGTTTTGCGTCTGGATCTGGTACGTGTACCGCGTCGTGCGCGGCGCATACCGGCTCGGCACGGCGCGCCCCGTACCGTGATGCCGCCAAGTTGACGTTAACGTCAACTTGGCCTAATTTGCGGCGCTCCCGCCCGGAGCGCGCCGATGCAATTCAAGCCCTTGAATCCCGACTTCGCCGCGCGCGTGCGCGCCTCGTTCAACCGGCAGTCGGCGATGGGTCTGATCGGCGCCGAGCTGACCGTCGTCGAACCGGGGCGCGTCACGATCGAACTGCCGGTGCGCGACGATCTTGGCCAGCAGCACGGCTTCGTGCACGGCGGCGTGGTCGGCATGATCGCCGACAGTGCCGGCGGCTACTCGGCCTTCACACTGATGCCGGCCGATGCGTCGGTGCTGACGGTGGAGTACAAGGTCAACATGCTGGCGCCGGCGCTGGGCGAGCGGCTGATCGCGCGCGGCGAGGTGGTCAAGCCCGGCCGCACGTTGTCGATCGTGCGCGCCGATGTGTACGCGCTGGCCGCCGGCAGGCAGACGCTGATCGCAGCGATGCAGCAGACGCTGATGGTGATGCACGGCATGAGCGACGAGCCGCGCGTCTAGCCCTCACCCCAGCCCTCTCCCGATGATGCGGGAGAGGGAGCAAAGACGGAGAGCCCAATGAACCTGCCCGGACTGAACTTCGAACTCGGCGCCGACATCGACGCGCTGCGCGACGCGGTACGCGAATTCGCGCAGCGCGAGATCGCGCCGCGCGCGGCCGCGATCGACCGCAGCGACCAGTTCCCGATGGACCTGTGGCGCAAGCTGGGTGAAGTCGGCGCGCTCGGCATCACGGTGGCCGAGGAGTACGGCGGCGCCAACATGGGCTATCTGGCGCACATGGTCGCAATGGAGGAGATCAGCCGCGCCAGCGCCTCGGTCGGCCTGTCGTACGGCGCGCACTCGAACCTGTGCGTGAACCAGATCCACCGCAACGGCACGGCAGCGCAGAAGAAGAAGTACCTGCCGAAGCTCGTTTCCGGCGAGCACGTCGGCGCGCTGGCCATGAGCGAGGCGGGCTCGGGATCGGACGTGGTCAGCATGAAGCTGCGCGCCGAGGACAAGGGTGGTTATTACGTGCTCAACGGCACCAAGATGTGGATCACCAACGGCCCGGACGCCGACACGCTGGTCGTGTATGCGAAGACCGAGCCGGAACTGGGTGCCTCCGGCATCACCGCATTCCTGATTGAGAAAGGCATGAAGGGCTTCTCTATCGCGCAGAAGCTCGACAAGCTCGGCATGCGCGGCTCGCACACGGGAGAGCTCGTGTTCGACAACGTCGAGGTGCCGGCCGCGAACGTGCTCGGCGAAGTCAACAAGGGTGTCAAGGTGCTGATGAGCGGGCTCGATTACGAGCGCGCGGTGCTCGCGGCCGGTCCGATCGGCATCATGCAGGCGTGCATGGACGTGGTCACCCCGTACATCCACGACCGCAAGCAGTTCGGCACCTCGATCGGCGAATTTCAGCTCATCCAGGGCAAGGTCGCCGACATGTACACGACGCTCGCCGCCTGCCGCGCGTATTGCTACACGGTCGGCAAGAACCTCGACGCGCTCGGCCGCGAGCACGTGCGCCAGGTGCGCAAGGACTGCGCCGGCGTGATCCTGTACACGGCCGAGAAGGCGACGTGGATGGCAGGCGAGGCGATCCAGATCCTCGGCGGCAACGGCTACATCAACGAATACCCGACCGGGCGCCTGTGGCGCGACGCGAAGCTGTACGAGATCGGCGCCGGCACGAGCGAGATCCGCCGGATGCTGATTGGGCGCGAGTACTTCGCCGAAACGATGTAGTTCGCCGTGCCGCTGCACACGCACACGCCGGTGCTGTACGCGCCGGCCTCGTACAGCCGCGCCGCGCGGCTGCTCGCGCTCAAGATGGACGCGCTGCAGCCGTCGGGCTCGTTCAAGCTGCGCGGCATCGGTCTGGCGGCGGAACGCGCGGTCGCGCGCGGGGCACGCGAACTCGTCTGTCCTTCGGGCGGCAATGCCGGCTTCGCCGCCGCTTACGCCGGCGCGCACCTGCGCGTGCCGACCACGATCGTGGTGCCGCAGACGACGCTGGCGGGCGTGCGCGAACGCATTGCCGCGCTCGGCGCCACCGTCATCGTGCACGGCGTGGCGTGGGATGAATCGAATGAACACGCGCTGGCGCTAGCGAGCGAACGAAACGCCGCGTACCTGCACGCGTTCGACGATCCCGACCTCTGGGACGGCCACGCGACGCTGATCGACGAATGCGTGGCCGACGGCGTCGCCTTCGACGCAGTGGCCTGCTGCGTCGGCGGCGGCGGACTGCTGGCAGGCATCGTGCAGGGGCTGCAGCGCAACGGGCTGCGCGACGTGCCGGTGATCGCGGTCGAGACCGAAGGCGCGGCGTCGTACGCGGCCGCGCTCGCGAACGGCGCGCCTGTCCCGCTGCCGGCGATCACGTCGATCGCGACGTCGCTGGGTGCCAAGCGCGTCTGCGCGCGCGCGGTCGAGCTGGCGCGCGAGCACGACATCGTGCCGCTGACCGTGACCGATGCGCAGGCCGTCGCCGCCTGCCTGAAGTTCGCCGACGAATTCCGCGTGCTGGTCGAGCCCGCGTGCGGCGCCACGCTCGCCGCGCTTGATGTGCACCCGGACCGCTTTGCGCGCCACGGTCGCGTGCTGGTCGAAGTCTGCGGCGGCATCGGCGTGTCGCTCGCGAAGCTGGCCGAATGGCGCGCGAAGTTCGGGCTGGCGTAACCCGGAAAGGAGTCCCGATGCACCCCTGGCAGGCAGAAATGGAGCCGCTGCGCGCGCGCACCGCGCAATCGGGGCTGGTCGATCCGAAGCGCGCGGCGACCTTGAGCGGCCTTGAGTTCCTGCTGCGGATCGTGCGCAGCGAGATTCCCGATCCGCCGATCACGCACACGCTCGACTTCCACCTGCTCGAAGTCGCGGCCGGTCGCGCGCTGTTCCCGGGCCTGCCGGGCTTCGCGCACTCCAACCCGACCGCCACCGTGCACGGCGCCTGGCACGGCGCGCTGCTCGACTCGGCGCTGGCGCGCGCGGTGCAGACGCTGTGCCAGGCCGGCCGCGCCTACGCGACGCTCGAGTTCGAGATCCGCTGCGTGCGTTCGTTGACCGACAAGACCGGGCCGGTGCGTGCCGAGGGCAAGTTGGTCGCCCGCGGCCGCCGCATGGCCACCGCCGAGGGACGGCTCACCGACGCCGAGGGTAAGCTGTACTCGTCGGGACGACCACGGCATGCTGTTCGATCTTCGAGGCTTGACCGGCGCCATCGCGGCGCGTAGCGTCTTTTGTACGAAACTTTGTACAAAAGGCGGGCGGGATGGGCGCCAACGACATCAGCATCAGCCAACTGCGGCAGAATCTCGCGGATTACCTCGCGCGCGTGAAGCGCGGCGAGACGCTGCGCGTCACCCAGCACGGCCACGTGGTCGCCCGCATCGAGCCGGCGCTGTCCGAGAAGGAAGCGGCCAAGGCGCGCATCGAGGCGCTGCGCAAGACGGTCAAGCTCGGCGACGTGCTGACGCCGATCGACGTCGAATGGAATGCCGCGAAGGGAATTCTGCTCGAGCAGCCCGTCAAGAGGAAGGACAGGGCGCGCCGGCGCAGAAAATGAGTTCGACGCATGCTGATCGTGGACACCCACGCGATCCTCTGGGACGCGTTCGAGCCGAGGCGGCTGTCGCGACGCAGTATCGCCGCCATCGACGCGGCCGAGGTCCGTGGCGAACTGTGCTGGGCCGATATCAGCCTGTGGGAGATGGCGATGCTCGCGGAGCGTGGGCGCTTTCCCCTGCCGCTACCTGCCGCGTCCACGATCGCCGACATGGCCGCTCGGCGCTCCGTTCGAGTACTTCCGATCACTCCCAACATCGCCGTCCGTGCAAACGAGCTTTACGTGCTCCGCGGGGAGCCGGCGGACAGCTTGATCGCTGCGACCGCGCTTGAAAACAACGCGCCGATCGTCACCGTGGATGCCCGCCTCGCCGCGCTGCCGGGCGTCAGGTCGATCTGGTAACCGCCGCGCGCATCCGATCAACAATTCAGGGACACGCCGTTGATACCGGAACGATTCGAACTGCCTGACTGCACCGCCCGATGACCATCGCAGGATTGAGTTTCGAAAGGCTCGCCCTGTTCGCGTTCGCGGTGCTGCTGCTCGCGCTCACGCCCGGCCCGGTGTGGATCTACCTGCTGTCGCGCACGCTGGCGCAGGGGCGGCGCGCGGGCTACTTCTCGCTGTTCGGCGTGGCGGCTGGGGTGTTCATGCATTTGTGCCTCGCCGCCTTCGGATTGTCGGCGCTGCTGCTGGCGATCCCCGCAGCGTTCGACGCGGTCAAGCTCGCCGGCGCCGCCTACCTGCTGTGGCTCGCGTGGTCCACCGTGCGCGGCAACGGCATCTCGTTCGAGGCGCAGCCGCTGCCGCTGGTCGCCGACCGCGTGCTGTTCCGGCAAGCAATGGTCGCGGCGGCGGTCAATCCGAAGGTCGCCGTGTTCTACCTGTCGCTGTTCCCGCAGTTCGTCGATCCCGCCGCCGGTTCGGTGCTGGCGCAGAGCCTGGTGCTGGGCGTGCTGCACATCACCGTGGGAACGCTGGTCGACGGTGCCCTCGTCACGCTGGCCGGCGTGCTGGCCGCGTGGTTCGCCACCCGGCCGCTGTGGCTGCGCACGCAGCGCTGGTTTCTGGGCACCGCGTTCGGCGCGCTTGCGGTGTGGCTGGCCACGACGCCCCGCCACGCGGCGTCATGATCAACCTTGCCACGCCACGCGACGACGTCATGACCCCGCCGGGGCCCGACCGGCGATGAACGAACTGGCCATCACGCCGCTGGGCGCGCGTTTCGATCGCTCGATGCCGCAGCCGGCGGCGATCGCGCGCGCGATCCTCGAAGGCTTCGACCGCCACTACCGGCTTTTCCGCTACGTCGCGCAGCAGGCCAAGCAGCGCTTCGAGGATGGCGACTGGATCGGCATGCGCGAATCGGCGCGCGAGCGGATCGCGTTCTACGACCAGCGCGTGATCGAGGCGTCGGAACGGGTCGAGCACGGTTTCGACCTGGCGGCGCTCACCGACGAGGAGCGCGACGCGCTGTGGCAGGCGGTCAAACAGCTCTACATCGTGCTGCTGGCCGAGCACCGTCAGCCCGAATGCGCGGAGACGTTCTTCAACTCCGTGTGCACCAAGCTGCTGCACCGCGACTACTTCCGCAACGAGTTCATCTTCGTGCGGCCCGGCGTGGCGACCGACTACATGGACTCGGATCCGCCGTCGTATCGCAGCTACTACCCGGCCGCGCGCGGCCTGAAGAACACGATCCGGCAGATCCTGATCGACTTCGGGCTGGCCTGCCCGTGGGTCGACGTCGAGCGCGACATACGGCGCGCGATCCGCGCCGTGTGCCGCGCGCACGACCGCAACGAGGCGCCGAACGCGCTGACGCGGCCGTTCCACGTCGAGCCAGACTGCCAGATCCAGGTGCTGTCGAGCCTGTTCTACCGCAACAAGGGCGCCTACATCGTCGGCCGCATCATCAACGGCACGCGCATCACGCCGCTGGCGGTGCCGATCCTGCGCGACGAGCGCGGGCAGCTTTACGTCGACACAGTGCTGCTGTCCGGCCAGCACCTCGCCACGCTGTTCTCGTTCACGCGCGCATACTTCCTGGTCGACATGGAGGCGCCGAGCGCGTACGTCGACTTCATCCGCTCGATCCTGCCGCACAAGCCCGCCTGCGAGCTGTACACGATGGTCGGGCTGCAGAAGCAGGGCAAGACGCTCTTTTACCGCGACTTCCTGCACCACCTGCGGCATTCGTCGGACCAGTTCGTGATCGCGCCCGGCATCAAGGGGCTGGTGATGACGGTGTTCACGCTGCCGTCGTACCCGTACGTTTTCAAGATGATCAAGGACGTGATCCCGTTTCCGAAGGAGACCGATCGCGAGCAGATCAAGGCCAAGTACCAGCTCGTCAAGATGCACGACCGCGTCGGCCGCATGGCCGACACCTGGGAGTACTCGCAGGTGTCGCTGCCGCGCGCGCGGATTTCGCCTGAGCTGATGCAGGAGCTGCTCGCCTACTGTCGCAGCCAGGTCGAGCTGAGCGCCGACTCGGTGCTGATCAAGCACGTGTACATCGAGCGCCGGATGACGCCACTGAACATCTACCTGATGCACGCGTCCGACGCCGAGGTCGACCACGTGATCCGCGAGTACGGCCAGGCGATCAAGGATCTGGCGGCGGCGAACATCTTCCCCGGCGACATGCTGTACAAGAACTTTGGCGTCACGAGGCTCAATCGCGTGGTCTTCTACGACTACGACGAGATCGAGTACATGACCGACACCAGCTTCCGCCGCGTCCCACAGGCGATGACCGAGGAGGACGAGATGTCGGACCAGCCCTGGTACCACGTCGGCAAGCACGACGTGTTTCCCGAGCAGTGGGCGCCGTTCCTGCTCGGCGATCCGCGCATCAAGGCGGCGCTGCTGAAGCACCACGCGGATCTGTTCACGCCCGAGTTCTGGCAGGGCCGCAAGGAGCGCATCCAGCAGGGACATCTGGAGGACGTGTTCCCCTACCCCGAGGAACTTCGGTTCGGCCCCTGATCGCACGGCAGCGCTGCGATACAGTAGCGGCGCACGCCAAGGGGGTCCGCGATGGCCGTCATCAACTACATCACGCAGATCCAGTTCGATTTCGGGGCGATCAAGCTCGCCCGCTCCGAATGCGAGCGCGTCGGCATCAGGCGCCCGCTCGTGTGCACCGACAAGGGCATCGTCGCCGCCGGGCTGCTGGTCCGCCTGACCGACGTGCTGGGCGCTGTGCCGTGCGCGGTCTACGACGGCACGCCGTCGAATCCGACCGAAGCAGCGGTGATGCAGGCGGTCGCCGCGTTCCGTGCGCACCAGGCCGACGGGCTGATCGCGTTGGGCGGCGGCTCGTCGATCGATCTGGCCAAGGCGGTCGCGATCCTGGCCAGGCATCCAGGCAAGCTCGCCGATTACGCGACGATCTACGGCGGCAGCCCGAAGATCACCGCCGAGGTCGCACCGCTGATCGCGATCCCGACCACCTCCGGAACCGGCAGCGAGGTGGCGCGCGGTGCGATCGTGATCCTCGACGACGGCCACAAGCTCGGCCTCCATTCCTGGCACCTCGTGCCCAAGACGGCGATCTGCGATCCGGAGCTGACCTTCGGCCTGCCGCCGAAGCTGACCGCCGCCACGGGCATGGACGCGGTCGCGCATTGCATCGAAACGTATCTGTCGAACGCGGTCAACCCGCCCGCCGACGCGATCGCATTCGACGGCCTGCAGCGCGCGATCGCGCACCTCGAGCGCGCCGTGGCCGACGGCGCCGATCGCGAAGCGCGCTGGCACATGATGAGCGCGTCGATGCAGGGCGCGCTGGCGTTCCAGAAGGGGCTCGGCGCCGTGCACTCGCTGTCGCATGCGCTCGGCGGGCTGCCGGTCAGCCCGCACCACGGCACGCTGAACGCCGTGCTGCTGCCGGAAGTGGTGAAGTTCAACGAGGCCGCGGTGCCGGCCAAGGTGCGCGCGATCGCCGGTGTGTTCGGACGCCGGGACGGCGCGGGACTGGCGCAGGCGATCCGGGAACTGAACGCACGCATCGGCCTGCCGCCGGGACTGACCGCGATGGGCATCGGCCGCGACACCTTCGACTACGTGGCCGACAACGCGCTGAAGGACCACTGCCACGCGACCAACCCGCGCGCGGCCACGCGCGACGACTACCTGCGGATGCTCGAAGCGTCGGCGTGAACGGCCTGCGCGGCGCGCGGCGGCTGCGCGCGGCGTGACCGTCGCATCGCGCGCGAATCGGCCCGCCGCAGGGCTTGCGGCGTGTGGGATCCTGCGACACACTTGCGGCCCCGCGGCGGACCGCTGCCGCAGCATCGGCTCGCGCGCCGCGCGGCGCAGCGCGCCCCTGCAGATGTGGAAGAAGACCACATGACCGAAATCGTGCTCGAGACGCGGGGCCTGACCAAGGAGTTCATGGGCTTCGTCGCCGTGCAGGACGTGAACCTGCGCGTCGCGCGCGGAACGATCCACGCGCTGATCGGGCCCAACGGCGCGGGCAAGACCACCTGCTTCAACCTGCTGACCAAGTTCCTGTCGCCCACCGCCGGAACGATCGTCTTCAACGGCCACGACATCACGCGCGAGAAGCCGGCGCAGGTCGCGCGGCGGGGCGTGATCCGCTCGTTCCAGATCTCGGCCACGTTCCCGCACCTGACGGTGCTGGAGAACGTGCGCGTCGCCCTGCAGCGCGGGCTCGGCACGTCGTTCCACTTCTGGAAGTCGGAGCGCTCGCTCGACCAACTGGTGCCGCGGGCGATGGAGCTGCTGCGCACGGTTGGCCTCGAAGATATGGCCAATTACGTCACGGTCGAGCTGCCGTACGGGCGCAAGCGCGCGCTGGAGATCGCCACCACGCTGGCGATGGAGCCGCAGCTGATGCTGCTCGACGAGCCGACGCAGGGCATGGGGCACGAGGACGTCGATCGCGTCACCGCGCTGATCAGGAAGGTGGCGGCCAACCGCACGATCCTGATGGTCGAGCACAACATGAACGTGGTGGCGAAGATCGCCGACGTGATCACGGTGCTGCAGCGCGGCCAGGTGATCGCCGAGGGGCCCTACGCCACGGTGTCGAAGAACCCGCAGGTGCTCGAGGCGTACATGGGCAGCGCGGAAGTCGAGCTGAAAGGCGCGCATGGCTGACGACCGCGACGGCCGCGAGTTCCTGCGCCTGACCGACGTGCACGCCTTTTACGGCGAATCGCATATCCTGCACGGCGTCGACATGCAGGTGAACCGCGGCGAAGTGGTGACGCTGCTCGGCCGCAACGGCGCCGGCCGCACGACCACGCTGAAGAGCATCCTCGGCCTGGTCGGCAAGCGCACCGGCTCGATCATGATCAACGGCCGCGAGTCCGTCGCGCTGCCGCCGCACCGGATCACGCGGCTCGGCATCGGCTACTGCCCGGAAGAACGGGGCATCTTCGCAAGCCTCACCTGCGAGGAGAACCTGCTGCTGCCGCCACCGGTGGCCAGCGGCGGCATGTCGGTCGACGAGATCTACGCGATGTTCCCGAACCTCAAGGAGCGGCGCGCCAGCCCCGGCATGCGTCTGTCCGGCGGCGAGCAGCAGATGCTGGCGGTCGCGCGTATTCTGCGCACCGGCGCGAAGCTGCTGCTGCTCGACGAGATCAGCGAGGGGCTGGCACCGGTGATCGTGCAGGCGCTCGCGCACACGATCCGCAGGCTGCGCGAGAAGGGGCTGACGATCGTGATGGTCGAGCAGAACTTCCGCTTCGCCGCGCCGCTCGCCGACCGCTTCTACGTGATGGAGCGCGGCCGCATCGTCGAGGGCTTCGCTGCCGCCGAACTGCCGTCGAAGACCGAGCTGCTGCACGAATACCTGGGTGTGTGACCGGCCCAGTTGCATTTCCGGCCACTTTTGCAGAGGAGACACCATGAAACGCAAGTTGCTGTCGATGCTGGTCGCGGGACTGTTCGGTCTTGCCGGCGCGGCACAGGCACAGATTTCCGACGGGGTGATCAAGATCGGCGTGCTGTCCGACATGTCGAGCCTGTACGCCGACATCGGCGGTCCCGGCTCGGTCGTGGCGGCGAAAATGGCCGTCGAGGACTTCGGCGCCGCGAAGAAGGGCATGAAGGTCGAGGTCGTCTCCGCCGATCACCAGAACAAGCCCGACGTCGGCTCCAGCGTTGCGCGCCAGTGGTACGACGTCGACAAGGTCGACGCGATCTTCGACGTGCCGAACTCCGCGGTCGCGCTGGCGGTCAACCAGATCACGCGCGAGAAGGGCAAGGCGTTCATCGACTCCGGCGCCGCGTCGTCCGACCTGACCGGCAAGGCGTGCTCGCCCAACACCGTGCACTGGACCTACGACACCTGGATGCTCGCCAACGGCACCGGCAGCGCGATCGTCAAGACCGGCGGCGACACCTGGTTCTTCCTGACCTCCGACTACGCGTTCGGCCATGCGCTGGAGCGCGACACCGAAGCGGTCGTCCTGAAGAGCGGCGGCAAGGTGCTCGGCAAGGTGCGCCATCCGCTGAACACGCAGGACTTCTCGTCGTTCTTGCTGCAGGCGCAGCAGTCGAAGGCGAAGGTGATCGGCTTGGCCAACGCCGGTGGCGACACGATCAACTCGATCAAGCAGGCGGCCGAGTTCGGCATCGTCAAGGGCGGGCAGCGGCTCGCGGGCCTGCTGGTGTTCCTGTCCGACATCCACGGACTCGGGCTCGACAAGGCGCAGGGGCTGACCTTCACCGAGACCTTCTACTGGGACATGAACGACCAGACGCGCGCGTGGGCCAAGCGCTTCGCCGCGGCCAACGGCGGCAAGTACCCGACCATGGTGCACGCGGGCGTCTACGCCGGCGTGCTGCACTACTTGAAGGCGATCGAGGCGGCCAAGACCGACGACGGCACCAAGGTCGTCGCGGAGATGAAGAAGCTGCCGACCGACGACCCGCTGTTCGGCAAGGGCGTGATTCGCGCCGACGGTCGCAAGATCCATCCGGCGTATCTGGTCGAGGTCAAGAAGCCGTCGGAATCGAAGTACCCATACGACTACTACAAGATCCTGCAAACGATCCCGGCCGATCAGGCGTTCCGGCCGTTGAGCGAGGGCGGGTGCTCTTTGGTGAAGTGATGCTGGGATCGCGGATTGCGGATTGCGGATTGCGCGGTATGCCCGCGCAGTCCGCGCTTTGAACGCGATCCGCAATCCGCACCGCGCAATCCGAGCCAGTGGAAATCTTCGGCATCCCGATCCAGGCCATGATGGGCCAGCTGTTGATCGGCCTGATCAACGGCTCGTTCTATGCGCTGCTGTCGCTCGGGCTGGCGGTGATCTTCGGGCTGCTGAACATCATCAACTTCACCCACGGCGCGCAGTACATGCTGGGCGCGTTCTGCGCGTATCTGCTGATGGAGAAGCTCGGCATCGGCTACTGGCCGTCGCTGGTGCTGGTGCCGATCATCGTCGGCGCCACCGGCGTGCTGATCGAGCGGCTGATGCTGTCGAAGCTGTACAAGCTCGACCACCTGTACGGCCTGCTGCTGACCTTCGGCCTGGCGCTGGTGATCCAGGGCATCTTCCGCAACGAGTACGGCTCGGCAGGCCTGCCGTACGCGATGCCGGACCAGCTCACCGGCGGCCGCAATCTCGGCTTCATGTTCCTGCCCAACTATCGCGCCTGGGTGATCGTGGCATCGCTGGTGATCTGCCTTTCCACGTGGTACGTGATCGAGCGCACCAAGCTGGGCGCGTACCTGCGCGCCGCGACGGAGAACCCGCAGCTCGTGCAGGCGTTCGGCATCAACGTGCCGCGGATGATCACGCTGACCTACGGCTTCGGAGTGGCGCTGGCGGCGCTGGCCGGGGTGATGGCGGCGCCGATCTACCAGGTCAGTCCGCAGATGGGCGCGGACCTGATCATCGTCGTCTTCGCGGTCGTCGTGATCGGCGGCATGGGCTCGATCATGGGGTCGATCGTCACCGGCTTCGCGCTCGGACTGATCGAGGGCATGACCAAGGTGTTCTATCCCGAGGCTTCCAACACGGTGATCTTCATCATCATGGCGATCGTCCTGCTGATCCGTCCGGCGGGCCTGTTCGGAACCCAGAAATAGATGGCCGCCGTCACCTACCCCGCTGCCGGCCGCGAGTTCGCGCACCAGCGCACCGTCTTCATCGTGATGGCGGCGCTGTTCGCGCTGGCGCCGCTGGTCGTGTACCCGGTGTTCCTGATGAAGCTGATGTGCTTCGCGCTGTTTGCGTGCGCGTTCAATCTGCTGATCGGCTACGTCGGGCTGCTGTCGTTCGGGCACGCGATGTTCTTCGGCATGGCCAGCTACGCATCGGCGCACTCGGCCAAGGTGTGGGGGTTCACGCCCGAACTGGCGATCCTGTTCGGCACCCTGGTGGCGACCGCGCTCGGGTTCATTGCCGGTTCGCTGGCAATCCGCCGCTCCGGCATCTACTTCGCGATGGTCACGCTGGCACTGGCGCAGATGGCGTACTTCTACTGCCTGCAGGCGCCGTTTACCGGCGGCGAGGACGGCATCCAGGCGGTGCCGCGCGGGCGCCTGTTCGGAGTGATCGATCTCGCAAGCGCCTGGTCGATGTACCTGCTTGTGCTGGCGGTGTTCCTCGGCGGCTTCCTGCTGATCTCCCGCATCGTGCATTCGCCGTTCGGGCAGGTGCTCAAGGCGATCCGCGAGAACGAGGCGCGCGCGATCTCGCTCGGCTACGACGTGGAGAGGTACAAGCTGCTCGCCTTCGTACTGTCGGCCGCCCTCGCCGGGCTGGCGGGCGCGACCAAGGCGCTGGTGTTCCAGCTCGCGTCGCTGACCGACGTGCACTGGACGATGTCGGGCGAAGTCGTGCTGATGACGCTGCTCGGCGGACTCGGCACCGTCTTCGGTCCGGTCGTCGGCGCGGCGATCATCATCATGATGGAAGGCTATCTCGCGCAGCTCGGCGCCTGGGTCACCGTCGTGCAGGGCGCGATCTTCGTCGCCTGCGTGCTGGCGTTTCGGCGCGGCATCATCGGCGAGATCGCCCACTGGCTGAAGAAGCCTCTCTGAGCGGCGCCGTCAGGAACCCCCCTTCCCCAGCGTTTCGACGATGATCCGGCCGGCGCGGTCGATGTCGGCGCGGGTCATCGCGGTCGACAGCGCCATCAGGCCGTTGGTGCAGACGAGCAGGCCGCGGTGGTACAGATGCCACCAGTCCTCCGGCCGCTCGAATATCAGCCGCAGCAGCGAGCCCTTGCCGTTGGCAACGATTCCCGACGCGTTGAGAAATGCGCGCAGCCCGTCGCCGGCGGCGTTGAGCGCGTCGATCGCGCCGCGATCGAATAGCTCCAGCGCCGCCCGCCCGACCTTCATCGTGACCGGATTGGCGCTGAACGTGCCGCCCCAGCTCACCGCGCCCTGCGGGACGAACGACCGCAACACCTCGGGTGACCCGCCGACGCCGCCGGCGGCAAACCCGCCGCCGATGATTTTGCCGACCGTCATCAGGTCGGGCGTCACGCCGTACACGCTCGCGAGACCGCCCGGCGCGATCCGCAGCGTGATCACCTCGTCGACGATCAGCAGCGCGCCGTAGTGCCGCGTCTGGCTGCGGACCAGTTCGACGAACGCCGCATCGGCGGGCTTCAGGCCCGCCCGGTTCGGCATCAGGTCGATCAGCACTGCGGCCACATCGGGGCCGCGCGTCCGCAGCGCGTCCTTAAACGCCTCCGCATCGCCTTGCGGCACGACGAGCACCGAGTTCCGGACCGACTCGGGAATGCCTCGCGCCGCGCTGTCGACCACGTCGTCGTAGGTGCCGTGATAGCTGCCGGCGAAGCGGACGATCACGTCGCGGCCGGTGTGGGCGCGCGCGCAGCGGATCGCCATCATCACCGCCTCGGTGCCGGAATTGCAGAACCGCCAGTGGGCGAGCCCGGTGCGCGCGCTGAGCAGCTCCGCCAGATCGACCTCCGCCGGCGTGGGCAGCCCGAATGCGGAACCGCTCGAAACCGCCTCGATCGCGACCCTTACCAGCTCGGGATGCGCGTGGCCGTGAATCAGCGACGTGTAGTTGTTGTTGGCGTCGATGACCTCGTGGCCTTCGACGTCGATAACCTTGCAGCCCACGCCGCGCGCGGCGTACGGCGGGTGCGGCGGCACGAACACGGTGCTGCGCGTGATGCCGCC
Organism: Pseudomonadota bacterium; assembly: GCA_029778535.1. Classification (GTDB taxonomy): domain Bacteria; phylum Pseudomonadota; class Gammaproteobacteria; order Burkholderiales; family Burkholderiaceae_F; genus JAKOQB01. The sequence goes on along the minus strand of JAKOQB010000187.1, from coordinate 141,516 downwards.
CGGCAGCGCACGCAGCGCGCGCTCGCGCAGATGCCTCGCTCGTTCGCTCATCGCGCTACTCCACCACCGTCTGTGACTGTTCGCGCAGGTACTGCGGCAGGTAGTAGAAGCTGCCGATCGCCTTGCCGGTCGTGCCGCTCGCCTTCCAGCCGCCGAAGGGCTGGTAGCCGGGCCAAGCGCCGGTGGTCGCGCCCTGCGGGCGGTTGACGTAGGTGACGCCGGCCTCGATGCGCTCGAGGAACGCCGGGATCTCGCCGTCGGCACCGTAGAAGCCCGCGGTCAGGCCGTAATCCGACTGGTTGGCGAGCCGGATCGCGTCGTCGACCGAATCGACCTCCGCCACCAGCACCAGCGGGATGAACTTCTCCTCGCGCCACAGCCGGTAGTCGAGCGGCGCGGTGCCGATCGTGGGCGCGACGAAGTAGCCGCGCGCCAGATCGTCGCGCTTCAGCACCTCGCCGCCGAAGTGGATCTCGCCGTGCTGCATGAGCTGCTCGGCGCACTTCCGGTAGCGCGCCAGCGCCGCCGCGTTGATCACCGGCCCCATCCAGTTCTCGCGCAGCGTCGGGTCGCCGACCTTGATCGCGCGCGTCTTCTCGATCAGCTTCGCGCGCAGCGCGTCCGCCAGCGGACGCTCGACGAACACGCGCGAACACGCCGAGCACTTCTGCCCCTGCAGCCCGAACGCCGAGCGCACGATGCCCAGCGCCGCCCGCTCGATGTCCGCGTGGCGGCTGACGATCGCCGCGTTCTTGCCGCCCATCTCGGCGATGCACGGGCGGGGCCACGGCCGCTGCGCGAACGCGCGCACGATCGACATGCCGACCTCGTACGAGCCGGTGAAGGTCACCCCGGCCACATCGGCGTGCGCGATCAGCGCGTTGCCGAGTTCGCCGCCGGCGCCGGTGACGAAGTTCACGACGCCGTCGGGCAGCCCGGCGTCGCGCAGCGCCTCGAGCAGCAACCAGCCGGCGAGCGACGTGTCGCTCGCGACCTTGAACACGACCGTGTTGCCGGCAACGAGCGCCGCGCCGATCGGACCGCCGGCGAGCGCGAACGGGAAATTGAACGGCGCGATCACCACCCACGCGCCGTACGGCTTGAGCACCGTGCGGTTGCGGCTGATGAAGCCCGCCAGCGGATCGTTCGGCAGCTCGCGCGCGAAGCCGGAGTTGGCCTCCATCTGGTCGCAGTACCACGCGATCAGGTCGGCCGTCTCCTGCACCTCGCCGAGCGACTCCATCCGGTTCTTGCCGACTTCAAGCGCGACCGCGGCGCCGATGTCGTACACGCGCTCCTCGATCAGCGCCGCCGCGCGCCGCGCGAGCCGCACGCGCTCCTGCCACGGCCGCGCCGCCCACGCGGGAAAGGCATCGCGCGCCGCCGCGATCGCGGCATCGGCGTGCTGCGCGGTGCCGGCCTGGAAACGGCCGATCAGCCAGTCGCGGTCGATCGGCGAGCGCACCTCGAAGGTCGCTTCGGCCAGACGCGCGCGGCCGCCGATCCACAGCGGATGGTCGCGGCCGAGACTTGCGCGCACGCGCGCCAGCGCCGCATCGAACCGCTGGTGCAGGGCAGGCGGCGGGTCGAACATCGTCGAATAGGTCAGCTTGAAATCGGAAATCTCGGCCATGGCTGCCTCACGCGGTGACCGGTGATCGTAGCGCCCTCGGGCCCGGGCGGCGTTCCCGTTTCTGGAGGAAAATGGCGCTCAGCGGCGCGTCGGTCGACGCGCCCGCAGCACGATTTCTCCAGGAGGTCACACCATGAGCGACTCCATCGTCATCGTCTCCGCCGCCCGCACGCCGATCGGCGGCATGCTCGGTGATTTCTCGTCATTGCAGGCGTACCAGCTCGGCGCTGTCGCGATCACGGCCGCGGTCGAGCGCGCTAACGTCAGCCGCGACGCGATCGACGAGGTGCTGTTCGGCTGCTGCCTGATGGCGGGCCAGGGGCAGGCACCTGCGCGCCAGGCCACGCTGCTCGCCGGGCTGCCGCAATCTGCCGGCGCGGTGACGTTGTCGAAGATGTGCGGCTCGGGCATGCGCACGATGATGTTCGCGCACGACATGCTGCTGGCCGGAAGCGCCAACGTGCTGGTCGCCGGCGGCATGGAGAGCATGACCAACGCGCCGCACCTGCTGGTCGGCGCGCGCAAGGGCTACCGCTACGGCGCGGCCACGATGTACGACCACATGGCGCTCGACGGGCTGGAAGACGCGTACGAGCGCGGCAAGGCGATGGGCGTGTTCGCCGAGCAGTGCGTGGCGAAGTACCAGTTCACCCGCCAGGCGCAGGACGAATTCGCGATCGCCTCGACGCAGCGCGCGCTCAAGGCCAACACCGACGGCAGCTTCGCATGGGAGATCGCGCCGGTGATGGTGGCCGGCAAGGGCGGCGAGGTGAAGATCGACAAGGACGAGCAGCCGTTCAAGGCCAAGCTCGACAAGATTCCGGGGCTGAAACCCGCGTTCAAGAAGGACGGCACGATCACCGCGGCCAACGCGTCGTCGATCTCCGACGGCGCGGCGGCACTCGTGATGATGCGGCAGTCGACGGCAGACAAGATGGGCTGCAAGCCGATCGCGCGCGTGCTCGCGCACGCGGTACACGCGCAGGCGCCCGAGTGGTTCACCACCGCGCCGGTCGGCGCGATCGACAAGGTGCTGAAGAAGACCGGCTGGAAGGCGGAGCAGGTCGACCTGTGGGAGGTCAACGAGGCGTTCGCCGCGGTGACGATGGCGGCGATGAAGGAGCACAAGATCCCGCACGAGAAGATCAACATCCACGGCGGCGCGTGCGCGCTCGGGCACCCGATCGGCGCCAGCGGCGCACGCATCGTCGTCACACTGCTCGGCGCGCTGAAGAAGACCGGCGGCAAGCGCGGCATCGCCGCGCTGTGCATCGGCGGCGGCGAGGCGACTGCGCTGGCGCTGGAAATGCTGTGATGGGTAGCTTGTCGTCCCGGCGCAGGCCGGGACCCAATTTGCGAACGATGAGATTGGGCCCCGGCCTCCGCCGGGGCGACGCCCGAGCCGCAATCCTCAATCCTCAATCCTAGATGTCCACCGTCCTCGTCATCGGCGCCTCGCGCGGCATCGGCTTCGAGTTCGCGCGCCAGTACGCCGATGACGGCGCGCGCGTGATCGCCACGCATCGCCATCCGGACGATGCCGGCAAGCTGCGCGCGCTCGGCGCCAAGACGATCGAACTCGACGTCACCGACGAGACCGGCATCGCCGCGCTGGCGTGGCACCTCGATGGCGAACCGGTCGACCTGGCGATCCTCAGTGCCGGCGTGTCGATCCGCCCGCGCACCGAGGGGCTGGTCGCGCCGACCGCGAGCGATTTCGACTTCGTGATGCACACCAACGTGCGCGCGCCGATGCAGTTGATCCCGATCCTGGCGCCGTCGCTCGTGCAAGCGAAGGGCAAGCTCGCGGTGCTGTCGAGCCGCATGGGTTCGACCGCGCTGATGACCTCGACCGGAAGCTGGCTGTATCGCGCCAGCAAGACAGCGCTGAACAACGTTCTGAAGGCGGCTTCGATCGAACTGGGCGCGCACGGCGTGGTGTGCATGGCGTTTCATCCGGGCTGGGTCCGCACCGACATGGGCGGACCCGCCGCCGACATCGACGTGCGCGACAGCGTGGCCGGCATGCGCCGCGTGATCGCCGCCGCCAACGCCTCGCACAACGGCAAGTTCCTCAACTACACCGGCGAGCAACTCTCGTGGTAGCGGACCGCAGGCTCATCTCCTCCGGATCGTCATTCGAGGCGGTGGCCGGCTACAGCCGCGCGGTGGTCGAGGGCGACTACGTACACGTATCGGGCACGACCGGATTCGACTACGCACTGATGACGATCGACCCCGACCCGGTCGCGCAGTGCCGGCAGTGCTTCCGCAACATCGCCGCCGCGCTCGAACAAGCCGGCTGCACGCTCGACGACGTGGTGCGCGTGCACTACTACCTGACCGACGCGGCGCTCTTCGACCGGCTGGCGCCGATCTTCGGCGAGGTGTTCGCCCGCGCGCGCCCGGCCGCCACCGCGCTGGTGTGCGGGCTGATCGATCCGCGGATGGCGATCGAAATCGAAGTGACCGCGTGCCGGCGGCGCTGAAACGCGCGAGAATGCCGCCCGCAAACGGCTCCTGCTCCCGCATCAGCGGGAGAAGGCGGGGGATGAGGGCCGAGCAGTCGAGGCAGTTGTCGCCATCAACAAACGCCGCTGACCGTCACCCCAGCCCTCTCCCACTGATGTGGGAGAGGGAGTCACCAGGTCCAACAAGGAAACCCGCCGCGTGAAGCACCTGTCGCTGCCGCTCGCCGCCGCACTCTTGTTCGCACTCTGCGGCAGCGTCGCCGCCGCCAGCCTGCAGTTCACGCTGCGCGAATTCGCGATCGAAAGCGGCGTGAACCGCTGGGTGTTCGTCGCGGTGCCGGGGCTGTTCGCCGCGATGTTCGCGCTGATCGTCTACCAGGGCGCCGACAAGCATGTGCAGAATATCGGCCAATCGCTGTCGCGCGGGCTGCTGGTCGCGCTGCTGACGTGGTTCGGCTTCTCGGCGCTCGCCACCGCGGTCTGGTTTCCGATCGAGGATTTCTTCAACTGGCTGTCGACCGTGCTGCTGCTGACCGGCTTCGTCGGTGGCGGGCCGATGCTGCTGGCGGCGCTGGTCGCCGGCGCGATCGTCGGCTGGCTGATCGTGCGGCGCGGCCGCGCCTGGGTCTTGAAGACCTGAGAGGCCACAAATGTTGAAGGAAGAGCACCGACTGCTGCGCGACAGCTTGCGCGAGTTCGCGCAATCGCGGCTGGCGCCGTTCGCCGCGCAGTGGGACCGCGACCACACGTTTCCCAAGGACGCGCTGAAGGAACTGGCCGCGCTCGGCGCATTCGGCATCGCGGTGCCCGAGGAATACGGCGGCGCCGGAATGGACTACACCGCGCTCGCGGTCGCGCTGGAAGAGATCGCCGCCGGCGACGGCGGCGTCTCCACGGTCATCAGCGTCAACAACTGCCCGGTGTGCGCGATCCTGATGGGCTACGCCAGCGAGGAGCAGAAGCAGCGCTTCCTGAAGCCGCTGGCCAGCGGCGCCGCGCTCGGCGCGTTCTGCCTGACCGAGCCGCACGTCGGCAGCAACGCCGCCGCGCTGCGCACGACCGCCACGCGCGACGGCGACCACTACGTGCTGAACGGTGTGAAGCAGTTCATCACCAGCGGCAAGCACGCCGACTACGCGATGGTGATCGCGGTGACGAACAAGGACGCCGGCAAGCGCGGCATGGGCATGTTCGTCGTGCCGACCAACGCGGCCGGCTACGTGGTCGCGCGGCTGGAAGACAAGACCGGCCAGCATTCGTCCGACACCGCGCAGATCGTGTTCGAGAACTGCCGCGTGCCGGCTGCGAACCTGATCGGCGAAGACGGCGACGGCTACAAGATCGCGCTGTCGGCGCTCGAAGGCGGCCGCATCGGCATCGCCGCGCAGTCGGTCGGCATGGCGCGCGCGGCGTTCGAGGCGGCGCTCAAGTACGCGAAGGAGCGCACCGCGTTCGGCCAGCCGATCTTCGAGCACCAGGCGGTCAACTTCCGGCTCGCCGACATGGCCACGCAGATCGAAGCGGCGCGGCAACTCGTGCTCAACGCCGCGAGTCTCAAGGACCAGGGCGTGCCGTGCCTGAAGGAAGCGGCGATGGCGAAGCTCTTCGCCTCCGAAATGGCGGAGCGCGTGTGCTCGGATGCGATCCAGGTTCACGGGGGCTACGGGTACGTGACGGATTTTCCGGTCGAGCGGATCTGGCGCGACGTGCGGGTGTGCCAGATCTACGAGGGGACGAGCGATATTCAGCGGATCATCATTGGGCGGGCGTTGGCGTGAAATCCCCCCGCGCAATTCGTGCGCGGCCCCCTTTTCCAAAGGGGGCTGAGGATTCACACCCCCCTTTGGAAAAGGGGGGCAGGGGGGATTTAAGGTTCTCCGCTACCGCTCCGACCTCAAACCCCTCGCACGCCAGCTTCGCTCCAACCTGACCGACGCCGAACGCACGCTATGGCAGCGGCTGCGCGGCAAGCAGATCGAAAGCATCCACTTTTACCGCCAGAAGCCGCTCGGCGAATTCATCGTCGACTTCTACGGACCTGCGGTACGACTCGTCATCGAAGTCGATGGCGGACAGCATTTCGAAGCGGACGCGGCACAACGCGACGCAGAGCGTGATCGGGCGCTGAATGAGCTCGGGTTGCGGGTGCTGAGGTTTGACAATCGGCAAGTGCTGGCTGAGTTGGAAGGCGTGCTGCAGCAGGTGCATCAGATTGTTTGCGAGCGGCTTGGAAATCCCCCCCCTGCCCCCCCCCCCTTTTCAATGGGGGGTGAGGGGTGAGCGTGCCGGATTCGACGCAAAGGTTCTCCGATTGTGCGGATGCGTATGTCGCGGCAAGGCCGCGGTATCCGCATGAGCTTGCGTCGCTGCTGGCACGCGAACTGGAGTTGCCGAACGATGCGCAGCTTGCCGACATCGGCAGCGGTACCGGCATCTCGTGCGAGCCTTTCCTCGCCGCCGGCTTCACGGTGTCCGGCGTGGAACCCAATGCGCCGATGCGCGCCGCGGCCGAACGCGAGCTCGCGCGCTACCCACGCTTTCGCAGCGTCGACGGCACAGCGGAGGCCACGTCCCTGCCGTCCGGCTCGGTCGATCTCGCGATTGCGGGCCAGGCCTTCCACTGGTTCGACCACGCGCGCTTTCGCGCCGAACTGCTGCGGATACTGAAGCCCGGTGGCGCGCTGGCGCTGTTCTGGAACTCGCGCGTGCACGACGCTTCCGCGTTCATGCGCGGGTACAACGACCTGCTGCTCGCGCACTGCCCCGAGTACCGCGCCAAGTGGAAAGGCGACGACGTCGGCCGCAAGCACGCGCCCGCAATGGAACTCGTGTTCGGCGGCCGCCACTGGCGCGAGGCCGCGCTCGACAACGCGCAGACGCTCGACCGCGCCGGACTGATCGCCCGCGTCGAATCCGATTCCTATGCGCCGAAGCCCGGCGATCCCGGGCACGCACCGATGGTCTCCGCGCTGCACGACCTCTTCGATCGCTGCGAGCAAGACGGTCGCGTGCAAATGGTCTATCGCACGCGGATCTTCTTCGGCCGGCCGCGATAAAGGCACCGAAGGACCGGTGTTTCGAGTCCATTGCAGCCGGCGAGTGTCATTGCCACAGTGCGTTGCAAATGCAACGCAAAGGAGCCGGATGAAGACCGCCACCTTCCCTTCCCTGCGCGTCGATCCGGATCTTCGACAGGCGGCGGAGGTAGTCTTGCAGGACGGCGAGAGCCTTTCCAGTTTCGTCGAGCAGTCAATTCGAGAGAGCGTCGAGCGCCGACAAGCTCAGCGTGAGTTCATCGCGCGCGGGCTTGCGGTCTCGCGACGATGCCCGCCGCACCGGCGCGTATGTCGGTTCCGACGCCGTGGTCGGGCGCCTCGAGAGGATGCAGGCTCGGGCGAAGGCGCCTGCGAAGGCCCGCAGGTGAGCTATCGGGTTAGATTCACGAAAGATGCCGAAGCCGATCTGGTGCGCCCCTACGGGCTCATTCTGGCGCGGGATGAAACGGACTGGGCCATTGCCGAGCGTGCGCTCGAAGCAATCAGGAATGCGATCCGCAGCCTGGAGTCTTCACCGTTCAGCTACCGGAAGGCGACCTCAGGCAACCCGTTTCTGCGCGAGCTGGTGATTCCGTTCAGCGCGGCCGGGTATGTGGCTTTGTTCGAGATCGACAACGACAAGACGGTCACCATTCTTGCGGTTCGCCGCCAGCGAGAAGACGACTACCACTAAATGCGGATCGTCTTCGGTCGCGTGCAGATGGTCTATCGCACGCGGATCTTCTTCGGCCGGCCGCGTTAGCGCGCGTTAGGCCGGAGCGACCGGCCGGTGTCCCCAGTCGCTCACGGCGTGATAGGTCTTGACCTCCCAGGTCCGATCGTCGACCTCGCGGCCATCCACACCCAGCTCGAAGAGGAAGCCGGCGGGCGTGACGCCGTAGAACGAGACCATGTGGTCGTTCGGGTGGCGTCCGAGCGTGAGCGCGATCGGCACGCCGAGATCCTGCGCGCGATAGAAGGTCGCGCCGACGTCGTCGAGCGAATTCGTCTCGAGCATCACGTGATGCAGCCGCTTGGGCATGCCGAGCGACGCGAACGCGAGGGAATGATGGCGCGGGTTCACGTGCAGAAACACCGCGTGCAGCGGATTCCCCATGAACTCGGTGTCGATGTAGTCGCTCAAGCGGAAGCCGAGCATGTCGCGGTAGAAGTGCTCGGTCTTGGCGCAGTCGCCGACGTTGATGAGCACGTGCCCCATCCCCATGCCGCCGGTCTTGAATCCCGACGCGATCTTGTCCGAGCGGAATGCGTCAACTCCGCGCCCGGCACCGTAGTGAACCTCGGTCCTGATCGCGTCCGGATCGTCGAAGACGATCATCTCGCGCACGCCGCGCGCGGCGGTCTCGGCGGCGGAGCCGACCCGAAACGGCACACTCGCGCGGGCAAGCCGCTCCTTCATCGCATCGAGCGCGGCGCGATCGGCGACTTCCCAGCCGATATAGGCCACGTCGTCCCTGGCCCCTTCGTGCAGCAGGATGCGGTGGTCGTATTCGTCCATGCGCAGAGGCAGCGCTCCGTCAGGACGAGGCGCACCGACGGCAAGCCCGAACAGGTCCGTGGCGAAGCGGCGCCAAGCGCCGAGATCGCTGACTTCGAAGCCCAGGTAACCGAGTTGCGCGGCGGTGCTCATGCGTTTCTCCCGAGGCGGATGTAGCCGCGCATTCAGCCACACGAGCCCTGATAGCGCTTCGGCGGTACCAAGAGTGCGTTAAGGATGAATACGAGTCAGAACGACGTCTGGGCGCTGATCGGCGGTGAACCTAAAGTGTGCGCTACTCGGTCGTCGCCCGCGTGAAAACGGGGACCCAGCGTCTTGTGCGGCAAGGACGCTGGATTTTCGCTGCAGCCTGCCCCCGAGCGTTGGAATCGGGGGCGGGAATGACGGCGGACCATCGTGCGCTACTCGATCGTCGTCCCCGCGAAAGCGGGGACCCAGTGTCTTTCGCGACAAAGACGCTGGATTCCCGCCTGCGCGGGAATGACACCGGCAGTGCTACCGGATCCGCCGCGCCTCGATGTAGTAGCGCTTCTCGTGGGCCTTGCCCATGGAGAACGTCTTGCGGGGTGTGGGGCCTTCGCGCACGACCATCCGCAGCAGGTCGTGCTTGGCGACCGCCGCGAGATGGATGCCGACGCAGCCGCTCGCCAGCGCCAGGCGCTCGAGCGACTCGTCGCCGTGCACGTAGTCGACGTGCGTGGCGCCGCCGCGCTCGATGAGGCGGTCGATGAACGGCTGCAGCGTGCCCACCGCGAGCGTCGACTTCGGTTCGGCGATCTCGATCACGCTGAAGCGCGCGCCCGGACCGATCAGCCCCGCGGCGTGGCGATCGCCGTGCGCAGCCTGCACGCGCGCGCGCATCGCGGCGGCCGAAGGCACGTCGACGCACGTCAGCCGGCTGCCGAACTCCTCGGCCAGCGCCTGCCGGACGTCAGCCGACACGCCGAACAGCAGGCGGTGAATCGGCGCGAACTCGAGCGCGGGATCGTGGATGTTCTCCACTTCGACCAGTGCGAAGCGGCTCGGATGGTCCATCCCCACCGACGCCTTGATGCTGTCCCAGTACGCCTTGGCGGTGGCCAGCGAGTGATTGCCGTCGCCGGAGGCAAACAGCATCACCGGCGTTCCCTCCGGGACGGCGTAGTGCTTCGCAAACGCTTGCGGATCCATCAGCGCGCGCAGCGCGCGTGCGGAGCGCTCGCCGCGCGCATCGTCGACCGCGTAGCCGGCGACGTGACCGCCGCCGAGCATCAGGTCGGTTTCGTAAAGCTTGGTCAGTCGATCGCGCTCGGCGCCGATGGGTTCGATCACCGTGCACGCCGGGTCATCGATCAGCATCAGGACGTGCGGCAATTCAAGCTCGGCGCCGCGCCGCACCTCGATGCGCGGGGCCAGCCGCTCGACCATCGTGCCCTCGGTCGGGCGGATCAGGCTCGTGGAGTCGCGGCTGAAGTCGTAGTGCTCGAGATCGAGCTCCAGCATCAGGCCGCGGCGGACACGCTGGCCGATCGTGCGCTCCACAAAGACGGCGCCTGCGTGCTCGCGGAAGAGCCCCTCGGCAAGGTAGCCGCGCATCGTGTCCTGGATGCGGCGGATGCGCGCCGGGGCATCGGCCGATCCCAGGTACACCTCGGGGAAGATCAGATGCAGGGCCGACGGCGCAGTGCCGACTTCACGCTCGACGCGCTGCCAGTACTCCGGCTCCGAGGTGTACTGATCGCAAGCGATCACGGCCCACTTCGCCAGGTCGATCTCGGGGCGGGGCAGGAGAAGCAGCGGCAGGCGGAAGCAGGGCTGGGCGGACATGAGTTCGGTTTCGCACGGAACGGTGAAACTGAGCATGCTACCGATCGGGGGCGTAGTCGTCGGAGGGGCGCGTGCTGGGCCGGACTCCGGACTGGGTCGCCAACGAAGGCAGCGATGTGAGCGCGGTTCTGGCTGGCTCGGTCGCTAATGCCTCACGGCCTGGAGCCGCCAGTCGACGTGCCCGTGGTTTCACACGGATGTCCACGATCCGAACCGTGATCTTCCTGATCGCCGGCAAACTCGACTTCCGCCTGATCAACCCTCACGCCGTTTAACCCACTCGAAATTCAACAGAGCCTGTTTTGATCACCCTGCCCCCGGTCATTGAACCACCCTCGCCCACACGCAGACCGCAAGCAGGCCGGCCAACCTTCTGCGAAGCACCGATCGCTGAGTGTGGCGAGCGACCGATCCGTTACCAGCCTATCCGCTCGAGCTTCGGGATCACATCGAAGTGCTGATCGCGACTGAGCACCGGCAACCGATGCTGTAGCGCCAAGGCCGCGATCCAGGCGTCGTTGGCCGGGATCGGCTTGCCCGATCGCCGGAGTTCGACTCGCAGCTCGGCATAGTTCACCGTCGTTTCCTCCGTCACCGGAAGGATCTCGAAATGCATCAGCTCGTCGCGCAGCCACGCTTCATACGTGGCGCGATGCCTCGACTCGGCGATTCCATACCGGAACTCGCCGAGCACGATGACGGGAATGGCGGCTCGCCGCTGAAAGCGCAGTACTTCCCCGACTCCGCGATCGCCGTCGACAAACGCCGACAGCGCGTTGGTGTCGAGGATCACGCCCGGTCCTCGGGCTCGATCGCTTCGAACGCTTCGTCGATTCGGGCCTGGACGCGCGCAGTCTCATTGCGCAGCCGGCGCAGCTTCCCGAAGCCCTGCATCCACGCGGGCTCACCCGCGCGAATCCGAGTCGCTTCTGCCGACAGCTTCTCCTGCAGCGCCTCGGTCACGAGTTCCTTCAGCGTCAGTCCGCGCTCGGCGGCCTTTGACTTGGCCTTTCGGAGCAGCGGGTCGGGGATTTCGATGGTCGTCTTCATGAGCTCATGGTGCCATATTTACGGTTGCAGCGGCCAGAACTCGTGGCGCACTACCACCCGCTCCCACCACCCCCACCACCGCCTCCCCCGCTCGACCCGCCTCCGCCCGACCCCGAACTCGACCCCGGCGGCGACGCCGCCGCGCTGGCGGTCGAGCCGAGTTCGCCGAGGCTCTCGCTGAGCGAGCCGACATCGGCGAGCGAATCGGTGCTGCTTCCGGTGTAGTAGTGCGACACCGCCTGCGCGACGGCGGCGGCGCCGAGCACGGCGGCAAAGCGGTCGGCCCACGTCTTCTCCACACCGAGCGCGAGCGCGTACGGCAGCTTGCCCGCGAACTCCTCGGGCGTGAGCCGCGGGTTTTGCAGCCGCGCGAGGTTGTCGCCCTCGGCCACGCCGAGATACAGGCGCAGGCCGTCGATCTCATCCTTCAGTTTCCGCCCCTGCTGCGTGTACGCGGGCAGCAGGTACGCGAACAGCAGCAGCGATGCGGCCAGCACGACCGCGGTCACGATCACGACCGGCACGGACGAGCGCAGCACGATCGCGCCGACGACTGTGGCCATCGCGCCGAGCCCCGCCAGCACCAGCGGCGTGCGGTTGCGCTTGAACAGCACGTCGGCGTAGTGGTGCTCGAGCGCCCCGCTGAGCTCCTTCTGCGCGGCGAAGACGGAGGGGTCGTACTTCTTCTGCAGCTGCGCGACGTCGCTGCCGGCGAAGAGCTTGTCGGCCATCGCCTTCTCGCCGGTGCCGAACGCGACGTCGCGGCCGGTGCGTTCGAGCGTGAAGTCGTGTCCGTCCTGCCGGATCTTCAGATAGCCGCGCGCGCCGAGCCCCAGCAGCGCGGCGGCGAAGCAGCGGCTGTCGAACGACATCTTGTCGACGAAGCGCACCGCGGCCGCGCTCATCATCGAGGGCGGCTCGTAGCGCGGGAATTGCGGCCCCGGTTTCGGATCGCGGCCGATGCGGTCCCAGCGCCAGTACAGGAACGTCCACACCGCCAGCACGCCGGCCAGCGCCACGCCGGCGCCGACGTTGTCCTGCACGAACCAGCCCGCGCGCTCGAGCGTGGAAGGCGCAGCGACCACGCCCTTCGGAAACGTCAGCACGATCGTCAGACCGTGATGGGGCGGCAACCGGCGCGTGGTCGCGTATTCGGCGCCGCCGTCGAGCACGCGCGCGGTGTAGTCGCCGCCGCGCGCGCCGAACGGACCCGTGTACGCCTCCGCGGACAACTGCGCGGCCGGCACCGCCTGCGGCAGCGTCACGCGCGCACTGGCGCGGTCGATCGCGAAGGTCCAGCCGTTGCCGGTCACGTTCCAGTACAGCTCGTCGTGATCGCCGAAGAAGCCGAGCTGGCGCGCGGTGCGGTACTCGATCTCGTAGCGGTGCTCGCCGCGGTCGATCAACACGTCGGCGCGGCCGATGCGGATGCGCACGCCGTTGGCGAGCGCCTCGAGCGCGTACGGCTCGGGCGCGCCGTCGCGGCGGACGGCGACGACGTCCAACGGCACGCGCACCGCGTTGCCGGCGCGGTCGGTGTACTCGGTCGGAAAGTCGCGCAGGATGCCGCGCTTGATGCTGGCGCCTTCGGCCTGCACGACGATCGTCTCGGTGACAGTGAGCGCGCCGTCGCGCGCGATCGCGATGTCGGAGGAGAAGTCGACGATCTTCTCCTCGCCCGCGGCGGCCAGGCACGCGAGTGCGAGCAGCGCGCCGAAAATCCGTCGCAGCACAGGCCGCATCACAGCCGCACCTCGACGGCGCCGCGATCTTCGGTCTCGAAGAACGACGCCGGGCGGAACGCGAACAGCCTGGCCACGATCAGATCGGGAAAGGTCTGCAGCCTTGTCACGTACTGCTTGACCGCGCCGTTGTAGAAGCGGCGCGCGAACTGCAGGTGATCCTCGATCTCGACCAGCTTGTCAGCGAGGTCGCGGAAGTTGGCGTCGGCCTTGAGCGCCGGATAGTTCTCCTGCAGCAGCAGCAGCTTCGTCAGCGCGCCGCCGAGCTGCGCCTCGGCCTGCAGGCGCTCGGCGTGCGTGCCGCGGGCGCTGTCGCGCGCGGCGTGCTGCTCGGCCTCGCTGCGCAGCGCGACAACGGCCTCGAGCGTGGCGCGCTCGTACGCCGCATAGGCGCGCACGACTTCGACCAGGCGCGGCACGAGGTCGGCGCGGCGCTTGAGCTGCACGTCGATGTCGGCGTAGCCCTGCGCGACCAGGTTGCGGTCGGCGATCAGCCGGTTGAAGATCCAGATGCCGTAGGCGACGAGCGCCGCGGCGAGCAGCCACCACAAAACCACGGTTCCTCCCCGTTTCTGCGCGGGGCATCGTACGCATGGGGCGGGTGGGGCACAATCGGAGGCGTACAAAACGACGGCCCCTCTCCCCTAGCCCCTCCCCCGCAGGGGGAGGGGAACGAATAGTGACCTGGCCCCTCTGCCGCAAGACGTGAGGGGGATGAATGATGAAACCGATCGAGTTCTACTTCGATTTCTCCTCGCCGTACTCGTACCTCGCCAGCGAAAAGATCGAGGCGATCGCGGCCAAGTACGGCCGCACCGTCGCGTACAAGCCCACGCTGCTCGGCGTCGCGTTCAAGGCGGCGGAAACGCGGCCGCTGGTCGACTATCCGCTGAAGGGCGACTACAGCCGGCGCGACTTCGCGCGCAGCGCGCGCTTTCACGGCGTGAAGTTCAACATGCCGGAGAAATTCCCGATCTCGACCGTCAACGCCGCGCGCGCTGCTGTGGCTGCAGGGCACGGGGTCGGCCAAGGCGGTGTCGTTCGTGCACAAGACGTTCCGCACCTACTGGATCGACAACCGCGACATCAACGATCCCGCCGTGCTGGGCGACATCGCCGACGATCTGGGCATCGACAAGGCCGCGCTGCTGGCCGCGATCCAGGACCCGGCGATCAAGGACAAGCTCAAGACGGTGGTCGAAGAGTCGGTCGCGCGCGGCGTGTTCGGCGCGCCGTTCTTCTTCGTCGACGGCGAGCCGTTCTGGGGCCACGACCGGCTGCCGCAGATCGAGCGCTGGCTGGAAAGAGGACCGTTCTGACGCGGTCGCCGGCGTGTCGTACTTCTATCTCGCCATCGCGATCGTCGCCGAAGTGATCGGCACCTCGGCGCTGAAGGCGACCGAAGGCTTCACGCGCGCCGCGCCGACGATCATCGTCGTGATCGGCTACGGCATCGCGTTCTACTTCCTTTCGCTGGCGCTGCGGCACATCCCCGTCGGCGTCGCGTACGCGATCTGGTCCGGCGTGGGCATCGCGCTGATCACGCTGATCGGCTGGCTCGTGTTCAAGCAGGCGCTCGATGCGGCGGCGCTGGCCGGAATTCTTCTGATCGTGCTCGGCGTCATCGTGATCCGGGTGTTCTCGCGCGCGGCGTAATGACGCGGCCACCGACGATCGACGAGCGGATGCGCGACGTGTTCGAGGTCGCGCCCGGCGCGCACGACCCGCTTGCGGATCTCGCCGCGACCGCGGGCGCGAGCATCGAAGAGCATCTGCATGCGCAGTCGCGGCGGCGGCGCGCGTGGGCCGCGTATCCGTGGCTGCTGCTGGCGATCGTCGGTGGCGTGACCGGAACCTCGGCGCTGTCGGCGAGCGCGGCGTTCACGCGCCCCGGCCCGATCGCGGTGATGGCGCTCGCGTACCTGGTGTGCTTTCTCGCGCTCACGCACGCGCTGAAGTCGATTCCGGTCGGCATCGCCTACGCGATCTGGTCCGGCGTCGGCATCGTGCTGATCGCGCTGATCGGCTGGCGCGTGTTCGGCCAGCAGCTCAATGCCGGGGAGCTGGCCGGCATCGCGCTGATCCTGATCGGCGTGGTCGTGATCCAGTTGTTTTCACGCACGAAGGTGAAGTGACATGATGCCCACCACCACGCGCGTGCCGCACCGCGTGTTCGGCACGTCGACCAGCGGCAACTGCCACAAGGTGCGGCTCGTACTCGACATCCTGGGCATTCCGTACCGCTGGCACGAGATCGAAATCATGCGCGGCGAGTCGCGCACGCCCGAGTACCTGGCGATGAATCCCAACGGCCAGGTGCCGCTGCTGCAGATCGACGACCACACCTGGTTGCCGGAGTCGAACGCGATCCTCTGCTACCTCGCGGACGGCACGCGGCTGTGGCCGGGCGACCGGCTGCAGCGCGCACGCGTCCTGCAGTGGCTGTTCTTCGAACAGAACGCGCATGAGCCGCACATCGCCGGCGCACGCTTCACGCGGGCGTTCCTGAAGCAGCCCGAACATCCCCGACTGCCCGTGATGATCCAGCGCGGCTATCAGGCGCTCGCCGTGATGGAGCAGCATCTGGCGCGCGCGCCGTACTTTGCCGGCGAGTTCTCGATCGCGGACATCGCGCTGTTCGCCTACACGCACCGCGCCGACGAGGGCGGCTTCGATCTGGCCGCGTATCCGGCGGTGCGGGCGTGGCTGGAGCGCTGTCTGGCGCAGCCGGGCGTGAGCGAGATGCCGATGTCCCATTGACTCCCAGGGTGGACACCTGCACAACAGGTCGCGCCAAGCAGCGGTGTCGTCCTCGCCCCCGATTAAGGCACTCGGGGGCAGGCTCCAGCGGGGACCCGGCGTCATTCGAAGCCAAGCCGCTGGATTCCCGCTTGCGCGGGAATGACGCGGAGAGGGCACGCTTCGGCGCGCCCTCTCTTCACTGCAGCAGCGTCAATTCCTCGGCCGCGGCAGCCCGATCACCGTGCCCTCGCGGCGCTGATCCGCACCGCCGTATTGCTTGCCGGTGCGCAGGTCGATGATCACGCCCTGCACCGAGCCGATGCTCTGCGTGCACGCGTTCGTTCCCGCGGCGCCGAGGCCGAGATGGCCGAGCGCGCGCAACTGGTCCTGCACCGCGACGCTGATGGCAGGCTGCATGAACGGCTGGCCGCCCTCGCACGACACCGTGCCGGTCGCGCTCGTCACCGACAGGCGCGGCGCATCGATCGCCTGCTGGACCGTCATGCCGTGATCGATCAGGTTCAGCGCCGTGTTGAGCACCGAGTTGATGATCGTCGCGCCGCCCGGAGAGCCGAACGCGGCGAAGGGTTCGCCGTTCTTCAGCAGGATCGACGGCGCCATGCTCGAGCGCGGCCGCTTCATCGATGCCACGTCGTTGGCGCCCGGATTCACGCCGGGCACGAAGGTCGGCACGAGGTTGAAGTCGGTGAGCTCGTTGTTCAGCAGGAAGCCGTAGCCCGGCACCATGATGCCGGTGCCCCACGTCGCCTCGATCGTCGTGGTGTAAGACACCACGTTGCCCCATTTGTCGACGACGGAGAAATGGGTGGTGTGCACACCCTCTTCCTGCGCCTCGACCTGCGCGACCTTGAACGACTGGCCGCCGAACGCGACGTCGAACGGCAGCGGATTGCCGGCTGCCGGCGTCGGCATGCGTGACGCAAGGCTGATCGCGGCGGCGCGCGAATCGACATAGGTCTGGTTCAGCAGGCCCTTCTTCGGCACCGGCACGAAATCCTCGTCCCCCATCCACACCGCGCGGTCGGCGAACGCGAGCCGCATCGATTCGATCATCACGTGCAGCGTGTTGCGCGCGCCGAAGCCGAAGCCCTGCGCCGCGTCGCCGAGCGGATAGCGCTCGAGGATCTTCAGCATCTGGCCGATGGTCAACCCGCCCGACGACGGCGGCGCCGACGATGCGAATTGCCAGCCGCGGTAGTTGACGGTGATCGGCTGGCGAATTTCGACGCGATACCGGTCCAGATCGGCCAGCGTCATTCGGCCCTGCGCCTCGGCGGGCTGCGGCGGCAACGGCGCCTGCGTGCGGATGCGCTTGGTCGCATCGACGATCGCCTGCGAGATCTCGCCGCGATAGAACACGTCCACGCCCTGCGCGGCGATCAGCTTGAACGTCTTGGCCAGATCCGGCTGCACCAGCAGCGCACCCTCGGCCAGCGGCACGCCGCCGGGGCGGAAGAGCGCGCTCGTCTCCGGCTGCTGCTGCGTGCGGCCGCCGTCGCCGGCGATGTTCGCCGCCAGGAAGCGGTTGATGCGGAAGCCGTTTTCCGCCAGGTCGATCGCGGGCGCGATCACCTGCGCCAGCGACATCGTGCCCCAGCGTTTCAGCGCGGTGTCGAGCGCGAGCAGCGTGCCGGGCACGCCGACCGAAATGCCGCTGGTCGATGCTACGGTGAACTGGTTGGCGGGCGACACGCCGGTGAACTGGAACATCGTCGGCGTGGCGGCGATCGGCGCGCGCTCGCGCGCATCGAGCATGAACGTCGCGCCGGTCTTGCCGAGGTGAATCATCATGAAGCCGCCGCCGCCGATGCCGGAGAACTGCGGCTCGACCACGTTGAGCGCGAACTGGATCGCGGCCGCTGCATCGAACGCGTTGCCGCCGGCTTCGAGCATGCGCGCGCCGGCCTCCGCCGCGAGCGGATGCGCGACGGCGACCACGCCTTGCCGGTACGCCTTGCCGGTCCAAGGCGGCGGACCGTTGCCCTGCGCCTGCGGCGGCAGCGTATTGCCGGGCGGGACACCCGGCGTTTCCAGCGCTTCATCCGCACGCGCCGACAACGCGACCGCCAGCGCCGCGCCGGCGATCAGCAGCGCGAATCGAAATCGACCGCCGCGGGCGGACGTGAGGTTGCTTTTCATGCGTGTCTCCCGATGGTGAGTCGCCCGGCAGCGGCGCCCGGGTACTGCGAGCCCGAGGTTGTTCTGATGCGAAGCGCCGGGCGGACCGTCTTGATACGCTCGCGCCTGCACCATCGCAATCCCCTGCTCCGTCCCGCCCCGCATGCAACGCTCGCCCGCGATCACCTTCATCCTCGTCACCGTGCTGCTCGACGTGATGGGCATCGGCCTGCTGATTCCGGTGCTGCCGTCGCTGGTCGGGCAGCTTGCCGGCAGCCGCGAGGCGCAGACGTACTGGTACGGCGTTCTGATGCTGGCGTTCGGCGGCGCGCAGTTCGTGTGCGCGCCGCTGCTCGGCGCGCTGTCGGACCACTTCGGGCGCCGGCCGGTGCTGCTGACCGCGATCGCGGGGCTGGGCACGATGTTCCTGCTGACGCCGCTGGTGCACACGCTGCCGCAGTTGCTCGCGGTGCGCATGTTCGGCGGCGCGCTGGCGGCCAACTTCTCGGTCGCCAATGCGTACGTCGCCGATGTCTCGTCGCACGAGAACCGCGCGAAGAGCTTCGGCAAGGTCGGCGCCGCGTTCGGCGTCGGCTTCATCATCGGGCCGATGCTGGGCGGGCTGCTCGGCCACGTCGACATCCGGCTGCCGTTCTTCGTCGCCGCCGGGCTGTCGTTCCTGAACCTCCTCTACGGCCTGTTCGTGCTGCCCGAATCGCTGCCGCGCGAGCGGCGCAAGCGGATCGAGCTGGCGCGCGCCAATCCGCTCACGTCGCTGTACGGACTGGCGCGGCTGAAGAACGTCGGCGTGCTGGTCGCGGTGGTCGCGCTGACCAACCTGGCACAGTTCATCCTGCACTCGGTGTGGGTGCTGTACACGACGTTCCGCTTCGACTGGGGCCCGCGCGAAAGCGGCCTGTCGCTGTTCGTGGTCGGCCTGATGGCCGCAGTCGTTCAGGGCGGGCTGCTCGGCTGGCTGCTGCGGCTGCTGGGCGAGCGGCGCGTGGTCATGTGGGGGCTGGCGTCGGGAACGCTCGCGTTCGCGGGCTACGGGCTGGCGACGCACGGCTGGATGATGTACGCGATCATCGTCGCCAACCTGCTCGCGTTCGCGGTCAGCGCCGCGCTGAACGCGATCGTGTCGAAGGCCGCCGATCCGCGCGAGCAGGGCCTGGCGATGGGCTCGGTGTCGTCGCTGAACAGCCTGATGGCGGTGGCCGCGCCGCTCGCCGGCACGCCGCTGCTGGCGGCCGTCAGCCACCTGCCGCCGCAGGACTGGCGCATCGGCGCGCCGTTCTTCCTGTCGGCGGCGCTGAACCTCGCCGCGCTCGCGCTGGCGTCGATGCACTTCGCGCGGCATCGCGAGCGCGCGGTCGCGCACGTGGTCCGCACTCAAGAACCGCTCTGAGGCAACGTTCAGCCAAATGCGCATGCTGCAGGAAGCGCCAGTCGGGATAAGCTAATTAATGTGTGACCAACGGTCGAAACGAAAGCTATCCGTGTTCAGCCGTATCCAAGCGAGCCGCTTTCGCTGTCTTAAGTCGGTGGACCAACGCGTCGGTCGATTCGCGGCGCTCGTGGGGCCCAACGCCAGCGGCAAGTCCACGTTCCTCGACGTCATCGGCTTTCTGGGCGATTTGGCAAGAACGCGAGGCGACATCGGGCCAGCGGTCTCGAGCCGAAGCGCCAGCTTTGACCAGCTACTTTGGTTGAACCGAGGAGACAGCTTTCAGTTGGCGATCGAAGCGCCGATTCCGGAACCGGTTCGCGGGCGAGCGGCCAACGGCAAGCAGTCCTATCGCGTGGTCCGCTATGAGGTCGAAATTGGTTTGGATCGCACCACAAACGAAATCGGTCTTGATCATGAAGCGTTGTGGCTAGTCTCGGACAAGCCAAAACCACCGCCCGTGCAGCGCGACCTGTTTCCGATGGTCCAACCCGAGCCATTCGACATCGTGACGAAGAAAAAGACGCCCGAGACCGAAAGCCTGATCAAGAAGAATCCGCAGGGGAACGACAATTTCTATGCACACGGAACCAAGCGGTTCAATCCCTCGTTCCGGCTCGGCAGGACGAAATCCGCGTTGGCGAACCTGCCGGAGGACGACGAAAGCTTCCCCATCGCAACTTGGTTTCGTGGACTGCTTGAGAGAGGGGTGCAGTCGCTGGTGCTCAATAGCCTCGTTCTGCGTCGTCCGAGCCCGCCGGGCATGGGGCTTCGTTTTCAGCCGGACGGCGCGAATCTGCCGTGGGTTGTTGCCGAATTAAGGCGCGACGAGCGACGCTTCCGGAACTGGCTCAGTCACGTAAGAACCGGCCTCGAGGACATAGAGGACATCGAAACCGTCGAGCGCGATGAAGACAAGCATCGCTATCTGGTAATCCGCTACAAGAACGGCGCTCGAGTTCCCTCTTGGCTCGTGTCGGACGGAACGCTTCGATTGCTGGCATTGACGATACCAGCCTACTTGTCGGGCATGGACGGCGTTTACTTGATTGAGGAGCCCGAGAACGGAATTCACCCCCGCGCCATCGAAACGGTCGTGCAATCGCTCGCGTCGCTGTACTCTGGTCAAGTGTTGATGGCTACGCATAGCCCGGTCGCATTGAACATACTCGAACCAACGGACATTCTTTGTTTTGCCAAAGATCCCAGCGGGGCGACCGACATCGAATCCGGCGATCGACATCCTGCGCTTAAAGACTGGAAGGCCGGGCAGCCTGACTTGGGAACCCTCTTCGCGGCCGGCATCCTGAGCTGACGGACACATGCAGGATCTCGTCATCCTGGTGCCGGATAACGACACTCGATTCGCGATCGAGAGCGCACTTCAGCGATCTGAAGCGCTAGGCATTCGTCCGATCTCATTTCTCGTCCGCAAGCATCCGAACCGCGACGGCGGAGTACGCTCGACGGGTGTTGACTTGCTCGCCTCGGAGCGCTCCCAATTTGCGCACGCTCTACTGGTCTTCGATCACGAAGGAAGCGGCGCCGAGCAAACGCCTGCCGCCGAAATCGAACAGGACCTGAACGGCAGACTGGGTGCGCTTTGGGGTCCGCTTGGCAAGTGCCTTGTCATTGAGCCCGAGGTGGACATCTGGATGTGGGGAAGTGACAACATGTTGGCGCAGACGCTTAGATGGACGAATGCATTGTCCATTCGTGCCTGGCTGGCGCAGCACGGATTCGCGTTCGAACAGAGCAGCAAGCCAGCCCGACCAAAGGAAGCGCTTCAGCGCGTTTGCCGCGAGTTGAGACTTCCGCGCTCGTCATCCGTCTATGGTGACATCGCATCGGCCATCAGTCTCAGACGCTGCACCGACCCGGCCTTCTTGAGGCTGCGCACTCAACTGTGCCGTTGGTTTCCTCAAAATGCATGAACCGGCGCCCTTATGACCGTCCTGCAAAGTCGGCTCAACCCGCGCTCCGACGACTTCCGCGCCGCTGCCGAGCACATGCGCGCCCTGGTCGCGGACCTGAAGGCCAAGTTCGCGCTGATGGCCGAAGGCGGCGGCGCCGAGGCGCGCGCCAAGCACGCCGCGCGCGGCAAGCTGCTGCCGCGCGAGCGCGTGCAGATGCTGCTCGACCCCGGCACGCCGTATCTGGAGATCGGCCAGCTCGCGGGCTACGGCATGTACGACGATGCCGCGCCGTGCGGCGGCATCATCACCGGCATCGGCCGCGTCGCGGGGCGCGAGTGCGTGATCGTGTGCAACGACGCCACCGTGAAAGGCGGCACGTACTTTCCGATCACGGTCAAGAAGCACCTGCGCGCGCAGGAGATCGCGCGCGAGAACCGGCTGCCGTGCATCTACCTGGTCGACTCGGGCGGCGCCAACCTGCCGAATCAGGACGACGTGTTTCCCGACCGCGAGCACTTCGGCCGCATCTTCTACAACCAGGCCACGCTGTCGGCGCTCGGCATCCCGCAGATCGCGGTGGTGATGGGCTCGTGCACCGCGGGCGGCGCGTACGTTCCGGCGATGAGCGACGAGTCGATCATCGTGAAGAACCAGGGCACGATCTTCCTCGGCGGCCCGCCGCTGGTGAAGGCCGCCATCGGCGAGGTGGTGAGCGCCGAGGACCTCGGCGGCGGCGACGTGCACACGCGCATGAGCGGCGTGGCCGACCACCTGGCGCTGAACGACGCGCACGCGCTCGCGCTCGCGCGCCGGATCGTCGCCACGACGAATTACGTGAAGCCGCAGCAGATGCAACTGCGCGAGCCGCGCGAACCGAAGCACGATCCGCAGGAGCTGTACGGCATCATTCCGCCCGACACGCGCAAGCCGTACGACGTGCGCGAGGTGATCGCGCGCATCGTCGACGCCAGCGAGTTCGACGAGTGGAAGGCGCGCTACGGCACCACGCTGGTCACCGGCTTCGCGTGGATTCACGGCATGCCGGCGGGCATCGTCGCCAACAACGGCATCCTGTTCTCCGAGAGCGCGCAGAAGGGCGCGCACTTCATCGAGCTGTGCTGCCAGCGCAAGGTGCCGCTGATCTTCCTGCAGAACATCACCGGCTTCATGGTCGGCAGGAAGTACGAGAACGAAGGCATCGCGCGCCACGGCGCCAAGATGGTGACCGCGGTCGCGTGCGCGCAGGTGCCGAAGTTCACGCTGATCATCGGCGGCAGCTTCGGCGCCGGCAACTACGGCATGTGCGGCCGCGCGTTCGGGCCGCGCTTTCTGTGGATGTGGCCCAATGCGCGCATCAGCGTGATGGGCGGCGAACAGGCCGCGAGCGTGCTGGCGACCGTGAAGCGCGACGGCATCGAGGCCCGCGGCGGCACCTGGAGCGCGGAGGAAGAGGCCGCGTTCCGCCAGCCGATCCTCGACCAGTACGAGCACCAGGGCCACCCGTACTACGCCAGCGCGCGGCTGTGGGACGACGGCGTGATCGATCCGCTCGACACGCGCATGACGCTGGCGCTGGCGCTGTCGGCGGCGCTGAACGCGCCGATTCCGGAGCCGAGGTTCGGGGTGTTCAGGATGTGAGGCAGGGGCACTCGTGCGCGCGAACATCGTGATCGACGACGCTGCGCGCCGCCTGCAGGTATGGCGCCGCTGAATCCAGTCTCATGACCGATCCGCTCGTCACCGTCGACGACCTGAAGGAGATACTGGCCGAGTCGCCGTTCCTGCGGCACTACGGCTTCGTCGTCACGGCTTGTGCGCACGGCGAGTGCGAGCTCATGGTTCCGTTCGACGAATCGATCGAGCGGCCCGACGGCATCATCAGCGGCATGGCGATCATGGGCGCGGCCGACGTCGCGATGTGGCTGGCGATCATGACGATGCGGGGCCTCGACGAACGCTGGGTTACGTCCGACATGCAGACCGCGTTCCTGCGCAGCGGCCGCGCGGAAAGCGTGCGCTGCACGGCACGCGTGCTGCGGCTCGGGCGCCGCAGCGCGTTCGGCGCCGCCGAATGCCGCGGCGACAGCTCCGGCGACCTGCTGGCGCATCATTCGGTGCGCTACGCGAAGGTGCTGGGCGGGGAGCACAGTTGACCACGAAGGCCGGCGCATGCGCCCCCATGACACGAAGAACCGCACGATGAGCCACGGCGCGCTGTCGATCCGGGTTTTCGGCATCTGCTTGCTGCTGCTGGCGCTCGCGCTGTTGATTCGGCCGAACGCGCTGCTCGGTCTGTTCGGCGTGCCGGCGACCGACGAGGTGTGGATCCGCATCGCCGGCATGCTGGTCGGATTCCTCGGCGCCTACCACTGGCGGGCCGCGCGCGCGGACCTGAGACCGTTCTTCGCGTGGACGGTCCCGGTGCGCCCGTCCGTACCGGCGTTTTCCGGTGCTTTCGTCGCGCTTGGCTGGGCACCGCCCGCACTGCTGCTGTTCACCGCCGCCGACGCGGCCGGCGCAGCCTGGACCTGGGCCACTCTGCGCCGCAGCTGACCGGTTCTGCCTTGCCGTGAACAGCGTCTACCTAACCTCCGAGCACGCGCTGCTGCAAGACCACGTGGCGCGCTTCGTCGCCGCCGAAGTCGAGCCCAACGCGCTCGCGTGGGACGAGGCGGGCTGCGTGCCGCGCGAGGTGCTGCGCCGGATGGGTGCGCTGGGCTGGCTCGGCCTGATGTTTCCGGCCGAGTATGGAGGCGCGGGCGCGGACGCGATCACCAACGCGGTGTTTCAGGAGGCGCTGTCGCGCTCGACCAGCGGCGGCTTCGTCGTCACCGTGCTCGTGCACACCGACATGGCGAGCCCGCACCTCGTGCACGCCGGCAACCGTGAGCAGAAGGCGCGCTGGCTGCCTTCGATCTGCCGCGGCGAGTGCATCACCGCGGTCGCCGTGACCGAACCCGATGCCGGCTCCGACGTGGCGGCAATCCGCACGCGCGCCGTGCGCGAGGGCGGTACCTGGGTGCTGAACGGCACCAAGATGTTCATCACCAACGGCGTGCACGCGGACCTCGTCTTCGTCGCCGCGCGCACCGATCCGCAGGCGAAAGGCTCGCGCGGCATCTCGATGTTCGCGGTCGAAAGGGGCACGCCGGGCTTTCGCGTCGGCCGCGCGCTCAGCAAGCAGGGCTGGCTCGCCTCCGACACCGCGGAGCTGGTGTTCGAGGACTGCCGCGTGCCGGCGGCGAATCTGCTCGGCGAGGAGAACGGCGGCTTCTACGCGATCATGCGGAACTTCCAGACCGAGCGCATCGCGCTCGGCGCGATGGCAATCGGCCACTGCGCCACCGCACTGGACCTGACGTTCCGCTACGTGAACGAGCGGCGTGCGTTCGGCGCGCCGCTGTGGGACAAGCAGGCGGTGCGGCAGCGCCTGTCGATGCTGGCCGCGCGGGTGGAGGCGGCGCGCCAGCTGCTGTATCACTGCGCGTGGCTCGTCGACCAGACGCGCGACGCGGTGCGCGAGGTGTCGATGCTCAAGGCACTGACCGGCGAGCTCGCCAACGACGTGATGTACGACTGCCAGCAGTTCCACGGCGGCGCCGGCTACCTGCGCGAGTCGCCGATCGAGCGGCTGGTGCGCGACGCGCGGGTCCTTGCGATCGGCGGCGGCGCGACCGAGGTGATGCTGGAGGAAGTGGCCAAACGACTTGCGGAGTGAAGACCATGCCGACCGAAGAACTTGCCGAACTGTTTGCCAGCAACCGCGCATGGGCCGCGCGCCGGCGCGCCGACGATCCCGAATTCTTCGCGCGGCTCGCGCGCCAGCAGGCGCCGAAATACCTGTGGATCGGCTGCGCCGACAGCCGCGTGCCGGCCAACGAGATCGTCGGGCTCGATCCGGGCGAACTGTTCGTCCACCGCAACATCGCCAACGTGGTCGCGCATACCGACTTCAACTGCATGTCGGTGCTGCAGTTCGCGATCGAACTGCTGCATGTCGAGCACGTGATCGTCGTCGGCCACTACCAGTGCAGCGGCATCCGCTGCGCGCTCGGCGGCGGGCTGCGGGGCGTGGCCGACCACTGGCTGCGCCACATCGAGGACGTGCAGCGGCGCCACGCGGCCGCGTTCAAGGCGCTGGACGCGCGCCACCACGAGGACCTGCTGTGCGAGCTGAACGTGATCGAGCAGGTGCGCAACGTGTGCCGTACGAACGTCGTGCGCGGCACGTGGCGCGAGGGCCGGCCGCTGACGGTCCACGGCTGGGTCTACGGGCTCGCGGATGGTCTGCTGCAGGACCTGGGCTGGTCGCTGAACGCGCCGCCCGATGATCTCGAAGCTGCGCTGACCGAGCGCGCCGCGCGTCTGCAGGCGCGTCCGCGCTGATGCCGCGGCATTGGCTGCGCGCGGCGATGGCCGGGCCGGTGCCGATCGCGCGCTCCGACGGCGCGCGCACCGATGCGCACTGGTTTGCCGCCAAGGCGGGAAACCGGTGCGCCCGGTACGCTTCCATCCTGGCGTTCCCAACGGCGCCGACGCGAGCGGCGTCCATGCCGGCGGCAATCCCGCCGCCCGCGCGCGGTCGCGGCGCGAAGTGGATGCATTCTTCACGAGGATCCTGAAATGAGCACCGACCTGCTGGAAATCTCGATCGCCCACCGCGTGGCCGTCGTGTGGATGGCGCGCGAGAGAGTGCGCAACGCGTTCAACGAAACGATGATCGCGGAGCTTGCCGCCGCGTTCACCCGGCTTGGCGCCGACGCCGGCGTGCGCGCGATCGTGCTCGCAGGCCGAGGGCCGGCGTTCTGTGCCGGCGCGGACCTCGACTGGATGCGGCGCATGAGCGGGTATTCGCTGGAGGAAAACCGCGCCGACGCGCGCGCGCTGGCCGAGATGCTGCGCACGATCTACCTGTGTCCCAAGCCCGTGATCGCGCGCGTGCACGGCGATGCATACGCGGGCGGCATCGGGCTGGTGGCCGCGTGCGATATCGCGTTCGCCGCCACGACCGCGAGCTTCTGTCTCTCCGAAACCAGGCTCGGACTGCTGCCCGCCACGATCGGCCCGTACGTGATCCGCGCGATCGGTGCCCACGCCGCGCGCCGCTACTTCCTGACCGCGGAGAAGTTCGACGCCGCCGAGGCATTCCGACTCGGGCTGGTGCACGATCTGAAGACGCCAGACGAGCTGGACGGCGCGATCAACGAAACGCTCGGCGCGCTGATGCTGACCAGCGAGCACGCGGTGCGCGAGGCCAAGCGGCTGGTGCGCGAGGTGGCGGACCGCGCGATCGACGACGCGCTGGTGGCCGACACGGCCGAGCGCATCGCGCAGATCCGTGCGTCCGACGACGGCCGCGAAGGCGTGAAGAGCTATCTCGAGAAGCGCAAGGCGCGCTGGGTCACCGAGTACGAGGCCGAGCGCGCGGCGGCCGAAGGCGATGACGAGGAAATGTAGAACCCTATCTCCGAGTCTCCGATGGATCGCCTGAGGCTCGGAGATAGGTTCTGATGTCCGAACGCCTGCGACTGACGCGCACCTTCGGCGTCGCCGGCTGGCAGACGTGGCGGGCGGACGGCGAGGGCTTCGTGCTGGCGGCGCTTGGCGCGTGCCTTCTGCGACCGGGCGCGTCGCTCGCGCTGCGCGGGCTGTGGCGCATGGCGCGCCTGTGGCGCAGCCCCGACGCGATCGATCCGTCCGCGCTGCGGCTGGCGCTGGCGATGCACCGCGACGTGCGGGTGTCCGGCGTCGCGTTGCGCGTCGAACTCGCGCTGCCCGCGCGCGCGCCGCGCCCGGACACGTTCGAGTTCGCGCTGCGCGGGCAGCGGCGCGGCACGCGGCTGCCCGCGGCGCAGGACGGGTGCGCATGGACGGTGCTCGCGCTCTCCGCGCCCGACCGGCGCGTGTTCGCGGCGATGACGGCCGCGCTGCGCGCCGCCCCGCGTGGCACGCGGCTCACACTCGACATCGCCGCACGGCGCAGCCGCGCGCCGGATACACTGCGCGCGGACTTCCCGCTGCGGGCCGACGCGCAGATCGATGCCGCAGGCTGGTTCCCGCTGATCCGCGCCACGAGAATCGACGTGGCCGGTGCGCTCGCGGGGGGAAACGACGGATGGACAAGCTCGACCTCGCGCAACTGATCGCGCTGGCTGCCGCGCTCGGCTTCGCCAGCGGCATCCGCCTGTACTTCGTGCTGCTGGTCGTCGGCCTGATCGGCTTGTTCGACCTCGCGCAGCTGCCGCCGGGATTGCAGATCCTCGCGCATCCGTGGGTGCTTGCGGCGTCCGGCTTCATGGTCGCGGTCGAGTTCTTCGCCGACAAGATTCCGGCGGTCGATTCGCTGTGGGACGCGGTGCACACGTTCATCCGCATTCCGGCGGGCGCGGCGCTCGCGGCCGCGGTGTTCGGCGGCGACGGCGTGGCCCATCAGGCGGCGTGGGCCACGGCCGCCGCGATCCTCGGCGGCACGCTCGCCGCCACCAGCCACTTCACCAAGGCGGGCACGCGTGCCGCCGTCAACACATCGCCCGAACCGTTTTCCAACATCGCCGTGTCAACCGCGGAGGACTTCGCGGTCGGCGGCCTGCTGTGGCTCGCGATCGCGCACCCGTTGATCGCGGCGGCGATCGTCGGCGCGCTGGTGCTGCTCGCGATCTGGCTGCTGCCGAAGGTGTTTCGCTTCATCGCGCGACTGCTGCGCCAGTTGTTCGTCGCGGAATCCAAACAGCCGACGCGATGACTCGGCGGAGCGGACAGGACTGCAACCAGGACGGAGGGAGGCGACATGACCAAGAAGACCAGCGGCCTTGCCGCCGCCGCGGCCAACGCGGCTCTGACTGCCATGCTCGCGCTCGCCGCCGCGGCGCCGGCGCAATCGGCAGATGCGATCGCGGTGACCGATTTTTCCGGCGCACCGGGCAACGGCAATTACAGCTTCTTGTCGAGTACGCCGCGCACGCTGGCGGATGTGCTGGATCGGTCGCGTCAACGGCCGCCCGCGACCGCTGTCGGCCAGTTGCTGCTGCCGAAGGGCACCGGCGCGACGTCCAAGGTGCCTGCCGTGTTGCTCGTGCACGGATCCGGCGGCGTCTATCCGGAACTGGCGGACTTCTGGGGCAAGCGCCTCAACGACCAGGGCATCGCGGTCTTCGTCATCGACATCTTCGGGCCGCGCGGGGTGAAGTCGACCGCGGAGGATCAGAGCCAGGTGCCTTTTTCCGCCGATCTTGCCGATGCGTTCGCCGCACTGAAGCTGCTCGCAAGCCATCCGGGCATCGACCGCGAGCGCATCGCCATCATGGGGTTCTCCCGCGGCGGCACGGCCGCCTGGCGGACAGCCGTCAACAAGATCGCCGCCGGCCTGACCAGCGACGGCCTGCGCTTCGCCGCCCACATTCCGGTGTATGCGGGCGGCTGCACCGGGATCACGTCGGTGACCGTCAAGGCCGGCGTGTTCGGGCCGGCACCGATGCTGTGGCTGCACGGTGATGAAGACGACTATACGTACGCGAGCGACTGCCAGGAGTTCGCGCAACGGATCAAGGCGGCGGGCACGCCGACGCAGTTCGTGCTGTTGCCGGGCGCGCGGCACAAGTTCGATTCCGGCAACCCGCGCCGGATTCAGTTGCCGAACGTCACCAAGGCACGCAAGGGCTGCCCGCTGGAGTTCGACGTCGATGCGCTGACGTTTCGCGATCGCCGCGACGGCGCCGCGATCCCGACGGGAGAAGTGGGTAACTTCAGCAAGACCCACTGCGCCGCGGTCGGCGCGTCGGTCGAGGGCGACCGCACTGCGCGCGAAAACGCGGCCAAGGCGGTCGACGCCTTCCTGAAACAGGTCTTCAAACTCTAGCCGGCGCTCGCACTCGCACGCCATGTTCCGCAAGATCCTGATCGCCAACCGCGGCGAGATTGCCTGCAGAGTCGCGACGACCGCGCGCCGGCTCGGCGTGCGCACGGTCGCGGTGTATTCCGACGCCGACGCGGGCGCGCGCCACGTCGCATTCTGCGACGAGGCGATCCGCCTCGGCCCGCCGCCGGCGCGCGACAGCTACCTGCGCGGCGATCTGATCATCGCCGCCGCGCGGGCAACCGGCGCACAGGCGATCCATCCCGGCTACGGCTTCCTGTCGGAGAACGAGGATTTTGCGCAGGCATGCGCCAGCGCGGGCCTCGCGTTCATCGGCCCGCCGGCGTCCGCGATCCGCGCGATGGGCAGCAAGTCGGAAGCGAAGGCGCTGATGGAGCGCGCGGGCGTGCCATTGGTGCCCGGCTATCACGGCGCCGACCAGGATCCCGCGCGGCTGCGCGCGCACGCGGACCGCATCGGCTATCCGGTGCTGATCAAGGCCAGCGCCGGCGGCGGCGGCAAGGGCATGCGCATCGTCAACGCGAGCGCGGAGTTCGACGCCGCGCTGGCGTCGTGCCAGCGCGAGGCGGCCGCGTCGTTCGGCGACGATCGCGTGCTCATCGAGCGCTACCTGCAGCGGCCGCGCCACATCGAGATCCAGGTTTTCGCCGACGCGCACGGCCACTGCGTGTACCTGTTCGAGCGCGACTGCTCGGTGCAGCGGCGGCACCAGAAGGTGATCGAGGAAGCGCCTGCGCCCGGCATGACCGCGGACCGCCGCCGCGCGATGGGCGAGGCCGCGGTCGCAGCCGCGCAGGCGGTCGGCTACGTCGGTGCGGGCACGGTCGAATTCATCGCCGTGCCCGACGGCACGTTCTACTTCATGGAGATGAACACGCGGCTGCAGGTCGAGCATCCGGTGACCGAGATGATCACCGGGCGCGACCTCGTCGAATGGCAGCTGCGTATCGCCGCCGGCGAACCGCTGCCGGTCACGCAAGGGGAACTCGCGCTGCGCGGCCATGCGATCGAGGCGCGCATCTACGCGGAGAATCCCGACAGGGGCTTCCTGCCGACGATCGGGCGGCTCGTGCACATGGCGCAGCCCGACGCGGTCGAGTTCGGCGGCGCCACGCTTGATCCGCCCGCGCAGGTGCGCATAGACGCCGGCGTGCGCGCGGGCGACACGATCAGCCCGCACTACGACCCGATGATCGCGAAGCTGATCGTGTGGGGCGAGAACCGCGACATGGCGCTGGCGCGGCTGCGCGCGGCGCTGGCGGACTTCCACATCGTGGGTCTCGCCAACAACGTCGATTTCCTGACGCGGCTGGCGAACAACCGCGCGTTCGCGCTGGCGCAGCTCGACACCGGGCTGATCGAGCGCGAACGCGAGCGCCTGTTCGCGCCCGACGATCGCGTGCCGGAAGAGATGCTCGCGCTCGCGTGCGCGCGCGTGCTGGTCGACGAGAGCGCGGCGGCCGGGGCCGACCCGTGGTCGAGCCGGCACGGCTGGCGGCTCAATGCCACCTACGCGCGCACGATCACGCTCAGATCGGAGCGCGGCGCGCACGACATCGAGATCGACTACCTGCGCGACGGCTACCGGCTGCGCCACGCCGGCATCGATGCGCCGCTCGCCGCGAGTTCGGCCGGTGGCTCGCGGCTCGCGCTGCGCTTCGCCGACCGCACGCTCGCCGCCGACGTCGTGCGCAACGGCGATGAGCTGCACGTGTTCGTCGAGGGCCGCCACCGCGTGCTGACGCTGGTCGACGTGATCGCGCACGCCGGCGAGCACGATGGCGGCGACACGGGTCTCGCCGCGCCGATGCCGGGCAAGGTGATCGCGGTCAACGTCGCCCGCGGCGCGCGCGTGGCCAAGGGCGCGCCGCTGCTGGTGATGGAGGCGATGAAGATGGAGCACGCGATCGTCGCACCGAGCGACGGCGTGGTCGACGACATCCTGTACGACGTCGGCGACCAGGTGACCGAGGGCGCGGCGCTGGTCGCGTTCACCCCGGCCGAATGAGCACTCCGATTCCGATCGTCGCCGCGCTCGGCAACATGGCGCAGAGCGCATGGCTCGATGCGCTCGCCGGCGCGTTCGCCGCCGCGGGGCTGAACGCGGACGTGGCGGTGTTCGACGGCCGTGCGCGCGACGCGCGCTACGCCGTCGTGTGGCTGCCGCCGCCGGAACTCTTCACCACCGAGACAGGGCTGCGCGCGGTGTTCAACGTCGGCGCCGGCGTCGAGGGATTGCTGACGAATCCAGCGCTGCCGCCCGATCTGCCGATCATTCGCCTCGTCGACGCCGGCATGGCGCCGAAGATGGCCGAGTACGTGTGCTTCTATCTGGCGCGCGCCACGCGCGGGCTCGACCGCTTCGGCGGGCCGCAGAAACTGCGCGACTGGAACGTCGATCGGCCGCGCGGCACGCCGCCCGCCGTCGGTGTGATGGGGATCGGCGCGATCGGCGCGTACATCGCGCGCGCGGTGACCGTGTTCGGCTATCCGGCGCTCGGCTGGTCGCGCACCGAGAAACGCATCGACGGCGTGCGCTGCTACGCCGGAGCCGACGGGCTGCGCGAGTTCCTCGCGCAGTCGAACTTCCTCGTCAACGTGCTGCCGCTGACGAATGAAACCGAGAATCTGCTCGATGCGAAGCTGTTCGCGCAACTGCCGCGCGGCGCACACCTGATCAACGTCGGCCGCGGCGGCACGATCGTCGACGCGGATCTGATCCGTGCGCTCGACTCGGGCCAGCTCGGAAGCGCCGTGCTCGACGTGTTCCGCGTCGAGCCGCTGCCGCGCGAGCACCCGTTCTGGCACCACCCGCGCATCACTGTCACGCCGCACCTGTCCGGCCCCACGCCGCGCGAGCCGGCCGCGGCGCAGATCGCGGAAGCGATCGTGCGGCTCGAAGCGGGAGCATCGCCGGCAACGCTGCCGGGCTTTGTGGAACGCGCGCGCGGGTACTGAAAGTCACACGTTTCAAGTGCCGTCATCGCGGTAGTCGGCGCGAAACGCGCTTGATCTATGGTCGGCGTGTCGTTGTTCCGTAACGGAAACACATTGATCTTCCGAACCGCACCGAAACGCATCGCCCTCGCCCTGCAGGGCGGCGGCTCGCACGGCGCATTCACCTGGGGCGTGCTCGACCGCCTGCTCGCCGAAGGCCGGATCGGGATCGAGGCCGCGAGCGGCGCCAGCGCCGGCGCGGTCAACGCAACGCTGCTCGCGCACGGGCTGGCGCGCGACGGTGCCGACGGCGCGCGGACGGCGCTGCGCGCCTTCTGGCAACGGCTGTCCGAACAAGCGATCGCCGCGCCCGATTACGCGCAGCGCGCCATGCTGATGATGACGCGCTGGCTCGCGCCGCCGCAGTGGAATCCGCTCGATCTCAATCCGCTGCGGACGCTGCTCTCGGACGCGATCGACTTCGAACGCGTGCGCGCCGCGCGTCCGATCAAACTCTTCATCGCCGCCACGCGCGTCGACACCGGCACGCTGCGCGTGTTTCACGAGCGCGAGCTGTCGCTCGACGCACTGCTCGCCTCCGCGTGCCTGCCGTGGCTGCACCACACGGTCGAGATCGACGGCGTGGCGTACTGGGACGGCGGGCTGGTCGCCAATCCGCCGCTGTATTCGCTGATCGATCACTGCGCGGCCGACGATCTGGTGCTGGTGACGATGCACCCGGCGCGGCGCGCGGTGGCGCCCGAGCGCGCCGACGAAATCCACGCGCGGCTGGCGGAGATCGGCTTCACCGCCGCGTTCTTCGCCGAGCTGCAGGGCGTGCTTTCCGCGCGGCGCGCGGCACGGCGGCAATGGTTTCCGATCGGACGCGCGACGCGCCGGCTGCGCCGGCTGCGCGTACACGTGATCGACGGCGGCGACCTGACCGCGGCATTGCCGGCCGCGAGCCGCATGAACGTCGAGCGCGCGCTGATCGACCGGCTGTTCGAGCACGGCCAGGTGCGCGCCGGCGCGTGGCTCGACCGCGCGCTGCGCGCCCGCGGCGCCGAGACCGACACGGTCGACGCGCTGCTGTTCCCCGAATGA
Organism: Pseudomonadota bacterium; assembly: GCA_029778535.1. Taxonomy (GTDB): domain Bacteria; phylum Pseudomonadota; class Gammaproteobacteria; order Burkholderiales; family Burkholderiaceae_F; genus JAKOQB01. The sequence continues at coordinate 108,102 of JAKOQB010000187.1, read as the reverse complement.
AAGAGGGCCGGCAATGGCCGGCCCCGTGTCCGCAGTGGCGCCCGCTAGCGCAGGAACGTCACCTTCGCCGCCTGCACGACGCCCGCATTGAGCGTGCCTCCGACACGCACCAGCGCGCCGTTGGCCAGGTCGGCATCGGTGCCGCCGACGAAGGTCGCCGCGCTGGCGTCGACCGGCTGGCCCTGCACCTTGAAGTTCGACTTCGACGCGAAGTCCGTGATCGGCCCGATCAGCAAGGCCGTGGCCGCCGCCGGCTGTACCTCGACCCTCTGCGCGACGAGGTTGCCGGAGACGAGCGTGGCTTCGACTTCCACGTGCTGCCCGTTGGCGAGCGGCCCGTTGACGATCGTCGTCTGGGCCGTGATCGTGAAGGTCGCGCCGTTGAGCTTGAAGCTCGCCGCGGTCACGTCGGAGACCGCGCCTTCGGACCGGATCAGGACCGCGCTCGGCCCCGTCTTGAACGTCACGTCGGTGACGACGAACGTCGTGCCGTCGAAACTGCCCTTGACCACGACCAGTTTGCCGTTGGCGAAATCTGCCAGCGCGCCGCCGGTGAAGGTCGCGTTGTCCGCGAGCTTCATCGGGATGCCGAGCAGCTTGAACGTCTTCGCCGTCGGGTTGAAGTCGCTGACGGCTCCGAACAGCCTGAACGTCATGCCCACCGGCGGCGTCAGGAAGCTCACCTGATCGGCCTTGACCGTGCTCCCGTCGATGTGGCCCTTGACCGCGACGAACGCGCCTTCCTTCAGGTCGGAGGCAGTGCCATTCCTGAACACCACGGTCGACGCGCTCGCGTCGACCGGCGTGCCGCGCACCTTGAAGCTGGCGGCCGACACGAAGTCGGTGACCTGCCCGATCAGCATCACCGCGCGCTGCTCGGACGCCGGGATGATCGTCACGCGCGTGGCCTTGAGCACCGCCGACGACCCGGTGCCGGCGAGCATTCCTTCGACGCGCACCAGCGCCATGTTCATGATGTCGGCCGCGTTGCCGCCCTTGATCTCGGCGCTCGACGCGTCGACCTCCAGGCCGTTGACCTTGAAGTCGGAGATCGAGTTGTAGCCGGATACGAGGCCACCGATCACGAAGCGTCGACCTTCCAGCGCCGGCTGCTTCGCCACCCGGATCGCCTTGGCGGTCAGCGTGTTGTTCACCGGCAGCTGGTCGCTGAACACGAACACCATCTCGTCGTTGGCGATCGTCGCGCCGTCGGGCTTGATCGTCGCGCCGCCGTAGTTGATCGTCAGGTCGCCGAGCTTGAACGTCTTGGCATTTACGTCGACATTCTTGACGATGCCGCCGGCGCGCACCTTGGTTTCGCCGCCGGGCGGCTGCACCTCGACGCGTGTGGCGAGCACGTTCTTGTCGGCGTCGATCGTGCCGTGCACCTCGACCCAGTCGCCGGCATTCAGCCCGGACAGTCCGTCCACGCCTTCGAAGATCGTCCTGCCGTCGCCGCTCGTCACGACCTTCACGGTCTGACCGACGACCTTGAAACTCGATCCGGCGACATCGACCGAATCAACCGGGCCGATCACCGTCGCGCGGACCAGCAACTTGGTCACCTTGCCGCTGGCGTCGACGCTCGCCTCGACCTGCTGGCCCACTTTCACGGCGGCCATCGTGGTCGCGGTCTCACCGCGCGGATCGACATCGCGCGCGACGCTGACGCTGCCTTCGGCGTACTCGACGCCGTCGATGATCACGCTGCCGAAGCCCGTGACCGTACCGGACACGACGGTGGCGTCGACCGCGGCGGGTTGCGACGTCGAACCGCCGCCCGGTGCGCTGCCGCCGCACGCGGCGATCAGCAGCGGCACGGCACCGACCGCGACCGCGCGCAGAAAATGAATCGCATGCTTGAACATATCTTCTCCCTTTGAATGCAACTCCGAGCGCGAACCTTCACGCCGCGAGTTGCGGCGGAGTCTCGGATGCGGGAACCCGGATCACAAGACGGGTGCTCACCCGAACTCGTTACGCCGTTCGGAGAAAATGCCCGCGCATTCACATCCGGTAACAACTTCGCGCGCGAGCACGAGAAGGGCTTCCGTTTCGAGCCCAAATCGTCGAGGCGAAACAATGCGATGCGCAGCGAGGATCACGTACGTACTTGCGCGAGCATCGAGCGCGAGCGCGATGACGCTTCCTTTCGCACGGCCGCGCGCCCATTGCCCGCGCAAGGACCCCCTCGCGCCGCAGCGCCCGCAGTAACATCAAACGTTCGCCCGGGAGAATCCAGATGCCGTCGCTGCCCAGCAAGGTTTCCATCGTGGAGGTCGGCCCGCGCGACGGGCTGCAGAACGAGAAGCAGACGATTCCGGCCGGCGTGAAGGTCGAGCTGGTCGACCGGCTGACCGCGGCGGGATTCACGAACATCGAGGTCACTTCGTTCGTGTCGCCGAAGTGGGTGCCGCAGATGGCCGACGCGGCCGAGGTGATGGCGCAGATCAGGCGCAAGCCGGGTGTCGTTTACTCGGTGCTGACGCCGAATATGAAGGGATTCGAGGGCGCACTCGCCGCCAGGGCCGACGAGATCGTCGTGTTCGGCGCCGCCAGCGAGGCGTTCTCGCAGAAGAACATCAACTGCTCGATCGCGGAGTCGATCGAGCGCTTCGCGCCGGTGTGCGAGGCCGCGCGCGCGCACGGCATCCGCATCCGCGGCGCGATCTCGTGCGCGCTTGGCTGCCCGTACCAGGGCGAGGTGAAGCCCGAAGCGGTCGCGTACGTCGCGAAACTGATGAAGGACATCGGCGTGCAGCACATCGGCGTGGCGGACACGATCGGCGTGGGAACACCGCGCGCCACGCAGGCGGCGATGGAAGCGGCGCTCAAGCACTTCGACCTAGCCGACGTGTCGGGGCACTTCCACGACACCTACGGCCAGGCGGTCGGCAACGTCTACGCGTGCCTGGAGCTGGGCGTCAGCAGGTTCGACACCAGCGTGGCTGGGCTGGGCGGCTGCCCGTACGCGAAGGGCGCGACCGGCAATGTCGCCACCGAGGACGTGCTGTACCTGCTGCGCGGCCTGGGCATCGAGACCGGCATCGATCTCGATCAGGTGGTCGCGACCGGCCAGTGGATCAGCGGCATCCTGAACCGCAAGGCGTTCGCGCGCGCGGGCAATGCGATCGCGGCGAAGAAGGCGGCGTGATGGCACGGCGCCCGGGCGACGACGTCAGCTTGAGCTGATTGCAGCCTGCATCCGCCGCCGCATCGCGTGGTCGGGCAGCGGCGCCAGCCGCGCGCCCATGTTCTCTTCCATGTGCGCCGGATTCGTCGTCGCCGGGATCGCGCAGGTGACGGCGGGGTGCGACACGATCCACTTGAGGAAGAACTGCGCCCAGTTTTCGCAGCCGATCTCCGCCGCCCACGGCGGAAGTTTCCGCGCGCCGACCCGGTTGAACAGCCGCCCGCCGTCGAACGGCCGGTTGATGATCACCCCGATGCCGCGCTCGGCGGCGAAGTTCATCAGCGGCTCGGCCGACGTGTCGGCGAAGTTGTACGTGATCTGCATGAAGTCCCACGGCTCGGACTTCAGCGCGACCGCCATCTCGTCGTGCCTGGCTCCGTGCGACGTCGTCACGCCGATGTAGCGCCAGCGCCCTTCGTCCTTGCCGGCGCGCACCGCCTTCACGTGGCCGCGCCAGGCGAGCAGGTTGTGGATCTGCATCAGGTCGAAGCGCGCGAGCTTCCACAGCCGCAGCGATTCGGCCATCTGCGTCGGGCCGACGCGCTCGAACGCGGTCCACACCTTGGTCGCGGCGAACAGCTTTCCGGCGTGCTCGACCTGCGGCAGCAGATCGCCGAGCAGGCGCTCGGCGCGGCCGTACATCGGCGACGAATCGATCACGCCGCCGCCGGCCGCGAAGAACCGCTGCAGCACGTCGCGGCGCAGCGCGCGCTCGGCCGCGTTGTCGCCGACGTCGAACGTGAGCCACGTGCCCATGCCGATCGCCGGGATGCGCTCGCCCGACTTCGGAATCGCGCGCGTCAGCGGCGCGGATTGCGCCTTTGCACGCGAAGGCAAGACAGCGGTCGCGGCGAGCGCGCGGACGAAGCGGCGGCGGTCCATGACTGCACGGCATTTGTTGGCCGTGGGATGACGATACGCCTCGGTCCCGCTGCGCGTCGGCCTTTGCCATGACCTTTGCTGGGGAGTTGCACACGCGATGCTGGCGCCGGCTCGGTTTCGATGCTGGCGTGGCGGGATGCGATCGCCTGAAGCGCGCTCGATTCGCCCGCCCTGCGACGAAGCGCCGCCAAGACGTCGATGCGTCGGACGCGATGTTGTGATGGACGCATCCACGCGACCGCAGTAGATTGGCCGGACCGTGATCGGCGACGCCCGCGTCCGCGCAGGAAAGCGGCGGCGCCGTCGAGCGCGAAACTCAACGCAAGGAGAACGCCATGGCATTGAGGCAGAGCGCGGATGCGCTGTTGCGCCGGGCGACCGAAGCCGGCGACGTTCCAGGAGTGGTCGCAATGGCGACCGGCCGCGATGCGACGATCTACGAGGGCGCATTCGGGCAGCGTGTGCTCGGAAAGAGCGCGCCGATGACGCTCGATACCGTCGTCTGGATCGCCTCGATGAGCAAGGCATTGACGACCACCGCGGCGCTGCAACTGGTCGAGCGCGGCCAGCTCGACCTGCAAAGTCCGGTCAGCCGCTGGGTGCCGGAGATCGGCAGCATTCCGGTGCTCGAAGGGTTCGACGCGTCGGGCGCGCCGCGCACGCACGCGCCGCAGCGGCCAGTCACGTTGCAGCATCTGCTGACCCACACCGCCGGATTCGGTTACGAATTCTGGAGCGACGCGATCCAGAAGTACCAGAAGGCAAGGGGAATACCGGAAATCATCACCTGCCGGAACGCCGCGCTGCGCACGCCGTTGCTGTTCGAGCCCGGCGAGCGCTGGAACTACGGCATCAACCTCGACTGGACCGGCAAGGCGGTGGAAGCGGCGAGCGGCAAGAAGCTCGGCACGTACCTGAAGGGCGAGGTGTTCGCACCGCTCGGCATGAACGACACCGCTTTCAGGATCACGGCATCTATGCGCGATCGGCTGGCGAAGATCCACCAGCGTGGCGACGACGGCAAGCTCGCCGCGACCGACGTGGAGGTCCCGCAGGAACCCGAATTCGAGATGGGCGGCGGCGGCCTGTACGGAACGGCCGGCGATTACCTGAAGTTCGTGCGCATGATCCTGAATCGCGGGCGCGCCGACGGCCACCAGGTGCTGAAGGCGGAGACCGTGGACATGATGTGCCGCAACCAGATCGGCCCGATTCGCGTGACGCCGCTGAAGACCGCGATCCCGCAGCTGTCCAACGACGCGGAGTTCTTCCCGGGGCTGGAGAAGCACTACACGTTCGGATTCCAAATCAACGCCGAGCGCGCGCCGACCGGCATGTCCGCGGGCAGCCTGATGTGGGCAGGACTGGCCAACTCGTATTTCTGGATCGATCCGGCGCATGGCATCGGCGGCGTCTACCTGACGCAGGTGCTGCCGTTCGCCGACGTGAAATCCGTCCCGCTCTTTCTGGAATTTCAGAAGGCGGTGTACCAATCGATCGGCTGAACGCCGCGGCACCGCGTGCGCGGCGGTAGCCTGCGCACTTTCGACGGCGCCGACGGGGGAGCGATCACCGTGAGAGAAAACCGACTGCGCGCGCTGTGGCGCGACGGCAAACCGGCCGTCAACGGCTGGCTCTCGATCCCCGATTCGTTCTGCGCCGAGACGATGGCGCACGCCGGCTGGGACTCGCTGACGATCGACCTGCAGCACGGCGTGGTCGACTACCAGGCGATGGTGCCGATGCTGCAGGCGATCTCGACCACGCCGGTGGTGCCGCTCGTGCGCGTTCCGTGGCTCGAGCCAGGCATCCTCATGAAGACGCTCGACGCCGGCGCCTACGGCGTGATCTGCCCGATGGTGAACACGCGCGACGATGCCGCGAAACTCGTCGCATACACCAATTACGCGCCGCGCGGCACGAGAAGCTTCGGCCCGGTGCGCGGTCTCTTGTACGGCGGCGCCGATTACCCGCAGCATGCTGACGCGACCATCGTCCGCTTCGCGATGATCGAGACGCGGCAGGCGCTCGACCACCTCGACGCGATCCTGTCGGTCGAAGGACTCGACGCGATCTATATCGGGCCGTCGGACCTGTCGTTGTCGCTCGGCTGCCAGCCCGACATGGACAACCCCGCGCCCGCGGTCGCGCAGGCGATCGACCACATCCTCGCGCGCGCGCAGGCGCACGGCGTCGTGGCCGGAATCCACAACATGGGTACCGACGCAGCGCGCGCGCGCAGCGCCAAGGGGTTCCGCTTCGTAACCATCGGCTCCGATGCGCGACTGATGGCCGCCGGCGCGCAGCAGGCGGTCGCGAAGATGCGTGCCTGACGCATTGCCCACCGGCGACTTTCCGCGCGATCGTGACAGTGCGTCCGGCGCGATTGAGTGATGGGTACACCGCGACCACCGCAGTATGGTCGGCGCGCCGTGATCGATGACCGCCGGCGACCGCCCCGCCGAACGGGCCATTCAACGCAAGGAGAACGCCATGGTACGCAGTTCGCGACGAGGACCCAGACCGATGCCGCGTGGCCCGGCGCAGTAGCGCACCCGGGCGCTGGAAACGTTTCGCAAAGTATCCGCGACGCAGCGTTAACGCGGGCCGCGTATCGTCGCAGCGTCTCGTGGTCAGTTGCGCGCCATGCGCGCGGCCCCGTGCGTCGCGGCACAACCGTGCTTCGAGCCGTGCCGCACCTCCACGCCTGACGCCCGCGATGAGAGACGACGCTCCCAGCAGGACCACGCCCTTTGCCGGCGATGCGGCGGCGGCGGCACGCTCGCGGCGGCGCCGGATCGCGGCGATCGCAGTCGTCGCGGCGATCATCGCCGCGATCGCCGGCTGGTACGCGCTGCGCCCGGCGCCGGTCGCGACGCCGCCGGGCGAACACGCGGCCGGCCGCGGCGGCCGGTTCGACGCGACGCGGCCGATGCCGGTCAGCGCGGTGGCCGCTCGCAGCGCCGATCTTCCGGTGCGCCTGACGGCGCTGGGCACCGTCACCGCGCGCAACACGGTCACCGTGCGCAGCCGCGTCGACGGCCAGTTGTTGCGCGTCTATTTCAAGGAAGGCGATCCGGTCAAGGCCGGACAACTGCTGGCGCAGATCGACCCCAAGCCGTTTCAGGTCGCGCTCGAGCAGGCCGAAGCACAGCAGTCACGCGATCGCGCGCAACTCGACAGTGCGAAAGTCGATCTGGCGCGCTATCGCGGGCTGCTCGCCACGGATTCGATCGCGCGCCAGCAGGTCGACCAGCAGGATGCACTGGTGCGCCAGCTCGAGGCGACGGTCGCGGTCGACCAGGCCGCCGCCGACAATGCACGGCTGCAGCTCTCGTACACGCGCATCACCGCGCCGGTGTCCGGTCGCACCGGACTGCGGCAGGTCGATCGCGGCAACCTGATCCACGCGAGCGACACCAACGGCATTGTCGTCGTCACGCAGGTCGAGCCGATCGACGTGGTCTTCTCGCTGCCGCAGGAGAACCTGCCGGCGGTCCTCGCCCGGCTGCGCTCCGGCGCCACGCTGCCGGTCGATGCCTACGCCGCCGGCGGCACCACGCATCTGGCCACCGGCAAGCTGATGACGGTCGACAACCTGATCGACCCGGCCACCGGCACGGTGAAGATGAAGGCCGAGTTCGACAACAAGGACGGCGCGCTTTTCCCGAACCAGTTCGTCAACGTGCGGCTGCTGCTCGACACGTTGAAGGGTGCGATCGTCGTGCCGACCAGCGCGATCCAGCGCGGCGCGCCGGGCACGTATGTGTACGTGGTCGGCGCGGATTCGACCGTCACCGTGCGCAGGGTCACGCTCGGCGCGAGCGACGGCGAGACGACCGCGATCACCGCCGGGCTTGCGGCCGGTGAGCGGGTCGTGACCGACGGCGCCGACAAGCTGCGCCAAGGCGCACGCGTCGACGTGATCGAGCCCAACGCGACGCCGCCAGCAACGGCCGCTCCGCGCGAAGGCAAGGGCGCAGGCACACGGCGCGAAGCGCCCGAGCAGTAGGCGATGAACCCGTCGCGGCAGTTCATCCTTCGTCCGGTGGCGACGACGCTGCTGATGATCGCGCTCCTCGTCGCGGGTCTGGTCGCGTATCGCTTTCTGCCGCAGTCGGCGCTGCCGCAGGTCGACTATCCGACGATCCAGGTCACGACGCTGTATCCCGGCGCGAGTCCGGAGGTCGTCACCTCGTCGATCACCGCGCCGCTGGAGCGCCAGTTCGGCCAGATGCCGGGCTTGAGCCAGATGTGGTCGACCAGCTCGGCCGGCGCGTCGGTGATCACGCTGCGCTTCGACCTGTCGCTCGCGCTCGACGTCGCCGAACAGGAAGTGCAGGCCGCGATCAACGCCGCCGGCACGTTCCTGCCGACCGACCTGCCGCAGCCGCCCGTCTACAACAAGGTCAACCCGGCCGACGCGCCGATTCTCACGCTCGGCATCACGTCGAGGACCTTGCCGCTCACGCGCGTGCAGGATCTCGCGGACACGCGCCTGGCGCAGAAGCTGTCGCAAGTGCCCGGCGTCGGCCTCGTCACCGTGAGCGGCGGCGAGAAGCCCGCCGTGCGCGTGCAGGTCAATCCACGCGCGCTCGCCTCGCTCGGGCTGTCGCTCGACGACGTGCGCACGGCAATCGCGGCCGGCAACGTCAATCTGGCCAAGGGCAGCTTCGACGGGCCGACGCGCGCCTCGACCATCGACGCCAACGACCAGCTGAAGTCCGCCGACGACTATCGCAACCTCGTGATCGCGTGGAAGAACGGCGCACCGATCCGCGTGCGCGACGTGGCCGACGTCGTCAACGCCGCGGAGAACGTGCGGCTCGCGGCGTGGGTCAATGCCGAGCCGGGCATCGTGGTGAACATCCAGCGCCAGCCGGGCGCGAACGTGATCGAGACGGCCGACCGCATCAAGGCGCTGCTGCCGCAGTGGTCGCAGGGGCTGCCGCAGTCGATCGACATCAGGCCGCTGACCGACCGCACGGTGACGATCCGCGCGTCGGTCGAAGACGTGCAGCTCGAGCTGCTGTTCGCGGTCGCACTGGTGGTGCTGGCGATCTTCCTGTTCCTGCGCAGCGTGCCGGCGACGATCATCCCGAGTCTCGCGGTGCCGCTGTCGCTGGTCGGCACCTTCGGCGTGATGTATCTCGCCGGGTTCTCGATCAACAACCTGTCGCTGATGGCGCTGACGATCGCCACCGGCTTCGTCGTCGACGACGCCATTGTCATGATCGAGAATATTTCGCGCTACATCGAGCAGGGCGAGAAGCCGCTGGCGGCGGCGCTGAAGGGTGCGGGGCAGATCGGCTTCACGATCATCTCGCTGACGGTGTCGCTGGTCGCGGTACTGATCCCGCTGCTGTTCATGGGCGACGTGGTCGGACGACTGTTCCGCGAGTTCGCGATCACGCTCGCGGTGGCGATCCTGATCTCGGCCGCGGTGTCGCTGACCTTCACGCCGATGCTGTGCGCGAAGCTGCTGCGCCACACGCCGGTCGAACGGCAGAGCCGCATCTTCGCCGCCGGCGAGCGCGCCTGGCAGGCGGTCGTCGCCGCGTACGACCGCGCGCTCGGCTGGGTGCTCGACCGCCAGCGCCCCACGCTGTGGGTCGCGATCGGCACGCTGGTGCTGACCGTCGCGCTGTACGTCGTCGTGCCGAAGGGCTTCTTTCCGCAGCAGGACACCGGGGCGATCCAGGGCATCACCGAGGCGCCGCAGTCGATCTCGTTCGAGGCCATGCGCCGGCAACAGCAGCGGCTCGCGCAGGCGATCGACGCCGATCCCGCGGTGGCGAGCGTCTCGTCGTTTATCGGCGTGGACGGCATCAACACCACGCTGAACAGCGGTCGCATGCTGATCAATCTGAAGCCGCGCGGCGAGCGCGACCCGCTGCCCGCCGTGCTGGCGCGGTTGAAGCAGGACGCCGCCGCCATGCCCGACATGTCGTTGTACCTGCAGCCGGTGCAGGACCTGACGATCGAGGATCGCGTCGCGCGCACGCAATACCAGTTCTCCCTGTCCTCGCCCAACCTCGCGGAACTCGCCGACTGGGTCCCCCGGCTGGTCGAGCGGTTGCAGCGCGAGCCGGCGCTCGCGGATGTCGCCAGCGACCTGCAGGACCAGGGCCTGCAGGCGTACATCGCGATCGACCGCGACAGCGCCGGCCGCCTTGGCGTGACGACCGCGGCGATCGACAACGCGCTCTACAACGCGTTCGGCCAGCGGCTGATCTCGACCATCTTCACGCAGTCGAACCAGTACCGCGTCGTGCTCGAGGCGCAGCCGCGCTTCCGGCAGGGGCTGGCGGCGCTCGACAACATCTTCGTCACGGCGCAGGGCGGCGGCCAGGTGCCTCTGTCGTCGATCGCGCGCGTCGAGCAGCGGCCGAGCGTGCTCGCGATCAACCATCTCGGGCAGTTTCCGGCCACGACCGTGTCGTTCAACCTCGCGCCGGGCGCGTCGCTCGGCGCTGCGGTCGACGCGATCGAGGCGGCCGAGCGCGACATCGGGCTGCCGGCGAGCGTGCAGACGCAGTTCGAGGGCGCCGCACTCGCGTTCCGCGCGGGCCTGACCAACGAGGTATGGCTGCTGCTGGCCGCGATCGTCACGATGTACATCGTGCTCGGCGTTCTGTACGAGAGCTTCGTTCACCCGGTCACGATCCTGTCGACGCTGCCGTCGGCGGGCATCGGCGCGCTGCTCGCGCTGCTCGCGACCGGCAACGACCTGTCGGTGATCGCGGTGATCGGCATCGTGCTGCTGATCGGCATCGTGAAGAAGAACGCGATCATGATGGTCGACTTCGCGCTCGACGCCGAGCGCAACGAAGGCAAGCCGCCGCGCGAGGCGATCCACCAGGCCTGCCTGCTGCGGCTGCGGCCGATCCTGATGACGACGTTCGCGGCGCTGTTCGGGGCGCTGCCCCTGATGCTCGGCACCGGTGTCGGCTCCGAACTGCGGCATCCGCTGGGACTCACGATGGTCGGCGGACTGCTGGTGAGCCAGGTGCTGACGCTGTTCACCACGCCGGTGATCTATCTGGCGTTCGACCGGCTGGCGAAGCGGCGCAGGGCGGCCGGCGAAGTCGAGCCGAGCGCGGCGGAATGACTTCGAGATGGACAGGAGTCGCAACACAGCGTCGTCCCGGCGAAGGCCGGGACCCAAGTTCGAGCACCGCAAATTGGGCCCCGGCCTGCGCCGGGGCGACGGCGCCACGGCAGCGAGGGCATTGACATGAACGCAGCATCGAAAGTCCTTCTGTGCCTCGCGCTGTCCGCGCTGCTCGCGGGCACCGCCTCGGCCCAGCGCGGCGAGCACGAGCGGCATCGCGACGAGCGCTTCCGCAGTCCGCACTGGGTCTACGACTCGCGCCATCACCTGAACCACTACTACCCGGCGCACGGCGAGGTCGTGCTCGGGCTGCCGGCCGGCGCGATCGCGGTCCGTTTCCACAACGAACGCTTCTTCTTCCACGGCGGCGTGTGGTTCCGCCCGAGCGGGCCGCGTTTCGTCGTCGTCGCGCCGCCGATCGGCATCGTGGTACCCGTGTTGCCGCCGGCCTACGTGACGCTGTGGGTCGCCGGCGTGCCGTACTACTACGCCGACGGCGCCTACTACACGCCGGCGCCGGGCGGCTACGTCGTCGCGGCGCCGCCGCCGAATATCGAATCCGCGCCGCCACCGTCGGCGCCAGAGCCGATCATCTATCCGCGCAACCACCAGAGCCCGGAACAGACTAACGCCGATCGCAGCGCATGCGCGCAATGGGCCACGCAGCAGTCGGTCGGCAAGGATGCGTCGGTCTTCCAGCGGGCTTTCGCCGCGTGCATGGATGGGCGCGGCTACACCGTGAGGTGAGCCGATGGCGACGATCCCGCTCTCACCCCTGCCCTGTCCCGCTGATGTGGGAGCGGGGGAAGACGGATGAACCTGTCGCAGCCCTTCATCCACCGCCCGGTCGCGACCACGCTGCTCGCGCTCGGCGTGCTGCTGGCGGGCGTGGCTGCGTTCCGGTTGCTGCCGGTGTCGCCGCTGCCGCAGGTCGATTTCCCGACGATCCTGGTGTCGGCCAATCTGCCCGGCGCCAGCCCGGACACGATGGCGGCGACGGTCGCCACGCCGTTGGAGCGCGCGCTCGGCAAGATCGCGGGCGTCACCGAGATGACGTCGACCAGCACGCTCGGCTCCACCCGCATCGTGCTGCAGTTCGACCTGTCGCGGAACATCGACGGCGCCGCGCGCGACGTGCAGGCGGCGATCAACGCCGCGCGCACGCTGCTGCCGACCGGGCTGCCGAGCAATCCGATCTACCGCAAGGTCAATCCGGCCGACGCGCCGATCATGATCCTGTCGCTGACCAGCGACACGCTGACGCGCGGCCAGATGTACGACGCGGCCTCGACGATCCTGGCGCAGAAGATCTCGCAGCTTCCGGGGGTCGGCAACGTCAACGTCGGCGGCTCCGCGCTGCCCGCGGTGCGCGCGGAGCTGAACCCGCCGGCGCTGAACCGCATGGGCATCTCGCTCGAGCAGGTGCGCGCGGCGATCGCGGCCAGCAACGCCAACCGGCCGAAGGGCTCGATCGAGGGTGACGCGCGCCACTGGCAGATCTACGCCAACGACCAATCGATCAAGGCCGCCGACTACCTGCCGCTGGTGATCGCGTTCCGCAAGGGCGCGGCGGTGCGGCTCGCCGACGTGGCCGACGTGGTCGACTCGGTGCAGGACCTGCGCAACGAAGGCTTCACCAACGGCCGGCCTTCGGTGCAGCTGATCGTCTACCGGCAGCCGGGCGCCAACATCATCGAGACCGTCGACGGCGTGAAGCGCCTGCTGCCTGCATTACACGCGTCGATCCCGGCGGCGATCGACGTGAACGTCGTGATGGATCGCACGACTTCGATCCGCGCGTCGCTGAACGAGGTCGAGCGCACGCTCGCGATCGCCGTGCTGCTGGTGATCGGCGTCGTGTACCTGTTTCTGCGCAGCGGGCGGGCCACGCTGATCCCCGCGGTCGCCGTGCCGCTGTCGCTGATCGGCACGTTCGCGGCGATGTACCTGCTCGGCTACAGCCTGAACAACCTGTCGCTGATGGCGCTGACGATCGCCTCCGGGTTCGTCGTCGACGACGCGATCGTGGTCCTCGAGAATACGTCGCGCCACATCGAGACCGGCATGCGGCCGATGGCCGCCGCGCTGCAGGGCGCACGCGAGGTCGGATTCACCGTGCTGTCGATGAGCCTGTCGCTGATCGCGGTGTTCATTCCGATCCTGGCGATGGGCGGCATCATCGGGCGCCTGTTCCGCGAGTTCGCGGTCACGCTGTCGGTGGCGGTCGTGCTGTCGCTGATCGTTTCGCTGACGGTGACGCCGGTGATGTGCTCGCGGCTGCCGGCGGCGCGCGAGTCCGGCCGGCCGGCGCGCTGGAAGCAGTGGTCGGAACGCGGGTTCGACCAGCTCGCGCACGGCTACGAGCGGTCGATCACATGGGCCCTGCGCCACTCGTTGCTGATGCTGCTGGCGTTCTTCGCGGTGATCGCGCTGAACGTGTACCTGTACGTTATCGTGCCAAAGGGCTTCTTCCCGCAGCAGGACGTGGGGCTGGTGGTGGGCGGCATCCAGGCCGACCAGAGCATCTCGTTTCAGGCGATGCGCGAGAAGGTGCGCGCGCTGGCGCAGATCGTCAAGGGCGATGCGGCGGTGGCGAACGTGGTCGCGTTCACCGGCGGCGGGCAGCGCAACGGCGGCTTCATGTTCGTGTCGCTGAAGCCCAGGAGCGAACGCGACGCCAGCGCCGATCAGGTCATCGCGCGGCTGCGCCCGAAGCTTGCGCGCGTGCCGGGCGCGAGCCTGTTCCTCGTGCCGGCGCAGGACATCCGCGTCGGCGGGCGCGCCTCCAATGCGCAGTACCAGTTCACGATCCAGGGCGACGATCTGGCCGAGCTGCGCGCGTGGGAGCCGCGCGTGCGGCAGGCGATGGCCGCGCTGCCGCAGCTGGTCGACGTCAACACCGACCTGCAGGACAAGGGCCTGCAGACGACGATCGCGATCGACCGCGACTCCGCATCCCGCCTGGGCGTCACGCCGCAGATGATCGACGCGGTGCTCAACGACGCCTTCGGCCAGCGGCAGGTGTCGACGATCTACATGCCGCTTAATCAGTACCACGTGGTGATGGAAGCCGCGCCGCAGTACTGGCAGAGCCCCGAGTCGCTGCGCGACATCTACGTGATCACGAGCGCAGGCGCGCAGGTGCCGCTGTCGTCGTTCGCGCGCTGGGAGCCGACCGCCACCCCCCTCGCGGTCAATCACCAGGGGCAGTTCGCGGCCAGCACGATCTCGTTCAACCTGCCCTTGAATGTGTCGCTGTCGCAGGCGCAGCGCGCGATCGACGACGCGATGGCGAAGATCGGCCTGCCGACCTCGATCCGCGGCAGCTTCCAGGGCACCGCGCGCGTGTTCCAGCAGTCGCTCGCCACGCAGCCGTTGCTGATCGCGGCGGCGATCGCGGCGATGTACATCGTGCTGGGCATGCTGTACGAGAGCTACATCCACCCGCTGACGATCCTGTCCACGCTGCCGTCGGCGGGCGCCGGCGCGATCCTCGCGCTGCTCGCCACCGGAACCGAGTTCTCCGTGATGTCTCTGATCGGCGTGTTCCTGCTGATCGGCATCGTGAAGAAGAACGCGATCCTGATGGTCGACTTCGCGATCACCTGCGAGCGCGAACGGAATCTCAGTCCGCGCGACGCCATCCTGCAGGCGTGCAAGCTGCGGCTGCGCCCGATCCTGATGACGACGATGGCGGCGCTGCTGGGCGCGTTGCCGCTGGCAATCGGCTTCGGCGAAGGTGCGGAGCTGCGCCGTCCGCTCGGTATCTCGATCGTCGGCGGACTGATCGCGAGCCAGCTCTTGACGCTGTACACGACGCCGATCATCTATCTGTATCTGGATCGCGCGCGGCTTGCGTGGGCGCGGCTCCGCGGCCGCGCTCCCGGCCACGGGCCGCTGGCGGATCCGACGGCCTCGTCATGAAACGCCGCGCCTCGGCCATGCTGCTTCCGATCGCGCTGCTCGCAGGCTGCGCGGCCGGGCCCGACTACTCTCGCCCGACGCTCGCGCTGCCCGCGCATTTCAAGGAAGCACCCCACTGGAAGCCGGCGCAGCCGCGCGACGGCGAGCCGCGCGGCGCGTGGTGGCAGGTGTTCGACGACGCCGAGCTGGACGCGCTCGAGCACCGCGTCGACGTCTCCAACCAGAACCTGCGCGCCGCCATTGCCGGCTACGACCAGGCGGTCGCGCTCGCCGCGCAGGCGCGCGCACAGTTCTTTCCGGTCGTGACGGGCAACGCGGCGTATACGCGCGGGCGCAGCCCGGGCGTCGGCGCCGGCAACACCGCGAGCGTGCAGTTTGCCGCGTCGTGGGAGCCGGACCTGTTCGGTCGCATCCGCCGCAGCGTCGAGACGGCCTCCGCCACCGCGCAGGCAAGCAGCGCCGAACTCGAAGCGACGCGGCTCGCGCTGCAGGCGCAGCTGGCGCAGGACTACTTTCTGCTGCGCGTGGCCGACGCGCAGAACCGCCTGCTCGACGAAACGGTGGCCGGTTACAGGCGCTTCGTCGAACTGACACGCAACCGCTTCGCGGCCGGCATGGTGTCGCGCGCCGACGTCGCCGCGGCCGAATCGCAGCTGGCGAGCGCGCAGGCGCAGCGCGTCGACGGCGAACTCGGCCGCGCGCAGCTCGAGCATGCGATCGCGGTCCTCGCCGGCAGCGCGCCCGCGGATTTCTCGTTGCCGGCGCGCGCTGTCCTGCCGACCACGCAGAAGCTGCCGCAGATTCCGGCGCTGCTGCCTGGCGAGCTGCTCGAGCGCCGGCCCGACATCGCCGCCGCCGAGCGGCGTGCCGCGGCGGCGAACGCGCAGATCGGCGTGGCGCAATCGGCGTTCTTTCCCACGCTGTCGATCGCCGCCGGCGGCGGCTGGCGCGGACCGGGCCTCGGCGATCTGCTGTCGGCGCCGAACCGCGTGTGGTCGCTCGGCCCCGCGCTCGCGGCCACCTTGTTCGACGCCGGCGCGCGCAGCGCCGCCACCGAAGCCGCGCGCGCCGGTTTCGAGCAGGCCGCGGCGAATTACCGGCAGACGGTGCTGGCCGCGCTGCAGGAAGTCGAGGACAACCTCGCCGCGCTGCGCGTGCTCGATGACGAGGCTCGGCTGCAGCACGAAGCGGTGCGCGCCGCGCGTGAATCGCTCGCGCAGACCATCGACCAGTACATGGCCGGCACGGTCAGCTACCTGAACGTGATCACCGCGCAGGCGACGCTGTACAACGCGCAGCGCGCCGAGCTGGACGTGCGCGGGCGGCAACTCGCCGCCAACGTCGCGCTGATCCGCGCACTCGGCGGCGGCTGGAAGGGACTCGCCGCACCGTGAGGGAGGGAACGCGGCCGGCGTTCGGCGATGCGCGGAGCGTGCTGCGGTTCGCGGCCAGCGCGGCGTCGGACCGCGCGTTGAATCGCGCGGCGTTCCGGCGCGGCTTTCTCGCCGCGGCGCTACCGGCCACGGCGAGTACGATCATCGCAGCGCGCTTGCAGCGGCGGCGTCCGCAGCGCTGATCGACCGCGCCGAACTCGTTCGGAAACCGCCGCGTGACGTTCGACTACGTCAAGGACATCGCCACGCTCTGCCGCGCGGACGTGACCTTGCCGTCCGCACCGAAGTTGACGGCGAAGTATGTTCCGCTCAGCCCAGCGTTGCTGACTCCGTAGCGCCACGTCGGCCCCGCCTGGTCGGCGTAGTACCTCGTATCCTCGGGGTGGCCGAATAACTGCCGGACCTGCGCCATCGTCATGCCGGGATGGATCAGAGCCTCCTGACTCTCCGAGATGCTGTATCCGGTCGCGGCATGCGCGGCGGCAGCGCCGAACAGAACGCTCGATGCAACGAGAACGCGCGCGACGAGGGAGGTTTGATTGCGTTTCATGATGACTTCCTTTCCGTCGGATGACGGCAACTTCGACTGCGTTGCGAAGACCGTGTTCCGGCGCGCCGGCGCGAATTAATCCCCGCCTAAGCTCGCGGTTCCGCGTCGGCGATGCAGGGGCCGCGATCCTCGACGTGGATCTCGAGCGCCATCCGCCGCGCCAGCAGCGGCTGCGCGCCGCCCTGCAGCCCGACTTCGGCGCCAAGCACTTCCTCGTCCTCCGCGATGCGCTCGAGCAGCGCGGTGCCCGGCACCGCGCTGCTCGATGGACTGCGGCACGGAATCGATCTCGACGCGGCACCGCGCGGCACCGCGTCGGACCGCGCGTTGATCCTCGCGGCGTTCCGGCGCGGTTTCCTCGCCGCAGCGTTGCCGGCGGCGGCCGGCACGATCATCGCTGCGCGCTTGCAACGGCTGCGCCTGTAGCGCGGCTCGGCCGCATCGAACGCGCGATCGCTAGCCCATGTCGGCCACGTTCTGGTTGTCCGATGCAACCTTGCCGTCCGCGCCGAAGTTGATGCTGAAGTAGGTACCGGGGAACGAAGCGTTCATGACATGGTAGCGCCACGTCGGGCCCAGTTGATCGGCGTAGTGATTCGTCTGGTCGGGGCTGCCCAGCGCCTGCTGAACCTGCGCCATCGTCATGCCCGGACGGATCATCGCCTCCTCGCCTTGCGAGATGTTGTACCCGGTCGCAGCGTGCGCGGCGGCAGCGCCTAAGAGAACGCTCGATGCAACGAGGATGCGCGTAATGCGGGACGTTTGATTGCGTTTCATGATGACTTCCTTTCTGTCGAATGACGCGAAGTTCGACTGCGCTGCAACTGCCGGGTTCCGGCGCGCCCGCGCGCCTTAATGCCCGCCTAAGTTCGAGACTTCGCGCAACAACGTACGCAGTCGATGCGCACCGTCGCGCACGCGCGCGACTGAACTGAAAACGACTCGAGGCGATCGCGTCAGACCGCGACCGGCCCGCGCGCCAGCGTCAACACCGCCGACAGGCCGCCGCCGGGACGCGGCTCGAGTCGCACGTCGCCGCCGTGCAGACGCGCCACCGCGCGCGCGATCGCCAGCCCGAGGCCGGTGCCGCCGGTCTCGCGCGCGCGCGAGCTTTCCAGGCGCACGTACGGCTCGAACACGCGTTCGCGCTCGGACTCGGCGATGCCGGGGCCGCGATCCTCGACGCGGATCTCGAGCGCCTGCGGCGAATCGCGCACGACCACGTCGACGCGCGGTCCGCCGTAGCGGCGCGCGTTGTCGATCAGATTGGTGAGGCAACGCTCGAGCGCCATCGGCCGCGCCAGCAGCGGCTGCGCGCCGCCCTGCAACCCGACTTCGGCGCCGAGCACTTCCACGTCCTCCGCGATGCGCTCGAGCAGCGCGTTGACGTCGAGCAGCACCGGCTTCTCGCTCGAGCCGCCCGCGCGCAGGAACTGCAGCGTGTTGTCGATCATGCGTTCCATGTCGGCGACGTCGCCCTCGATCGCCCGGCGCAGGCGCTCGTCGCGCAGCGCCTCGATGCGCAACCGCAGCCGCGTCAGCGGCAGGCGCAGGTCGTGCGACACCGCCGCCAGCGCGACGGTGCGCGTCTCGATCATCCGCTTCAGATCCCTCTGCATGCGGTTGAACGCGCGCGCGGCGCTCGCGATTTCGCTCGGTCCGGATTCGGGCAGCGGCGGCTGATCGAGATTGCTCGGCAATCCGGCCGCCGCCGCCGCGAGCACCGACAGCGGGCGCGTGAGCCGCCGCACGATCCACAGCGCGAGCGCGGTCACGATCGCGAGCACCACGCCGATCCAGCCGAGGATGCGCAGCGGATCCTCCGGCAGCGTGCCGGGCAGCGTGTGATGGAAGGTCACGATCGTGCCGTCGGCGAGCCGCGCCTGCAGGTCGGCCCGCAGCAGCATGCGCTTCGGCCGCGGCGGCGCGAAGGCGCCGTTCTCCGGCATGGCCTCGCCGCCGGCGAGCGGCACGTTCGGCGCATGAAACGCCTCGCCGCGCAGCGACAGCACCTGGATCTCGACCTTGCGCGTCAGCGCGTAGCGCACCTCGGCGGCAAACGCGGCGACTTCGGCGGCCGTCTCCGCGGACTGCGGGTGCCACGGCTCGTCGAAGCGGATGCGCGTCGGCGGCAGGTTCAACGCGCGGATCAGCCGCGCGCGCTCCGCGTCGTCGGCGGCGTCGAGCGCGTCGATGATGCCGGCGATGCGCTGCGCCGCATGCGTGCCGAGCAGCCGCTGCGCCAGCCGCGTGCGCTCGTCGAGCATCAGCCACGCGCCGGCGACCTGCGCCGCGACGATGCCGACCAGCAACGCCAGCACGATTTGGCCGAACAGCGTGCGCGGCAGCCACTTCATGCGGCGTTGCCGAGGTTCGACACCAGCATGTAGCCCTCGCTGCGCACCGTGCGGATCAGCCGCGGCTCGCGCGCGTCGTCGCCGAGCCGTCGCCGCAGCCGGCTGACCAGCACGTCGACGGTGCGATCGATGCGGCTGGCCTCGCGCCCGGCCAGCGCATCGATCAGCTGATCGCGCGTCAGCACGCGATTGAGGTTCTCCGCCAGCGCGCGCAGCAGGCGGAACTCGCCGGTGGGCAGCGGCACCACGACGCCGCGCGGGTCACGCAGATGGTGCGCGGCCAGTTCCAGCGTCCAGTCGGCGAAGCGGATCTGCGCGGCACCCGCGGGAACGCGATCGGCCACGCGCCGCAGGATGCTCCTGATGCGCGCGAGCAGCTCGCGCGGGCTGAACGGTTTCGGCAGGTAATCGTCGGCGCCCATCTCGAGGCCGATCACGCGGTCGACCTCGTCGCCGCGCGCGGTGAGCATCAGGATCGGCAGGTTCGATTGCGCGCGCAGCTTGCGGCACAAGGTCAGGCCGTCCTCGCCGGGCAGCATCACGTCGAGCACGATCAGATCGAACCGCTGCTGCGCGAGCGCCGGCCACATCGCCGCGCCGTCGGCGCAGGCCACGACCCCAAAGCCGGCATCGCCGAGATAGCCGGACAGCAGTTCGCGGAGGTCCGCGTCGTCGTCGACGACCAGGATGCGGTAGTCCATCGCCGTGTTCGAGTCGAAATTTGTTGCAAAGGATAGCGAGTCGGCCGGCGCCGACTGGCCTGCACCTACAACTGCTGACGAGTTTTTACCCGCGGTTGACAAACTCGCTGTGCCGCGACGAACCCGGTTCACACGGCCGCGCTCCAATGCGCCGTCCCGATACGGGTTGTCCAATTCGCGCAGCGATGCGCAGGGAGATGAAGATGAAGAAGCAGGTCATTGCACTATCGATCGCCGCGGCCGGCGCACTGGCGGCCAACGCGGCCGACGCGGCGGGCGACAGCGGCGCCTATGTCGGTGCCAGCGTCGGCGCCGCGCACCTGACCTCCGGCGGCGATCGCATCGATCGCGCGTTCGCCGCGCAGGGGCTGGGAACGTCGACCTCGGTCGATCGCAGCGACACCACGTATTCGCTCACCGCCGGCTATCGCTTCAACAAGTGGTTCGCGGTCGAAGGCAACTACGTCGATTTCGGCCGCCACGACATTCATTCGACCGTGACCTCGCCGGCCGCGGATTCGATCGGCGGCAAGTACAAGGCCGACGGCGTCGGCCTCGACGCGGTCGGCATCGTGCCGCTCGACTACGGCTTGTCCGCCTACGGCAAGCTCGGCTGGGCCTGGACGCACGCGAAGCTCGACGCCGGTTCGACCGGCCTCGTCAACGTCTCCAATGCCAGCCATGACGGCAACGGCGTCACGTTCGGTCTGGGCGTGAGCTACGACCTGACGAAGAACGTGTCGGCCGACCTCGAGTGGGACCGCTACAACCGGATCGGCACCGACAGCACCACCGGCCGCACCGACGCCAACCTGTACACGGTCGGCATCGCGTATCACTTCTGGTAGGTCGCGCCGCCACGAAACGCCGGTGTCCGCCGCCGCGGAGTCGCTGCGTCCCTCACCCCCTGCGCAGCCGCTCCGCGGCGGCGACCGGCGTGCCCCATGAATAGTGCGGACGCGCTTACGATGCGCAGGTCGGGGAGTGCACGCGACGGGCCGCAGCGTTTCCAGCGAAGCCCGCCGCGCCACGTTGCCGGGTACCCCCGGTCATGCCCGCGGTGATCACTTGCGCAGTTTCCCGGCGGGCTCGCCGCCGAGGACGAGGGCGCGATGGCGAAGCCACTGAGCGACGCGCCCGGCGAAACGATCGATCGACGCTGAATCGCACGGCACCTGCGCCGGTCGAGGAGCGTGCCGCTCGCCGTTCAGCGATCAGTACGGCGTGCCGTCCTTGTGCACGAACTTCCACCTGCCGTCGAGCTGCATCGCCTTCAGGTCGTCGTCGGGATACGTGCCCTCGTCGCCGGGCGTGCGATCGCCGATTTCGAGGTAGACGACGTCCTCCTGGGTGTCGTTGCGCAGGCAATGGCCGTTGCCGGTGCCGGCCTTGAAGCCCGCGCACATGCCGGGTGCGAGCCGCGTGCGGCCCGCATCGGTGTGCAGCGTCGGGTGCCCCTGAACGATGTAGACGAACTCGTCCTGCTTGCTGTGCGCGTGGCGCAGCGCCGACACCGCGTTCGGCGCGAGCCGCGTCAGGTTGACGCCGAAGTTGGTCAGGCCGAACAGATCGCCCAGCGGCTGCTTGCGGCGGCCCGCCATGCGCGCCGCGAACGTCTCCGGATAGTTCGACGGCTTCGTGCGCGGCGGCGCCTCGGCGGCGACGATGGCGACGGGATAGGTCGGGTCGGACATCCAGGGCTCCTTTCGGTCTACTGTGCGAGCACGACGTCGTTGAACTGAATCACCGGCGTGACATCCGTGTAGCGCGGAATGTCGTGCTGCAGCGCCTGCGCATGCGGCATGAACGCCTGCATGAAATCGTCGCTCGACCTGAACAGGAAGTGGCACATTGCGATGTGTGCCGGCTCCGTTCCCGGCGCGGCGCCGGCGACGCCGTGATCGACCGTGACGCCGCGGAATCCCGGATGCGCGCCGAGCAGCTTGATTGACAGCGGCATGTGCGTTTCGAGGTAATAGCGCAGGTCGAAGCGCGATCCCTTGCGGTTGGGGTACAAGATGCTGACTCGAATCATCCGTACGGCCTTTCCGTTTCGATGGATTCACTGCGCGGCGGTATGCGCGCGCCACGCCTGCACGAAGCGGTCGATCTCGGCCGCCTCGACATCGGAGACGATCCAGTATTGCATTGAGCCGTCCGCCCAGTGGACGATGTTGAAGCCGCGCCGCGTGTAACGCCGCGGCTCCTGCGGGCCGCCGTCGGCAGGCCACTCGAACACGTTCATTACGTGCAGGCGGCGCATGTAGGTCAGCGTCGCCACCGACTGGCCGCGCACGTGCTCGATGCGGCCGCCGACGAGCGGGAACCCGTCCGATTGCAGGTCGAACACGGTCGGCGCGTAGTCGAGCCGGCCCTGGAACCACGGCTTCACCGTATGGCGGTCGCTCGATGCGACCTGCGTCAGCCCACCGATCTGCAGCGAGCGGACGTGGTCGGCGACCAGTTCCTTCTCGAGCGAATCGCCGAGATCGAGCCCGCGCCACACCGGCATCATCAGCAGCGCGGCGGCAATGCCGAACGCGAACCCGACCGACGCCGCGCGCCAGCCGAACACTTGCCATCCCTTGCCCGCTCCGCGGCGCGGCGCCTCGCGCCCGGCCGCGGCGATCGCGATCTGCGTGCGCACGTTGGCGCGCAGCGCGTCGCTGGCGTTGTAGCGCGTCGCGTGTTCGCGGATCAGCGCCGACAGTTCATTGTCTTCGGTCGTCATGCGGTTCCCCCCACGCCGGCCTGCAGCAGGCTGGCGCGCAATCTGTCCCGCGCGCGGGACAGGCGCGACATCACGGTGCCGATCGGCACCGACGCCACGCGCGCGATCTCGGCGTACTCCAGCCCTTCGATCTCGCGCAGCACGATCACCTCGCGCAGCGCAGGCGGCAGCGCACGGATCGCGGCGTCGACGCGCGCGCGTTCGTCGCGCCGTTGCAGGGCCGCGGCCGGGTCGCTGCCGACGCCCGGCTCGGCGATCTGCTCGACCTCGATGCCGGCATCGTCGAGCCCGAGTTGTTCGTGCGCCTCGCGCCGGCGCTCGAACATCGTGAAGCAGGTGTTGCGCACGATGCCGAGCAGCCACGGCTTGGCATCGTCGCCGCGCAGCGAACCGAAGTAGCGGAACGCGCGCAGCGCGGCCTCCTGCACCGCGTCCTCGGCCGCACGCTCGTCGCGCAGCAGCCAGCGCGCGAGGTTGTAGGCCGCATCGAGGTGCGGCAGCACGAGGGTCTCGAATTCACTGCGCTCCTTCACGTGCCGGCCTCACGCTGTGACGATGAACCTGCCGTTCATCGTTTCGTGGCCGTCACCGCAGAAGTTGTCGCACAGGAAATCGATCACGCCGGGCGCCTTGGGTTGCAGTTCGACCCGCGTGATCTGTCCCGGCACGAGATCCTTTCTTACACCCAGATCCGGGATGTTCATGCCGTGCATGAAGTCGATGGAACGGATCGCGAGCACTACGCGCTCGCCGGCCTTCAGCGCGATCTCGTTCGGCTCGAACTGGAAGCGGCGCGCCGTCATCTCGATCACGCGCGGCGCACCCTGCGCCAGCGCCGACCGCAGCAGTGCGCCGCCCGTCACGCCCGCGACGCCGAAGCCGAGTGCGTTGGCGAGCATACGTCGTCGAGTTAGCGAAGTCATGTCCGCACCACCGGAAATTCGGTGAGCTTGGATTCGGCGTCGGCAATCTCGTACTCGACTGCGCGGAAGCCCAGGCCCTTGTACGGCGCGGCCGGATCCCACGGCAACGGGGTGCGCTTGTCCTGCGAGCCAGGTGCGGGCAGCGGGAAGATCAGCGACTTTGCCGCGTGGTGAGCAATGTGCCCGGTCATGCGATGGTGTTCCTGGTGAATGTGGCCGTAGAACACCGTAACGTTCTTGTACGGCATCAGCAGTGCAACTGCCTGCGCACCGTCGCGGGTGGCCCAGTCCCACTTTGGGACGAGGTCGAACAGGGGCCGGTGCGTCAGCACGACGATCGGCGCGTCCTTGTCTCGTTTCGCCAGGTCGTCGCGCAGCCAGGCGAGTTGCTCGTCGCCGATCTTCGCGCCGGGATCCGACACGTTATCGAGCGCGATGAAGTGCACGCTTTTGTGATCGAACGTGTAGAAAGTGTCGCCGAAGAATTCCTTGAAGGCAGCCCCGCGGTCGAGCGACGCGTCGTGTTCGCCCGGCATGAAGCGGATGTTCTTCACCTTCAGGTCGGCGACGATCGACTTGAATTCGGCCATGCGGCGCCGGCGCTCGGCCGGATCGTCGGTCGTGTGCGTGAGATCGCCGGTGAAAACGATGAAGTCGGGCTGCACCGGCAGCGCGTTGACGGTCGCGACCGCCTTGCGCAGCGTGCCCGACGCGTCCGGATTCGGCGCGCCCTGGAAGCCCCAGTGCGAGTCCGAAAGCTGGACGAAGTAGAAGTCCTTCTCCGTGTCGCCCGCCGCCATCGCCATCGGCGCGCTGCTCGCGCACCCCGCCAGGCCCGATGCGAACACGGCGCCGCCTCCGACTGCGGCCAGTGCCAGGAAATCACGACGCTCCATGATGCTGCCTCCTGTTGATGAGATCGAATCGGCGCCGCTCCGCTGCGCGCATCGGCGCCACCATGTTGTCCTACCGGCCGCGGCGCTGACTTATTCCGTTCTTCGCCGTTACTTGGCCGCGGCCGCCTGCTTCAGGTACGCGATCAGGTCGGCGCGTTCCTGCGCGTCGGGCACGTTGACGCCCATGCGCTGGCCGGGCGCGACCTGCTCCGGGTCGGCCAGCCATCGGTCGAGCGTCCCGTCGTTCCAGGTCAGGTGCAGCGACTTCAGCGCATCGGAGTACGCGTAGCCCGGCGCCTTGCCCGCCGCGCGGCCGTAGACGCCGTGATGCGCGGGGCCGATGCCGTTGTAGTCGAGCGAATGACAGGCGGTGCAGCGCGCCTGATAGAGCGCGCGGCCGTGCTCGGCGTCGCCGGCGGCGTGCGCCACGGCACCGCTGCCGGCGAGCGCGGCCAACGCCATCAGTTTCATCGTGGCATTCATTTGAGGTGTGTCTTTCACGTCGTGGCGGCCGGCGGGAACCCCGGCCCATCGACAGCCACTACCGCGCACCGGGCGCACCCATTCCACCGCCGCGCGCGCCATCACGCATCCGCGCAGGCACGGCGACGCGCGGCGGAACATTCGAAAGGACACGACCGGCGCGCTGCTGCACATCGCCGAGATGACGGTCGGCGAGCGGCGCACGCACAGGGCGGCAAGACGCGCGCGCAGGTCATGTCGGAGCTGGAACAAGCGCGCTGCGCCGACGGCGAGGTCGCCGGCGGTTTGGGCATGACGCGCCACGATCTTTACCCCGCGCCAACGCCGCAAGCCGCCATGGGCAGGTGCAAGCCGAACCACGGCCGATTCTCGGTATCCGTGCCGCCACGGTCACCGCGATAAGCTGCGGCCCGCGACGCGGTCGCGGAGCGCGGAGCGGGGGCTTTGCGGGACCAATCGAAGCTCAACTCATGGGAGATCGTTGTATGCGAAGCGTGATGCGATGGTCGATGCTGTCCGCGGCCGGCGTATTGGGCCTGACCGCCTGCGCGGCGATGCAGTCGCAATCGACCGGCGGCAATCCGATGTCGTTCTTCGTGACCAGTGTCGGTTCGGGCAAGGGCGGCGATCTGGGCGGGATCGAAGGAGCGGACCGGCACTGTCGGGCGCTCGCCGCGGCGGTCGGCGCCGGTGACCGCACGTGGCACGCGTACCTGAGCACCCAGGGATCCTCGCTGAACGACCCGAAGGTCGTGCATGCGCGCGACCGCATCGGCACCGGCCCTTGGTACAACGCCAAGGGCGTGATGATCGCGAAGAACGTCGACGACCTGCACTCGCCCAGCAACAACATCACGAAGGAGACGGCGCTGGACGAGCGCGGCATGCGCGTCAACAGCCGTGGGGACACGCCGCTCAAGCACGACATCCTGACCGGCTCGCGGCCCGACGGCACCGCGTTTCCGGGCCCGCCGTTCGCCGACATGACCTGCGGCAACTGGACCAGGAGCGGCGCCGATGGCGCGGCGATGACCGGCCATCACGATCGCGCCGGCCCGATCGACCATCCGTGGGCGACCTCGTGGAACTCGGCGCACCCGACGCTGGGCTGCAGCCTGGAGAAGGTGCGGCCCACCGGCGGCGACGGGCTGTTCTACTGCTTCGCGGTCAGGTAGCGGGCGCCGGATCGCCAAGGAATCCCCATGCGACTGACCGCTGATGCGCGCGGCGTCTACCCGATCGCGCCGACGCCGTTCTTCGACGACGGCGCGATCGACACCGCGTCGATCGACCGCATGACCGACTTCTATCTGTCGATCGGCGCCACCGGCGTGACGATCCTCGGCCAGCTCGGCGAGGCGCCGAAGCTCGACCACGCGGAGTCGGTCGCGATCGCCGCGCAGGTGATCCGCCGCGCGCCGCAACTGCCCGTCGTGGTCGGCGTGTCGGCGCCGGGCTTCGCGCCGATGCGCGCGCTGACGCGCGAAGTGATGGACGCGGGCGCGGCCGGCGTGATGATCGCGCCGCCCAACACGCTGCGCACCGACGAGCAGATCGTCAACTACTACAAGCAGGCGGCCGAGTCGATCGGCACCGACGTGCCGTTCGTGCTGCAGGACTATCCGCTGACCTTCTCCGTGCTGATGACGCCCGGCGTGATCCGCCGTATCGTGACCGAGATCCCGTCGTGCGTGATGCTCAAGCACGAGGACTGGCCGGGGCTGGAGAAAATCTCCACGCTGCGCGGCTACGAGCGCGACGGCTCGATGCGCCGCATCGCGATCCTGTGCGGCAACGGCGGCCTGTTCCTCGACTTCGAGGTCGAGCGCGGCGCCGACGGCGCCAACACCGGCTACTGCTTCCCCGACATGCTGTGCGACGTGGTGCGGCTGAACGCGGAGGGCAAGCGCGACGAGGCGCACGATCTGTTCGACGCGCACCTGCCGCTGCTGCGGTACGAGCAACAGCCCGGCGTGGGGCTCGCGGTGCGCAAGTACGTGCTGATGAAGCGCGGCATCCTGACCTCGGCCGCGCAGCGCAAGCCGGTCGCGGCGATGTCGAAGGCGGCGCAGGCGGAGGTCGACTACCTGCTCAAGCGGTTGGCGAAGCGCGATCAGCGCGCGAAGTTCGCGGCGTGAGCGCGGCTCCCGGATTCGCTCACCACGGCGCCGAGACCAGCCTGCCCTGCGACAGGTAGACCACCTGCGACTCGATCTGCAGGCTGCGGTCGCCCCACAGGTCGGATCCGGTCGAACTCGCCGGCGCCACGACCGGCAGCGTGGCGAACGTGCGCGCGGCGGTATCGACCTCGAAGCGGTACAGCCCCTGCTGCCCGCCGGCGCTGAAATCGGCCGGCAGGATTCGCATCGGCAGCGCGATCCGTGCCGTCGCGCCGCGCATGAACAGGTTCAGGCCGTGGCTCGAATAGTCCAGCGCGGTCTGGCTGCCGCGCGCGCCGAACACCTGCGCGGCAATTGCCTTCGGCTGCGCCGCATCCCGCACGTCGAACAGCGCGACCTTGACGCCGCCGATGCGTCCCTGCGCGTCGGCATCCTTGCCGACGCCGAACAGCAGTCCCTCCGGCAGCGGGAACAGGAAATCGGAAAAGCCCGGCACGTCGAGCACGCCGGCCACGCGCGGGTCCGACGCGTCGGCGAGATCGAGCACGTACAGCGGATCGATCTGCCGGAACGTGACGAGGTACGCCCGCTCGCCGACAAAGCGCACCGCATAGATCTGCTCGCCCGGCTTGCCGAGCGCGGCCGGCCGCTGCGCGTTGGGCAGCGTCGCAACCGGTTGCAGGGTTCCATCCGCGGCGCGCTCGCGCAGGAGGGTGAGCGTCGCGGGCGAGGGCGGCGGCGCGCCCGCGCGCGACGCATCGTCGGGCGTGGCCCAGCCGGTTTCTCCGGTGTAGCTGAGAACGCGCAGATCGCTGGCGTGTTCGCCCATCCGGTAGGGCTTGCGCTGCGCGTCCCAGCCGAGATGTCCGTTCACTTCGCCCGACGCGCGATAGTCGATCGCGAGCGCGTTGAACGCGAACTTGTGGATGTCGGTGGTGAAGCGCGGCGGATAGATCAGTCGTCCGGACGACACCTGATACGCCGATCGGGTCGTCGCCAGGTACAGATGCGACGGCGACACGTAGGCTGCCTCGGTGCCGCCGACGAAGCAGCGGCTCGCGCGCGCGAGCGACGAGGTACCGAGGTCGACCGCGGTGATCGTCGTAATCGTCAGCGCGAGCGATGCATTGCGCGGCTGCAGGTAACAGTCGGTCTCCAGGACGAGCGGCTGCGCCGCGCCGCCGACGTCGCGCAGCATCGGCAGGAAGTCGGTCGCCGTCAGCCGGGCGAGCTGCGCCTCGCGCTCGGTCGTCGTCGTGTCGGCCGGCAGTTGTTCGACCGGCAGCCGCGGCGTGTGCGTGGTGACGAGATACAGCACGTTGCCGATCATTCGACTTGCGATGAGCCGTCCTTCGATAGAGAACTTCGTTCCCAGCGTCGCGCCCGCGGCCCCGAGATCGGCGAATTGCGCCTGCACCGTGCTTTGCAGCGATGTGGGCGCGAAGATCGATGCGCCGAGCGCGGGGCAGACGTCTCCGGGCGGGCACGGGATCGGACCGGCGATCGGCGTGATGCTTTCGCTGAGCACGACGAGTCGCGCCGCCGATGCCGCCAGCAGCAGCCCGCGCGGCGCCGGATACGCCGATGCGTCGGCCGGCAGCGGCAGCGTCTGCACCGGATCAAGTCCGCCGTCGGAGCGCCTGCGGTGGACCAGCAAGCGAAGTTGCGACACGCCGCTGCCGTCGCGGTATTGCGTGTCGAGCGCGAACACCTCGGTGCCGTTGGTCTTCAGCAGGTCCTCTTCGTCGACCCCGGCCTCCTGCACCGTCGTGTTCGAGTGCGCGACCGGTTGCCCGGTCGACGTCACGACCAGCGCCGGGGCCGGCGCCGCCGCGAGGTCGTCGAGCGCTGCGCCCGGCGTCGAAGCCCGCTGCGTCGCGCGGGCCCGCAGCAGCGAACGCACGTGCTCGACCAGTTCGCCCTGCCGGGAGGCGGTCAGCGCGCTCGCCGGCGTGCTGGCGCCGGGGGCCGGGCTGCCGCCGCCGCAAGCCGCGAGCAGTGTCGCCAGCACGACTGAGCCCATCGGTCGCCAAGCGGTCGGCATCGCCGTCTCCCCTCTGAGTCCGCAAGCTCGGAGCACGATACGCCGGGTTCGTGTTCCCCGGCTCGGCAGGACGAACTAGCCGCCGGCCGCGGCCATCGCGTGTCGGCGTTTACCGCGTCGAGGCGAATCTGGCTGGCCGAGTGCCCGCTGCGAGGCCGCCTCCTAGACTGCCGTTCGGGCTGGTCGCGGCCGCGGCCGAGGAGTCGATCGATGAAATGCCTGTCGCTGCTGTTCTCGTGCGCGCTGGCCGCGGGCGCCGGCGCATCGCTGGTCGGTTGCGGCGGCGGCAGCGCGGCGGCTCAAGCGCCGGCGCCTGCTCCTGCGCCCGCGCCGTCACCGTCGTCGGCGCCCACGTTGACGCGCGAAGTGATGTCCGTGCCCGGCGGCCTGAGTTCACCGTGGGATCTGGCGTTCCTGCCGGACGGCTCGATGCTGATCACGGAGAAGTGCAGCGGCCTGTCGATCGTTCGCGGCGGCACGCGCACGCGCCTGTTCGGCGCCGCGGGCAATCAGCTCGTTGCGAGCGACTTCTTCTGCGAAGGGCAGAGCGGCATGCACGGGGTCGCGGTCGATCCGGACTTCGGCAACGGCAATCGCTACGTGTACGTGTATATGCCGTCGAACGCGGCCACGCCGCGCCGCAATCGCGTCGTGCGGCTCACGTTAAGCGCGGATTTCCAGAGCGTCGGCGAGCGCACCGATATCGTCAGCGACATCGCGTTCAAGGACGTCGGCAACGCGCACGGCGGCGCCGGCGCGCACAGCGGCGGACGGATCCGGTTCGGTGTCGCAGCCGGCGACCGGTACCTGTACGTCACGACCGGCGACAACCATAACGGGGCTCTGCCGCAAAGCCCGGTCGCGCCGCTCGGCGGCAAGGTGCTGCGCGTCACGCGCGACGGCGCGGCCGCGCCCGGCAACAACGCGCCGCCGGGGTTCGATGCGCGCATCTTTACCTACGGCCACCGCAACGTGCAGGGCATCGCGTTCCGCCCCGGCAGCGGACAGCCGTTTATCTCGGAACACGGACCGAACCACTCCGACGAGGTCACGCCGCTCGTGGCCGGCGGCAACGGCGGCTGGGACCCTAAGGACCGCCCGAACCTCAC
This sequence comes from Pseudomonadota bacterium, assembly GCA_029778535.1. Classification (GTDB taxonomy): domain Bacteria; phylum Pseudomonadota; class Gammaproteobacteria; order Burkholderiales; family Burkholderiaceae_F; genus JAKOQB01. The sequence goes on along the minus strand of JAKOQB010000187.1, from coordinate 77,681 downwards.
CTGCGCCGACAACTACTGCGGCTATGCCGGCGATCCGACGACGATGCCGATGACCGACACCGCGCGCTTTCCGAACGCGCTGCGGCCGAGCTGGAACAACAACGGCGTTTCGCAGGGCACGGGGCCATCGGTGTTCCTCAGCGGCACGCAGTGGAAGGCCTGGGACGGCCGCCTCGCGGTCGGCATCATGGGCGGCCAGCGCCTCGAGATCCTTGCGCTCGACGGCGCGGGGATGGCGACCGCCACGACCACCGCGAGCGCGGTCAACGCGTCGCTGTCGGCGCGCATCCGCTCGCTGGTGCAGGGGCCGGACGGCAACCTGTACGTGCTGACGGATGCCGGGCAACTGTGGCGGATCGTGCCGAGCTGAGCGCCGCGGATCGCGATCCGGCGCCGCGAGGCCGCCGCGTCAATCCGCCTTCGCCCCGCTCTCCTTCACGATCTTGCCCGGCCGGGGCACGTCGGCCCTGACCAGCGCGGCGAGTTGCGCCGGCGGCAGGCCGCTCGCATCGAGTCCGAGGCCGGTGAAGCGCCTCAGGATTCCCGGCGTCTTCACGATGCGCGCGCTCTCGGTGTACAGCCGCGCGACGATCGGCTGCGTCGCCTACGGGGCGATCGGCGCGAAGCTCGTCACCGGGTCGTAGGAGTGCTTGTGGTACAGCGTGGCGTTGATCGCGTGCGAGCCGATGGTGCCGCCGGGTGCGAACCGGACAACGTGGCGCATCGGTCCTGCGGACCAGTCTACGATTGCGGCCTGCGCAGAAGAACCTGATGAACCAGCACCACACGATCGGCCTCGCCCGACTGCACGCCGCGATCCGTCTCGTCGCGCGCGGCTTCGGCAGCAGCGCGGACGAGGTCGATGCCGTCGCCGACAACCTCATCGAAGCGAACCTGACCGGGCACGACTCGCACGGCATCGGCATGCTGCCGCGCTACGCCGACGCGTACCGCGAGGGCGGCTTGCGCCCGAACGCGCACGTGACGACCGTGCTCGACGCCGGCGCGCTGCTGCGGCTCGACGGCGGTGCGGGCTTCGGCCAGGTGATCGGCCGCGAGGCGATGGCGCTCGGCATCGCCCGCGCGCGCAAGCTGGGCAGCGCGATCGTCGCGCTCGGCAATTCGCATCACCTCGGCCGCATCGGCGCGTGGGCCGAGCAGTGCGCGCAGGCCGGACTCGTGTCGCTGCACTTCGTCAACGTGATCTCGCGCGCGATCGTGGCACCCTTCGCGGGCTCGGACGCGCGCTTCGGCACCAATCCGTTCTGCGCCGGCGTGCCGCTGACGGGACGGGAACCGGTCATCCTCGACTTCGCCACCAGCGTGCTGGCGCAGGGCAAGATGCGGGTAGCGCACAACAAGGGCGAGCCGGCACCGCCGGACACCCTGCTCGACGACCGCGGCCGGCCGACGCAGGAGCCGAAGTACGCAGTGGTGCCGCCGTTCGGCGCGATCCTCGCGTTCGGGCTGCACAAGGGTTCGGGGCTGGCGGTGCTGTGCGAACTGCTCGGCGGCGCGCTCGCCGCGGGCGCCACGCAGCGCACCGGCGACACGAGCAAGCGGCGCGTGCTCAACGGCATGCTGAGCGTGCTGATCGATCCGGCGCGGCTGGCCGAGCGCACGGCGTTCGAGGGCGAGACGCTGGCGTTCCTCGACTGGGTCAGAGCTTCGCCGCCGCGCGCCGGCTTCGACCGCGTGTGCATCGCCGGCGAGCCCGAGCGCGAGGCGCGCGCGCAGCGCACCGCGCGCGGCGTGCCGGTAGACGCGACCACGTGGCGGGAGATCCTCGACGCCGCCGCAAAGCTCGGGGTCGATCCGCGCGCGGTGAACGCCGCGGCGGGACTCGATTGATCGCGACTCGGTACCATCGCGGCCGTGCTCAACAAGATCCTGTTCGGTTCCCCGCTGCACGAGCACGCCGAGCCCGCGCAGCGCGTGCGCGGCGTGGCCGAGCTTCCGCCCGATTCACCGGCGCTCGCGCAACTGCTCGCCGCCGATCCGGCGCCTGAAGTGCGCGGCGCGGCGGCCGCGCGCTGCACCGATCTGGCCGCGCTGACGGCCGCGTGGCGGTCGGAGACCGCGGCCGAGGTGCGCACGGCGATCGCCGCGTCGCTCGGCAGCGCGCTCGCGGCCAGCGAAGACGGCGCCGCGGTGCAGGCACTGCTCACCGCACCCGACTGCGGCGATGCGATCCGCGCGCAGGTGGCGCTGCACGCGCCGGACGAAGCGCGCCGGCGCAGCGCACTCGACGGCATCGGCGACGAGAACGTACTGGTCGACATCGCGCTCAACGCCGCGCACGCACCGATGCGGCTGGCCGCCGCGGAGCGCGTGCATGCGCCCGAGCCGCTGCGGCGGCTGTACGAGGCGGCGCGCGACAAGGACCGCGGCGTGGCGCGGCTGGCGCGCCAGCGGCTCGATGCGCTCAGCGAGCGCGAAGCGAAGGCCGGCGCCGCCGATGCGCTGATCGCGCAGGCGCAGGCGCTGGCGGCGCAGCCGGGACACATCCTGACCGCCGCGATAGAGTTGGACCGGCGCTGGAAGGCGCTCGCTTTGACCGACGATCCCGCGCGCAGCGAACGCTGGACAGCGATCGGCCAGCAGATGCAGCAGCGCTTCGCGCGCGAGCAGGACGAGTACCGCGCGCAGGTGCAGATCGAGCGGCGCGTGAACGAATGGATGGTGACGCTGCAGGCGCCAAGCGCGCCGTCGGCGCTGCCAGCACTGCGCGAGGAGCTCGCCGCGCTGCGCGAGCAGGCGATGCGCTGCGAAGACGCGCCCGCGCTCGCCAGGCTCGACGAAGCGGAAAAGCGGATCGCGCAGTGGGAGCAGGCGGCACCGAAGCTGGCCGCCGCCGAGGCGCTGGTGCTCGAAGCGGAGGAGCTTGCCGCAGGAACGCCGATCGACGACGCGCAGTTGCCGGCGCGCTGGCAGGCGCTGGAACTCGCGGCGCGCACGCCGGCACTGACGCGGCGCTTCGAGGCCGCGCTGCTGGTGATCGAGCAGCGCCGGCTGGCGCAGGTGCGCGCCGCGCAACAGCAGGAAAGCGTGGCACGCCATCAACTGCACACGCTGCTGCACACGGCCGAGCAGGCGCTCGCGGCGGGGCAGTTGCAGGCCGCGCGCGCCGCGCTCGACGAGACGCGCGCGTTCAAGGCCGTCGCCGGCACGCTGCCGAAGCCGACGGTGCAGCGCCTGAGCCGGCTCGTGCAGCAACTGGTCGAACTGGAACGCTGGGAGAAGTTCGGCCAGCAGAACGTGCGCATGCAGCTCATCGAGCGCGCCGAGGCGCTCGCGGGCAAGACGCTGGCGCCGGCCGCGCTCGCGCGCGAGGTACAGGCGCTGCGCGCCGAGTGGAAGCAACTCGACGAACAGTACGCCGGCGTGCCGAAGGCGCTGTGGGAGCGCTTCGATGGCGCGTGCGAGAAGGCCTATGCGCCGGCGGCGCGGCACTTCGCCGAGCAGGCCACGCAACACAAGCAGGCGCGCAAGCAGCGCGAGGAGTTCATCGCTGCCGCCGAGGCGCACGCGCCGACGCTGCTCACCGAGCCGCTTGATGCGCGCGCAATCGAGCGCTGGCTGCGCGCGACCGATTCGACCTGGCACGGCGCCACGCTCGGCAGCGTGGAGCCCGGCGCGTGGAAGAAGCTCGACGCGAAGATGAGGGCCGCGCTGGCGCCGCTGCGCGACGCGCTGTCGGCCTACCGCCAGCAGGCCAAGACCGAACGGCAGGCGCTGGTCGCGGCCGCCGAGGCGCTGGCGGCGAAGGCGCTGCAACGCGAGGCGCCGTCGCAGGTCAAGGAGCTGCAGACGCGCTGGCAGGCGCAGGCCAAGCAGATGCCGCTCGCGCAGCGCGACGAGCAGAAGCTGTGGGAGCAGTTCCGCAGCGCGTGCAATGCGGTATTCGACGCGCGCAAGAACGTGCGCAAGGAAGTCGACCAGCGCAAGCACGAGCAGCGGCGGGCGTTCGAAGTGCTGTGCGAGCAGCTCGAGCAGCTTGCAAGTTCGGGCGGCAGCGACGAAACGCAGCTGCGCCGCGCGCGCCACGAGATGCAGGAGAAATGGAAGAAGGAGGTCGAACAGCACGGCCCTCCTCCGGGCGCGCTCGACGCGCGCTATCGCGCAGCGCGCGCGCAGGTCGAGACGGCGCTGTCCGCGCGCGCACACAAGCAGGAAGCCGCGGTGTGGCACGCGCTGCTCGTGAAGGAGCAGTTGTGCGCCGAACTCGACGCGCTGGTGATCGCGAACAACGCCGACCTGGCCGCGATCGAATCCGTGCGCGAGCGCTGGGCCGCGGCGGCGACGATCGCGCCGGCCATAGACGGCAAGCTCGTCGCGCGCCGCGACGCGGCCGCGCAGGCGCTGGTGACGCTGAACGAGGAGTACGTGCGCGAGGACTACCTCGCGCTGCTCGACAAGGCCGCCGCCGTGCGCCGCGACGCGCTGCTCGAACTCGAGCTGATGCTGCACCTGGACAGTCCGGCCGAACTGCAGCCGCAGCGGCTGGCGGTGCAGGTCAAGCAGTTGCGCAAGCACCTCAAGCGCGGCGCGAGCGACGCCGGCTCGGCGGGCGACGTGCTGCTCGAATGGTGCGCGCAGCCCGGGGTGGCGGACGCGCGCGACCGCCAACGCGTCGAGCGCATCGCCGCAGCGCTGGAACGGCGGCGGTAAGCGCGCCCGGCGCAAGATCCGCATCCGGAGTCGGCGCTGCCCATTGTTTATAATGATCTTAGGACAGTTTATTGAAACAAGCTAACGTGATATAAAATCATCATACTCATGGACCCCCGAGCCAATCCCTACGCTCCGGGCGCCGGCTCGCCGCCGCCCGAACTCGCGGGCCGCGACGAGTTGCTCGAGCGCGCTGCCGTCGCGCTCGACCGCATTCGAGCCGGGTTGGCCGCAAAGAGCTTGCTGATGGTCGGGTTGCGCGGCGTCGGCAAGACGGTGCTGCTGAACCGTATTCGCAACGACGCGGACGGGCGAGGGTTCACGACGATATTCATCGAGGCCCCCGAGCGGCGCTCGTTGCCGGCGATGCTGGCGCCGCCGCTGCGCGTCGCGCTGCTGAAGCTGGACCGCGTGGCCGCCGGTGGCAATCTCGCCAAGCGCGCGCTGCGAACGCTCGGCGGTTTCGTCGACGCGATGAAGGTGAAGTTCGGGGATGTCGAGTTCGGCATCGACCTCGGGACGGAGCCCGGGGTCGCCGACACCGGCGACCTGCAGAGTGACCTTGCGGACCTGCTCGCGACCGTGGCCGAGGCGGCGCGCGAGCGCAAGACCGCGCTCGTGCTGTTCGTCGACGAATTGCAGTACGTCGAGGAAGATCAGCTCGCCGCGCTGATCACCGCATTGCATCGCTGCGCGCAGTTGTCGCTGCCCGTGACGCTGGTAGGTGCCGGCCTGCCGCAGTTGGTGGGACAGAGCGGTCGCGCCAAGTCATACGCTGAGCGGCTGTTCGAGTTTCCGGAGATCGGTCCGCTGTCGCCCGACGCCGCGCGCCGCGCGCTGCAGGCGCCGGCGCAACGGCACGGAGTCGATTACACGGACGACGCGCTGGCCGAAATCCTGCGTCAAACGCAGGCGTATCCGTATTTCCTGCAGGAATGGGGCAAACATTGCTGGGCCTGCGCACAGGCGTCGCCGATCACGCGCGGCGACGTCGATGCGGCGACCACGCTTGCGATCGCCGAGCTCGATGCGAGCTTCTTTCGCGTCCGCTTCGATCGCCTCACGCCGGCCGAGAAGAGATACTTGCGCGCGATGGCCGAGCTGGGCCCTGGGCCGCATCGTTCGGGCGACATCGCGGAACAGATGGGTGCGCGAGTGCAATCGATGGCGCCGGTGCGCGCCGCACTGATCGCCAAGGGCATGATCTACAGCCCCGCGCACGGCGACACCGGATTCACCGTCCCGCTGTTCGATCAGTATATGCGGCGCGTGATGCCCTGATTCGACCCTCGCTGGAGGCAGCGCAGCTCACGAGGGGGGTCCCCGACGAAGCGCCGGCGAGGGCATGTTGAACGAACGGTTCAGCGGCGGCGCAGATTGACCAGCGCGATGCCGGCGCCGACCGCGAGCGCGGCGAGGACAAACCGCAGCGACAGCGCTTCGCCGAGCAGCCACACGCCGAACGCGACGCCGAACAGCGGCGCGAGGAACGAGAACACCGCGAGCCGCGCCGCGAGGTACTGGGTCAGCAGCCAGAACCAGGCGAGGTAACTGGCGAACGCGACCACGACGCTCTGGAACACGAGGCTCGCGAACACCGTCGCGTCGATCCGCACCACGCCTGGCTCGCCGATCGCGGGCGACGCGAGCGCCAGCAGCAGCGCCGACACCGCGAGCTGGTAAAAGAGCGTCTTTTCCGCGCGCACCGGCGCCAGCGGCGAGGCCCGGATCAGCACGGTCGTCGCGGCCCACAGCGCAGCGGCCGCAACGCCGCACGCGTCGCCGATCACCGTGCTGCGCGCCTGCGTGGCGAAGCCGTCGGCGAACGCCAGCGCCAGCCCCGCGAACGCGAGCAGCACGCCCGCCCACTGCACGCCTGTGAGGCGCTCGCTGGGAACGAGCCAGGCGAGCCCGAGCGCGGTGAGGATCGGCGCGAGGTAGACGAACACAACCATCCGCGACGCGGCGGTGTGGTTCAGCCCGACGTAGATCAGGAAGAACTCGGCCGCGAACAGCAGTCCGGCCACGAGCCCGGGCAGTAGCGTGCGATCGCGCCCGAACAGCGGAATCGCGCGTGCACGCGCCCACGCGAGCAGCAGCACGGTGGCGACCGCCGAGCGGATCGCCGCCTGCGCCACCGGCGAGACGCCGGGCAGAGCGAGCTTGATCGCGACCTGCTGCATGCCCCATGACATCGTGAGCACGATCATCAGGCCGAACGCGGTGGCGTCGAGCGGTCTGCGTTCCATGATTCGGGAAAAGCGGCCGGCATCATTTCACAGATCGCCGCGGTGCCGACGCTCCGAACCCGACGCCCGTACGAATCTCTACGCAGACCCGACGCACCTGGGACCGTAGCCGCTGCGGGGGAGCCGCGCTACGATGCCGCGCTGCTGCCGACCCGGGGAGACAGGGCGAGGCTGGCCATGAGCTATACCCTCGACGAAGCGCACGCCGAGTTCATCACGCGGCCGCACGCGTCGCTCGCGATCGCGTCGCGCGACGCGAACAACATGCCGTCGCTGTTCAAGGCGGCGGCGTGCCGCGTGAGCGCCGATCGCAGGCGCATCACGCTGTACGTCGACCAGCAACTCGCGGCGACCGTTCTGCGCGACCTGCGCGCGGGCCACCCGATCGCCGCCATCTTCACCGAGCCTGCGACGCACCGGTCGATCCAGCTGAAGGCCGAGCGCGCCGATATCGGGCCGGCCACGCCGGCGGATCGCGAATACGCGCGCGAGCGAATCGAAAGCGTGGTCGCGCATCTCGGCGCGCTGAAGTACCCGGAGGAGGGCGTGCGCTGCTACTTCCATTTCGTGCCCGAGCAGCTTGTGGCGGTGTCGTTCACGCCGACCGCCGCGTTCGAGCAGACGCCGGGCCCGAGCGCCGGCGCGAGGTTGCCGCGATGAGCCCGGCGCTGGCCAATCCGCTGGAGGCGATCCGCACCTGCCTGGAAGGGCTGATCCCGTCGCTGGTCGCCAGCTGCAGCGCCGACGGCACGCCGAACGTCACCTACGTTTCGCAGGTGCATTACGTCGATCGCGAGCACGTCGCGCTCACCTACCAGTTCTTCAACAAGACGCGCGAGAACATCCTCGCCAATCCGTTCGTCACCGCGTTCGTGGGCGACACGACCGTCGGCCGCCGCTATCTGCTGCGGCTGCAGTACCTGCGCACCGAGGACAGCGGGCCGACCTTCGAAAGCATGAAGGCGCGGCTGGCGGGCATCGCGTCGCATTCGGGCATGACCGGCGTGTTCAAGCTGCGCGGCGCCGACATCTATCGCGTGCTCGGCATCGATCCGGTCGACGGCCCGCTGCTGCCGCCGAGACCACGCCCTTACCAGCCGATGTCCGCGGTGCGCCAGATCGCGCAGCGCATCGCCGCCGCGTGCGATCTGCGTGCGCTGCTCGACGAAGCCCTGCTTGCGCTTGAACAGCACATGGACATCCGCTACGCGAAGGTTCTGATCCTCGAGGGCGGCAAGGATCGCGCGGCGCGCCTCTACACGGTCGCGTCGCGCGGCTACGAAACGTCGGGCGTGGGCTCGGAGATTCCGCTCGGCCACGGCGTGATCGGCGTGGCGGCCGAGCAGCGCGTGCCGATCCGCATCATGCATTTCACCGCCGAGTACACGTACGGCCGTGCGGTGCGCGAACAATGGATCGCATGCGGCGCGGCCGACCAGCTCGAGACCGAGATCCCGCTGCCGGGACTCGCGGAGCCGCACAGCCAGCTCGCGGTGCCGATCGTGCTCGGCAGCCGCGTGGTCGGCGTGTTGTACGTGGAGAGCGAGGAGTCGGCGCGCTTCGACTACGACGATGAGGACGCGCTGCTCGCGGTCGCCACGCAGCTGGGCGCGACGATCGCCGCGCTGCAGACCGCCGCCGACGCGAACGAGGAATCGCCGGCGCCGTCGGCGACCTCCCATCCCGCGACGGGCGAGCCGATCCTGATCCGGCACTTTGCCGCGAACGACAGCGTGTTCATCGACAACGAGTACCTGATCAAGGGCGTGGCCGGCGCGATCCTGTGGAAGCTGGCGCGCGAGCACGCGGCCGGGCGCCGCTCCGAATTCACCAACCGCGAGCTGCGGCTCGATCCTTCGCTGCGGCTGCCCGACATCAGCGACAACCTCGAGGCGCGCCTGATCCTGCTGGCGCGCCGCCTCGAGGAGCGCGTGCCGGCGATGCGCATCGTCAAGACCGGGCGCGGCCGCTTCCGCCTCGACGTCGCGCGGCCGCTGCGGCTCGCCGAGAGCGCGTAGCGCGCTATTTCGGCGGCGCCGGGAACTGCACGAATGGCCCCTTGGGCGTCTGCCCGGGCGGCAGATACGCGGGTGCCGGCGCGCCGGGCGCGCCGAGGCTCCTGATGAAGCGATAGAGCGAGCGGCGATCCGCGTCGCTCATGTCGCGCAGCGCGAACCACGGCATCGGCGGGCGCAGCGGCGTGGTCTGCGCGAAATTGACCCATCCGTCTTCCGTCATGTTCGCCATGAACAGGCGCAGGTTCGGCGCATAGGTCGTGCCCCACGGGCCATTCCAGCCGAGCGCGTCGCCCTTCAGCCACTCCGATTCCGGCACCTTGCCGCCGCTCATCGCGTAGCCCGCGGTGTGGCAGTCGTTGCAGCCGGCGATCTGCGCGACGTAGCGGCCGCGCTCGACGCTCGGCGCGTCGCCGCGCGCGAATGCGGGGCCGGCGGCCAGTGCGATCGCGATGATCGCCACGCCCCACAGCGCGAACTCGGACCAGTGGAACCGTTTCATCTTCTGCTCCCTCCTTGTTCAATTCATGCCACGGCGGGCAGCGGCGCCAGTGCCTTCATCAGCCTGTCCCAGTCGCGCGCCGACAGCGCCGGGCGCACGAGGTCGAGCACGCGGCTGAAGACCTCGGCCGGCGCCTTGCGCTGCATGTCGTCCAGCATCAGCGCGCGCTCCGCCGGCGCGATGTTCGGCACCATCCAGCGCACGACCTCGGCCATCTGCTGCGGGTCGACCGATGCCGCCAGCGCGTCGTGGATCGCGCGCAGTTCATCGTCGGTGTAGGCGGCCCACAGCACCGCGTTCAGCTCCGTCTCCTCGTGGTGCATGTGCTCGAAGTTCTCGGCGACGAACAGCGCCAGCGCGCGGTACAGCCGGCCCGCGTCGGCGGTGCGCGTCGCGCCCGGCGCCGACTCGATGCGCGCGGCCAGTTCCTCGAGCGCGGCGAGCGATTCCTCGTGCTGCGCGTGGTCGTGCGCAGCCGCCGCGCTCGATCCCGGCCGGCGTGCCTCGAGCGCGCGGTGCAGGAACTCGTTCTCCTTCGCGAGGTGCGTGCGCGCGAGCGCCAGCAGCGCGCGCACCTGCGCCAGCACGGCGACCGCGTCCGCGTCGTCGTGCCAGTCCAGGCGGCCCGCGGCCGTCAGCGTGTGCGCCATCGCGGCGCGCAGCGCCTTGTGCACAAGTACGTAGATGTCGAAGCGGGACGGAACTGTCATCGCGTATCTCCGGTTTTGCTCAATCGATCGGACCGCCCGCAGCGTAGGAATTCGCGCCTGACCGCGCCGCTAAATGTTCGCTAAGGATTCCCTAAGAACTTCGTAACGCGATGACGTGTGTGAAAATGCGCGTTGCATTTGAAACCGTCCGATGTCGCTCGACCCGCAGACACCGCCGGCCGCCGCGCCGGTCGCCTCGCCATGCATCTCGGTGTGCCGCATCGATCCGGCCACCGGCTGCTGCGAGGGCTGCCTGCGCACGATCGACGAGATCGCGAACTGGACGCGCTACGACGACGGCGAGAAGCGTGCGGTGCTGGCGCAGTTGGCGCGCCGGCGCGCCGCGGCCTGATGCGATGACGCGCGCTGCCGTCCGCTGGTTCTTCGACTTCGTGTCGCCGTATGCGTATCTGCAGTGGCAGCGCCTGTCGCAGCTCGAGGCGATCGCCGATGTCGAACCGGTTCCGGTGCTGTTCGCGGGCCTGCTGTCGCACTGGGGCACCAAGGGGCCGGCCGAGGTGGCGCCGAAGCGCACGTTCACGTTCCAGCACGTCGCTTGGCTCGCGCACGCGCGCGGTCTGCGGCTGCGCGTACCGGCGCCGTTTCCGTTCAATCCGCTGCCGCTGCTGCGGCTGGCGCTCGCGCGCGCCAACGAACGCGCCGCGATCGCGCGCATCTTCGACTGGGTCTGGCGCGACGGACGCACGCCGGCCGATGCGGCCGCGCTCGAGGCGTTGCTGGCGGACTTCGGCCTCGCGCGCGGCGCGCTCGACGACGAGCAGGTGAAGGCGCGGCTGCGCGCGAACACGGAAGGCGCGATCGCGCACGGCGTGTTCGGTGTGCCGACCGCGCTCGTCGGCGCGGACCTCTTCTGGGGCCAGGACGCCACCGACATGCTGCTTGCGCGGCTCTCCGGCGATCCGTTCTTCGGGTCGGCACCGTACCGTGACGCGGCGCAGATCGCGGTCGGCGTGCAACGCACTGCATGAGCGGCGTTCACCCGCCCGGCCACGTGCCGCGCAACGCGCGCATCGGCGAAACGTTCGGCCGCACGGTGACGATCGGCGCGGACGACATCCGCCGCTTCGCCGCGTCGGTCGAGGACTTCAATCCGCTGCACCACGACGCGGACTACGCGGCGCGCTCGCGCTTCGGCGCGCTGACTGCCAGCGGCACGCACACCGCGTCGCTGCTGATGGCGCTGACGGCCACGCACTACTCGCAGCGCGCACAGCCGCTCGGGCTCGACTTCACGCTGAGGTTCCGCAAGGCGGTGCTGGCCGGCGACACGCTGACGATGCGCTGGACGGTGACGCGGATCGAGTTCAAGCCGAAGCTCGACGGCGAACTGGTGTCGCTCGTCGGCGAGGCGATCAACCAGCGCGGCGAGGTCGCGCTGTCGGCGACCTCGCTGCTGCTGGTCACCGACAAGGGATGACCGCGCGCGTGACCTTCGATGCGCCGATCAGCGGGCCGGCGTACGGCCGCGGCTTCCGCGTGTTCGCAACGATCGCGGTGCTCGCGCTGCTCGCCTACGGCGCGCGCGCGGTGCTCGTGCTGCTGCCCGAACCGCCGAGCCGCGACGGCTGGTACTTCCTCGGCGCGGTCGTGTTCGCGCTGATCGGCAGCTGGTACTTCATGGTCACCGCGCGCACCACGATCGACGGGCAGGGTATCCGCCAGAGCGGGCTGATCGAGCGCCGCACCGCGTGGGAAGAGGTGCGCTACGCGCGTGTGCACGGGCCGGCGTTCTCGCGCCGGCTGGTCGTGCGCAACATCGCCGGCCGGTTTCGCTACTACTACGGCGGAACGCCGGAACTGGCAGCGGCGTTCGAGCGCATCGCGGCCGCTTATCCGCGCGTGCGCGCATGACCGCGGTCCGCCTGCCCCCGACGATGCACGTGCTGCAGCGCGGCTGGCTTTCGTCGAACAACGTGGTGTTCATCGACGGGGCCGAGGCGAGCGTGGTCGACACCGGCTACTGCCTGCACGCGGAGCAGACCGCGCAGCTCGTCGATCGCGTGCGCGGCGAGCGGCCGCTGACGCGCATCATCAACACGCACCTGCACTCCGATCACGCCGGCGGCAACGCGCGGTTGCGCGCGCAGCACGCGGCGACGATCGCGATCCCGCCCGGACTCGCGCCGGCGGTCGACGCGTGGGACGTCGAGACGCTCACCTACGCGCCGACGCGGCAGCAGTGCCCGCGCTTCACCTACGATGCACTGCTGGGCGCGGGCGACGCGGCGACGCTGGGCGGCTTGCAGTGGGAAGTGCTGGCCGCGCCCGGACACGACCCTCACATGGTGGTGCTGTTCAACCATGACGAGCGACTGCTGATCTCGGCCGACGCGTTGTGGGAGAACGGCTTCGGCGCGATCTTTCCGGAGATCGAAGGCGAATCCGGCTTCGACGAGCAGCGCGCGGTGCTGGAACTGATCGCGCGGCGCGCGCCGCGCGTCGTGATCCCCGGCCACGGCGCGCCGTTCACCGACGTGGACCGCGCGCTGGAGCGCGCGTTCGCGCGGCTCGACGCGCTGGCGGCGAGCGCGGAGCGCAATGCGCGTCACGTGCTGAAGGTGCTGGCCAAGTTCTGGCTGATGCAGGTGCGCGAGACGAGCCGCGCCGCATCGCGCAGCCACTTCGAAGGCGCGCGATATTTTCAAGTCATCCATCGGCGGTACTTTGCGGACTGGCCCATGGCGGCGATGATCGACCGCGCATTTGACGAGCTTGCCAGCGCCGGAGCGGCCGCGGTCGAGGGTGAGCGCATTAGGGACCGCGACGGATGACTTCGCTTCGATCGGCTCGGCAGCGGGCGCTGCCAATGCTCGCCGCCGCGGCGCTGCTCGCGGGCTGCGCCAGCGTGCCGTCGCCGACTGCGCCGGGCGCTCCCGCCGCACCGTCGCTCGGGTTTTTCAGCCGCATCAAGGTGCCGAGCGGTTACGAGCCGGCGCTGCGGCTGACCGGCAAGGGAGTGCAGATCTTCCGCTGCGAGGCGGTCGACGGCGAGTACCTGTGGCGCTTCCGTCAGCCGGAAGCGGATTTGATGGACGATCAGGGCCAGCTGGTCGCGCGCCACGGCGCGAATTTCACGTTCGAACATCGCGACGGCAGCCGCCTCGTCGCGACAATCTCCGAATACGAGGACGCGCCGAAGCGCGACGATCTGCGCTGGGTACTGATGACCGCCAAGGCGTTCGGCAAGGGCGCGCTCGGGCAGATCGCCTACGTGCAGCGCGTGAACACCAGCGGCGGAATGCCTCCCGCATCATGCCGGCAGGCGGAACTGAATCGGCTGCTGCGCGTGAATTTCACCGCCGACTTCATTTTCTACCGTGCGAACCCGTAGCGCAGGCACATTTGCAGCGGCGATGACGGCGCTGCTTCTGTCGGCGGCCGCTGCCCAGACGCCGGGCGCCGGCTACGTGGGCCGGCCGATCTACAGCGAGCCCAGAGCGGGTCTGCAGCTTCCGCCCGGCTGCGCCGTCGAGCCGGCGTGGCGCGCAAAGCTCGGCACGTCCGACCTCGAAGTGTGGCTCGCCGCCTGCGACGGCACCGTGCACGCATGGCTGCTGCGGCGTTCGGTGCTGGAGGTGCTCGCGGGCAATCACGCGCGGTTGCGTTTCCAGGTGCTCGACGAGCGGGTGTGGCCCGGTGAGACCGCCGGCGATAGCGCCAGCGTCCAATGCTCGGGCCGCGCCGATGGCGAAGCCGGATTCATCGTGGTCGGCGCCAAGTGGCGCGGCGTCGGCAAGAACAACGGCGAACTGCGGCTGGCCAGCGCCACCGCCGCCGTGCGTGCCGACCGCAGCGCGCTGAAGTTCCTCGACACGCCGGTCTCGGCCGTCGACTGCGCGCGCTTCCCGGCGCGCGAGGCGATGATGCGGCGTCTGCAGCAGGAAACGCCCGGCCGCGGTCAGTAGAAGCCGAAGTCCTCATTGGACCGCGGCAGTTGCACCGGCCCGCCTGCGGCACGCAGCAGAAGATCAGCCACGCGCTCGATCAGCGTGGCAGTGAATTCGTGGATCGGATGAGGCGTCATCATGTCGAACTCCTTAGTCGCACGACCGTGCGAATCTTGGTCGAAGAAAACGCGTCGACCTAGCGCGCCCGGGAGTCCCGGTGATCATTCGCCGGGGAAGCGCCGCAAGCCGTCAGCAGGCGCTCGAATGCGGCGCTCGCGCGAGGGGCCGCGCGCGCATCGCGCAACAGGCGGGTTTCGTTATGCAGCGCGAGCACGATCGCATACAGCTCGAAAGCGACCTGATCGGGGTCGGTGTCCGAACTCAGCTCGCCCGTATCGACCGCCTGCCGCACCGTGCGCGCGAGCAGCTTGCGCAATTCGCCGAGTCCCGCCAGCAAGGCGTCGCGGACCACGCCCGGGCGGTCGTCATACTCGACGGCCCCGCTGATGAACAGGCACCCGTTGCTTCCCAGGCCGGAAATCACCCAGTCCAGCCAGCGCCGACACACTGCGCGCAGCCGCGCCAGCCCACGCGGCTCGCGCAACGCGGGAACGACGACCTGCTCGGCGAACCGGCGCTCGTATTCCCTCAGCGCCGCGACCTGCAACTCCTCGCGCGAGCCGACGCGGGAGAATACGCCGCTCTTCGACAGGCCGGCCTGCTCCGCGACGGTGCCGATCGTGAGACCTTCGAGCCCGATCGCCTGCGCCATCGTCAGCGCCGCGTCGACGATCGCCGCTCGCGTCTGCTCCGCCTTGGTCAACCCCGCCACACCCATAGGCAAAGATTAGCACGATCGTGCGAATCTGCAACGCCGGTTCGCCGGAATGGGCGTCGATCCGGCTTTGCACGTGAGTTCGAGACGCGGGTCAGTTAAAATAATGCGTTTGCAGTTGCGGTGTTCAGCTATGCCCGAGGGGACTTTGATGATGATGACGCCCACGACGGTCGGCGCGTACCTGCGGGACTTGCCGCCTGATCGCAGGGTCGCCATGGCGCGCGTCTGCAGCATGATCCGGCGCTCCGCCCGGGGAGTGCGCGAAAGCATGCGCTACGGCCTCGCGTTCTACGAACTCGACGGCCCGTTGTTCGCGCTCGAGTCGGGACGCCGGCACATGTCGCTCTATGTCGCCGAACAGGAAGTCGTCGCGCGCCACAAGGACGTGCTGCCCGGAGTGGACACCCGGCGCAGCTTCATCCGCTTTTCCGACCTGAACCGGCTCCCGCTCGATGTGGTCGAGAAGATCGTGCGCGATTCGGTCGCGGCGCGCCGGACCCGGGTGTCGCAGGGAACGGTGCCGACGCAGGCCGAACTGCTGAAGCTGTGGGACATCAAGGAAGAAAAGGCGGCGCCGCCGCCGGGAAAGCAGGTGATCAGCCTGAAACCGACCGCGGCGGAACTCGCCGCGCAAGCCGCTGCCGCCGCCGCGGCTGGAGGGACCCTGGCGACCGCTGCGGCGACGGTGAAAAAGGCAGTCGCCGTGGTCCGGACCGCGGCCCATGGCGGCAAGCCGGCAGCGCGACCGGCGCCGAAGAAGTCGGGCACCGCGATCCGGCCCGCGGCCGCGAAACGGATCGCCAGGAAGCCGGCGGCGCAAAAGGCGCGGCGCAAATAAGAAAGGGTATCCGGACTAGCGTGTTGGAACGGCTCTCAGATCGAGGGCCGTCTTCTTTTCCGTAAGTCGGAATTTTATGTGTGCAGAGCTGCTATGCTTCTTGCCCGTAAGTCGGAATGGCGTGTTGGAACGCCACAGACGGGGAGGAAGTGGCAGGGATGGCAGTTCATCAAGAAGCTCTCATCGCAGGAGGGCGCGGGCTCGTAAGCGCCACTTCGATCGCGTACCGGTGGCTCGGCTCCTATGGGAACCCTGCCCGACAAAGGGCGTTGCGGTTCGTCCAAGCGTTCGCAGCCCACGACATTTCATCGAATCAGATCGCTGACCTCGATCACCCATGCAGGCGGCTTTCGGCGTCGCAGCTGGGCGACGTCAGAGAGTTGATGAAGGTTCTAGAGCCGGAGCACCTTGACTGGGCTTCTCAGCTCCTCTGGATCGACCGTTCCTGGCTGAGCAGCGGTGACGGGAAGCCCCACCGCGAGCACGACTACAACACCTCACAGTTGCCTTCTACGGACCTTCCGTCTCTTGTTGAGTGGCTGGAGGCAAGGCTCGCAGCCACCGGGCGCGATAGGTGCCGCATCAGGGCGTACAGCACCGTGCACCGTGTCCCTGACGACCTCGACGGAGCAGTGACCGTTGTTTACGAAGAAGACTTCGAGCCAGAGGGAGCTGGGGGCCGAGAACGCTTGGGCCGCGAACGCAAGCGGCGTTACGTCGTGTTGGCTCACAACTGGGTTCTGGACGACCCCAAAGGGTTGGTCAATGTCGCAACGATCTTCGCAGCTGCGAGGCGGGTCGGCCTGTTCACCAGCAGCAGCATCGTCAGCCCATCCCGGCTCAGGTCCTGCGAAGACGGGAAGGTGTTCATAAGCGGCTTCCGCCCTCGCGGACCGATGCTTCCCTACATCTCAGGTGGAGCCGTTGGATTCAAGAGGATGGGTTACATACACGGCAACTTCGAGGGCGAGAACCTCGTGACAGGGTACGGCTACAGAACAGCCCCCTGGTTCGATGAGTTCCGGGCTTTACTGACGGATCGGCTTCAGAGGTCAAGGGACGTGCGGCTTGTCGAAACCTTGCAAGACCTCCCCTGACCATCGTGCATCAGCTTTAGAACACTAATGAACCAACAAGCACTCTCCTCCCTTATCTGGTCCGTTGCGGATCTGCTGCGCGGCGACTTCAAGCAAAGCGAGTACGGCCGCGTCATCCTGCCCTTCACAGTGCTGCGGCGGCTGGATTGCGTACTGGCCCCCACGAAGGAAGCTGCCCTGAAAGAGCACGCTGACAAGAAGAAGGCGTGCATCGCCTTCGAGCCCTTCGTCAAGCGCAAGACCGGCCTGGACTTCTACAACGTCTCGTCGCTCGATATGGGCAAGCTCATGGGCGACCAGGACAACATTCGCGCGAACCTGGACAGCTACATCCAGGGCTTTGCGGCGGATGTGCGCTCGATCTTCGAGCACTTCGACTTTGCCGCTACCGTCGAGCGGCTGCACAAGGCCAAGCTGCTGTACCTGGTGACCGAGAAGTTCTCGGCCATCAACCTGCACCCCAAGAGCGTGGACAACGTGCAGATGGGGCTGGTGTTCGAAGAGCTGATCCGCAAGTTCGCCGAACTGTCGAACGAGACGGCCGGTGAGCACTTCACCCCGCGCGAGGTGATTCGCCTGATGGTGAACCTGCTGTTCATCGAAGACGGCGAAGCGCTGACCAAGCCCGGGGTCGTGCGGACGATGTACGACCCCACGGCCGGCACCGGCGGCATGCTCAGCGTGGCCGGGGAGTACCTGTTCGAGCTGAATCCCAAGGCGCGGCTGACACTGTTCGGCCAGGAGCTGAACCCCGAGTCGCACGCCATCTGCAAGGCTGACATGCTGATCCGTGGCCAGGACATCAGCAACATCGTGCTCGGCAACACCCTCAGCGAGGACGGGCTGCTTGGCAAGCTCTTCGACTACATGCTGTCGAACCCTCCGTTCGGAGTCGAGTGGAAGAAGATCGAGAAAGCGATCCGCGAGGAGCACGAGAAGCAGGGCTACAACGGCCGCTTTGGGCCTGGAATCCCGCGCGTGTCGGACGGTTCATTGCTGTTCCTGCTGCACCTGCTCAGCAAGATGCGCCCGGAGAAGCAGGGCGGGAGCCGCATTGGCATCGTGCTCAACGGCTCGCCACTGTTCACTGGCGGCGCCGGCTCAGGCGAGTCGGAGATCAGGCGCTACGTGCTGGAGAACGACCTGGTCGAGGCCATCGTCGCCCTGCCGACGGACATGTTCTACAACACCGGCATCAGCACCTACATCTGGATTCTGAGCAACCGCAAGCCCGACGACCGCAAGGGCTTCGTACAGCTGATCGACGCCTCCAGCTTCTGGCAGAAGATGCGCAAGAGCCTGGGCAGCAAGCGCAAGGAGATGAGCGACGAGCACATCGCCACCGTGACCAAGCTGTTCGGCGACTTCGTGGAAGCCAGCCTCGTTACGGTGCTGGACGCCGATGGCAAGGAGGCCAGCAGGCAGGTGTTGATGGACGGCGAGACCCTGCCCAAGGCGCCGCAGGGTGGCAAGGTCAAGCGCGTGCCCGTGTCTCGCATCTTCCGCAACGAGGACTTCGGCTACCGCACCATCACCGTCGAGCGGCCGCTGCGCGACGCCAAGGGCAAGCCCATCCTTGGGGAGAAGGGCAAGAGCAAGGGCAAGCCGCAACCCGACAGCAGCCTGCGCGACACCGAGAACGTGCCGCTGGCCGAGGACGTCGAAACCTACTTCAAGCGCGAGGTGCTGCCGCACGCGCCCGACGCATGGATCGACCACGAGAAGACCAAGGTCGGCTACGAGATTCCGTTCAACCGGCACTTCTACGTGTTCGAGCCGCCGCGCGAACTGGCCGAGATCGACACCGATTTGAAGAAGGTCACCGACCGGATCAAGGCCATGATCGAGGGGCTGTCGGCATGAGTTTCCTGCGATACGGCGAATACAAGGACTCCGGCGCCCGATGGCTCGGGCGCGTACCTACTAGCTGGACCGTGAAGGCGCTAAAGCATGTCTTCACAGTGGTTGGTGGATCGACCCCCAAGTCAGAGGTGGCCGACTACTGGGATGGCGAGCACGTATGGGTGACGCCTGCCGATCTCAGCGGTCTGCGAGGATTCGAGATCATCGAATCGAGTCGACGGATTACGACGGCAGGCCTGGCTTCGTGTGGCACCAACCTCGTTCCCGCTGAAAGCATCGTGCTTTCAACACGCGCGCCGATTGGGTCGCTTGCCATTGCCGGCACCAGCTTGTGCACAAACCAAGGATGCAAGTCGCTTGTGCGTAAGGGGAACGGCAACTCCCGCTTCTACGCCTATCTTCTGAGCGTTGCCGGAGACGAACTAAACCTGCGCGGGCGCGGTACGACCTTTCTGGAGTTGTCTGCCGATGCGCTGGGTGCCTTTGAAGTCGTCGAGCCCAAGCCTGAAGAGCAGGACGCGATCGCCACCTTCCTCGACTGCGAAACCGCCAAGATCGACGCGCTAGTCGAAGAGCAGCGGCGCCTGATCGAGCTGCTGAAAGAGAAGCGCCAGGCGGTGATCTCGCGGGCCGTCACGAAGGGGCTTAACCCGAACGTCCCGATGAAGGACTCAGGGGTGGAGTGGTTGGGGGAGGTGCCGGCGCATTGGCAAACGTCGAGGCTGGCCAACCTGTACTCCGACACTGACGAGCGCGGGAATGCAGACTTGCCCGTGCTGACCGTATCCATCCACGATGGAGTCTCGGACGATGAACTCGACGAGGCGGACATGGACCGAAAGGTCACCCGCAGCGACGACAAGACGAAGTACAAGCGAGTCGCTCCGGGTGACTTGGTCTACAACATGATGCGTGCATGGCAGGGCGGGTTCGGGAGCGTCACCGTAGACGGCATGGTGAGTCCCGCCTATGTCGTGGCAAGGCCTCGAACCGAGTTTCCGACGTCTTTCGTAGAGCGTGTTCTCAGGACGCCGAATGCAATCGAGGAGATGCGCGGGCGGTCACGTGGAGTAACTGACTTCCGTCTCCGTCTGTACTGGGAAGAGTTCAAGAACATCGTGGTCCCTTTGCCTCCCAAGGAAGAGGTTGAGTCGATCGTCAAGCATTTGGAGGCGTCTGAGCGATCAGTGGCCAACACCATCTCCGCTGCTGAGGACTGCATCGCCATCCTTCAGGAGCGTCGATCGGCTCTCATCTCCGCCGCGGTCACGGGCAAAATCGATGTGCGCAGGCTCGCGCGTCAACCCGAAGGTGCCGCCGCATGAGCATTCACAAGGAAGTCCACTTCGAGGACGAGATCTGCGCCGACCTCGCCGCCGCTGGCTGGCTCCACGACGCCGGGGACAGTGCGCGCTACGACCGCGCTCAAGCGCTGTTCGTGGACGACGTGGTGGACTGGATCAAAGTCAGCCAGCCTAAGACCTGGGCGACGGTGGAGAAGAGCCATGGGGCCTCCGCGCCTAAGGTCGTCGCAGAGCGCCTCAGAAAGGCGCTCGACGCCCAGGGCACGCTGTCAGTGCTTCGTCTGGGCTTCGACATGATCGGCCTGAAGCATCCAATCGCCATGTGCCAGTTCAAGCCGGCTTTGGGCATGAACGCCGATCTGCAGGCGAAGTACGCTGCCAACCGGCTACGGGTAGTGCGCCAAGTGCGCTACTCGATCCACCACGAGAACAGCATCGACCTAGTGCTGTTCCTCAACGGCATACCGGTGGCCACGTGCGAGCTGAAGAGCCACTACACGCAGAGCGTGCAGGACGCCATCTACCAGTACAAGACCGACCGCGAGCCGGTCTTCAAGCCGAAGAACGCGCCCGAGCCTCTGCTGGCGTTCCCAGGTGGTGCGCTGGTGCACTTCGCCGTGAGCAACACCGAGGCTGCGATGGCCACGCGTCTGGCGGGTCTCGACACCACGTTCCTGCCCTTCAACCAGGGCAATGCCGGCGGTGCCGGTAACCCGCCCAAGGCAGGCATCGCAACCGACTACCTGTGGCGCCAGGTGTGGCAGCGCGACAGCTTCCTGCAGATCCTCGGCCGCTACTTGGTCCCGGTGAAGAACGCCAAGAAGCAGTTGGTCAGCTGGATCTTCCCGCGCTACCACCAGCTCGCCGTCACCCGCAAGCTGGTGGCGGCGGTCACTGCGGAGGGCCCCGGCGGCAAGTACCTGGTGCAGCACTCGGCAGGATCAGGCAAGACCAACTCGATCGCCTGGACGGCGCACTTCTTGGCCGACCTTCACGACGCCAAGGACCAGAAGGTCTTCGACACCGTGATCGTGATCTCCGATCGCACGGTGCTGGACGATCAGCTGCGCGAAGCGATCATGGCCTTCGAGCGCACGCAGGGAGTCGTGGCCGTGGTCACCGGCGAGGGTGCCAGCAAGAGCAAGGAACTGGCAGAGGCGCTGGCAGCCGGCAAGAAGATCGTGGTGTGCACGATCCAGACCTTTCCATTCGCATTGGAAGAGGTGCGCAAGCTGGCAGCCAGCAAGGGCAAGCGCTTCGCGGTGATCGCCGACGAGGCGCACTCGTCACAGACCAACGAGACGGCAGCCAAGCTAAAGCTGGTTCTCAGCGCAGCCGACCTGGCCGACATGCAGGATGGCGGCGACGTCACGGCTGAGGACATCCTGGCAGCACAGATGGCAGCCAAGGCGCGCGCAGAGGACGCGGGCATCACCTACGTTGCGTTCACCGCCACGCCGAAGGAGAAGACCATCCAGCTGTTCGGCACCCGGCCTGACCCGAAGCGCCCGCCGGCCGCCGACAACATCCCGGAGCCCTTCCACGTCTACTCGATGCGTCAGGCCATCGAGGAGGGGTTCATCCTCGACGTGCTGAAGACCTATACGCCCTACAAGGTGGCGTTCTCATTGGCACACCACGGCAAAGCCATCGACTCAAAGGAGGTCGACAAGTCGGAGGCCATGAAAGGGATCATGGGTTGGGTTCGACTGCACGAGTACAACATCGCGCAGCGAGTCCAGGTCGTGATCGAGCACTTCCGCAAGCACGTCGCCGGGCTTCTCGATGGTCAGGCCAAGGCGATGGTTGTCACCGCCAGCCGCAGGGAAGCGGTGCGCTGGCAGAAGGCGACGCGCAAGTACATCGCCGACAACGGCTACAAGATCGAAGCGCTGGTGGCCTTCTCCGGCGAGGTGATCGACCCTGAAAGCGGCCCCGATCCGTTCACCGAGAACAGCAAGGACTTGAACCCGAAGCTCGGAGGTCAAGGCATCCGAGAGGCCTTCAAGAGCGGCGACTACCAGCTGCTGCTGGTCGCCAACAAGTTCCAGACGGGCTTTGACGAGCCCTTGCTGTGCGCGATGTACGTGGACAAGCGGCTGGCCGGCATCCAGGCCGTCCAGACGCTGTCTCGCCTGAACCGCTGCTACCCGGGCAAGGACCAGACATACGTGGTCGACTTCGTGAACGAGCCAGCCGACATCCTGGCCTCGTTCAAGCCCTACTACGAGACCGCAGAACTGTCGGGCGTGACCGATCCTTACCTGGTGCACGAGCTGAAGGCCAAGCTCGACGGTCAGGCGCTGTACGACACCTATGAAGTGGACCGCGTGGTGAACGTGGCCATCAAGGGCAAGAAGGCGAAGACCTCGGAGCTTGATGCAGCCTTGTTGCCCGTGGCCAATCGGATGCTGACGGCGTTTGCGCAGGCGAAGAAGGCGTTGCAGGCAGCCGGCGACGACGCCAAGAAGGCCAAGGCAGCGAAGGACACGATGGACTCGCTGATCCTCTTCAAGAACGACATCGCCGCCTATGTCCGCCTGTACGGCTTCCTGTCGCAGATCTTCGACTACGGCAACACCGACATCGAGAAGCGCTCCATCTTCTTCCGGCTGCTGCACCCGCTGCTGACGTACGGGCGCGAGCGCGATGGGGTGGACCTGTCGGCACTGAAGCTCACGGCGTACACCATCAAGAGCATGGGCGATCCGACGCTGAACCTGGGCTCAGGAGATGCGGTGAAGATCGATCCGACCACCGACACAGGCGGCGGCCAGGTACAGGACAAGACCAAGGTGGCGCTGGCCGACCTGATCGCCAAGGTGAACGATCTTTTCGAGGGCGACCTCACCCCTGGAGATAAGCTGGTCTACGTCAACGACGTCATCAAGGGAAAGCTCATGGAGTCTGAGAAGCTCCAGGAGCAGGCGGCTAACAACACCAAGGAACAGTTCGCAGCTTCCCCCGACCTGGCGAACGAGATCCTCGGCGCGGTGATGGACGCGCTGACGGCCCACACGGCGATGAGCAAGCAGGCGCTGGAGTCCGAGAAGCTACGCGCAGATATGAAGGACGTACTGCTCGGTGCTGGGAAGCTGTGGGAGGGCCTGCGAGAGAAGGCGTCCGGCGCGGCGCCAGCGCCTTGAACGCGCCTCACGACATCCTGAACCTGCCGCACGTTCGTGCGATGGGCGTACAGCAGCACGAGAGCCACTACGTGATCTCGGCTGTCGGGGGCGTTGAGCCGACTGCCTGCCCCAACTGCGGCAGTGAGGCGTTGCATCGACACGGGACGAAGCTGCAGTCCTTCATGGACACGCCGATGCACGGCAAGCGGGTGGAACTCAGCTTCGAGCGCAAGCGCTTCAGATGCACGGCATGTGGCAAGACTTTGCTGGACTCACTGCCCTCGATGGACGGCAAGCGTCAGATGACGAGTCGCCTGGTGTCCTACATAGAGCAGCGCTGCATCCAGAGCACGTTCGCCGAGGTCTCGCGAGAGGTCGGCGTCGACGACAAGACGATCCGCCACGTGTTCGATGACTACACGGCACGCACGCAGCAGACCGTTGTGTACGAGGTGCCGCGGGTGCTGGGCATCGACGAGCTGAAGATCGTCGGTGAGTACCGATGCATGCTGACCAACATCGAGAAGAACTCGGTCTTCGATCTCCTCAAGACGAGGCGCAAGGTCGAGCTTCTGGCCTACTTCAAGGACCTCCGCGACAAGAAGAACATCGAGGTCGTGACGATGGACATGTGGAGCGTCTACCGGCAGGTGGTCGCTGCACAGTTGCCCGGACGGCCGGTGGTGGTGGACAAGTTCCACGTCGTTCGAATGGCCAACGATGCGATCGAGCGCATCCGCAAGCGCATCCGCCGAGAGCTTGAGCCGAAGACACGGATCAAGATGAAGAACGAGCGCTTCGTGCTGCTCAAGCGGCTGCATGAGCTGACCGACGAGGAGAAGGAGAAGCTCCAGGCCTGGTCAAAGCTCTACCCTGCGCTGGCCTTGGCTCACGAGGCGAAGGAAGGCTTCTATGCCATCTACGACCAGCCCAATCGCAAGGCGGCAGAAGCAGAGGCGCGAACTTGGTTGACGCGGCTGAGCCCGCTCATCGCCACCGAGTTCCGCGAGACGGCCGGCGCGCTCAACAGTTGGTGGCAGGAGATCTTCAACATCTACGACTATCCGGTGACCAATGCCTATACTGAAAGCGTCAACCGACTGGCCAAGGACGTGAACCGCATGGGACGCGGCTACAGCTTCGATGTGATCAGGGCTCGGCTCCTGTTCGATCAGGAGGCGCGCAAGCCGACCTCTGGCGTGGTCAGAACGAAGTCGCGCAAGCCGGTTGTGGGCGGGGGCTCAGGAGGCTTCACAGCGGAGTTCCTCGCCGGCGCGGGGCCGAAGAAGCGGCCCGTGCTTCAAGAGGTGATCGAGGAACGCAAGGTCGAGTACGGCCCGCACATTCCAACACTCTGCCGACTGCTGGAAGAAGGCCACTTCGACTGAGATTCAACACCGGACTGGTCAAGAAGACCACGTCCCTGGTTGTCGCCTTCCCACACGGGATTCCGGATACCCATAAGAAAAGCGACGGCCGCAGGCGGAAAGCCGCGCTGAGCGCGGCTTTTTTCTTGCGCCGCTACGCCGGGCGGGCGTCCTCGATGACCTTGCCGTCGTTCGGCAGCGATCCCGGCACGACCAGCTCGACCGCGCCGCCCAGCTTGGTCAGCGCGCGCAGCGATTCGGCGACGGCGCCCGCCAGCGCGGGATCGCGCGACCCGCTTTCGGCACGCAGCGTCATCGTGTCCACCTCGCCCGCGCGGCCGACGACGAGCCGCAGTCGGCCCAGTTCCGGATGGCGGCGCGCCACGGCCGCGATCTGCTCGGGCCGGACGAACATGCCCTTGACCTTGGTCGTCTGGTCGGCCCGGCCCATCCAGCCCTTGATCCGCATGTTGGTGCGGCCGCACGGCGATTCGCCGGGCAGTACGGCGGACAGGTCGCCAAGCGCAAGCCGGATCCACGGATGGTCGTGGTCGAACGACGTGACGACGATCTCACCGACCTCACCCTCGCGGACCGGCTCGCCGGTGCCGGGCCGGACGATCTCGACCAGCACGTCCTCGTTGACGACCATGCCGGCGCGCGCGGGGGTCTCGAAGGCGATGCAGCCGACGTCGGCGGTCGCGTAGATCTGATACGCATCGATCCCGCGCGCCCTGATCTCGCCTTGCAGCGTCGGCGGGAAGGCGGCGCCCGAAACGACGGCCTTGACGATGGATGCGGCCGGCCTGCCGACCGCCACGGTGAAGTCGAGCAGGATCTTCAGGAAGTCGGGCGTTCCGACATAGGCGTTCGGCCGCAGGTGGGCGATTACTTCAAGCTGCTGATCGGTGTTGCCCGGACCGGCGGGGATCACCGCGCAGCCGATCGCCCGCGCGCCGCTGTCGAGGATGAATCCGCCCGGCGTCATGTGATACGAGAACGTGTTGAGCACGATGTCGCCGCGGCGAAATCCGGCCGCAAACAGACCGCGCGCGGCGCGCCACGCGTCGTCGTGCCGGCCCTCGGGTTCGAAAATCGGTCCGGGCGATGTGAACAACCGTCCGAATGCCGCCATCGGCCCCGCGACAAAGCCGCCGAAGGGCGGTAGCCGTTTCTGCAGCTCGATCAGGTCCCCCTTGCGCAGCACGGGCAGTCGCGCCAGCGCCGCGCGCGAATCGATCCTGCGCGGGTCGATCTCGCCCAGATGCGCGCGCCAGCCCGGCGCGGCGAGTGCCGCCTCGACCAGCGCGGGCAGGCGCGCCGCCAGATCGCGCTCGCGCGCGGCGGGGTCCTGCGTCTCGCGCGCATCGAAGTGGTCGATTTTCATTTGGCGGCGTCTTCCATCTGTTCGCGCCGCTTCTGTTCCATCTGCTCGGCGGCATCGAGCTTCTTGAGCACCGGGTCGATCGTCGTCTGTTGCGTCGGCAGCGGCGTCGAATCCGGCCGCCCGCTGCAACCCGCCAGCGCGGCGGCGATCCACAGCGCCGGTAGCAGGCGTGCCATCAGGCCAGCCACCGCTTGCGGCGGCGATAGAACTTCGCGTCGCGGAAGCTCCTGCGGCCCTCCTTCGAGATGCCGAGGTAGAACTCCTTCACGTCCTCGTTCTCCGACAACTCGGGCGCGGCCCCGTCCATCACCACGCGACCGTTTTCCAGGATGTAGCCGTAGTGCGCGTAGCGCAGCGCGATGTTGGTGTTCTGCTCGGCGAGCAGGAACGACACCTTCTCCTTGTCGTTCAGGTCGTGCACGATGCCGAAGATCTCCTCCACCACCTGCGGCGCCAGTCCCATCGACGGCTCGTCGAGCAGGATCATCTGCGGCTTGGCCATCAGCGCGCGGCCGATCGCGGTCATCTGCTGCTCCCCGCCGGATGTGTAGCCCGATTGGCTGGCGCGCCGTGCCTTCAGGCGCGGGAAGTACGTGTAGACCATGTCGAGCCGCGCGGCGACCTCGCCGCGCGAAACTCCGCTGGTATATGCGCCGGTGAGCAGGTTGTCCTCCACCGTCAGGTGGGCAAAGCAGCGCCTTCCCTCCATCACCTGCACCACGCCGCGCTTGACTAGGTCATACGCGGTCAGGCCGTGGATCTTTTCGCCCTTGTATTCGATCGAGCCCTTGGTGACCTCGCCGCGCTCCGCGCGCAGCAGGTTCGACACCGCGCGCAGCGTCGTCGTCTTGCCCGCGCCGTTGGCGCCGAGCAGCGCGACGATGCCGCCCTCGGGCACGTTCAGCGACACGCCCTTCAACACGAGGATCACGTGGTTGTAGATGACCTCGATGCCGTTGACGGTCAGCAGCGGAGACGACACGGTGTGCCTCGGTTCGGTTGCCGGCTTTGGCGATGCGGCGATCGCGCCGCATCGCCAAAGCCGCCCGCGCCGGCGGCGCGGGCGGTCTCTGTCAGCCAGCCTTGCCGGCCGCCAGTTCCTTGGCGCAGTCGCGGCGGGGGAGTTTCTTCTCCGCCAGATAGGCTGCCGCCGACCGCTGGATCATCGGCCGGATGATCTGCTGGTCGGCCTCGTACCAGTCGGACGAGAAATTCCACTTCGCGCCGTCCCAGGTCTGGATGCGCGCGTAATGCGCGCCGGCGTGCTCGCGGCAGCTGGTCGAGATCGGGCGCATCACGCCCGCGAAGCCGAGCGCGTCAAGACGCTTCTGGTCGAGGTTCAGGTTCTCCAGTCCCCAGCGCACTTGCTCGTGGTTCATCGGCTTCTTGCCGTAGATCTCCTGCGCACGGCGCACCGCCTCGACGCCGAGCATCGCGCTGATCATGCCGCGGTTGTAAAGGACGGAACCGACTTCTTCCTTCGGGCCGGTGCCCTGGCCCTTGTCGTGCACGAACTTCAGGATGTCCTGCTGCACCTTGGAAATCCCCGCGCCGTGCTGCAGCGCCAGCCCGTGATAGCCCTTGGCATCGGCGCCGACCGGCAGCACGTCGGGTTCGGCCGCCGCCCACCACACGCCGAACATCTTGTCGCGCGGATAGCCGGTCGCGACCGCTTCCTTGATCGCGGTCGAGTTCATCACGCCCCAGCCCCACAGGAACACATAGTCGGGCCGCTGCTGGCGGATCTGCAGCCAGGTCGCCTTCTGCTCGACGCCCGGGTGCGTGACCGGCAGCAGCAGCAGCTCGAAGCCGTGCATCTTGGCGCGCTCCTGCAGCAGCGCGATCGGCTCCTTGCCGTACGGCGAGTCGTGATACACGAGCGCGATCTTCTTGCCCTTGAGCTTGTCGAGCCCGCCGTTGAGCTTCCCGACGTGCTGCACCAGGATGTCGGCGGCGTCCCAGTACGTGCCCATCAGCGGGAAGTTGTACGGGAACGCCTCGCCGTCGACCGAGTCCGCGCGGCCGTAGCCGGCGGTGATCAGCGGGATCTTGTCGGTCGCGGTCTTGTCAGTCAGCGCGTAGGTGATGCCGGTCGACAGCGGCTGGAACACGGTCGCGCCGGTCGGACCCTTGCCTTTCAGTCGCTCGTAGCACTCGACGCCGCGGTCGGTCGCGTAGCCGGTCTCGCATTCCTCGAACGTGATCTTGACGCCATTGATGCCGCCGTCGCGCGCGTTGACCAGCTTCAGATAGTCCGCATAGCCGTTGGCGAACGGAACGCCGTTCGGCGCGTAGGCGCCGGTGCGGTAGACGAGCATCGGAAAGAACTGCTCGCCGCCGCCTGCCGCGGCCTTGGCCGGCGCCTTCGGCGGTGCCTTGCCCTGAGCGAATGCCGTGCCGCACCCGAGTGCCGCGACGACGCCCACCGCAACCGCAAAGGTCTTCAGTGTCGTGAGTCTCATGTTGCCTGTCTCCTTTCGAAAGTCATTGCCCGGGGTCGGCGCGCCCGAGCGCCCAGAAAATCAATGCGGGAACGGCCACAGCCGCAGTTTCTCCTTGCCGATCGCCCATAGTCGCGCCAGACCGTGCGGCTCGACAATCAGGAAGAACACGATCAGCGATCCGAAGATCATCAACTCCAGATGCGACAACAGCGCGGTCGACAGGTCGATCCCCAGCCAGCCCGGCAACTGGTTCAGCAGCAGCGGCAGCACGACGATGAATGCGGCGCCGAAATAGCTGCCGAGGATCGAACCCATGCCGCCGATGATGATCATGAACAGCAGGTTGAAACTCAGATTGAGGTTGAAGGCCAGCGGCTCCCACGCAC
The DNA here is from genome assembly GCA_029778535.1 of Pseudomonadota bacterium. GTDB lineage: Bacteria > Pseudomonadota > Gammaproteobacteria > Burkholderiales > Burkholderiaceae_F > JAKOQB01. The sequence goes on along the minus strand of JAKOQB010000187.1, from coordinate 48,974 downwards.
CGAGGTGCACGAAGCCCCACAGCGCACCGGCCACGCCGGCGAAGAAGGAACTCACCGCGAACGCCGACAGCTTCGCATGGAGCGGCCGGATGCCGATGACCTCCGCGGCGACGTCCATGTCGCGAATCGCCATCCAGGAGCGGCCGACGTGCGAGCGCACGAGGTTCTTGGCCAGCAGCGTCATCACCACCAGCACGCCGAGCACGAACCAGTACTTGTCGACCGGCCGTTCGATGGTCCAACCGAAGACGTTCACCGGCGCCGGCGACACCGACCCCGACGGCGAGTAGTTGGTGAACCACTTGACGCGCGCGAACATCCAGTCGATGAAGAACTGCGCCGCCAGCGTCGCCACCGCCAGATACAGCCCCTTGATGCGCAGGCTCGGCACGCCGAACACGATGCCCACCAGCGCAGCGACCAGTCCCGCGAGCACCAGCACGACGAGGAAATTCATCGCTGGCACGCGGATCACGAGGTTGTACGCCGCGTAGGCGCCCACCGCCATGAAGGCCGCGGTGCCGAGCGAGATCTGCCCGCAGTAGCCGACCAGGATGTTCAGCCCGATCGCGGCGATGGTCAGGATCAGGAACGGCACGATCAGCGCGCGGAACAGGTAGTCGCTGGCGACGAGCGGCAGCACAAGAAACGCGAGCGCGACCAGCGACCAGATGAACCAGCGGTCCTGCACGATCGGCAGCAGCTGCTGGTCCGACTTGTAGGTCGTCTTGAATTGGCCGTTTTCTCTGTACAGCATCGTGACCCGTGATCCGTGATCCGTGATCCGATTCCCGCGCGCTGCGACCCCAACGGATCACAGATCACGGATCACGGATCACCGGCTAAACGCGATCGATATGCTTCTCTCCAAACAACCCCTCCGGCCTCACCAGCAGGAACGCGAGCGCGAGCATGTACGCGAACCAGTTTTCGATGCCGCCGCCGGCCAGATCGAACGCCTTCACCAGTTCGGGTCCGAGGAAGACCTCGGCGAACTTCTCGCCGACGCCGATGATCAGCCCGCCGAGGATCGCGCCCGGCACCGAGGTCAACCCGCCGAGGATCACGACTGGCAGCGCCTTCAATGCGACCTGCGACAGCGAGAACTGCACGCCGAGCTTCGAGCCCCAGATCATTCCCGCCACCAGCGCGACAAACCCGGCGACCGCCCACACGATGACCCAGATCTTGTTCAGCGGAATGCCGATCGACTGCGCGGCCTGGTGATCGTCCGCCACCGCGCGCAGCGCCCGTCCGGTCGCGGTCTTCTGGAAGAACGCCGCGAGCGCCAGCACCAGCAGCGCGGCGATCAGCGCCGCGACCAGGTCCTCCTGGTTGATCAGGATGCCGCCTTGGAAAATGCCGTCCAGGATCATCGTCGGCGTCTTCGGCAGGCCGAGATTGATCTCGTAGATCTCGCTGCCCCAGATCGTCTGCCCGAAGCCGTCGATGAAATAGGTCACGCCGAGCGTGGCCATCAGCAGCACGACGGCTTCCTGGTTGACCAGATGGCGCAGCACGAGCCGCTCCACCAGCCAGGCGAACACGATCATGATCCCCAGGGCCAGCGTGAACGCGATGATGTTCGCGACGAGCCGGCTGTCAATGCCGAGGTACTGCGGAATCCACTCCGCCAGACGTGCCATCGCCAGTGCCGCGAACAGCACCATCGCGCCCTGCGCGAAGTTGAACACGCCGGAGGCCTTGAAGATCAGCACGAAGCCGAGCGCCACCAGCGAATAAAGGACGCCCGACATCAGCCCGCCGAGAAGCACCTCGATGTAGAAGCCCGGCGCGGACAGGCCGAGCAGCAGCGGCAACGCCATGCCGATCAGCACGGCAACGATCAGCACGATGACCGGCCAGTTGCGTTGCAGGTTGCCCATCATCACGGTCCTTTAGTGCGCCACACCCAGATAGGCATCGATGACGTTCTGGTTCGATCGGACCTCGTCCGGCGTGCCGTCGCCGATCTTCTTGCCGTAGTCGAGCACCACCACGCGATCGGACAGATCCATCACCACGCCCATGTCGTGCTCGATCAACACGATCGTGGTGCCGAATTCATCGTTCACGTCGAGGATGAAGCGGCACATGTCCTGCTTCTCCTCGGTGTTCATGCCCGCCATCGGCTCGTCGAGCAGCAGCAGCGTCGGCTCCATCGCCAGCGCGCGGCCGAGGTCGACCCGCTTCTGCAGCCCGTAAGGCAGCCGGCCGACCGGGGTCTTGCGAAACGCCTGGATCTCCAGGAAGTCGATGATGTGCTCGACGAACTCGCGATGTCGCAGTTCCTCGTTCAGCGCCGGTCCGAGGCGCAGCCCCTGCAGCAGCAGGTTGCTCTTCATCTTGAGGTTGCGTCCGGTCATGATGTTGTCTAGAACGGTCATGCCCTTGAACAGGGCCAGCGACTGGAACGTGCGCGCAATTCCCATCTCCGCCGCGCGGTGGGGGCTCATCTGCGCGAAGGTCTGGCCGCGCAAGGTGATGCGGCCGCTCTGCGGCGAATAGACGCCGTTGATGCAGTTGAGCATCGAACTCTTGCCGGCGCCGTTCGGCCCGATGATCGCGCGCACCTCGTGCTCGCGCACGTCGAACGAGACGTCGGTCAGCGCCTTGACGCCGCCGAACGACAGCGTGATCCCCTCGACCTTCAGGATCACATCGCCGATGTGCCGTTCCGCCATGCGCTCACTCTTTGTTCTTCTCCGCGCCGGGCGCGGGTTGATCCTTCAGGTTCCACGCCGCGTTCGCCGCCGGTTTGATCCGCCCTTCCGCGCCCATCGGCTTGTGCGCGCCCGCCAGCGACTGCCACACCAGGTACCAAAACGCCAGCACCAGCGCCAGCCCGATCAGCGCCAGCCACCACAGGCCATGCGTGAGACCGTAGGCCGCGGCGACGATGCCGAGCACCAGGCACAGCACGGCGAGCCAGTTCCTGGACGTCATGAACATCGCTGTTCTTTGCTCGTTGCTCGTTGCTCGTTGCTCGTTGTTCGTTGCGCCACGGCGGAGGAGTCCCGTGCGGACAACGAGCAACGGACAACGAACAACGGTTTCACCCCTATCACGCCGCCTTCGCCACCGGCGTGAAAACCTTCGCATCGCGGATCTTCAGCGTCGCGCTGATCGTTCCGGTGCGGCCGTCCTCGAACTTCACCTGCGTCTCGATGAACTGCTCGCGCTTGCCCGCATACAGGGCGTCGACCAGCACCGCGTACTTGTCCTGGATGAACCGGCGCCGCACCTTGCGCGTGCGCGTCAGCTCGTCGTCGTCGGGATCGAGCTCCTTGTGCAGGATCAGGAAGCGGTGGATCTGCGAGTTTGCGAGCTTCGGATCGGCGGCCAGATCCGCGTTGACCTTCTCGACGCACTCGGCGACGAGGTCGTACACCTCGGGCTTGCCCGCCAGATCGATGTAGCCGGCATACGGCAGACCGCGCCGCTCGGCCCAGTTGCCGACCGCCTCGAAGTCGATGTTGATGAAGGCCGTCACCTGTGCGCGCTCGTGGCCGAACGCGACCGCCTCCTTGACGTACTGGAAGAACTTCAGCTTGTTCTCGATGTACTTGGGCGCGAACAGCGTGCCGTCGGCAAGCCGCCCCACGTCGTGCGCGCGGTCGATGATCTTCAAGTGACCGTCGGCGTCCAGATAACCGGCGTCGCCGGTGTGGTACCAGCCGTCGGCATCGAGCACCTCGCGTGTGGCCTCGGGATTCTTGTAGTACTCCTTCAGCAGGCCGGGACTCTTCAGCAGGATCTCGCCGTTGTCCTTGACCTTCAGTTCGACGCCGGGTACCGGCGGGCCGACGGTGTCGGGTTTCACCTGCCCGTTCGGCTGCACGCAGACGAATACCGCGGTCTCGGTCGATCCGTACAGCTGCTTCAGGTTGATGCCGATCGAGCGGTAGAAGGTGAACAGGTCCGGCCCGATCGCCTCGCCCGCGGTGTACGCGACCTTGATGCGGCTCATGCCGAGCACGTTGCGCAGCGGCCCGTACACCAGTACTTCGCCGAGCGCATAGAGGATGCGATCGACCAGGCCGACCGGTTGCTTGTCGAGGATCTTGCCGCCGACACGCTTGGCCACGCCCATGAAGTAATGGAACAAGGCCCGCTTCAGCCGGCCGGCGTCCTCCATCCGGATCATCACCTGCGTCAGCAGGCCCTCGAACACGCGCGGCGGGGCGAAGTAGTAGGTCGGCCCGACCTCGCGCAGGTCGGTCGTGACGGTCGACGGCGACTCGGGGCAATTCACCGTGTAGCCGGTGACCAGCGCCTGCGCATACGAGAAGATGTTCTGGCCGATCCACGCCATCGGCAGGTATGCCAGCACGTCCTCGTACGCGGTCAACCCCTCCATGTCCGTGCACGCGCGCGCGCGATCGATCAGCGCGCGATGGGTCTGCACCACCCCCTTGGGCTTGCCGGTCGTGCCCGAGGTGTAGAAGAGCGCCGCGGTGTCGTCCGGCGAGCCCTTCTCGATCTCCTCGTCGACGAACTTCGGCTGCACCGACAGCAGCCCGGCGCCGAGGCGGACCAGCTCGTCGTATGGCAGCAACCCCGGTTGCGTGTAATGGCGCAGCCCGCGCGGGTCGTCGTAGTAGATGTGCTCGAGCCGCGGATGCCGCTCGCGCACCTCGAGCATCTTGTCGACCTGCTCCTGATCCTCGACGATCGCGAACGCGATCTCCGCGTTGTCGAACACGTACACCATTTCCGCGGCGATCGCGTCCTGGTACAGCGGCACCGGGATCCCGCCCAGGCATTGCGCCGCCATCATCGCGAAATACAACCGCGGCCGGTTCTCGCCGACGATCGCCAGATGCTGTCCGCGCCGGAAACCCTGCACGTGCAGGCCGGCGGCGAGCTTCTTCACCTCGTCGGCAACCTGCGACCAGGTCCAGGTCTGCCAGATGCCCAGGTCCTTCTCGCGCAGCGCCGGGTGCCCGGCGCGCAGATAGGCGTGCTGCAGCAGCAGCTTCGGAAAGGTGTCCGGCGTTGCAGCGGATGGCGCGGCCATGCCCTGTGTCTCCTGTCTGCCCTCGGGTCGCGCCGCGTTCGGACGCGGTCTTCGGAATCCGGCGCCGGCGAAAGGTAGCACCGGCGCCGGCGGAAAGCGAGGTAGACGGTATCCAGCCAGGTCGTGCCACGCTGTCATCCGGGCGACAATCGGGCCGTGCATAGGGAATCCCTTGACGAATATCTGGCGGCGACGCGCTGGGGCACGCTGCTGACGCCCGAGCAGCGCGCGCGCGTGGTGGCCGAGTCGAGCGAGTTGACCGTTGCGCCGGAGGGCTACGTGTGCCGGCGCGGCGAGCCGGTGGACGCCTGGCTCGGCGTGCTCGACGGGCTGGTCAAGATGATGATCACCGCGCCGGACGGCAAGACCTCGACCTTCACCGGCATCCCGGCCGGCGGCTGGTTCGGCGAGGGCAGCCTGTTGAAGACCGAGCCGCGCCGCTACGACGTCGTCGCGCTGCGCGAGTCGCGCATCGCGCGCGTGCCGCGCCGCACGTTCGAGTGGCTCTTGAACACCAGCATCCCGTTCAACCGTTTCCTGCTGGTACAACTGAACGAGCGGCTGGGCCAGTTCATCGGCATGCTGGAGGCGCAGCGGCTGCACGGCCCCGACGCTCGCGTCGCGCTGTGCGTGGCGGCGCTGTTCAACCCGATCCTTTATCCCGGCATCGGCAACAAGCTCGAGGTGTCGCAGGAGGAGATCGGGTACCTGGCCGGGATCTCGCGCCAGCGCGTCAACCAGGCGCTGCACGCACTGGAGCAGGCGAAGCTGATCCGCGTCGAATACGGCGCGATCCTGATCGAGGATCTGGACGGGCTGCGGCGCTACCGGGGGTAGCGCCGCAGCCCGGCCCCGTCACTCCGTGACGGTGATGACGGTGTAGGCCGGATCGCCGCTGATCGCGCCCTCGCTGAATGCCTGCCGGATCCACTGCTTGCTTGAGAACCGCAGTGTCTGGTCGGCGTAGTTCAGCGACGCCGGGTTGCTCGAGTTCGAGTAGGTCAGGAACGCGTCGGCCACCGGCCCGCCGTCGTCCCAGGTCACCGTCTGGATGTAGCTGGTGCCGTAGTTGACGATGCGCGCGCCGGGCAACTGCGGCACCGGCGCGCTGATGATCGCGTTGTAGATGCCGGTGCCCCAGTCGCCGGCGCGATGGCTGCCGCCGTGGATCGGAATCGGGATGTTCTTCGCCGCCAGTTGCACCGAGCCCCAGGGCTTGTCGAACGCGATGCCGGCGGCGTTCAACTGCAGCACCGAGCGCGCCAGCGCGTCGCGCAGTGCCGAAGTGACCGCAGCGCTTCCTTGCGGGATGCCGCGCGGTGTGTTGACCGGATCGCTCGCGGAGAACGGCACCGCGTAGCCGAACGCGCTCTTGCCGATCTGGCTCCACCATGCCTCGAACAGCGGCACGCCGACGCTGGTCAGTTCCGCCTTGCGGTCCCATTGCGTCAGCACGTTGCACGCCCGGGTCAGGTCGACCGTCTGCCCGTCGACCGTGTGCGACAGGTTGCCGCTGCACATCGCGACGAGCGCATCGGGCAGCATGATCTCGGCGAAGTACATCCGGTCCGACAGCGCGGTCTCCTGCAGCAGCGGCAGCGTGAACTTGTTGCCGGGCCGGCCGTCGGTGCCGGCCAGCCGCGCCTGCACCTGCAGGATGCCGATGCGCGTGCGCCCGTTCTGCGGGTAGCTGTCCTTGCTGACGATGTTCGGAAAGCCGGTCAGCGGCGCCGCGGGGTTGGCCAGCCACGCGCTGTCGTTCGAGTTCGCGAGGAAGTCGCGCCGAGTGAGCTCCGGCAGGCTGCCCGCGGCAAAGATGCCCGGCTGCGGCGTGGACGGATCGACCGCCCATTCGCACGCCGCGGTCGAGCCCGCCAGCACATACATGTTCGACGCCGCGATCAGCGGCTTGAACGGCGCCGGCACGCACGCGGCCTCCATCGCCGCCGGCACGTTCGGCGTCACCGTGATGCTGGCGTAGTAGCCGTTGCCCTGCCGGTCGACCGCGACCGTGTTGACCCACGGGATGCCGAGCACGCCCTTGATCGCCGACTTGAATTCGTCCAGATTGGCGGCGCGGTTCATCCGGTACCACTGCTCGGCGAGGCGCCAGTTTTCCAGATTCGCGTCGCGCAGCGCGAAGGCGTTCGCGGCGGTCCACGTCAGCTGCCCCGGCACCACGAGGATCGGTCCGTGCGACGAACTGTAGTAGGTGCGCGTCTGCGGCACGACCGAGCCGTCGGCCTGCTTGACATCGACGGTCAGCGTCTTGCGCGTCATCGGCACCGACTGGCCGTCGTAGATGTAGCGCGTCGGGTCGGTCGGATCGAGCGTCAGCACGTACAGCGTGTAGTGCACCGAGGTGTTGACCGTGTGGCTCCAAGCGAAGTTGTCGTTGAAGCCGATGTTGATTCCCGGAAAACCGTTCAGCGCGCCGCCCATCACGTTCATTCGGCCCGGGATCGTCAGGTGCATCTGATAGAAGCGCAGGATGCCGAACCACGGGAAGTGCGGGTTGCCGAGCAGCATGCCGCGGCCGCTGTCGGTGGCCTCCGACCCCAGCGCCACCGCGTTGCTGCCGATTCGTTCGCGCACCTGGTCCCAGTACGCCTTCGACAGCGGGCCGTCCTGCGCGGCCAGCGTGGCGCGCGCCATCTTCGTCAGCGACGGGCGCCGCGCGCGCGCGGCGACGGTGGTGGCCGGCGGCTGGGCGGCGAACAGCGCATCGAGGAAATTGATCCCGCTGGCCTCCACCGACAGCCGGCGCGCCAGCCGCGTCATGTCGCGCGTGGTGATCGGGCGCACCCACGGCTGCCCCTTGCAATCGCCCGGCAGGTTCGCCACCCCGGTCACACGCAGGAACTTGTTGTAACCGGCCACGTAGCCCGTGTACAGCGCCTGCACCTCGGGACTCTGCCTGGACCAGTGCGCGTCGACCTGGGCGTCGTCGTTGATCAGCTTGAAGTAGAAATCCATGCGCAGGTTGTTGCGCTGGTAGATGTTCGACGCGGTCGGACCGAAGTACTTCGAGCGCTCGCCATTCACCGTCACGATCTCGTCGGCGAGGATGCAGAAGTTGTCCTGCGCATACGCGTAGCCGATGCCGAAGCCCAGGCTCGCCTCGTCGCGCGCCAGGATGTGCGGAATGCCGAATGACGTGCGGCGGATGTCGGCCGCGTAGGTCGCGTTCGGGCCCGGCTGCGGCGGCGTCGCATTGCCTCCGCCATTGCCCCCGTCATCGCCGCTGCAGGCGCTGAGCACCAGCGTCAGCGCGAGTGCCGCCCACAATCCTGCCCGTTCGAATCGATTCACCGTGTCTCTCTCCCTTGGGTTGGATCTTGTCCCGGCCGTAAGCCCCCGGCCGGCGCCGCGACGATAACAGGCGCTCGGCGATTCACAGCATCGGGCTGGTCGGCCGGATTTGAGTCGTCGGCCCCTCGCGACGCGATTCGAGCACCCCCTTCAGGTTGCGCAGCGCCTGCTCCGACTGCCTGATCAGCAGGCGGCGCGTCAGCGAGCCGTCGAACCACTTCCACGGCAGCCGTTTGGACCGGTACTCCAGGACGCGCTCGAAGTAGCAGACGCCTTCTTGCTCGTTCAGCTTGTAGGTGATCTTCGCTTCGCCGTCCGGCGAATCGGTCACGATCACCCAGCGCCGCGGCGGCTTGCACTCGACCACGGTCCAGCGCGCGGAAAAGCGGCGCGGGCCGGCGTGGATCAGCTCGTCGATCGTCTCGCCCTGCCCGAGCGGGCGGTTGGGAACGCCGCTGACCGCGACCGTCGCCGGATGCCAGCGCTTCCACCGCGCGGCATTGGTGACGAACTCGAACACGGCGCCCCGAGGCCGGGCGATGTCGATCATCGTGTCGATGCGCTCCATGGCCGCTCCTACCGGATCGACGCATCGGCCGCATCGGGCCGGTCGACGATGCACGCCATCACGTGAACCATGCCTGCCTCCACCGTTCCTGTGTGATGCCTGCGATACGGCCCGCTCGCGGCGCCGGATTCTGCGACCCGGCTGCCGCCATTTATGCGCCGGCTTGGGCGGCAGATCAACCCCCATTTGACGATTGACGCCGGGGCCGCGCCGCTGCCGGCGGCGGCCGGAGTATCGTCGGCGCAGCGACGGACACGGAGAGCCGGCGATGAAATCGGTGACGTTGCCCGCGGGCGAAGCGGTCCCCGCGCTCGGGCTTGGCACCTGGAAGATGGGCGCGAGCGCGCGCTCGCGCGCGCAGGAGATCGCCGCGGTGCGCCTTGCGCTCGACCTGGGCTATCGGCTGATCGACACGGCCGAGATGTACGGCGAGGGCGGCGCCGAGGAGGTGATCGGCGAGGCGGTCGCCGGCCGCCGCGACCGCGTGTTCCTTGTCAGCAAGGTCTATCCGCACAACGCGTCGCGCAAGGGCACGCTCGCGGCCTGCGAGAGCAGCCTGAAGCGGCTGCGCACCGACCGGATCGACCTGTACCTGCTGCACTGGCGCGGCACCGTGCCGCTGGCGGAAACGGTCGATGCATTCGAGCAGTTGAAGCGCGCCGGCAAGATCCGCTACTGGGGCGTCAGCAACTTCGACCTGGACGACATGAACGAGCTGTGGGCCGTCGAAGGCGGCGCGCACTGCGCCGCCAACCAGGTCTATTACTCGGCGTCGCGGCGCGGCATCGAATTCGACCTGCTGCCGTGGCAGCGCGAGCGCGGCGTGCCGACGATGGCCTATTGCCCGATCGACGAAGGCGCGCTGGCGGGCAGCGCGCCGCTGGCCGCGATCGGCAAGGCGCACGGCGCGACGGCGGCGCAGATCGCGCTGGCGTGGGTGATGTCGCAGCCCGGCGTGATCGCGATTCCGAAGGCGGTCAAGCCGGAGCACCTGCGCCAGAACTTCGCCGCGGCAATCATTGAATTGAGCGCCGACGAACTGGCGCGGATCGACCGGCACTTCCCGCCGCCGCGCCAGCGCACGCCGCTGGCGATGGTGTGACCGCGGCTACGCCGGCTGCACCGCGCGCTGCACCTTTGCCTCGCGGATCGGCAGGTTGCACAGCGCCGCCGCCGCCGCGAGCACCGCGTCCGCGTACCACATCCACAGGTAGCTGCCCTGCTGCGCGATCGCGATGCCGCCCAGCCACGCGCCGAAGAAGCCGCCGATCTGGTGCGACAGCAGCGTCAGGCCGAACAGCGTGGCGAGATACCTCACGCCGAACAGCTTGGCGACCACGCCCGCGGTCGGCGGCACGGTGGCGAGCCACGTGAAGCCCAGCCCGATCGCGAACAGGTAGAACGTCCACTCGGTCTTCGGCGCCAGCAGGTACAGCAGCACGAGCACGGTGCGCGAACCGTACATCCACGCCAGCACGAACTTGCCGCGATAGCGGTTCACGCACCAGCCGGCAAAAAGGCTCCCCGCGATGTTGGCGAGCCCGATCAGCGCCAGCGACCAGCTCGCCACCGAGGCCGGCAGCCCGCACAGGCCGACCTCGCCCGGCAGGTGCGTGACCAGGAACGCGATGTGAAAGCCGCAGGTGAAGAAACCCGCGTGCAGAAGCAGATAGCTGCGGTCGGCGAACGCCACGCGCAGTTGCCGGCGCAGCCCGCCGTCGGCAGGCTTCGCCGAGCCGTGCGCCGCCGGCGCTCGCCGCAGCGCGCGCGCCACCGGCAGCGCCGCCAGCGTGATGACCGCGAGCGACCACATCGCACCCATCCAGCCGAACGCCGAAATCAGCTTCTGCAGCAGCGGCGCGAACACGAACTGGCCGAGCGATCCGCCGGCGTTGATCACGCCCGCAGCAGTGCCGCGATGCTCGGGCGGCACGCGCTGCGCGGCTGCGCCGATCAGCACGGAGAAGCTGCCGGCGCCCGAGCCGATCGCCGACAGCAGTCCGATCGAGAACACCAGTCCGGCGCCGGTCGCCATCAGCGGCGTCAGCGCGCTGCCCAGCGCCAGGATCACCAGGCCCGCCGCCAGCACGCGCCCGGGCCCGTAGCGATCGGCGACGGCGCCGGCGACCGGCTGCACCGCACCCCAGACGAACTGGCCGACCGCCATCGCGAAGCTGATCGTCACGATACCGAGCCCCGTGCTCGTGTTCAGCGGCGACACGAACAGCCCAAGCGATTGCCGCGCGCCCATCGTCACCATCAGCAGCGCGGCCGCGAACCCTGTGACCAGCCACCACTTCTGCGCCTTGCCTTCCGTCACACCGTCCCCTGTCACACGCCGACCGCGGCGCGGTGAGCGCGATTAGACCGGCATCGGCCGCGGCGGACAAATGACATTTGGGCAAGGCCGTCATGCACGCTGCACATGCGTGGCGCAGCCGGCCGAAGGCGCGCCTTTCGGGCGGTCGGAGGCCGGGTGACGGTGTTCTTCCTCGACCCGTGCGGCGGCGCGCTCGAGTTCAAGGCCTGCACGAATGCGGGCCGGCTGTCCGCGCAAACAGCTCCGCCTCCACCGCGAGCGACTCGCACCACGTTTCGATCGCGTTGCGCACCTCGTCGGGACGCTCGGTCAGCGGCCAATGCTGGCAGTCGATCGTGACGAGTTGCACGCGCGGAAAGCGGCGCGCGATCGCCGCCGACTCGCGCGGATCGGCAAACGTGCCGGCGGCCGACAGCAGCACCAGCACCGGCACGCCGATCGATTCCGGCGCCGGCAGCGGCCGGAACATCTCGACCAGTTCCTGCAGGTAGTGCGCGGTGCGGAAGGTGCGCAGATCGGCGCGTACCGAGCTGTAGCGGCGCACGAATGCCTCGGTGTCGCGCTGCGAGCGCAGCGCGCGGCGAGCCTCTTGGTCGAGGGTGCGCAGATCGAGCGCAGGGATCGCGCGGCGCCGGAGCCCGATCGCGTTCAGCCCGCGCACGACCAGGGCCGCGAGCCGAAACACCGGGCCGAGCTGCGCCAGCAGTCGCCAGCGCCCGTGCAGCGCCTGGCGGAACACCGGATCGATCAGCGCCAGCGCCGCGGTGCGCGCCGGGTGGCGCGCGGCGAAATGCAGCGCGACTTGCGCGCCCAGGCTGTGGCCGACGAGCACTGCGCGGTCGCGCCGCTCCTGGTCGAGCAACGCCGCCAGGTCGTCGCACCAGCGTTCGAGGCCGGGCGCGCCGCGGGCGGACGAACCGCCGTGCCCGCGCAGGTCGACGCGGATCAGTTGCCAGCGTCGAGACAGAGTCGTGCGCTCGACGAATTCGGACCAGCGCGACAGGTTGCTCGCCAGGCCGTGCAGCAGCACGATGGCGCCGCGCGCATCGGCCGCAGCGGTCGCGCGATAGGCGATCGCACCGTCGCGCACGGCGACGGTGCGCGCCTGTTCCATCGCACTACGCCGACACGCCCGGCACGTGGCGCGCGACCATCCGGCGCAACGCGTCGATCGTGACGGGCTTGGCCAGGTAGTCGTCCATGCCGGCGGCCAGGCAGGCCTGGCGATCGCCCGCCATCGCGTTGGCGGTCAGCGCGACGATCGGCAGGCGCTGCTCGCCGCTTTGCTCGTGCGCGCGCCACACGCGCGTGGTCTCGATGCCGTCCATGCCGGGCATGCTGACGTCCATGAACACGAGGTCGAACGGCTCATGCTGCATTCGCTTCAGCGCCTCGGCGCCGCCGGCCGCTCCGATCACTGTGCAGCCGAACGCCTCGAGCATCGTCCGGGTCAGCATGAGGTTGATCGCATGGTCCTCGACCACCAGCACGCGCGGCGCGGCGTGCGGCCGGGTCGTCGTCGGCGCCACCGTGATCTCGCGCAGCGTCGTCGGCGCGAGCCCGACCGCGCACGTGAACCAGAACGCGGCGCCGCGGCCGGCTTCGCTGCGGTAGCCGATCTCGCCGTCCATCAGCCGCACCAGCGCGGCGCAGATGCTCAGCCCCAGACCGGCGTGCCCGCGCGCGCTTGCGGTCGCGGCGCCCGGCTGCGCCAGCGCCGCGATGATCCGCGACCGCGCGGACGCATCGACCCCCGCGCCGGTATCGGCGACCTCGAAGCGCAGCCGGTGGCGGCGGTCGCCGCGCGCGGCGACGTTGACCGTTACCGCGACCGACCCGGCGGCGGTGAACTTCAGCGCGTTGTCGATCAGATTGACCAGCACCTGGCGGATGCGATCGGCGTCGCCGGTGACCAGCGGCGGCACCGCGCCGTCGACATCGCTGCGCAGCGTCAGCCCGCGCCGCTGCGCCTCCGGCCGGAACATCGCGTGCACGTCGCGCAGCAGCGCGCGCGCGTCGAAGTTGCGCGGCCGCAGTTCGATGGCGCCGGTCTCGATGCGGCCCAGGTCGAGCACCTGGTCGACCACGCCGAGCAGCGACAGCGTGGACTGCCGCATCGTCAGCGCCAGTTCGCGTCCGCGCGGCTCGCCGGTCTGTTCGACCAGCAGGTCGCTCAGTCCGACGACCGCGTTCAGCGGCGTGCGCAGCTCGTGACTCAGGTTGGCGAGGAACGCGGACTTGGCGCGGCTCGCGGCCTGCGCGGCGTCGCGGGCGCGCGCCAGACCGGCCGACATCTGCTCCAGTTCGATCCGCTGCGTGAGGTTGCGCCGGATCATCGCGGAGGCCAGGTGCGCCTGGCGCAACAGGTAGGCGCAGAACGTCAGGCCCGCGAGCGCGACGATCACGAACTGCGGCGCCCGCAGGGAAAACATCCACACCACGAACGGCACGATCGCCGCCAGCGCATAGGCCGCGTACGCGGGCGCCCAGGCGCTCAGGCTCGTCAGCGCCGCGGCCGGCATGCCGACCAGGACGAAGGCCGCGACGATGTACGCGTCGGGGTGCTCGAGCGGAAAGAGCGCCACCGCCGCGTAACCCCACACCGCGCCGGCCAGCAGATTGACGAGCACGGCGGCGCGCGACCAGAACGCCGTGCCGTGCGCTGCGGCGTCGCGGCGCCAGTACAGCGCGATGCCGAGGCGCGCACCGCACGCCGCAATCAGCGCGGCCAGCCAAAGCAGCAGGTGGCGGTGGTCGGTCACGCGCCACAGCACACCGACGTAGAGCATGGCCACGATCAGCATCGCGGTGGCGCCGACGACGCCCTGGTCATGGACGTATCCGATCCGCTCTGCCAGCACGCGTGCCCGCGCCGTCAGCGCCGCGGCGCGTTCGCGTTCGGGATCGTCATGGGCCGGCTGCACGCCGCGCATTCTGGCGCAGCCGGTCGGCGACGGACATGCGCGGCCGACGGAAATGCGGGGTGGCGGGTGCAACGGCGCGGGCGTCGTACTCGTACCACCACAACCCGCGCCACGCGGATCACAGACGCGACACGTCGGGCAGCCCGGCCACGAGGCCACCGTCCTCATGAACCGCGCCGAGCGTGCCGCCGCCGACTTCGATCGTGCCCGAATCGCGCCTCGGCGCGCGGCGATCGGATCAATTGCCCTGGTTTTGCCCGCCTTTCCGGCGCGCCGCGCACTACAGGATCCGCGCAGGATTGCCGAACTGGCGGAGAGTACTTAGGGTCCGCGCTCGCTCGCCGCGCGACGGACCGCTATCGACCCCAGGATCGCTTCGCCGCCAGATCGCCGATGGGCAGCATTACCGAACCTCTCTTGCCACAGCCCGCGCCTGCGGCGGCGGCCGCGTCAGCGCACGCGATCGTCGACCTGCTGGTCAAGGAGGGCGCGGTCGGTGCGGCGCAGTTGCGCCACGCGCGGCGCATTCAATCCAAGCTCGAAACGCCGCGGCCGCTGCTCGCGATCCTGCAGGATCTCGGCGTTGTCAGCGACGCGCAGATCCGCGCCGCGCTGCGCGCCAATCCGCACTCGATGCGGCTCGGCGCGCTGCTGGTCGAACTCGGCCACTTGCGCGAATCCGACATCGAATCGGCGCTGAAGGCGCAGGTTGGCAGGGGCGAGCGCAAAAAGCTCGGCGAACTGCTGGTCGACCAGCACCTGATCTCCGAGCAGCGCCTGACCGAGCTCCTGGCCGACCTGTTCGGGCTGGAATTCGTCGAGCCGCACGCGGCCGAAATCGACAAGGCATTGCTGTCGCGCGTGGTGCCGCGCGTGTGCCTCGAAGGCAACTTCATCCCGCTGCGCATCGTTGACGGCAAGACCGTGGTCGCCTTCGCCGACCCGACCGATACGACGCAACTGGCCACCGCACGGCAGATGGTCGGCGGCGAGGTCATCGCGGCGATCGCGCGCAAGACGCTGATCCGCGAGGCGCTGGCCGCGCTCGAGCGCGGCCAGCAGGCCAGGGTCGCGATCGACGAGCAGACGACGACGTCGATCGTCAATTCGATCATCCGCGAGGCGATCGCGCTGAACGCGAGCGACATCCACTTCGAGCCGCTGAAATCGCGGCTGCGCGTGCGGCTGCGCATCGACGGCGTGATGATCGACCACACGGAGCTGTCCGCCGACATCCTGCCGGCGCTGGTGAGCCGGCTGAAGGTGCTGGCCACCGCGGACATCGCGGAGAAACGCCGCCATCAGGGCGGCCGCATCCTGTTCGAGGACGCCGCCACCGGTCTGCGCGCCGACATCCGCGCGTCGTTCTTCGTCACCGTGTTCGGCGAGAAGATCGTGCTGCGGCTGCTGTCGCAGCGCGCCGAGCTGCTGTCGATCGACGACATCGGCATGGGCCCGCGCATGCTCGAGCGCTTCCGGCAGGATGCGCTCGACGTGCCCACCGGCGTCATCCTCGTCACCGGGCCGACCGGCTCGGGCAAGACGACCACGCTGTACTCGGCGGTCGATTATCTGAACGACTCGGAGACCAGCATCATCACCGCCGAGGACCCGGTCGAGTACGTGATCGAGGGAATCTCGCAGTGTTCGATCAACCCGAAGATCGGGCTCACGTTCGAGGAGACGCTGCGCCACATCGTGCGGCAGGATCCGGACGTGATCGTGCTCGGCGAGATCCGCGACAAGTTCTCCGCCGAGACCGCGATCCAGGCCGCGCTGACCGGCCACAAGGTGCTGACGACGTTCCACACCGAGGACTCGATCGGCGGACTGCTGCGGCTGATGAACATGGAGATCGAGACCTTCCTGATCTCGTCGACGGTCGTGTCGGTGCTGGCGCAGCGGCTGCTGCGCCGCGTCTGTCCGCATTGCGGCGAGCCGCACACACCGACCGCGGTCGAGTTGCGCCGGCTCGGCCTCGAATCGCAGGACCTCGCGGGCGGCAGGTTCATGGTCGGCCGCGGCTGCGCCGCGTGCCGTTTCACCGGCTACGCGGGCCGCGTGTGCGTGTTCGAACTGCTGGTGCTCAACGAACTCGTCAAGGACGCGATCCTGACGCGCAGGACCTCGTACGAGATCCGCCGCATCAGCATCGAGTCGTCGGGGCTGACCACGCTGCAGGAGGACGGACTGTTCAAGGCGGCCGGCGGCCTGACCACGCTCGAAGAAGTGCTGAAGAACCTGCCGCGCGTGACCAGGCCGCGCCCGCTGGCGCAGATCCGCCGCATGCTGGGGACCCACTGATGCAGCCCGGCAAGCCGCTTCTGGAGCGGATCAACGAGCACCTCGCGTCGGACGAGCTGCGGCTGCCGGTCTACTCGCCGGTGGCCGCGCGCCTGCAGTCGATCGCCGCCAAGTCCGAGGCGTCAGTCATGCAGATCGGGCACGTGCTGCAGCAGGACATGGGACTGGCGAGCCAGGTGCTGCGCGTGGCGAATTCCAGCTTCTACGCCGGCCTGTCCAAGGTGGCGACGGTGCAGGCGGCGATCCAGCGCCTCGGCCTGACGCAGGTAGTGAACCTTGCCGTGATGTGCGCGCAGAGAGAACAGTTCCGCTCGCAGGACACGCTGATCGCCGGCTACGTCGATCGGTTGTGGAAGCACGCGGTCACGTCGGCCTTCGGCGCGCAGTGGATCGCGAAGCGCTGCGGCTGGCGCGAGCTGGCCGCCGAGGCGTTCATGGCCGCGCTGCTGCACGACATCGGCGCGCTGCTGCTGCTGAAGGTGGTCGAGCAGTTGCGCGCCGCCGACGGCGGGCAGAACGTCCCGGAGGCGCTGGTGTGCGAAGTGATCGACGCGCTGCACGAGGAGCAGGGCGGCCGCCTGATCGAGGCGTGGCGGCTGCCCGAGTCCTACGCGCGGGTCGCGCGCGCGCACCACGGCGCCGACATCAATGGCGCCGGCACGCTCGGCGTGATCGTGCGCCTCGCCGATCGCGCCTGCCACAAGCTCGGGTTCATGCTGGCCGCGCAGCCGGCGCAGCACCACGTGGTGCTGTCGGCCGCGCCCGAGGCGGCCGCGCTCGGACTGAGCGAGATCGCGCTGGCCGAGCTCGAGATCTACCTCGAGGACAAGGTCGCGCCGCTGGCGGCGTAAGCTCGCGCCAGCCCGCGCCAGCCCGCGCCGGGGCGACGCCTCCTTGCCGGCCTTGCAGACTCCGACCACCGTCGTCGATTCGCCCGTCGCGTGGCGCCGCCTCGCCGCGGCGGTCGCTCTGTCGACGCTCGGCGGCGTGGGGATGTGGTCGTTCGTGGTCGCGCTGCCGCCGGTCGCCGCGGAGTTCGGCCTGTCGCGCTCGGCCGCATCGACGCCGTTCGCAGCGCTGATGATCGGCTTCGCCGCCGGCGGCGTGCTGATGGGCCGCTGGGCCGATCGCGCCGGCGTGATGACGCCGGTGCTGGCGGCCACGGTCGCGCTGGCCGCGGGCTACGTCGCGTCCGGACTGGCCACAAGCCCGCTGCAGTTCACGCTCGCGCACGGCGTGCTGATCGGCTTCGCCGGCGCGTCGGCGACGTTCGGGCCGCTGCTCGCCGATACGTCGCACTGGTTCCTGCGCCGGCGCGGGCTCGCGGTGGCGATCGCCGCCAGCGGCAACTACTTCGCCGGCACGCTGTGGCCGCCGGTGGTGCAGGCGCTGATCGATCACGTCGGCTGGCGCCACGCGCACATCGCGATCGGGGTGATCTGCCTCGCGACGATGCTGCCGCTCGCACTCGCGCTGCGCCGGCGCGCGCCGCTGCACGACGATGCGGGCAACGCGGGAGCGCGCGCGACACCGGCGCGCCCGCTCGGGCTGCACCCGACCGCGCTGCAGGTGCTGCTGATCGTCGCCGGCGTGGCGTGCTGTGTCGCGATGTCGATGCCGCAAGTCCACATCGTCGCGTACTGCGCCGACCTCGGCTACGGCGCGGCGCGCGGCGCCGAGATGCTGTCGCTGATGCTCGGCTTCGGCATTGCGAGCCGGCTGGCGTCGGGCTGGATCGCCGATCGCATCGGCGGGCTGGCCACACTGCTGCTCGGTTCCGCGCTGCAGGGGCTGGCGCTGCTGCTGTACGTGCCGTTCGACGGTCTCGCCTCGCTGTACGTGATCTCGGCGCTGTTCGGACTGTTCCAGGGCGGCATCGTGCCGTCGTACGCGATCATCGTGCGCGAGTACTTCGCGCCGCAGGAGGCCGGCGCGCGCGTCGGCATGGTGCTGATGGCGACGCTGGCCGGCATGGCGCTCGGCGGCTGGCTGTCGGGCGCGGTGTTCGACCTGACCGGTTCTTACCGCGCCGCGTTCATCAACGGCATCGGCTGGAACCTGCTGAACCTGTCGATCGCCGGCTGGCTGCTCGTGCGCGCACGCAGCCAGCCGCGCGCCGGCGCCGCGATCGCATGAACGCGTTCGATCTGCCGCCGCCGCGGACGGAGCCGGCGACGCGGCGAACGCGGATCTGCACGCAGTCGACCCGCGCGCACGTATCGTCGCGGCCATGCGCCTGACTCTCACGCTCGCCGTCGCTGCATTGCTTGCCGCCTGCGCCACGCCGCGCCCGGACCGCGCGGAAGTCGAGCGCCAGGTCGCTGAGACCGAACGCGCGTTCGCGCGCACGATGGCCGACCGCGATCACGCGGCGTTCACGTCGTTCCTGTCCGACGAGGCGGTGTTCTTCAGCGGCGAGACGCCGCTGCGCGGCAAGCAGGCAGTGGCCGAGGCGTGGAAGCGCTTCTACGACAGGCCCGCGGCGCCGTTTTCGTGGCGGCCGCAGACGGTGCAGGCGCTCGACTCGGGCACGCTCGCGCTGTCGACCGGGCCGGTGTTCGGGCCCGATGGCAAATGCATCGGCTCGTTCCTGTCGATCTGGCGGCGCGAGGCGAGCGGCTGGCGCATCGTGTTCGACAAGGGCGGACCGTGTCCGCCGGGCCACTGAACTAGGCGCCGGCGCGCTTGGCCTGCGGCGAATAGAAGTCCGAAAGCTGCACGCGCGTGGCTTCGAGTCGATCGGCGACGAGGCCGAGCAGATGATGCATCAGCTCGAAACCGAACACCGGATCGTCTCGGCACAGCGCGAGCAGTTCGGCGCCTTCGATCGCGAACGCCTCGACGGCATCGACGGTTCGCGCCTGGAACTGCTTGCCGCGCCCCGGCAGCAGCGCGGACCAGCCGAACTCGTCGCCGGGGCCGAGGGTCTGCACGCGCAGCGCGCGTCCCGGCGCCTCGAGCTCGAGCGCGACGTGACCCGACCTGATCACGTAGAAGAGCGAACTGGCATCGCCCTCGCGGAAGATCCGCTGGCCGGGCTCGAAGCACAGCGGGCGCGCGAGCGCCCGCAGCTTGTCGATGTTCTTCGGGCGGAACTGCCTGAACAGCGGCAGCTCGTCGATCGAATTGGCCTGCGCGGTCATTTCATCCTCCCCATCGCGTCCGCGTGGCGCCAATGTAGTCCGATCGGGCGCGCATGCAAGCAGCGCAAACGATTCGCGCTTACTCCAGCCGCGCCACGTGCAGCGGCGGCACGCGCTGCGCCCAGGGCGCGGCCTGCTCCAGCGCGGCGGCCAGTTGCAGGATCACGTGCTCCTGCGCCGGCCGCGTGCCGAGCTGCACGCCGATCGGCAATCCCGACGAATGCGGCGCCAGCGGCAGCGAAATCGCCGGCGTGCCCATGATGTTGTGCGGCAGCGTGAACTGGCACGGCACGCGCAGCAGCTTCTCCGGGATCTCTTCGTACGCGACATCGGCGCGGCCGAGGTTGTAGTTGCCCCACGGCTCGGCCACGCGCGCGGTGGTCGGCGTCAGCCACACGTCGTGCGTCACGAAGATGAGGCCGAGTTTGCGGCGTGCACTGTTGAGCGCCGCCATCGCGTCGAGGAACTGCGCCGCCGTCATGCGGCGCGCGTGCTCGTAGATCCTTTGGATCACCGGCTCGAGCGTGTCGGGGCCGATCGCATGCCCGCTGCGACGCGAGTAGAACTGAAGGCGCAGGTCGAAGCCGAAGAACCACACGTCCATCATCCGCCGCAGCGATTCGAGGGCGTCGAACTGCACGTTCACGTGTTCGACCGCGTGGCCCATGTCCGCGAGCATCCGCGCGGTGCGTTCCACCGCTGCGGCGACCTCGGGATCGGTCGCAATTCCCATCAGCGCGTCGGTCGACCAGGCAATGCGCAGCCGCGGCGGGCGCTCCGTGATCAGCGCGGCGTAAGGCTTGCCCGGCTTCGGAATCACGAACGGATCGCCCGGCTGCGGCAGCGACAGGCAGTCGAGCATCGCCGCCGCATCGCGCACGCTCTTTGTCTGCACGAAGTTCTGCGCCAGCCCGTAGCCGTTTTCGTCGAGCATCGGCCCGAACGACACGCGCCCGCGCGAGGGTTTCAGTCCCACGCCGCCGCAGAAGCTCGCGGGGATGCGGATCGACCCGCCGATGTCGGAGCCGTGCGCGATCGGCACCATGCCCGCAACGACCGCCGCCATTCCGCCTCCGGTCGAGCCGCCCGCGGAAAAGCCATGCCGCCACGGCGTCGACGTGTTGCCGTACAGCGCGGTTTCGGTCGTGCCCGACATCGAATACTCGGGCGCGGCCGAGCGGCCGAGGATGTTGACGCCGGCGGCCTTGAGAAGGTCGCAGTAATACGTACTTTGTTGCACGCGCATGCCGCGGCACAACCGGCTGCCGAACTCGATCACGCGCCCGGCTTCGTGGCCGAACACGTCCTTGAGCAGGAACGGCACGCCGCGGAACGGGCCGGTGCCGAGCGTGGCTTCGTCGAGTCCGTCGATGCGGTCGGGATAGGTCTCGACCACCGCGTTGACCGAGGGATTGGCGACCTCGATCGCGCGCGCCGCAGTGGCAGCCAGCTCGCGCGGCGTCACCTCGCGGCGCGCCACCAGTTCGGCGAGTCCGAGCGCGTCATGGCGCGCGTATTCGGCGAGTTTCATCGTCCCTCCTCTTGCACTCACAGCGTTACCATCCTGTTGCCATTGAGGAGAAGATGATGATCCTGGAAGTCGCCGATATCCGCATCCACCCCGGCAAGCAGGCCGAGTTCGATGCCGCGATCCGCCGCGGCGTCGATACCGTGATCGCGCAGGCCAAGGGCTTTCGCGGCTACAAGGTGAACAAAGGCATCGAGTCGCCCGAGCGCTACCTGCTGATGATCTTCTGGGACACGCTGGAGAACCACACGGTCGATTTCCGCGGTTCGCCCGCTTTCGGCGAATGGCGCGCGATCGTCGGCCCGTACTTCGCGCAGCCGCCGCAGGTCGAGCACTACACGCTGCTGGCGAAGTCGGACGCATGACAAAAGCCGCACTGATCGTCGGCGCCGGCAGCGGCATCAGCGCGTCGTTCGCGCGCCTGCTCGCCCGCGCGGGCTACGCGGTCGCGCTGGCGTCGCGCGGCAGCGCCGCGCGCAGCGGCGACGTGCCGGCGCGGCTCAAGCTCGCCTGCGACGCGACCGAACCGGCTGAGGTCGAATCGCTGTTTTCGCGGCTCGACGCCGCACTGCCGCCGCTCGACGTGGTGCTTTACAACCCGAGTTATCGCGCGCGCGGGCCGATCTCGGACCTTTCGCCCGACGACGTTCGGCGCAGCCTCGAAGTCACCGCGTTCGGCGCGTTCCTGGTCGCGCAGCAGGCGGCGCGGCGGATGCTCGCGCGCGGGCGCGGTGCGCTGCTCTTCACCGGCGCATCGGCGAGCGTCAAGGGTTATCCGCACTCCGCCCCGTTCGCGATGGGCAAGTTCGCGCTGCGCGGGCTGGCGCAAAGCCTCGCACGCGAGCTGGCGCCGCAGGGCATCCACGTCGCGCACTTCGTGATCGACGGGGCGGTGGGCAGTGCCGGTCAGGCTGAAGACAGCAAGCTCGACCCGGATGCGATCGCCGCCGCGTATCTCGCGATCGTCGAGCAGCCGCGCAGCGCGTGGACGTGGGAAATCGAGCTGCGGCCGTGGGTGGAAAGGTTCTAGCGCTTGCCCGTTTCCGGCCTCGGGCGCAGCCTATGCTTTGGCATAGGCCGAAAAGTCGCAGGAACCCAGATGCAACCTGAACGCAGCGTCCGCTTGTTTCGCAACGGCAGGAATCAGGCGGTACGAATCCCACGTGATCTCGAACTGCCGGGCAACGAAGCTCTGCTCCGCAAGGAAGGCGAAGCCTTGATCATCGTCCCCAGGCGCCCGCGCTCGTTGCTCGAGACGCTGAGATCCCTGAAACCGCTACGGGAGGCGTTTCCGCCGATCAAGGACCAAAAGGCCGAACCGGTCGATCTGTAGATGTCTTCGGATACGCCCTACCGGTACCTCCTGGACACCAACATCGTCTCGGCGCTGGTGCGCGACCCGCAGGGTTCGGTAACGCGCCGCATCGCACGCATCGGCGAAGACAGGGTCTGCACCAGCATCATCGTTGCTTGCGAGCTGCGCTTCGGCGCGGCGAAGAAGGCCTCAGCGAAGCTGACGGAGCAGCTCGAACAGGTGCTGTCCGCGCTTCCGATCCTCGCACTCGGTGCGGACTCCGATCGTCGCTATGGTGAACTGCGTGCCGCGCTTGAGCGCGACGGAATGCCCAGCGGCGCGAACGACATGCTGATTGCCGCGCATGCGCTCGCGCTCGGCCTGATCCTCGTGACGGACAACGTGAACGAATTCCGGCGCGTCAAGGGGTTGAAGGTCAAGAACTGGCTTTCGCGCTGAATGTTCCATGGTCGATCACGGCCGCATCTTCCGCAGCCTCGGCGCGCTGGCGGCCGAGCGACGAAGGTCCGGTAACGCCCGGATCACAGGTGAACCCGGGTTCCCAGCTCGATCACGCTGTTCGATGGGATCCGGAACAGGTCGACGACCGACGCGGCATTGCGTGACAACGTTTCGAACAGCCGCTCGCGCCAGCGCACCATCTTGCCCTGCGCGGTCGGCACCACCGTTTCGCGGCTGAGGAAGTACGACGTCTCGAACAGGTTGATGTCGAGTCCGTGCGTTCGGCACAGTGTCAGCGCCTGCGGTATGTCCGGCTGGTTCATGAAGCCGTAGTTGACGCGGACTTTCCAGACGCCGCGCGCCAGCGACTCCACCTCGACCCGCTTGTCGAACGAAATCCACGGCACCTCGTGAAACACGACGTTCAGGATCACGATGCGCTCGTGCAGCACCTTGTTGTGCTTCAGGTTGTGCAGCAGCGCCTGCGGCACGCGCTCCGGGTCGGCGACCGCGTACACCGCCGTGCCGGCGACGCGCTTGATGTCGTCGCGCAGCAGCAGGTCGATGAATCCCGTCACCTCCGGGTCCTCGCGGTGGATATGCTCGAACAGCAGCTCACGCCCACGCTTCCACGTCGCCATCACCGCGAACAGCACCACCCCGAGCGCCAGCGTGAACCAGCCGCCGTCGAAGAACTTCGCCGAGCACGCGACGACGAGCAATGCATCGAGCAGGATGAAGAACGCGGTGGCCGCGAGCGCGAGCCAGAGCGGATAGTTCCAGCCGTGGCGCACCACGAAGAAGGTCAGGAACGTGGTGACCAGCATCATCAGCGTGACCGCGATGCCGTACGCGCCGGCCAGATTCGACGACGAGCGGAACCCGGTCGTGACGACCAGCACGGCGGCGAGCAGCATCCAGTTGACCGCCGGCATGTAGATCTGCCCCATCTCCTTCGCCGATGTGTAGGTGATCGCCATGCGCGGCAGGAAACCCAGATGGATCGCCTGCTGCGTCATCGAGTACGCGCCCGAGATCACCGCCTGCGACGCGATCACGGTCGCGATCGATGCCAGCACGACCGCGGGCAGCAGCAACGGCTCGGGGAAGAGGCGGAAGAACGGGTTTTCGATCGCGCTTGGCTGCGCGATCAGCAGCGCGCCCTGACCCAGGTAGTTGACCGCGAGCGCCGGCAGCACCAGTCCCGTCCATGCGATGCGGATCGGGCGCTTGCCGAAGTGGCCGAGGTCGGCGTACAGCGCCTCTGCGCCGGTCACCGCGAGCACGACCGCGCCGACGGTGGCGAAGATGCCGGCGCCGCGTGCGGCGAGAAATTCGATCGCGTACAGCGGGTTGAGCGCTTGCAGGATCTGCGGCGAGCGCGCGATCTGCACCGCACCCGCGACCGCCAGCGTCCCAAACCAGACGATCACGGTCGGCCCGAACCAGCGCCCGACCGCCGCGGTGCCGTGCCGCTGCACGATGAAGAGACCGACCAGGATGCCGATCGAAATCGGCAGCACGTACGGCTGCAGCCGCGGCGTCATCACCTCGAGCCCTTCGACCGCGCTCAGCACCGAAATCGCCGGCGTGATCACGCCGTCGCCGTAGAACAGCGACGCCCCGAACGCGCCGACCAGCAGCAGCGCCGCCCGGCGCTGCGGCGTCTTGCCCGCGGCCCTTGCTGCAAGCGCGACCAGCGCCATGATGCCGCCTTCGCCGCGGTTGTCGGCGCGCAGGATCAGCATCACGTACTTCAGCGTGACCACCAGCATCAGCAGCCAGAAGATCGCCGACACGGCGCCGATCAGGTTCACCGGCGTCAGCGCGATTCCGGTCGGCTCGCTGAAGATCTCCTTGACCGTGTACAGCGGGCTGGTGCCGATGTCGCCGTACACGACGCCGATCGCGGCCACGGTCAAGGCTGCCACGCCCTTCTTCTGCGGTTGTCCCACGACGCCCTCGTCGATGATCCCGAGGGCTGCGTTTTAGAAGCCGAGCCGTAAAGAACGCATAAAGAAGGCGCACTCTGGAGTCATTCGTCGACCAGCCGGTAGCCGACGCCGGGCTCGGTCAGCAGATAGCGGGGATCGGCCGGATCGGCCTCGATCTTTGCGCGCAACTGGCCCATGTAGATGCGCAGGTAGTGCGTGTGCTCGACGAACTCCGCGCCCCACACCTCGGCCAACAGCTGCCGGTGCGTGACCACGCGGCCCGCGCTGCGCGCCAGGCGCGCGAGCAGCTTGAACTCGGTCGGCGTGAGATGGACCTCGACGCCGTCCTTGCGTACGCGTCGCGCGGTCAGGTCGATTTCGAGCCCGTCGATGCAAAGCGGCGCTTCGCTTTCACCGGCCGGCGCACGTCGAAATGCGACCCGGACGCGCGCCAGCAACTCGCCGACGCCGAATGGCTTGGTCAGGTAATCATCGGCGCCCAGATCGAGCGCGCGGATCTTCTGCGGCTCGTCGGTCCGCGCGGACAGCACGATGATCGGTGTCGCCGAATGCGACCGGACGGCGCGGATCACGTCCGTCCCTTCGATGTCGGGCAGGCCGAGATCGAGCACGATCAGCGAGATGGGCTCCTTGGCAACCTGTGCAATCGCATCGCGCCCGGTCGAAGCGGTTACCACCGTATGCCCGGCGGCGCGCAGGCTGGCTTCGAGGAAGCGACGGATGTCCGTTTCGTCCTCGACCACGAGGATGGCAGCGGATCCGTTCGGCGCGTTCATCACCGGTCGGGGCGAGCGTCTTCGACCGACTGCACGGCATTGCGCGCGATCGGAAGCGTGAACCAGAAGGAGGCGCCGCCGCCGTCGCGGTTGGCCGCGCCGATCGCGCCGCCGTGCGCAGCGACGATGGCACGACAGATCGCGAGCCCGAGTCCGGCGCCGCGTCGGCGTTGCTCGGTACGACCTGCTGGCGATTGCGCCGCGCGTTCGAACAGTGTGGCGAGGTCTTTCGCGCCCAGCCCCGGCCCGTGATCGCTGACGCGCACGGCGAGGGAGTCGCCGCGCCGATCGACATCGATCTCGACCGCGCCGCCGGAGCCGCCGTGCGTCAGCGCGTTCTCGATCAGGTTGGTCAGCACCTGTGCGATCAGCACCGGATCCACCTGCACGAGCGGAAGCCCGCTCGGAACGTGGGCGACGAGCCGGCGGCCCGGGTGACCGCGGCGCAGCCGCGCGAGCACCGAGCCGACGATCTCCTCCACCGATTCCCAGTCGCGCCGCAACGCGAGCTCACCCGCGGAAAGGC
This sequence comes from Pseudomonadota bacterium, assembly GCA_029778535.1. Classification (GTDB taxonomy): domain Bacteria; phylum Pseudomonadota; class Gammaproteobacteria; order Burkholderiales; family Burkholderiaceae_F; genus JAKOQB01. The sequence continues at coordinate 22,842 of JAKOQB010000187.1, read as the reverse complement.
GGGCCAGTTGCAGCGCGTTGTCCGCGGTGTCCGCCATCGCCGCGGCTTCCGATTCGATCGTACGCAGCAGCGCCGCACGCCGTTCGGCGTCCAGTTCGGCGTCGTGCTCCCTCAGCGTGCTCGCCGCGCCGACGATCACGGCGAGCGGCGTGCGCAGATCGTGCGAGATCGACGCCAGCAGCGCGTTGCGCGTGCCTTCCCATTGCGCCCGTGCCTGCGCATCGACGGCGGCCCGCGCCAGCCTGAGTCGATGCAGCGCGGCCGCGATCAGCCGCCCCATCGCTTCCAGATGGCGCAGGTCGTCGGGCTGCCACGGTCGCGCGAGCGCGCGCAGATCGACGCCGACGACGCCGATGCAGTCGGCCGCCACCTGCAGGGGAATCGCGCAGCATGGCAGCGTCGACCAGTTGCGCGTCTGCGCGCCAAGCGCACCGCCGTGCTCCCGCACCCAGCGCAGCGCGTCGTCGTCGATCTGACAGGTCGTGCCCGGCGGCGTCGCGACCTCGACCGTCTCGTTGCCGTCGACGCCGGTCACTCGAATCTGCGCCGGACAGTCGAACGCGCGCGCGACGGCCTTGGCACCGAGGGCGGCGATCTCCGACTCGTGCTCGACGGCGCCGAGCGACTGTCCGAGATCGTGCAATTCGCCGATCCGCCGCTCGCCCCGCCGCGCTGCGAGCGTCTCGCGCTTCAGTCGCGCGACCAGCCCGCTGACCACGAACGAAACGGCGAGCAGGGCGAAGAGCAGGATCACGTATTCGGGCCCTTCGACCAGGAACGTGTAGCGCGGCGGGATGAACAGGTAGTTCAGCAGCACCGAGCCGAGCACGGCCGTCGCAAGAGAATCGACGCCGCGCAGATAGACCGCGGTCAGCACCACCGGCAGCAGGTAGATGAGCGCCTGGCTCGCAAGGCTGACCTCGCCGTCGACCGCCCATGCAATGGCGGTCGCGACTCCGAGCAGTCCCAGGCAGGTGGCGGCGCGGCCGAGCCGCGTATTGACGATCACGTCCGCGGCAGCCAAGCGATGTTTCACGACGAGTTCCGCCGAGCCGTTCAGGTGATCGCGCTCACGCAGACCGCCACGCCGCTCAGCACCGCGTTGCCCGACAGCGGATCGCGCACGCGGTCGTCGAGCAGCGCGTTCAGGTTCGCGCCCGGCTGCAGCGCGGCCACGTTCAGTTGCGCGCCGGGCAAGTCGTGGCCCCAGCCGTGCGGCAGCGAGAGCACGCCCGGCATCATTGCGTCGCTCACTTCGACCTGCGCGTCGATCGCATTCGCGCCGCGCGCGATGCGCGCGCGTCCGCCGTCGCGCAGGCCGAGGCGCCGCGCGTCGGCCGGGTTCACCAGCACCGTGCAGCGGTTGCGCCCCTTGGCGAGCGCAGGCAGGTTGTGCATCCAGCTATTGTTCGAGCGCACCTGCCGCCGGCCGACGATCACGAAGTCGGGCGCGGGTTGGTCGAGTGCTGCCGCCGCGCGCGCGAAGTCTGAGAGCAGCAGCGGCGGCGCGATCTCGATGCGGCCCGACGGCGTGCGCAATAGTTCCGGAATGCGCGGCGCGAGTGGGCCGAAGTCGATGCCGTTCGGTGCGGCGAACAGCTTTTCGAGATTCAGTCCGTCCGGCTTCAATCCAAAGCGGTCGCCGTAGGGCCCCGCGCGCAGCGCGAGATCGATCAGGCGCTCGGGACCGCGCCGGTGCGCGACGGCCTCGAGCACCGCGGCGGCGTGCTCGCCCGCCGCGCGCTTCACGTCGGCGGCAGCGAGTTCATCGTCGAACTGCGCAAGATCGCCGTCGGCTCGGCCGTTCGCGATCGCGGTGAGCTTCAGCAGGATCTCCCACTCGGCGGGGCGCTCTGCGGCGAGCGGGAGGACCGCGGCGCCGGCGCGCGCGCAGTTGCGATACCCAAGCTGCGGGAACGCGACGTCGTAGTGCATCTCCTCGAGCGGCGACGTGCCGGGCAGGATCACGTCGGCATGGCGCGTCGTCTCGTTCACGTACACGTCGACGCTGACCATGAAGTCGAGCGCGTCGAGCGCGGCGGCGATGCGCGGCCCGTTCGGCGCCGACAGCACCGGATTGGCTGCGACGGTGATCAGCGCGCGGAGCTGGCCCGTGCCGGGCGTCTCGATTTCCTCCGCGAGGCAGGTCATCGGCAGCTCGCCGAACACCTCGGGCGCGCGCGACACACGGCTCGCATGGCGGCCGGTCGTCACGCCGCGTCCCGCGCCGGTCGCGCCGCGCGTGTTGGCCGCAAACGCGGGCGCCTTCGGAAACATCGCGCCGCCAGGTTCGTCGAGGTGGCGCGTCAGCACGTTGACCGCGTCGATCAGCCAGTTGGCGAGCGTGCCGAACTCCTGCGTGCAGGTGCCGATGCGGCCGTACACCGCGGCGCGCTCGGCGCCCGCGATCGTGCGCGCGAGCTGACGGATCGCGTCGGCCGAAATGGCGCAGCGCGCGGCGACGCGTTCCGGCGCGAAAGGCCGCACGGCTTCAGCCAGCGCATCGACACCGGCCACATGCGGGGCCATGCGTCCGAGCTGCGCCAGGTTCTCCGCGAACAAGGTGTGCACGATGCCGGCGAGCAGAAACGCGTCGCCGCCGGGGCGGATGAAAATATGCCGATCGGCGATTTCTGCGGTTTCCGTGCGGCGCGGGTCGATCACGATCAGATTGCCGCCGCGCGCGCGCAGCGCTTTCGCCTTGCCGCGGAAGTCGGGCACGGTCCACATGCTGCCGTTGGACACGGCGGGATTGGCGCCGAGGATCACCAGCAGATCGGACCGCTCGATGTCGGGCACCGCGATCGACAGCCAGTCGCCGAACATCAGCCCGCTGGCGAGCTGCTTCGGCATCTGGTCGAGCGTGGAGGCGGAGAACACGTTGCGCGTGCCGAGCGCGCGCGCCAGCCGCGGTACGTACAGCAGCAGCCCCGCCTTGTGCACGACCGGATTGCCGAGCGCGATGGCGACGGCATCGTCGCCGTGCCGCGCGCGGATCGCCGGCAGGCGGCGCGCGATCTCGGAAAAGGCCTCGTCCCAGCTTGCTGCGACGAATTTGCCGTCACGCTTCACCAGCGGCGTGCGCAGGCGGTCCGGGTCCTCGTGCAGGTCCTTCAGCGCGACCGCCTTGGGGCAGACGTAGCCACGACTGAACACGTCGTCGTCGTGGCCGCGGATCGAAGTCACGCGGCCATCGACGACCTTCAGTTCCAGTCCGCAGCACGCCTCGCACAGCGGGCAGATGCGATGGTGGATCGTTTCGATCGCCACGATTCGGCTCCGGTCGTTCGTCGCCCCGCAGCACGATAGCGCAGGCGCCGCTGTCACAAATTCGCGTGGCCAGTCGCATCGGATCGCAGGTAAATAGCCGTCTATCACCATCCGGTGCGACGCCGGTGGAATACTGCGCGCCGACGCCCGAAATGCACAACAGAGGGGCGAAAACAATCGAGGAGGCCGTTTCATGAGAGTCATTCCGATTGCCGACACCGCGTCGCCCGGTCGAGCCTGCACCGAAGCGGCAGACGAAATACCGCGAATCGACCTGCCGCTGACGCGGCGCGAGTTCCTGCGCGGCTCGGGCGTGCTCAGCGGCACGCTCGCCGCCGGCGGCGTGCTCGCGGCGCTCGCGCCATCGCGATCATGGGCGGTCGAGCTGAAGACCTTGAGCTCGGCCGAAGGGGAATCCCTGATGGCGATGGGGCGCACGCTCTATCCGCACGCGAAGCTGCCCGATGCGGTGTATGCCTTGCTCGCCAAGGATCTGGATGCCGATGCCGGCAAGAGCGCGGACACGCTGAAACTGCTGCGCGAAGGGCTGGCCGCGCTCGATACGGCGGCCAGCGGCAGCTTCGCCAAAGCGGGCGGTGCGAAGCAGCTCGAACTCGTCAAGGCGATCGAGGGCCAGCCGTTCTTCAACACCGTGCGCGGCAAGTGCATCACGTCGCTGTACGACAACGACATGGCGTTTGCAGTCTTTGGCTATCCCGGCGCGTCGTGGGACAAGGGTGGCTACATCATGCGCGGGTTCCAGGACCTGAAGTGGCTGCCGGACCCGCCCGCGAAGGCCAGTCCCCCCAGCGGGCGTTGAGCCTGCCGACCGATCGACGCTCACAGGGAGACACGCAGATGCCCAGTTTCGACTTCAACGACGACTCGGTGGTCGTCATCATCGGTTCCGGCGCCGGCGGCGGCACGCTCGCCAACGAGCTGACCCAGAAGGGCGTGAAGGTCGTCCTGCTGGAGGCCGGCGGTCGCCAGTCGCCTGCAACATTCATCAACGACGAATGGAAGTCGTTCGTCCAGCTCGCCTGGCTTGATCCGCGCACGACCTCCGGGACGTGGCGCGTGGCCAAGGATTTCTCGGGGCTGCCGGCGTGGATCTGCAAGACCGTCGGCGGCACCACGACGCACTGGGCCGGCGCGTCGCTGCGCCTGCAGGCGCACGAGTTCAAAGCGCGCAGCACGTACGGCGAGATCAAGGGCGCGAACCTGCTCGACTGGCCGCTGACGCTCAAGGAGCTGGAGCCCTTTTACTCGCGCGCCGAAGACAAGATGGGCGTCACGCGCACGCACGGCATCCCGGGCCTGCCGGGCAACAACAACTTCAAGGTGATGTACGCCGGCGCGACCAAGCTCGGCTACAAGGAGTGCCACACCGGCCGCATGGCGATCAACAGCCGGCCGCGCCATGGCCGAGGTAGCTGCCTGCAGATCGGCTTCTGCTTCCAGGGATGCAAGTCGGGCGCCAAGTGGTCGACGCTGTACACCGAGATCCCGGCGGCCGAGGCGACGGGCAAGCTCGATCTGCGGCCCGAGTCGCACGTGGTCCGGATCGAGCACGACGCCGCGGGCAAGGTCACCGGCGTCGTCTATCGCGACAAGGACGGCAAGGAGCAGCGGCAGAAGGCGCGCGTCGTATGCGTGGCCGGCAATTCGATCGAGACACCGCGCCTGCTGCTGCTGTCGGCCTCGTCGAAGTTCCCCGACGGGCTGGCAAACTCGTCGGGCCAGGTCGGCAGGAACTACATGCGCCACATGACCGGCTCGGTGTACGCGGTTTTCAAGGACGAAGTGAACATGTACCGTGGCACCACGATGGCCGGCATCATCGGCGACGAGGCGCCCAACAATCCGAAGCGCGGCTTCGTCGGCGGCTACGAAATGGAGACGCTGTCGCTCGGCGTGCCGTTCATGGCTGCGTTCCTGAACCCCGGAGGCTGGGGCGCGGACTTCACTTGGTGGCTCGACAACTACACGCACATGGCCGGCATGTGGCTGGTCGGCGAGGACATGCCGCGCGAGACCAACCGCGTCACCTTGAACACGAACGTGAAGGACAAGTGGGGCAACCCGGTGCCGAACGTACACTTCGACGACCACGACAACGACATCCGCATGCGCGACCATGCGTTCGGACAAGGCGAGGCGGTCTACAAGGCGGCGGGCGCCGTGAAGACCTTCCGCACACCGCCTTATCCGTCGACGCACAACCTCGGCACCTGCCGGATGAGCGCCAAGGCGCGCGACGGTGTGTGCAACAAGTGGGGACAGACGCACGACATCAAGAACCTGTTCATTTCGGACGGCAGCCAGTTCACCACCGGTGGCGCGGAAAATCCGACGCTGACGATCGTGACGCTGGCGATCCGGCAGGCCGAATACATTGCCGGGCAGATGAAGCAACGAGCGATTTGACGATCGGTAGGAGGTAACGGTCATGGCAGCGAAGAAGATCCTGCAATTGGTCGGCGACTACGCCGAAGACTACGAAGTGATGGCCCCGTTCCAGATGCTGACGATGGTCGGCCACACGGTGCACGCGGTGTGCCCGGACAAGAAGTCCGGCGACTACATCCTGACGGCGATCCACGACTTCGATGGTGCGCAGACCTACAGCGAGAAGCCCGGCCACCGCTTCACGCTGAACGCGACGTTCGCAGAGGTGAATCCCGCCAGCTACGATGCGCTGATGATCTCCGGTGGGCGCGCGCCCGAATACATCAGGATGAATCCGAAGGTCATCGAGATCACGCGGCACTTTGCCAACGCGGGCAAGCCGATCGCATCGGTGTGCCACGGCGTGCAGGTACTGGCCGCGGCCAACGTGCTGAAGGGCAAGACCGCGACCGGCTACTACGCCTGCCGCGCCGAGATGGAACTCGCGGGTGCGACGTTCAAGGACCCCGGCGTCGACGGCGCGGTCACCGACGGCACACTGGTCACCGCGGTCGCGTGGCCGGGGCATGCGGCGTGGATGGCGCAGTTCCTGAAGGTGCTCGGCACGCGAATCGAGCCGTAGCCTGCAACGGAGGCGGATGCCATGTGCGAGTTCTACGTCAAAGCCGACCCGATCCTGTACGAGTCACGCACGCGCACGCTGCGCATCCATGGCGTGCTGACCAGCATCCGCCTCGAGAACCTGGCGTGGGACGTGCTCGCCGAGATGGCTGCCGCCGAGGGCTGCGCCACCAACGCGCTGATCACCAAGTTCCACGACGAAATCCTGCAGCACCGGGGCGAGGTGCCGAACTTCGCCTCGTTCCTGCGCGTGACTTGCATGCGTTACCTGCTGCGCAAGCTCGATGCGCAGGGCGAAACCGGTTCGAAGGTGCAGACCCCGGCGACGGCGGCCCGTCCGCCCAAGGTGGTGCCGCTCGCCGCGCGCGGCTGACGGCGATCGGCGAGCGCATGCGCGTAATCAGAATGGCAAAGATCATCCACACCATGATCCGCGTGCTGGATCTGGACCGGTCGCTGAAGTTCTATGCCGACGTACTCGGCCTCACCGAATCGCATCGGCTGGACTTTCCGGACTTTGCGCTGGCGTATCTGCGCAATCCCGAGAACGACATGGAGATCGAGCTGACGCTGAACAAGGGCCGCACCGAGCCGTACACGCACGGCACCGGCTACGGGCACGTCGGCGTGGTGGTGGACAGCGTCGCATCGACGCACGCGGCTCTGACCGCGGCCGGCTACGAACCCGCCGCGATCAAGGAGTTCAAGCGCGGCGAGGAACTCCTGGCACGCTTCTTCTTCATCCAGGATCCCGACGGCTACAAGATCGAGGTGCTCGAGCGCCTCGGTCACTACCGGTAGCGATCGCGTCTGCGCGAGCGCCCGGTTCGTCGCAGCGCGCCTTGCGCGTGCGCAGCCGGGGTGTAGCCTTCGCCCGCCGCGCGCGACCACCCGTTGCGCGGCATCACGCCGACCTTACTCCGGCACCGCTCGACGAGGAGGAGACCATGAACAGGAAATTCTTCATTGCCTGGCTGGTGCTGTTCATCGCGTGGATGGCGGGCAGCTTCGTGGTGCACGGAGCGCTGCTCGGCCCGGACTACGCGAAGCTGACCGGCACGCTGTTCCGTCCCGAGGCCGACGCGCAGAAGTACTTTCCGCTGATGATCCTGGCGCACGTGATCCTGGCCGGGGCGTTCGTGTGGATCTACGCGCGCGGCGTCGAAGCGAAACCTTGGCTGCCGCAGGGCATGCGCTTCGGCATCGCGATCGCGCTGCTCACGATCGTGCCGACGTACATCATCTACTACGTCGTGCAGCCGACACCGGGCGAACTGGCGGCCAAGCAGATCGCCTTCGACGGCGCGCTGACCGTGATTCTCGGCGTGATCGCCGCCTGGCTGTACCGCGACCGCAGCGCGGCCTAGCTCACTCGCCGATCAGGTGCAGCACCACCTCGCGCCGATGCGCGCGCAAGCGGTGCTCATATACGTAGATGCCCTGCCAGGTGCCGAGCACGAGCGCGCCGTCGGCGAGCGGCACCGAAATCTGCGTCTGCGTCAACGCGCTCCTCACGTGCGCGGGCATGTCGTCGGTGCCTTCCGAGCGGTGCTCGAACAGCGGATCACCGTCGCGTACCAGCCGCGCGAAGAAGCGCTCGAGATCGCGCTGAACTTCAGGGTCGGCGTTCTCCTGGATCAACAGGCTCGCGGACGTGTGGCGGATGAACACGGTCAGCAGGCCGTTGCGGATACCGGTCGCCTCGAACCAGCGTTCGATCTGCGGCGTGATCTCGACCAGTCCGCGGCCGGGCGTTTCGATCTTCAGGACCGCGCGCGCCTGACGCATGGCTTTTCCGTCGACTACGCATCAGACGTGGATCGCGTGGCCGAGCGCGCGCAGCGCGGCTTCCTGCACCGCCTCGCCGAGCGTCGGGTGCGCGTGGATCGTGCCGGCGATGTCTTCCAGCCGCGCGCCCATCTCCAGCGATTGCGAGAACGCCGCCGCGAGTTCCGACACGCCGCGGCCGACCGCCTGCCAGCCGAGGATCAGGTGATTGTCGCGGCGCGCGACCACGCGCACGAAACCCTCGCGCGATTCGAGCGTCAGCGAGCGGCCGTTGCCGGCGAACGGGAAGTGCGACTGAATGCAGTCGAAGCGCGCGGCCTTCGCTTCGTCCGGCGAAAGTCCTGACACGACGACCTCGGGATCGGTGAACACGATCGCCGGGATCGACGCCGGCGCGAAGCGGCGCTTCTGGCCGGCGATGATCTCGGCCACCATTTCGCCCTGCGCGATCGCGCGATGCGCGAGCATCGGTTCGCCGGTCAGGTCGCCGACCGCCCACACGTTGCGCATCGACGTGCGGCACTGATCGTCGATCCTGACGAACGCCCCGTTCATGTCGAGCGCGAGCTTCTCCAGCCCGAAGCCCTGCGTGCGCGGGCGGCGGCCGGCGGCCACCAGCACCTGATCCGCGGCGACGTCGTGTGTCGCGCCCTGCCCGTCCTGCATCGTCACCGCATCGCCCTTCATGCCGAGCACCTTGCTGTTCAGGTGCAGGGTGACGCCGAGCCGCTTCAGCGCCGCGTCGACCGGTTTGGTCAGCTCGGCGTCGTACTGCGGCAACACGCGCGACAGCGCCTCGATTACCGTCACCTCGGCGCCGAGCTTGCGGTACGCGATGCCGAGCTCGAGGCCGATATAGCCGGCGCCGACGATGACCAGCCTCCTCGGGATCGCCGCAGGCGACAACGCCTCGGTCGACGAAATCACGCGTCCGCCGAACGGCAGCGAGGGCAGCGGCGTCGGCTCGGAGCCGGTCGCCAGCAACAGGTGCTCGCATCGAATCCGCAGATCGCCCACGTCGACCGTCTTGCCGTCGACGATCGTGGCGCGGCCGTTCACGCCCTGCGCGCCGGCCTTCTTCAACAGGCTCGACACGCCTTGCGTCAGCCGCTGCACGACTCCGTCCTTCCACTGCACCGCCTGCGCGACGTCGAGCGCGGGTTTCTGCACGCGGATGCCGAGCGGGCTCGTACCGGCGTAGTGAGTCGCCCTCTCGAACTCCTCCGCGACGTGGATCAGCGCCTTCGACGGAATGCAGCCGATATTTAGGCACGTGCCGCCGATGCGGTCGCCCTCGACGAGCGTCGTCCGGATGCCAAGCTGCGCGGCGCGGATCGCGGCGACATAGCCGCCGGTGCCGCCGCCGATCACGAGCAGTTGGGTCGATTGAGTTTGCATTTGGTCATCCCCGCTGCGGGCCCGTCATGCCCTCGAAAGCGGGCATCCAGTCGTCGGGCGCCGATCGGGATTCCGCTTCCGCGGGAATGACACTCCAAGTCGTCATTCCACAAACATCGTCGCCGGCGTTTCGAGATAGCCGCGCATCTTCTGCACGAACTCGGCCGCGTGCGCGCCGTCGACGACGCGGTGGTCGAACGACGACGACAGGTTCATCAGCTTGCGCGCGACGATGGCGCCGTCGCGGATCACCGGCCGCTCGACGATCCGGCCGACGCCGACGATCGCGACTTCCGGATAGTTGATCACCGGCGTGGTGACGATGCCGCCGAGTGCGCCGAGGCTGGTGATCGTGATCGTCGATCCGGTCAGTTCGTCGCGCGTTGCCTTGGCAGCGCGCGCCGCTTCGGCCAGCCGCGCGATCTCGACGGCGGACGACCACAGATCGCGCGCCTCGGCATGACGCACCACCGGCACCATCAGGCCGGCGTCGGTCTGGGTGGCGATGCCCAGGTGCACCGCGCCGTAGCGGGTGACCACGCCCGCGTCGTCGTCGAAGCGCGCGTTGACCATCGGATATTCGTGCAGCGCGAGAACGATCGCGCGCATCAGGAACGGCAGGAGCGTCAGCTTGCCGCGTTCCTTGGCGTATGCATCGTTGAGCTTGCCGCGCAGCGCTTCGAGGTCGGTGACGTCGATCTCCTCGACGTAGGTGAAGTGCGGGATGCGGCGCTTCGCCTCTTGCATCTTCTCCGCGATCCTGCGCCGCAGGCCGATCACCTGGATCTGCTGCTCGTCGTTGCGCTCGACGTAGCGCGCGCCATGCGTGACCGCAGCGCCGCCGCGCGCGAGGTACGCGTCGAGGTCCTCGTGCATGATCCGGCCCGCGGGGCCCGAGCCCGGCACGAACTGCAGCTCGATGCCGAGTTCCCACGCGCGCCGGCGCACCGCGGGCGAAGCGATCGGCTTCTCTCCCGGCGCGCGGCGCGCGACCGGTGCCGCGATGGGCGGCGGGGCAGGCTTCGGCGCCGGGGTTGGCACCGGCGCTGGCGCGGGCTTCGGCACGGGCGCAGGCGCGGGAGCAGCTTTCGGCGCGGCGGCGGGCGCAGGCGCGCGCTCCTTGGCCGGCGCTGCGCCTTCGGCCACGTTGCCCGCGCCTTCGACTTCGAGCCGGATCAATTCCGATCCGACCGCCATCACCTCGCCGACCTTGCCGCCGAGCGCGATCACCTTGCCGTGGACCGGCGACGGAATCTCCACCGTCGCCTTGTCGGTCATCACGTCGGCGAGCACCTGGTCCTCGACCACCGCGTCGCCTTCCTTCACGTGCCACTCGACCAGTTCGACCTCGGCGATGCCTTCGCCGATGTCCGGCATCTTGATGACGTGAATCCCCATGTCACGCCTCCATCGTGCGCTTGAACGCCTCGCCGACGCGCTGCGGCCCAGGAAAGTAGGCCCACTCCTGCGCGTGCGGATACGGCGTATCCCAGCCGGTCACGCGCTCGATCGGCGCCTCGAGGTGATAGAAGCAGTGCTCCTGCACCAGCGACACCAGTTCCGCGCCGAAGCCGCTGGTGCGGGTGGCCTCGTGCACGACGGCGCAGCGGCCGGTCTTCTTCACCGACGCGACGATCGTGTCCAGATCGAGCGGCCACAGGCTCCTCACGTCGATGATCTCGGCGTCGATGCCGGTCTCGTTCGCGGCGGCCTCCGACACCCACACCATCGTGCCGTAGGTCAGCACCGTCATGTCCTTGCCCGCGCGGAACACCGCCGCAGATTCGAGCGGCACCGTGTAGTAGCCCTCGGGCACTTCACCGAGCGGGTGCTTGGACCACGGCACCACCGGCCTGTCGTGATGGCCGTCGAAGGGGCCGTTGTACAGCCGCTTCGGCTCCAGGAAGATCACCGGGTCGTCGCACTCGATCGACGCGATCAGCAGACCCTTGGCGTCGTACGGATTGCTCGGCATCACCGTGCGCAGCCCGCACACGTGCGTGAACAGCGCCTCCGGGCTCTGGCTGTGCGTCTGTCCGCCGTAGATGCCGCCGCCGCACGGCATGCGGATCGTCAGCGGCGCGGTGAAGTCGCCGGCAGAGCGGTAGCGCAGCCGCGCGGCCTCCGACACGATCTGGTCGTACGCCGGATAGAAGTAGTCGGCGAACTGGATTTCGGCGACCGGCCGCAATCCGTATGCACCCATGCCGATCGCGATGCCGACGATGCCACCCTCGGCGATCGGCGTGTCGAAGACGCGATGGTTGCCGTACTTGGCCTGCAGTCCCTCGGTACAGCGGAACACGCCGCCGAAGTAGCCGACGTCCTCGCCGAAGACCACCACGTTGGAGTCGCGCTCGAGCATCACGTCCATCGCCGAACGCAGCGCCTGGATCATCGTCATCGTCGCCATGGTCAGACCCCCAGTTGCTGGCGCTGGCGGCGCAGATGTGCGGGCATGTCCTTGTAGACATCCTCGAACATCGTTGCGGGGCTGGGGATCACGCCGGTGGCGAGGGTGCCGAAACTTTCGGCCTCCTTCTGCGTGGCGGTCACCTCCTCTTCGAGCTCCTTCTGCACGCGCGCGTGCTCTTCCTCCGACCACGCGCCGAGCGCGATCAGGTGCTGCTTCAACCGCGGGACCGGGTCGCCGAGCGGGAATCGGGCCCATTCGTCCACGGGGCGGTACTTGGACGGATCGTCGGAGGTCGAATGCGCGCCGGCGCGATACGTGACCCACTCGATCAGCGTCGGGCCGAGGTTGCCGCGCGCGCGCTCGATCGCCCACTGCGACGCCGCGTAGACCGCGAGGAAATCGTTGCCGTCGACGCGCAGCGACACGATGCCGTTGCCGACGCCGCGCGCTGCGAACGTCGCCGCCTCTCCGCCCGCGATGCCCTGGAACGAAGAGATCGCCCACTGGTTGTTGACGATGTTCAGGATCACCGGCGCGCGATACACGGCGGCGAAGGTGAGCGCGTTGTGGAAGTCCGCCTCGGCGGTCGAGCCGTCGCCGATCCACGCCGACGCGATGCGCGTGTCGCCCTTGATCGCAGAGGCCATCGCCCAGCCGACCGCCTGGATGTACTGTGTGCCGAGGTTGCCGGAGATCGAGAAGAAGCCGTGCTGCTTCGACGAATACATCACCGGCAGCTGCCGCCCCTTGATCGGGTCGCGCGAGTTGGAGAACAACTGGCACATCATGTCGAGCAGCGGATAGCCGCGCGCGATCAGGATGGCCTGCTGGCGGTAGGTCGGAAAGCACATGTCGCCGGGCTCGAGCGCGAGCGCCTGGCCGACGCCGATCGCCTCCTCGCCCAGGCACTGCATGTAGAACGACATCTTCTTCTGCCGCTGCGCGATCAGCATCCGTGCGTCGTACACGCGCGTCTTCATCATCGCGCGCAGTCCGGCACGCAGCAGTTGCGGATCGACCTCGGGCGCCCACGGGCCGACCGCGCGGCCCTGATCGTCGAGCACGCGCACCAGCGCGTTGGCGACATCCAGCGTTTCGGACGGCTTCGAATCGAGCGGCGGCCTTCGCACCGAGCCCGGCGGCGAGATCTGCAGATACGAGAAATCGGTCTCCCGACCGGGACGCCCCGGCGGCTCGGGGACGTGCAGCTTCAGCGGTGCGGCCTTTCTTGTCGGCGTCATCGATGTCTCCGTGCTCGATTGTGTCTCGCTACAGTCGACTGCGCCCGCGGCGTCGCCATTGTGTGGCGGACCTGCGGTCGGCGCCGCGCGGGCACATGTGCCGCGCGCGGGCGCAGAAGAGTAACGGCTTTCGCACGCGTGCGCTCAGCGCCGGCGGGCGGGCGCTGGCGCCGCCTTATTGTCATGGACGGAATCGCCGAGGTCGCTGTCGATCTGCGGCAGCGCGCGCAGCGTGCGGATCAGCGGCTGGCGCCACGCCAGCAGCGCGAGCAGCAGCACGGCGCCACCGGCGAACGCCATCGCCGCGCGCAACCCGGCATGCTCGCCGAGCCAGCCACCGAGCAGCGCGCCGGGCACGGCCGGCACCATGATCAGCCAGCGCATCGTGCTGGTCATGCGGCCGAGCAGCGGCGTCGGCGTCACCGCCTGCCGCAGCGCGAGGAAGTTGATGAAGATGAGCACCGCGCCGACGCCGAACAGCATCAGCATCGCCGCAAACATGGCGATTCCCCACGCGGATGCGGGTGCGGCGGCGCCGAGCAGCCAGCCCGCGCCGCAGACCACATGGCCCAGCACCATCGTCGGCGCAGGCCCCAGGCGGCGCGAGATCCGATCGCCGACCGCGCTCGCGGCGACGGTGCCCGCGCCAAGACCCACGTAACACAGGCCGACCGCGCGCTCAGACAAGCCCAGCGTGCGGGTAGCGAACAGGATCTGCACCACCTGCGCCGCGTAATTGCACATGTGCCAGCCGCCGACCAGCAGCGCCATCGTCACCAGCAGCCGATGGCGGGCGACGAAGTGCAGTCCGTCGCGCAGCGCCTGCCAGAAATGCGTGACCGCGTGCGGCGGCGCCTCGGTCACGCGGATTCCGCGCAGGATCAGCGTCGAGACCGCCAGCAGCACCGCGTCGACCAGCATCGCGAGCGGCGCGCCGGCGAGCTTGATCAGCGCGCCGGCCGCGCCGGGGCCGGCGACTTCCGCCGCGGAGCTGGCGAGCGCGTTGCGCGCGTGCGCCTCGACCAGGCGCGCGCGCGGCACGATCTGCGTCAGCACGATCTGCGCAGCGCTGCCGGCGACGGTGTTGACGGCGCCGATCACGAACGCGATCACGTACAGCCACGGCAGCGCCAGCCACCCCAGCCACCACGCGGCCGGAACGCTCGCCAGCGCGAGCGCCTGCGCCGATTCGCCGGCGACGTAGACGGGAAGCTTCCGCACGCGATCGAGCCACACGCCCGAGGGCAACGACAGCAGCGCGAACGGCAGCACCTCCATCGCTGTCAGCACACCCATCTGCGTCGGCGTGGCGTGCAGTAACACCGCGGCGGTCAGCGGCAGCGCGAGCATCGACACCTGCCCGCCGAACGAGCTGATCAGGATCGACGACCACAGTCGCCGGTAGGTGCGGTCGCGCAGCAGATCGTCGGGGGCAAGCGCGAAGCGCGGGCGTGCCGCGCGCCGCGCCGGCGTCGTCACGGGCGATTCCATCGGAATCTAATGCGGAACCGCCGCGGGCTCGGCGTGCGCGGCAAGCGAATGCGCGACGATGCGGTCGCGCCCGAGCCGCTTGGCTTCGAGCACGCAGGCATCGGCGGAACGCAGCAGTTGCTCGGCCGCTCCGCCGGCGCGGACCGAATCCGACACGCCGGCGGAGAACGTCAGCCCGGTCAGCGTGCCGCCGCCGTGCGCGCCTTCGACGGGGAACGCGACGCCGCGCCACAGCTTCAGCAGCGCGGCGATCTTGCGCTGCGCCGTCTGTGCATCGGTGTGCGGCATCAGCAGGCAGAACTCCTCGCCGCCGTAGCGGCACGCGATGTCGCTCTTGCGCATCCGGGTCGCCAGCAGCTTGCCGAACGCGCCGAGCAGCATATCGCCGACCAGATGCCCATAGCGGTCGTTGACGTCCTTGAAGTGATCGAGATCGATGATCGCGACCGCGAGCGGCTCGCGACCGCGAGCGGCGAGCGCCAGCATCGACGGCAGCACGTCATTCAGGTGGCGGCGGTTGAATAGCCCCGTCAGGAAGTCGCGCACGGCCAGCCGTTCGAGCGCCGACTGCAGCGCCTGCACCTCGTCGACCTTCTGCGATAGCTGGCGGTTGATCGCTTCGAGCTCGGCCTTGGCCCGTTCGGCGGCACGGCGGCGCTCCTCGCTTTCGTCGCGCTCGTGCTGCAAGCGCAGCAGTTCGGTCTGCAGCGAAGCCGCCTGATAGCGCGCCTGTGAGGCGCGGCGCGCGCGCTCCACGTGCAGCCGCTGCCAGGTGCGCAGGTGCGCGAGCGCCTGCGGCGCGTTGCCGAGTTGCTGATACGCGTCGGCCAGGAACTCGAAGTACAGGCAGCGCACGCGCAGGCTGACGCCGTCGTCGATCCGCGGCAGCGCGCCTTCGAGATGCGCGGCCGCCTCGGCAAGCTGGCCGTGCGTGCGCAGCAGTTCCGCCTCCGCGACGGCGAGCTCGACGTGCTCGTCGGCGACCGGGCTGGCAGCGACGGCATCGACGGCGCGCGCAACGAGCTCGGCGCCGAGCGCGCTTTCTCCCGCGCGCAGCGCGGCGATCGCCAGCGTCTCAAACGCGGCACCGGTCGCGCCGCGGCCGGTTTCGTCGGCGGGCAGTTCGAGCACGCGTCTGACGTCGGCGAGCGCATCGCGCGGCCGTGCGAGATCGGTCAGGCAGGCGATCCGGTTGATCAGCAGCACGCTCAGCAGGCGCGGGTTGGCGAGCTGCGCGCAGCGCTTGATGCCTTCTTCCAGATAGCGCAGCGCTTCCGCATGGTCGCCGAGCTGAATGAGTTCGTGCCCGAGGTTGCAGTACAGGACGACGTCGAACCCATGCGTACGCGGCGCAGCCGATTCACGCAACGCCTGGTACATGTAGGCGAACGCTTCCGCCGACTGCCCGAGCGACGAGTAGCAACCGGCAATGCCGTTGAGCAGCATGCCGCGCTCGGCCCCTTTCAGCGCGTGCATGCCCTCGGCGCGCAGCGGCAGCACCTGATCGAGCGATTCGCGATACCGCCCCTGCATCCACGCGCAGCGCGCGCTGCCGACCACCGCCAGGATGCGGCCGGCGCGATCGTGCGCCGACTCGCAGCAGCGCTGCGCAAGCGCGAGTTCTTCGGTGGCCTTCGCCGGCTTGGCGAAGCGCATCCAGTGAAAGCCGCGTGCCAGACGGGCGCGGCCCTCGGCCGCCACGTCGCCGGCAGCGATCGCCTGCTCGCATGCCTGTTCCGCGAGCGCGAGCGATCCCTGCGCGTCGCGGTATTGCAGCTCCCATGCGCTGCGGGCAAGCTTCAGCGCGGGCGACCCGGCGCTCGAACCCGCCGCGCGCTTTGATCTTGATTTCATCGGCGCATTGTTGGCGGACGGACGTGGAGCGTCAAGCCGACGGCGCGCATCGATCGTTTCGCAGGCCCGGAAAAGAAAGGGCCCTGCAGGATCGGCAGGGCTCCACTACGGCTTGGCTTGTCTGCTTACCTGGGCTCCGGACGACGGCGGGCGACTCCTCCTGCGGCGATCAGCGCCAGCGCTGCGATCGACAGCGTACCCGGCTCGGGGACCTTGCCGCCACCGCCTTCCCACGGCGGCTGGTTTGACCCGCCGCACGTGTCCTGCCACGCTGCGAAACCGAAGGACAGGTCCTCGGTGGCTCCGTGATTGCCCGCGCGGTCGAGGTTGCCGATGAACGCGCCCGTCGTTCCGCTCCGGATCGAGATCTTGCCCGCCGGGTTGAACGTGTTCGACACGTAGAGGTTCGTGCCGTCGAACGCAATGCCGGTAGCGTTGCCGTGACCGGCCGTCGTGATGAACGCGGCCTGCGGCAGGTTGCTTTCGAGATCGTGGACATTGTCGATGCGCGTGCCGCCAAATCGGCGGTCGAAGCGGTTGGCGACCAGCTTGCCGTTGAAGTACTCGAGGCCGTCGTAGAAGCGCTGGGCGTTTGCCAGAGTGATGGTCCTGATCGGCGCGCCGGTCGTGCCGTCCACGTCGTAGGCCTTGTTGGTGCCGGAGTAATCGCCGACCCAGAAGTTGGTGCCGTCGTACGAGATGGCCTGCAGTCCGCTCGCCCCCGCGATCGTGCATGCCACACCGGGATCCGCGTTCGTGTCCTTGTCACGGATAAACACGTTGCCGCTGTTGGCTACCGTGAGGCAGACGACGTTTCCGACGACAAGAATGCCGCGGCCATTGCCTTTGTCCTGCGTCCGATTGCCCAGACTGGCACACGTCGTCACGAGCCGCTCGCGCGTCGCATCGGTCGGGAAGATCATCGCGAAGGCAGCCACCGCGTCACCGGACACCGACACCCGGCTACCGCCGACGTCGAGCCCTGGCGGCGCCGGAACACCGGCCCGTCGGCGAGCTTCAGGTTGCGCGGTCCGATCAGGTAGTCGGCGAAGGCCGCGTTGAATGCGTCGCACAGCGCCGCGGCGTCGACCTCGGCCGCCGGGCGCAGCACGGCAGCGGCGCGCGCGTCCGTCTCTACCAGGGCAGCTTGTAGTCGACCACGCGGCTGCGCGCGGCCGCGACGACCTCCGCCGGCAGGTTGCACGATTTGCGCGCGACGGTGTCCATGTGCACGCCGGTCAGCATCGTGAGCGCGGACACATCCTGCGTCTCGGCGTTGCGCATCTCGTGGAAGAAGCGGATCACCTTGTCGCGCACCTCGAGCACGCCGCTGCGAACGACGACGATGTCGCCGGCGTGCAGTTCGCGCTGGTAAGCGATGCGCTGGTCGACTGCCGCCATGCCGCGCTTGTTCTCGCGCAGGTACGACGGCGTCACCCCGAGCACCGCGAAGAAATTCCACGTCGCCTCGTCGAACTTGCCGACGTACCACATCACGTTCATGTGGCCGACGTGGTCGCAGTGCCACGGGTAGACGGCGCCGCGGTAGGTTTCGATCAGTTCTGCCATGCGTTCTCGCGCGAACGTTGCCTTGCCGATTGTTGGCGGCGCGTTCGGCGCGCGTCAAGGGTGAATCCAAGGCCGCGGCGGCAGCGTAGTGTTACGGAGCGCCGGAGTCCGACGTCGATCATTGGAGGGGAATGCGATGAGCCGCGATATCGACACCGTCAAGGCCATGTACGACTGTTTCGCCAAGGGCGATCTGCCCGGCATCCTGGCGCGGCTGGCGCCGGACGTCGAATGGGAACACGACTGGGGTTCGTCGCCGCTGCCCTGGTACGTGCCCCGGCGCGGTCGCGACGAGGTAACGAAGTTCTTCGCATCGCTGGCCGACTTCGACTTCCTGCGCTTCGAGCCGTTCGCCTTCCTCGAAGGCGACAACATGGTCGCGGTGCCGATTCATCTCGAGCTGCGGGTGAAGAAGAGCGGCAAGGTCATCAAGGACCTCGAAATGCATCTGTGGACGTTCGGCGACGATGGCCTGGTCAAGCGGATGCGGCATCTGACCGACACGCGGCAGTTCGCGCAGGCGGCCGGCCTGTAACGCTCTGCTTCGTCCGCGGTTTCAGCAGCTTCTTCAACTCGCGCCAGTGGTACTCGAGCTTTCTGCGCCTTTACGTTGGCGCCGTACTTGCCGCGCATCGCCGCCGCCCGGATGCGGCGCGCCACGCAAACTCGCCGGCGCGAACGACTGCCCTCCATCTGCGTCCTGCGGATCGAAGGCCAGATCCGAACTGCGCGAGCGACGTCAGCACACGCTTGATATTGGCAGGACCGGGACCGAGCCAGATGTCCAGATCGCCCGTGTAGCGCCGCGGCCCGTGTACGGCCAGGGCGTAGCCTCAGACGACCGGGTACTCAACCGTGTTTGAGTTGAGTAACTCGACAAACTCTCTGATGTCTCTGCTCAGCATCGGGTCGGGCAGCCAACGCGTCACGCCGCAGGCTTTCGACGGCCGCAATGCGCTCTTCGACGGGACGCGAGAGCCAATACGCCAAGTCGGATCACGCGCTGCGCAGAGTGATTCGAGTGACGACCTTCTCCATCGGAACTCTCGGGACTCTGTGTCCGCGCCGCGCGCTCATCTGAGGCGCCAATGGCCAGCGCGACTACACGCTTGGCCGATACTGCCCCACTCGAACAGCGCATTCGCAATCTGCCCCAGCGAACCGCTTCAGCACCGTTTTCCGAATCAGGCGGCGAGCTCCCTCACGTGCGGCACATCACGCGCACCAGCGGCTCGAACCTGGTCCCCAGTGCGCGTCACCGTGCCGTCCGATGAACCGTCATATCGGACGAACTCAACCTCATACGCCTCGCCGCCACGATAAACGTGCACAACAACACCAACGTCGCCGGCCACCAGGCCGCGGGCCGGCAGATCCGCTACGAGTACGACTGATGTGTGCTCTGCGAGCATGATCTACTCCTTCGCCGGATACGCGGTGACCAGCCGCAGGCCGGTGCCGTCGTCGATCCAGACCGAGACGATCTTGTAGCGCCGGCCGTTGGGGCGTCAATCGGACCGGCGGCTACGTATTTGATGCCCCAACCGGTCGCCTCAACTTCGACCTTGCTCGCCGCAGCTTGGTTGCGCAACGCGTCGGCGAACTGAAGCCATCTGTCGACGGTGAAGCCCATGGAGCCGAAGAACCTCGCCTTGGCAACGGCCGCCACGCTCGACGAGCCGAGCAAGCAGTCGACGATCTTCTCTCCATCGACCCGGGCGGTGTCGAAGAGCATCACGCGCGCTCACATGCTCCGCCGATACTGCCCCCCCACCTCGAACAGCGCATTCGTGATCTGCCCCAGCGAACAGCAGCGCACCGCGTCCATCAGCACCGCGAACACGTTCTCGTTGCGGATCACCGCCTGCTTCAGGCGATCGAGCTGGATCGGCGCCTCGGCGGCGTGGCGCGCCTGGAAGTCGCGCAGGCGCGCGAGTTGGCTCTGCTTTTCTTCCTCGGTCGAACGCGCCAGCTCGATCTGTTGCGGGACCACGTCGCCGTGCGGGTTGCGGAAGGTGTTGACGCCGATGATCGGGTACTCGCCGGTGTGCTTCAGGTGCTCGTAGTGCAGTGACTCTTCCTGGATCTTGCCGCGCTGGTAGCCCAGCTCCATCGCGCCGAGCACGCCGCCGCGCTCGCTGATCGACTCAAACTCCTTGAGCACCGCTTCCTCGACGAGATCGGTGAGCTCCTCGATGATGAAACTGCCCTGGTTCGGGTTCTCGTTTTTCGCAAGTCCCCATTCGCGGTTGATGATGAGCTGGATCGCCAGCGCGCGGCGCACGCTTTCCTCGGTCGGCGTGGTGATCGCCTCGTCGTAGGCGTTAGTGTGCAGGCTGTTGGCGTTGTCATAGGTGGCGATCAGCGCCTGCAGCGTGGTGCGGATGTCGTTGAACTGGATTTCCTGCGCGTGCAGGCTGCGGCCGCTGGTCTGGCAGTGGTACTTCAGTTTCTGCGACCGTTCGTTGGCGCCGTACTTGTCGCGCATCGCCACCGCCCAGATGCGGCGTGCCACGCGCCCCATCACCGTGTACTCGGGGTCCATGCCGTTGCTGAAGAAGAACGACAGGTTGGGCGCGAAGTCGTCGATGTGCATGCCGCGCGCCAGGTACGCCTCGACGAAGGTGAAGCCGTTGCTGAGCGTGAACGCGAGCTGGCTGATCGGGTTGGCGCCGGCCTCGGCGATGTGATAGCCGCTGATCGACACCGAGTAGAAGTTGCGCACGTTGTGGTGGACGAAGTACTCCTGGATGTCGCCCATCACCTTGAGCGAGAACTCGGTGGAGAAAATGCAGGTGTTCTGGCCCTGGTCTTCCTTCAGGATGTCGGCCTGCACGGTGCCGCGCACGTTCTCCAGCACCCACGCTTTGATCTTCTGCGCCTCGTCGTCGGTCGGTTCGCGGCCGTTGTCGGTGCGGAACTTGTCGAGCTGCTGGTCGATCGCGGTGTTCATGAACATCGCCAGAATCGTCGGCGCCGGGCCGTTGATCGTCATGCTGACGCTGGTGTTCGGCGCGCACAGGTCGAAGCCCGAATACAGCACCTTCATGTCGTCGAGCGTGGCGATCGACACGCCGCTGTTGCCGACCTTGCCGTAGATGTCGGGCCGCGGATCCGGCTCGTTGCCGTACAGCGTCACGCTGTCGAACGCGGTCGACAGCCGCTTGGCGGGCATGCCTTCGCTGAGCAGCTTGAAGCGCCGGTTGGTGCGGAACGGGTCGCCCTCGCCGGCGAACATGCGCGTCGGGTCTTCGTTCTCGCGCTTGAACGCGAACACGCCCGCGGTGTACGGGAAGCTGCCGGGGACGTTCTCGAGCAGCAGCCACTTCAAGAGCTCGCCGTGATCCTCGTAGCGAGGCAGCACGACCTTGCGGATCTTGTTGCCCGAGAGTGTGGTGTGCGTCAGCCTGGTGCGGATCTCCTTGTCGCGGATCTTCACCACGTACTCGTCGCCGGCGTACGACTGCTGCATTGTCGGCCACATGTCGAGGAGCTTCTTGCTCCGGGAATCGAGCCTGGAGTCGCGGTCGGAGATCAGCTCGTCGATCGGTGTGAGCAGGGCGTCATACCCGCGCAGGCGGGGATCCAGTGGCTTTTCGTCGACGACACCGGGTCCCCGCTTGCGCGGGAACGACACGACCATTTCCTTCGTCGCAGCCAACTGCTGGCGCTGGCGCGCGATGCGCGCCTGCTCCAACGCGCGCTTCTTGTACCCGCGCACGGTGTCGGCGATCTCGGCCAGATAGCGCACGCGCGCCGGCGGCACGATCGGCGTCTGGTTGGTCGAATGGCGCGTAAACACGTGCGGCAGCTTCGACGTGCCGGCCTTCAGCCCCAGTTCCTTGAGTTTCGCCAGCAGCGCGTGATAGAGCGACGTGACGCCGTCGTCGTTGAAGCGCGCGGCCATCGTGCCGAACACCGGCATGTCGTCGGGCGACTTGGCAAACGCGCTCTTGTTCCGCTGCACCTGCTTGCTCACGTCGCGCAGCGCGTCGAGCGCGCCCTTGCGATCGAACTTGTTGATGGCGACGAAGTCGGCGAAGTCGAGCATGTCGATCTTCTCGAGCTGGCTCGCGGCGCCGTACTCGGGCGTCATCACGTAGATCGTCGTGTCGGCGTGCGGCACGATCGCGGCGTCGCCCTGGCCGATGCCGGAAGTCTCGACCAGGATCAGGTCAAAGCCCGTCACCTTGCAAGCCGCGATCACGTCCGGCAGCGCCTGCGACACCTCGGTGCCCGCCTCGCGCGTGGCGAGCGAGCGCATGTACACGCGCGGCCCTTTCTGCCACGGGTTGATCGCGTTCATGCGGATGCGGTCGCCGAGCAGCGCGCCGCCGGTCTTGCGGCGCGACGGGTCGATCGAGATCACCGCGATCTGCAACTGATCGTCCTGGTCGAGCCGGAAGCGGCGGATCAGCTCGTCGGTCAGGCTCGACTTGCCCGCGCCGCCGGTGCCGGTGATGCCGACCACCGGCGCGCGCGCGGTGTCGGCCGCCCTGTGCAGCTCGTAGCAGACATCGTCCGGCGCCTTGTCGTTCTCCAGCGCGGTGACGAGCTGCGCCAGCGCGCGCCAGCGCTTGACGAGATCCTTGTCGCGCAGCGCGTCGAGCTTCTTCGGCGCCAGCGGCGACAGGTCCTCGTCGCACATCGCCAGCATCATCCCGATCATTCCGGTAAGCCCCATCTTCTGCCCGTCCTCGGGCGAGAAGATGCGCGTCACGCCGTAGTCGTGCAGCTGCCTGATCTCGGCCGGCACGATCACGCCGCCGCCGCCGCCGAAGACCT
>JAKOQB010000186.1 GCA_029778535.1 Pseudomonadota bacterium | reverse complement strand
GCGGTGGCCGGCGGCGTGCTCGGCTACCTGTCGCTGTCGCGCACCCAGGACCTGCTGCCGTACGTGCTGGCGCTGGCGGCAGCCAGCTTCATCTACATCGCGCTGGCCGACCGGATGCCCGACCTGCACCGCGAGACGCGCCGCGGCGGCGGATGGTTCTGGCAGTTCGCGCTGATGATGGCGGGCATGGCGGTGATCGCGCTGAGCACCGCGGCGCTTCACGCGCACTGACGGGCGCGCGCCCTCGCCCCTTCCGGACCCGCAGCCGCATGGCCCACGCCGACCGTCGCGCGCTCGCGCTGCTGGCCGTGCTGACGCTCGTCTGGGGCACCAACTGGACGCTGATGCCGATCGCGATGCGCGAGGTCTCGGTCTTCACGTTCCGCGCGATCGGCTCGCTCGCGGCCGGGGCCATCCTGCTCGGGGTCGCGCGCGCGCGCGGGCAGCCGCTCGCGATCCGTCGCGAAGACTGGCCGACCGTGGTCGCCGCGTCGTTCGCCTACTTGCTGGTCTGGAACGTCGCGAGCGCGTGGGCCGCGATCCTGATTCCCTCGGGGCAGGCGGCCGTGCTCGGGTTCACGATGCCGTTCTGGGCGGCGCTGCTTTCGCGGCTGGCGTTCGGCGAGCGGCTCGGCGGCGCCATGTCGGTGGCGATCGTGCTCGGCGCGGCGTCCGTCGCGCTGCTGATGCTGCCCAATTTCGGCGTCTACGCGCGCGCGCCGCTCGGGCTCGCGCTCGGCCTGCTCGCCGGATTCGGCTGGGCGGTCGGCACGCTGATCATCAAGCGCAGGCCGCCGCTCGCGCCGGCG
This sequence comes from Pseudomonadota bacterium, assembly GCA_029778535.1. Classification (GTDB taxonomy): domain Bacteria; phylum Pseudomonadota; class Gammaproteobacteria; order Burkholderiales; family Burkholderiaceae_F; genus JAKOQB01. The sequence continues at coordinate 737 of JAKOQB010000186.1, read as the reverse complement.
ACGGTGCTCACCGGATGGCAATTGCTGGTGAGCGGCGTGCCGATCGCGATCGGCGCGCTGCTGCTCGGCGACGGCCGCTGGTTCGTGCCGTCGGCACAGTCGATCGTCGTGATCGCCTGGGTCGCGCTGGTGCCGATGGCGCTGGGCAACCTGTGCTGGTTCGCGATCGTCGGGCTGCTGCCCGCCAACGTGGCCGGACTGTCGTCGATCCTGGTGCCGGTGGTGGCGCTGGTGTCGGGGGCGATCGTCCTCGGCGAGCCGCTCGGCACGCCGCAGTGGCTGGCGATGGCGTGCTGCGCGGCGGCGCTGTCGCTGGCGCTGCGCCGGCGCCCCGCCTAGGTCTTCACGGCTCGCGGCAGATCGTCGCGACCAGTCGCTCGAACGCGGCTTCGTCGAACGCCGCGTTGTCGAATCGCAGCAGCGCCGGGAACTCGGCGGGGTCCGGGTCGAAGCGGCGCTTGCGGTAGTCGTCCCAGTGCGCGAGCTTGTAGCGGTCGCGCGCGTCGCCGCGCGCGACGATGCGCGCTTTCGCAGTGGCCTCGTCGAGCGCGACCCACACCACCGAGATGCGGGTGCCCGGCGGCGCCCCGAGCGCGGCCGGATCGAACACCCGCTTCGATTTCACGTCGCGCGAGAACGGCCCCACCAGCACCACGTTGACGCCCAGCGCGAGGTTCTCGGCGGCGATCTCGAGCAGGCCCGCGTATTCCTGGTCGCGCAGATGCTCGAGGTAGGTC
>JAKOQB010000185.1 GCA_029778535.1 Pseudomonadota bacterium | reverse complement strand
GGCGGGCTGCCTGCCGGCGCCGAAGTACAGCCGGGCGTTGTGGTCGCTGACGAACTCGCGCCGACCGGGCCAGCACCGCCGGTCGCGCCGCTCTCGTGGCGCCGGCAGACTCAAGCCTGCGTTTCCGCGATGCGCCTGCAATACGAGGCGCAGCGCGTACCGATCGGCGGACGCATTCAGTGTTGTGAAATCACGCCGGACAGCATCCACCAATATTGGCTTGGTGAGCTCGGCGCGGACCCGGATGCATGAGCGCCTACCAGGCCGCACTCGAGACGCTGCGCCGCTGCCGGGCGGGGCTCGCGGCCGACCCGCTGCCGGCAGAGCGCGCGCAATTGCTCGATCTGCTGGGCGAGGCGATCGCACTGCTCGAGGCGGGCGCCTCGCGGCGCCGGCTCTCAACGGCGGCCGTCGCGCACCGCGTCGCCGAGCTCGAGCGCCGGCTCGCCGATCGGCCGGCCGGGGAACGCGCGACGATCATCCGCGCGCGCCTCGGCCTGTCGCGATCCCGATACTACGAACTGAGAGTCCGAATAAGTCCGGACTCCCACGCGAGAGAATCCCAGCCATGAACACTAAATTGTCCGAGCCGGTCATTCGCGGGATTCTGCGTGAGGCGCAGCGCGCGCACGATCACACTGCTGGCGAATTGATGCGCGCGGCCAGCCGGCACCTGCGCGCCGCGAGCTTCATCGAGGCGCAGATCGCCAAGACCCTCGAACGATCAGCCGAGCAGGAGGAGCCCGCAGAATGACGACCGTCGCAAATACCATCGCCGCGCGCCTCGCGCGCTCACCGAGTCGCGCGGAGATCCTCGAGCTGCAAGCCGCTTGCGGATCGCGCCAGGCCGCGATCCGCGAACGACTCGCGCAGATCGCCCCGCAGCCAGGCAGTGATCCGCCTGCCCGCGCCGCAGCGGCAAGCGAGAGCTTCGAAGCGTTACGTGCCCTGGATCGCGAGATCGACGAGCTGCGCGCCGAGCACGCCTACATTGACCGGCTCGGCTTCGAACTTCTCCACGAGGATGACATCGCCCGCGCGCGTGAAGCCGAGGAGAAGATTCCAGCAGCGAAGCGAAAACTGCCGGGCGCCGTGAAGCGCGCGCGTACCGCCTTCGCCGAGCTCACGAAGGCAATCGCCGAAGTGGAGCAACATATCGCTGCGCTCATGGAATACCCGCACACCCGCGAGAAGCGCGTGCCGCTGTCGGATGCCGAGATCGCCGAACTGCTCACCGTGCGCGCCGAGTTCTGGGCGCTGCCGGACTTTCCGACGCTCGGCTTTCCCGACGATCGCGAAGCGTACCCGCTGTCCTGGCCATTGGCCTACGTGGAGCGTGGCGGGCTCGGAAACTACAAGTACGCGGTACGGCGCCGCCCGGGAATTCCCGCCTTCCCCGAAGATTACCCGGTGTACTCATGATTGCATCCGAGCACTGCTCGGCGCGCGCAGTCGGCGGTCGCGCGAGTCACAAACACCGACTGCTCGCGGGCGCGTTCTTCTCCTTTGCGCCGCGGCGAGTCGCAAAGCCGGGCGAGATCGGCACATCCGGCCGGGGACTGCACACCCGGCCGCTTCTCACGAGGTGATCCATGACTGACGCCGCTGCACGCTACGTCATCGCTGCCGACGACAAGACGAACGGCGCGATCGGCTCGATCAAGCGCAGCTTCAAGGACCTCGACGCCGCGGCGAAAAAGCTGTCGCACGGCCTCAAGGGCTTGGGCATAGGCGCGGTCGCGCTGAAGGCGTGGGCCGTGTCGGCGCGCCTTGGCGATGAGGCGATCCGCAATCTCGCGGCCTCGAACACGCAGTTCGCCGAGTCCTTGCGCGAAAGCGAAAAGGCGATGACGGGCCTTTGGGCTGCGGGCCAGCGCACGATCGAGACGCAGACGGCTCTCAATGCGCTGTTGAAAGACCCGGGCGTGCAGGAATCCGTGTCGGGGCTTGCGGATCGGTTCGGGCAACTGCGGCTCGAATTGAAGGCGCTGGTTCCCGCGTGGGCAATGGTCCTGCGTCACGGCTTCGACACGAAGCGCGTGTTCGATGAACTCGCGAAGGTGAAGGCCGTCGGGCCGCAGTCGCGCGGGTACTCGCGCGACCTCGGCGACGTGGACGCGGCGCGCGCGCTCGGCAAGTCTCAGAACGCGGCATTCGATGCGCGGATGCGCGCAGCGCAGAAGGCGACCGATGGGCTGCTGTCCGAAGTGCAGATTACCGGGATGCGCCGCTTCGATCGCAGCAAGCCATTTCGGCAGAACGAACCCGGCACGATCGACGCCGACATGCTCGAGGCGACGCGCTTCGACCAGTTCGGCGACTCGATTCTCGAATCGACCGCCGGCATTGCCGACCGCATGGGCGACATCTTCAAGGAACCTTTCGACGAACTCGGGCCTTACGCGGATCAAGCAGCCCGCAACATGCAGGACGCCTTCGCGAACTTCCTGTTCGATCCGTTTCACGATGGCGTGAAGGGCATGCTACGCGACTTCGCGGACGTGCTGCGCCGGATGGCCGCGGAAGTCGCTGCCGCGCAGATATTCGGCAGCAAGGCATCGGGCGGGCTGGGGCTTGGCGGACTCATCACGGGGGCGATCGGCGCGCTGTTCGGCGGGGGCGGCAAGACGCCGTCGGGCGGCGGCATCTCGAACTTCAGCGGACCACGTGCACTCGGCGGGCCGGTCGATATGGGCCGGTCCTACCTCGTGGGCGAGCGCGGGCCGGAGCTGTTCACGCCGGGGCGCAGCGGGATGATCACACCGAACGCGGGCGAGAGGCGGGCGCTGACCGTTCATGTGACCAACAACGTCAACGCCGCGCAGCTCACGCAGGACCAGGCCGCAAGGATGGTCGCTGACAGCCAGCGGATGATGTGGGACGAGATGGATCGCCGCTACGGGATCGCGTGAGTACGCGCACCGAGTCTCGCGCATTCCGCGTCGGCGGATTCATCGGCCAGGTGCTCGGCATCCTGCTCGCGGGCGCCGTGCTCGGCATCATCGGCGCGTGGGTCGCGATCCGGATTGTTGGCGCGCTGCTCGTGCTGGCGTGAGCGTATAATCCGGCGCCTGATGGCCAAGCAACCCGAATCGCGCACGCCCCCCAAGTCGGTTCCCGCCGCGCCCCCGGCGCGGTCGCCGGAAACCGTGAAGTCCTTGGAGCGTGGCAATCAGCGCTACGCTGAGGCATTGCGCCGGCTTGCCAAGAGGTAGACGGCACTACCGCATATCGACTTGGACTTCTTCCCATTGCTGGCAAGAGGTTTGTCTGTTCGCAATCCCTGCGCTTCCTCCAGTTCCGCGCTGATCTCCCCGATGCGCCGCTGACGTGGATAGGCCGGCGGACTTCAAGACGGCAGTCTTTGTCTCCGCATTCTTCCCATTGGCGGCATGAATGGCAGCGAACCCTTGCGCTGTCTCAAGCTGCGCGCTGATCTCCCCGATGCGCCGGATGGCGCGGATCTTGATCTCGGCGACGCGGTTTGCACTACGCTGCGGCCTTCACCGCACGCACCCGCGGGCCGATCTACTGCGACCCGCTACCAGGGTAAGGGGT
>JAKOQB010000023.1 GCA_029778535.1 Pseudomonadota bacterium | reverse complement strand
TGGCAGCCGATCTTGGTGCCGGTGAGCCCGAGTTCGTCGCGCAGGCAGTCGGAGAGCCGCGTGGCGGGCGCGGCGCGGACGTCGACCGCACGCCCGTTGACGTCGAGCCGGATCGCGTGAGCGGTCGATGGCGATGCGGTGGGTTCGCGGCGGTTCATCGGGCGGCCTGCGGATCGGCGGCGATCTCGGCGAGGACGCGACGCACCAGTTCGGCCGCCGCCTCGCGGCGATAGGCGGCCGTGCCGCGCACGTCGTCGATCGGGGCGAGCGGCGCGAAGGCCAATGCGGCGTCGAGCGCGTCGAAGCGCTCGCCGAGCTGCGCACGCGGCGCCGAGGCGAGCGCACCCTCGACGGCCGGCAGGCGCACCGCCGCGGCCGAACAGGCGCCGACCGCGACGCCGCACTGCGCGACGCGATCGTCGACGTCGAAGTCGAGCGCCGCCGCGACCGCCGCGATCGAGATGACCAGGTAGCGCCGGTGGCCCAGCTTCAGGAAGCGCGACACCGCACGCGCGGAGCGCCGCGGAACGACTACCGCCGTCAGGAGCTCGTCCGCCGCGATCGCGGTGCGGCGATTGCCGAGCACGAACGCCGCCAGCGGCATCACGCGCACGCCGCGCACGCTGGCGAGCTCGACCTGCGCGTCGAGCGCGAGCAGGGCCGGCACGCCGTCGGCGGCGGGCGACGCATTGCAGAGGTTTCCGCCGATCGTCGCCTGGTTCTGGATCTGGATGCCGCCCACCTCGCGCGCCGCCTGCTGCAGCGCGCCCAGCCCGGGATCGAGCGGGGCGCGCGCCAGGTCCGACCACGTCGTGAGCGCGCCGAGGCGCCACGCCGGCGCGCCGGCGTGCGCGGCCGCGGCGATGCCGCGAAGGGCCCGCAGGCCCCCCAGGTCGAGCAGCGACTCGCGCACCGGACGTCCGACGCGCGCCGGATAGAAATCGGTGCCGCCCGCGAGCGGCGTCCAGCCGCCTTCGGCCAGCCGGCGCAGCGCCGAGTCGAGATCGGCGGCACGCTCGTAGCGCGGCGCGCCTGCATGATCAGGAGCGCCTGCGCCTTCGAACGGATGCTGCGGGCTGGTGGCCATCGCGACGGGATCCCGGAAACATCGACACGACCTGCATCAATGAAGCAAGCGCTTCATTCGCGTTGCGCAGCGAAATTACTCCACGCTAATATGCGCGTCAATACGTGCCAATCCGGAATCGCGCGCCATGACCCACGTCGTCCTCGAATCCTGCATCCGCTGCCGCTACACCGATTGCGTCGACGTCTGCCCGGTCGACTGCTTCCGCGAAGGCCCCAACATGCTGGTCATCGACCCGGACGAGTGCATCGATTGCGCGGTGT
>JAKOQB010000184.1 GCA_029778535.1 Pseudomonadota bacterium | reverse complement strand
GCGTCGCCCTTCACGTCGGCGCCCATCGCCGACCAGTTCTCGGCGTCGATCAGGTCGACGATCACGCGCCGCAGCTTGGCCGGGTCCTGGAACTTGTTCTGCGCCTTGCCGAAGATCAGCGCCAGCGTGCCCGGCTGCTTGCCCAGCTCTTCCAGCGTGTGACGATAGTGGTCGAACAGCGCATCGCCATCCTTGGCGAGCAGCGCGGGCCAGGCGTAGACCGCGGGGATGGGGCTCGGCTGGTTATACGGCGGGCGACTGCGCTCGTCCGCCATCTTGAGGAACAGCAGATAGGTGAGCTGCTCGACGTAATCGCCATAGCTCATCCCGTCGTCGCGCAGGACGTTGCAGTAGTTCCAGAGCTTTTGGACGAGGGTGGAGGTGTTCAAGGCGTCAGGCCGGAGGAATGGAAGGGAATGGGAGGGAATAAGAGGTCAATGGCACTCCCATTCCACTCCAATTGATCGCTGCTTTGATTTAGCCGGCGCGTGTCGAATTCCGGAATCAAAGGAAAAGCCTTTGACAATCAAGCACTTGGCTTCGGTTTGTGGCGCTGGCGCACCGCGAACCATTGTTTTCCATTGATCAACTCGAGCCACCCATGCAAGCCGAGCGGAACGTGCGGCCTCCGGCATGGGTGCCGCGAAGGCATCCGCCGGTCACGCGCCGCGAAGCAGCGCAACGAAGCCCGCCTGCTCGAAGTGATGGTCGTGGGCCAGCGCCTCTGCGAGGCCGCGCTCACGCATGAGGACAAAGGATGCGCAGTCGGTGAGGCTCCACTCCTTGTCGTTCGCGCTGCGGTAGCTGTTGAATGCAGACACGAACTGCAGCGACGTCTGCGGCACGACCTCGACGTTCGGATTCGATCGTATTGCTTCGACACCCCGGATGGCAAAGGGCCGCAGCGGAACCTTCGACAGCGCGGCGAGCAACTCGTCCAGCACCATTTCGGTCGTCAGGATGCGGAACTTGCCCAGCTGTGCCGAAACCTGTGCAGCCTTGTCGTGAAGCTGGTCTTTCGGGTTGAGCACGGCGGCCCAGTAGCCGGTATCGGCGAAAACGGTCTTCACCGCTCGCCGTCCCCGTGGCCGTAGACAACCTCGTCAATCCGCTGCGACAGGTCGTCCGGCACGGCGTCCCAGGTTCCCTCGGGCGCTTCCCGCCCGATCTTGGCCAGTTGCTCCCAGATGGGCGGCGCCGATTCGTCGAACGAATCAGCCGTGACCGGAGCCAGCCCCACGTCGTCGACGCGCACCAGCCGCTTGATCTGGCGGTCGCGCGTCGAGAACTCGGCGGTTCCAGTGACGCGAAGGCGCACGTTGCGATGGTTCTTCAGCCCATCGAGAACGAGCGCCTCTTGCATCGCATCGAACCGGCCCTCGACCAGCGCACCCGTTTCGGCGATCTGAAGTCGGAACGCCCCGGGGCCGAGGTTCGCCATCCGGACCTCGCCGACGAGGTCCACTTTGTCTTCGTACGTCGGGCCGACCCACTGCGCCAGAACCGCGCGAGCCTTCGGTGTGTAGGCTGCTTCGGTATCGGAGCCGCGCGCGCGCGTGAACAGCACTTCGTCTTCCCGCAAGGTCCGGCCGAAGCGGGCGAACAACGGGATTACGTTCGAGGGTAGCTGCTCGGGAAGCAGATCATCCCGGTCCGCCGCCCCGATCGCCGCGTCGACCAGCGCTGCTGCTTCATCGAACTCATCGCCGAGGTCAAGCTCGGCCTGAGCGGATTCGCGCACGCGCCTCAAGGGCACGACGGCGGACCCGTCCTCGATGCGGTCGAACTGCACCCGGAATCCATCCTCAAAGCCCTTGGGTAGTCGCACGCGGCCCGGGTTCTTGCGCAGCCAGAGTTCCTTTGCGCACTCGAGGATCAGCGAGCGATACGCGATGAGTTCCTGCGTGCACTCCACATCGAGGGCATGTCCCTCGAAGCGCTTGCCGTCGAATCGAAGCGAGGCGAGGTCGATGGTGGCGTCAGTGGCCATGGTCTGCCTCCTTTGCCGCTATTGTCCGGATTCGCCAGGGTCCGCGAAAGCCCTTGCCAGCACCGCCTGCCGCAGCGCCTGCGCGCGCATCAGGTTCGCGTCGACCTCCGCCTCGACCTCGCGGACGATGGAGAGGCGGCGGTCGACTTCGGCGACGATGCGTGCCTGTTCACCGAGTGGCGGAAGAGGCAGGACAAGCTTGCGGCAGGTTGAGACCTGGACGTTGAACTGGCCTGCCGTTGCCTTGGAAGTTCTCTCGATCCGGCGCTGGACCGGCGGGGCCATCAGCCAGTACGCGAGCAGGCGGTTCAGGATGCGTGGACCGACTCGGAAGGTCACTATGGCCTGATTGATGTTCCATTCCGGGAAGGAATCGGGGACGAGCGACACCTTCCCGAGCGGCGGGCCGACGATGTTTATCAGCACATCGCCCGGCAGGCATCGTGAGCGGGCAAGTTGTCCGTCATGTATCGCTCGGCGGATGAACGTGGGCTTCAAGGAGAAGTCCAGCGACCCATCGAAACCGAGGTTGTAGACCTTGATGAACGGGACCTCGCCGGCTCCGCTCGTCATCTCTTCTGGCTTCGGCGTGGAACCACTGGCAACGACTTCGCAAAGCTCCGCGGCAGACGCCCACGACCAACCGGAGGGTAAGTCGATGGCAGGTGCGAACTCGGGTCGGATAGTGTCGGCCTGGAAAGCGGCGCGCGCGAGAAGTTCCCCGCCTATCGCAGCCGAAAGGATCGCGGCGGTCTGGCGCTTCAGGTTGGCCTTGACGCGCTTCAGGTTGGCGACGGCTTCGTCGAGGCGGGAGAACTGCTTTTCGAGTTCGGCGACGATCTCTTCCTGCTCATGCAGGGGCGGGAACGGCAACGGAATGTCCTCGACCGTCCGTGATGAGAGATGCTTGACAGTGACCGACGACGTCGCGTCGTTGATCGCCTTCAGGTAGCCCGGCAGAGCGAAGTCAAGGAAGCGCGGGTGGTAATGGTCACTGTCGAGCACGACCTTGCAAACGCGCTGATTCAGCAGCCCGCGAGGGCCGCGCCAGCGGGCGCAGTTGAAGTCACCGTCCATGCCGATCAGCAGGTCACCCGGTTCGACGATGTAGCGCTCTTCGAACTCGCCAACGTAGTTCGTGTCCGTCGAGACGCTCCCGACGTCACGAATGCGGATCAAGGGTATGCCATCGCCTTTGGTGAACTGCGCGGACTTGAAGGCGAAGCCGTTCAGCACGGAGGCGATCTCGCCAAGGCGGATGCGCTTCCAGTGCGGTCGAACACTAAGCAGCCGGTTACGGCTGCTGTAGACGATCTCGTCGACGGAGACTGTCAGCGCCATCGTTAAGCCGCCAGCTCCCGATTCAACTCATCCATCACCCTCGGCAGCTCCGCCCCGAAGAGCTGATGCACCCGGCCCAGCCCGCCGTGCTGGTCGAACGGCGCATAGCCAAAGTCCTCGGCCTCGATGCCCAGGTTGCTGGCGATGTGCTCGGCCATTTTCTCCAGCCACCAGCGCTGCTCGGCCGTGAAGCCCTTACCCGCCGCCTGCTGCTGCGCCATCCACGCCTTAAAGTTGGCCGCCACGCGCTCGGGGTAGGGCACCAGCTCGTTCTCCTGGTGCATCGCGTAGCGCACCAGCGAGACCAGGTCGGTCAGGATGCGGCGGCGGCTCGCGCCCTCGACCTTGCTGGCATCCAGCGCGGCGTAGGCCTGCCAGAGCTGGCTTTCGGTCCACAGGTGCGGCGGGGCCTGCAGCGTGTCGGCCAGGGCCTTCAGGTCTTCGAACCTGAGCGGCGCCTTGGTCGGGCGGTTGTAGAGGATCTGCAAGGCGGTGATCTCGTCACGGTGCTGGGCGATGAAGGCTTCGAAGCTCTGCACGATGCCTTGTGCGCGCTCACGCGCGGCCTCGGAGAAGCCGGCTTCGAGCACGCGGTCCGGGGTAACGGTGTCGATCACCAGTTCCTTGCTTGCCTTCAGCGTGAGGATCAGCGAGCGCAGATCGGGGTTGGAAAGCGGCTTGACGGCGTGGCGCAGCGCCGCCTCGGCCTCCTGCGGCGAGCGGTCCTCGCGCGGGTCCAACGCCTGCACGATGCCGCGCGAGAGTTCCTTCAGCCCCAGGCCGCCGGCTTCGGTCACCACCTTGGTGCGCTCGGCGTCGCTGAGCTGGGCGTCGAGCCGCGCCAAGCGCACGGCGACGCTGGACAGCACCTCGGGTTCGACGTTGCCGAGCGCCACGGCCTGCAGCAGCGCGTCCAGCGGCACGCTCTTCTTCTGGTCCATCGGGCGGCTGTCGGTCTTGTCACGCTCGCACACGCCCACGCAGTCGACGATGACGAAGTGGTCCTTGTGCACGTGCTCGCCTGGGTTCACGCCGCGCAGATCGTCGTCCTTGATCACACGCACGCCGCGGCCTTTCATCTGCTCGAAGAAGCTGCGGCTCTTCACGCTGCGCATGAAGACGACGATCTCCACCGGCTTGATGTCGGTGCCGGTGGCGATCATGTCCACGGTGACGGCGATGCGCGGGTAGTAGCTGGTGCGGAAGGCCTTGATCAGGTTCTCCGGCGTGTCGCCGGTGGTGCGGTAGGTGATCTTCTGCGCGAACTCGTTGCCGCGGCCCCACTCCTCGCGCAGGATGCCGACGATGGCCTCGGCGTGGTTGTCGTCCTTGGCGAAGACCAGCGTCTTGGGCAGCTCCTGCCGCTGGGGAAAGAGGTCGGTCTGCCAGCGGTCGCGCAGGGTGCGCACGACGGTGCGGATCTGGTCGGGCGTCTGCACGCTGCGGTCCAGCTCTTCGGGCGCGTACTCGAAGTCGTCGTCGAGCTGCCAGTCGCGCCGCGCCCGGGTGGGCTTGTCCAGCACCTGCAGCCAGTAGCCGGCTTCGACCTTGCCGCCGGCCTCGGTGACCTCGGTCTTGATGCGGTAGACGTCGTAGTTGACGTTCACGCCGTCGGCCACCGCCTGCGGGTGGCCGTACTCCATCACCAGGTTCTGGTTGAAGAAGCCGAAGGTCTGCTTGTTGGGCGTGGCGGTGAGGCCGATCAGGTAGGCGTCGAAGTACTCCAGCACCTGGCGCCACAGGTTGTAGATGGAACGGTGCGCTTCGTCGGTGACGATGATGTCGAATTGTTCGATCGGGTGCTTCGGGTTGTATTCGATCGGCTCGGCTTGCAGGAAAAGATCGCCCTCACCCCGGCCCTCTCCCGCTGATGCGGGCGAGGGAGAAAAGAACGAAACCTCCTCGTCTTCTGCCGCCAGCTCGCGGCCCTTGAGCATCGAGTACATGCGCTGGATGGTGGCGATGCAGACGCGCGCCGTCTTGTCGAGGTTGTTGCTGGTGAGGTGCTGGACGATGTATTCCTCGCCGAACTTGTAGTTGTTGACGGGCGAGACGTACCGGTCGAACTCCTTCTTGGTCTGCCGGCCCAGGTTGCCACGGTCCACCAGGAACAGTACGCGCCGCGCCCCGGCGAACTTGATCAGCCGGTAGATGAAGCTGATGGCGGTGAAGGTCTTGCCGCTGCCGGTGGCCATCTGGATCAGCGCGCGTGGCTTGTTCTGCGCCAGGCTGGCTTCCAGGTTGCGGATGGCGGTGATCTGGGCGGGCCAGAGCTTGAAGTCGGACCACTCGGTGACGAGCGGGGGCATGTGCTGCACGCGGTGGAGGAAGGTGCCGAGGTCGTAGCGCGGCGGTGCTTCCTGCGCTTCAAATTGGGCCCCGGCCTGCGCCGGGGCGACGGAGAGCCAGTCGGCGAGCGTGTCGGGTTTGTGGAAGGCGAAGACGTTGCGCGCGCGCGGCTCGGGGTCGAGCGCGTTGGTGAAGTGGGTCTCGACGCCGGTGGACTCGTAGATGAAGGGCAGCGGCCGGCGCCATGCGGGCAGCGTCGCGGGCAGGCCCTTGGTGTAGCGCGCGGACTGCACTTCGACGCCGGTGAGCGTGGCGCCTGCTTTCTTGGCTTCGATCACGCCGGCGGCTTTGCCGTCGACGTAGAGCAGGTAGTCGGCGGTGCCGTGGCCGGGGTTCAGCTCGAATTCGCGCAGCGCCACGCCGCGCGCGGCGTGGAGGTCGGCGTGCTTGAAATCCTGGACGGCCCAGCCCGCTGAGGTGAGCAGGGAATCGATCGATTGGCGGGCGAGTTGTTCAGCGGTCGGCATGTTCGCGACGGGGTCCCGCCTCGGTCCTATCTACCGAGCGTGGGCCGCAGCGCCAGGGGCTTCTCGAGCAGCTCCGGTATGTCGCGCTCGATCGCTTTCCAGACAAGATCGAAGTTGATCCGGAAGTATCCGTGCGCGAGCCGATGACGCATGCCTTGCGCTCCCGCCCAGGCAATGTCGGCGTGCTGCTGAATGAAAGCCGGGTCGGCAAGCTCGACGTTTCTCGCCGCCTCGCCAATGACCTCGAAGTTCCTGATTACGCCGTCCCGGACGAGCGTGTTCGCCAGAAACTGATCGTGCGTGAGGCCTTCTGTGTCGTACCTGATGCGCTGAGCGGCGTCGATCCTGTGATCGACATAATCGACCACGCGCGGCACCTTGTTGCCGTTCACAACGGCGCAGCCTCCGCCACCACGCGATCGCGGAAGTTGTCGGGCAGATCGCCGGGTGTCACTACATCGACCGGCACGCCTACCAACTTCTGAACTTCGTATTGAATCGCGCCAAGATCGAAGAGGCTCGTGTCGTCCTGTGGGTCGACGAGAAGGTCGAGATCGCTCGTTTCTGAATCGTCGCCGTGCAGCGCCGAGCCGAAAACACGCGGATTGCGCGCGCGATGCCGCGCAACGATCTGCCGTATGGCATCGCGGTGGATTGACAAGACGATCGATGGCTTCATCCAAGTGATTCTAAGTGGCACCGGGGCAAAGAGGAATTGCAGCGGCGTCAGAAATCAACACGCGGCCCATGCCAGGCCTCGTCCCTCGGCCGGGCGCGGGCGAGCGCCTGCTCGGCGCCGCACCAGCCCTCGCACGCGTTGCGCCCCGGGCGGCGGCGCAGCAGATTGAGCAGCGCTTTGCAGCGGGCGTAGAAGTGGAAGAACCGCAGCACGTCGCGCTGCTGCGCAGGCGAGAGAGGATGCATGCTGCAGATCAGCTTGTCGTCGGTCATGCCGCGGTCGGTCAGGCTGACCGCGCCCCATGCCTGGACGCGGATGCGCGTTCCCAGCGGCAGGCGCGGGCCGAGGACGACAGCGTCGAGCAGATCGTCTTCGAGTCCGATCAGGGTCGGCACGGCGCCGTAGTTGTACGGGCACGGCAGAGGCGAGATGAAGTCGATGCGACCCGTGGACCCGCGCTTCAGAAAACTTCCGCGCGGCACTTCGATGACGACTTCGACCTCCGGTGGATCGGCGACGGCGTTCACTTCGGCGGCGGCTTCTTGCCGAGCATCGCCTTCAGATCGGCAAAGGGCGTGTGGGTCGCGACGTTCTGCGGAGCGGATGCGCCGCGGCCTCCGGCCGCCGCTTCGAGTTGCCTTTGGTGTTCGTTGTCATGGCAGTACAGGCACAGCAGTTCCCAGTTGCTGCCGTCGGGCGGGTTGTTGTCGTGATTGTGGTCGCGGTGGTGCACGGTCAGCTCGCGCACGTTGGCGCGCGTGAACTCGCGCCCGCAGCGGCCGCAGATCCACGGGTAGATCTTCAGCGCCTGTTCGCGGTACGTCTGCGCACGTTCGTCAGCGGCGCGCCGCGCTTCGGCGATGATGCGATCCAGCCGGCCGGGGTCGCGTGTGCTCATGGTTCGTCACGGGATTGTGCGCCGGGGCGCGGCGTGTCGTCGAACCTCGATCGGCATCCGTTGTCTGGCGACGAGGTGGCCATGCCGCGAAGATTCCTTTCCGCTCTGGTGTGCGCCGTCGCGCTCGGCGTCGGCGCGTCCGCGCAGGCGGTCGATTGCAGCGGCCGCCAGTCAGCCGGCTATCGCGTGCTCACGCTCGACAACGGCCGCAAGGTGGCGGTCTGGTACCCGGCCGCGGTCGCGGAGAAGCCGGCGTCGCCGGCGCGCGCGGGCAAGGGCTTCGCGAGCAGCGTGGCGTTCGATGCCCCGCCCGCGGCGTGCCCGCGCGTGCCGCTGGTGCTGTTCTCGCACGGCTGGGGCGGCTGCGCGCTGCAGTCGACCTTCGTAACGGAAGAACTCGCGCGCCACGGCTACGTGGTGGCCGCGCCCGACCATGCGGACGCGGCATGCGCGATCGGCAGCAGCGAGATGAACTTCGGCAACCTGCGCGTCGACAAGTCGTTCTTCGAGCCGGAGACGTGGAACGATCGCAGCGAGATCGGCCGCCTGAACGATCTGCGCGCGGTGATCAGGCGGGTGGCCGGCGATGCGCAGCTCGCGCGCATCGCTGACACTTCGCGCGTCGGCGCGGTGGGGCATTCGCTCGGCGGCTACGCGGTGCTCGGCATGGCGGGCGCGTGGCCCGCATGGAGGACGCCGGAAGTCAAGGCGGTGGTGGCGTTCTCGCCGTATGTGCTGCCGTTCATTGCGCACGGCACGCTGGCGCAGATCGCGGTGCCGGTGATGTACCAGGGCGCGGAGCTGGACTGGATCCTCACGCCGAGCCTCGAAGGGCCGCGCGGCGCGTACGCGCTCACGCCGCCGCCCAGGTACTACGTGAGGCTCGCCGGCGGCACGCACCTGGAGTGGACCAACCTCACCTGCGCGGACACGTCCGGCGTGGCTGCGTGCCTGCAGGCGCGGGCCAACGCGGCACTGATCGACCGCTATGCGATCGAGTTCCTTGACCGGTATCTGAAGGGCAAGCCCGGCGCGGTGCTGGATGCACCGGGGCGGGGGGTGAGTGCGTATCGGTTCGAGTTGCCTTGAATTGTTGTCGCCCCGGCGCAGGCCGGGACGACAAAGACACGGTTGCTCAACGCGCCGGCCGCAGCATGACCACGCTCTGCGCGCCGCGCGTGACGCCGGGGCCGACTTCGCCGACGAAGCGGCGCACCGGGCCCGAGCCGAACATGAAGTCGTTCAGACCGCTGGCGCGCGGGCTGTGCGATGAAGCATCGACGGTGTTGTAGCCGCCGTCGGTGGGGATGCCGGTCAGGCCGGGCAACGGCGGCGGGAACGCGCCGCCCGCGGGCGGTACCGAGAACGGCCCGCCGAGCGGGTGTGCGAACACGATCCGGTGCAACTTGCCCCAGCGATAGTCGGCCTGATTGGTCGAGTTGTTGAACGCGGGCCTGAACGTGTCGCTCGCCGGTCGCGCGAGCGCTTCCTGCACGCTCTTGAGCAGCACGATGTCGCGGCGGTCCGCGGCGTTGGTCACGCCGGGCACGTTGAAGAAGTTGACGCCGGAGGCGCCGACGCCGCCGTTCGCATCGAACGTGTCGAGCAGGTGGCGCAACGCGTTGACGACCGACTGGCGGTCGGGCTTCGGCAGGCCGATCGTTGCCAGCACGCCGTCGATCGTGTTGGCGATCACCCGGCTGCGCCACATCGAGTAGATCGTCGCCGCCACCGAGTTGCCGACCTGCGCCGCGCTGGGCGCGATTCCGGCGGGCTTGCCGGCGTCCCAGCCTTCGGTGATTCCGGTCGGCGTCGAGTAGTCCCACGCGGCGATGCGGCCGACAGCTTCCGCGACCGCCGGATCCGCGCCGAGTGCGGCGAGCGCTGGATTCGCGCCCGGCGCTTTCGCGCGCGCCAGCGCGTTGACGATCCACGGCGCGAAGTACTCGGCGTCACGCAGCTTGACGTCTGCCTGGATCGACTGCATCGCGTCGAAGCTGATACGCCCGCGTAGCTCGAGCTCGCCCTTGATGCGATCGGTGATGCGTCCGGCGCGAAAGCCCCGATCCCACGCGTAGGCGAGGTACAGGATGCCGCCGCCGGGTCGCAGCGCGTTCAGCGGGTTGTTGTCGAGCGTGAGCCCTGCGGGATCGTTGTTCGCGTTGACGAACCAGCCGGCGGGCGGATTGACGATCTGCGGCATCTCCGCGAACGGCAGCACCGCATAGCGCAGCGCCTGGTTCTCCGGCGGATCGGCGAGCGGGATCCATTCGTTGCCGCCCTGCCCGTTGCGGATGAACCAGGGCGGCGCACCGTTGACGGTGCCGGCCTGCAGGTCTTCGCGCAGCGGCATCTCGCCGGTGGTGAAGTAGGCGATGTTGCCGCGGTCGTCGGCGTAGACAAAGTTCTGCGATCCGAAGTCGAAGTACTGCAGTGCAGCCTTGAACTCGTTCAGATTGCGCGCGCGATCGATCAGGAAGAACGAGTCCAGCTCGCGCGTGGCGGAAAAGCCCGCGTACTGCACCGACAGCGCGGCGCCGGTGGCCTGGTTCAGATTGACGATCGGCCCGTTGTTCCGGCGCGGGATGATCAGCGCGGCGGGAGGAATCGATCCGCCCGGCGGGATCACGACGATGCCATTGGCAATAGTGCGTGTTCGGCGCGGCTGCCGCCGCCACGCCGTAGGTGGAATCGACATGACGGCGCCGCACTCCGGCGGATCGCCGTTGCGCGCCGGGCAATGCACCACGCGCGCCGCCCAAATTGCGCCGGCGCCACCTCGCGCCGCGGTCGCGCGATCCCGGCCCGCCATATACGCACCGCGCGCAATATCAGCTTGCCGCCGGCATCCTGAAGCTCGCGCACGGATCGGTGCGCGGCTGCGTGGGCGTGATGAATGCCACGTCGAAGCGCGCGTGCCAGCGGGCGCCGGCGCTCTCGTCTTCCAGCAGGCCGATGGTCACGGTGCGCGCACGCTCGGCCGCAGCGAGATGAATCGGAACGCCGATGTCGTTGCGCGCGTGGCCGTTGCCGGTCAGCAGCACCACGCCGCGGTCGAAGTACGGCCGGATCGCGAGCGCCAGCGCCGCGTCGCGCGCCACCTGCGCGCGCGCAAGCCTGGGCACGAGATCGGCCGGCAACCGTCCGCAGTGGCCCGCGTCGACCGCGCGCTCCTGCGTGCGCAGCACCGCGGCCGGCAGCGCATCGAGGCCGAGCCTGCCGAGCGTGGCGGCGTCGAACACGGCGCCGTAGCCGTCCCGTGCGACGCGCTCGGCGTCGGCGCGCGACAGGTTGGCGGCGACGATCGGCAGGTCGTATTCGAGCGCGAGCTCGACGTACGGGCGATAGAAGGCCCAGTTCCAGCCGCTGCGCTGCGGGCTCGCATGCGCGATCAGGTCGTCGGCGCGGCTCCGTTCGGGCGGCGGTGTCCCGCGGCGCGCGCGGTCGATGTCGGCCTGGCGCTCGCGGTCGAACTGCTCGAACGCGAGCGCGGGGCGCGCGCCGTTGCGCAGTAACTGCCGCAGCGCGGCCGCGCGCGCGGCGTGCTGCGCGGCGTTGTCGTGCACTTCGCCCAGCAGCACGATCGGCCGGCGCGCGATCGCGCTGGCGAGCGCCTGCGCGTCGAGGTCGATGCGCGGCTTCGTGGCGCAGGCGGTGAGTACGCTCGCCGGCGCGAGCAGCAGAAGATTCCGCCGGTCGATCAAACGTCGATGTTCCCGGCCGCTAGCGCGTTGACCTCGATGAACTGGCGGCGCGGCTCGACCTCGTCGCCCATCAGCGTGGTGAAGATCTGGTCGGCGCCGATCGCGTCTTCGATCTGCACGCGCAGCAGGCGGCGCACCGCCGGGTCCATCGTCGTTTCCCAAAGCTGGTCGGGGTTCATCTCGCCCAGCCCTTTGTAGCGCTGCTTGCCAACGGCGGACTCGGCCTGCGCCAGCAGCCACTGCATCGCGCCGCGGAAGTCGGCGATCGGCGCGTCCTTGGCTTTGTCCCCCTCGCCGCGCGCCACGCGCGCGCCCGCGCCGACCAGCCCCTTGAAGGTGCGCGCGGCCTCGGCCAGCGCCGCGTAGTCGGCGCCGAGCGTGAACTCGGCGTCGATGTGGCTCGCCTTGATGTTGCCGTGGTGGCGGCGCTCGATGCGCAGCCGGTGCTTGTCAGTCACGCTGTCGTACTGCGCGTACACGCTGACGGTGTGGTTGCCCATCGCCGCTTCGAGCGCGCGCGCAGAGCCCTCGGCCGCCGCGGCGTCGCGCAGGTCGAGCGCCACGCCGTTCATGATCGCGTCGAGCGCGCCGCGGTCGATCACGTTCGCCAGGCGCTGCACGACGGCGTCGGCAAGCAGGTACTGGCGCGCCAGTTCGGCGAGCGCCGGGCCCGTGATCGGCTGGTTGCCTTCGACCGCGGCCGCGCTCGGATACAGGCGCGCGCCGTCGAGCGCGAGCGCGAGCAGGTAGTGCGCGAGTTCGTGATCGTCCTTGATGTAGCGCTCGTCGCGGCCGTGCTTGACCTTGTACAGCGGCGGCTGCGCGATGTAGATGTGCCCGCGTTCGACGAGCTGCGCCATCTGACGATAAAAGAGCGTGAGCAGCAGCGTGCGGATGTGGGCCCCGTCGACATCGGCATCGGTGTTGTGGCAGCACAGGCCGCCCATGCCGGCGATGAAGTTCTCGTCGCCTTCGACGGAGAAGTCGTACACGTTGCCGTTCGAGGCGGCGACGGGCTCGATCGCGACGATCGGCAGCGCGATCAGGTCGCCGCCGATGCGTTCGAAGCGGCAGTTGCGTTGATTGGTGGCCGGCGCGGCAAGATGGGCGCGCAGGCGCTGCGCACCGGCGTGGTCGCGCCACACGGGCTCGAGCTTGCGCAGGTCCTCCTTGGCGCACACGGTCACGACCCAGTACGGGTTGCGCGTCGCGCACGGACGGTCGCGCACGGTGCGCTCGACGCCGTCGGGCTGCATCGGCGACAGCGAGGCCACCACGCCGAACGTGCTCAATACGTACATCAGCGCGCTGGCGAGGTCGTACGACGCGGTCGCGAACGACACGCGGTTGCCCGACACGGTGCCGTCGCCGAGCAGGTAGCCGCGCAGGAACGCGAGCCGCAGCTCGGCGCCGACGTTGAACACGAGATCCGGCACGCGCTTGCTGCATGAGTCGGCGTCCTTGAAGCCGAACAGGTGTTGCCACGCCAGTGCGGCGACGCGGTTCACGACTTTCAGCTCCGCCGCGCGATCGGCGTGCTGGTACAGGACCGGCGCGTGGCCGAACACGGTGCGGAAGTGCTGCGCCATCTCCTCCGCGAAACGGCCGTTGCTGCTGCCAATGGTGACCCGCACGCCGTTGCGATCCGAGCACGAGCCCTCGGCCAGATGGAAGCCGAGCAGCGTCATCAGGCTCGCATCGACGGTCACGTGGCGGTTCAGCCCGCGGCTTGCGTCGTGCTCGGCGGTCAGCAGCAGGTCGGTGCGCGCGCCGAACCAGCGCAGATCGTCGTCCGTGAGGTCGGCGAGGCGCACGTAGTCGCGCACCGCATTGCGGCCGGAGGGCCTGGATTCGCCCCAGAGCCGTTGCAGCCGGCTGCCGGCGACGGCGGCCTTCTGCAGGTACTCGTCCTCGTTGGCGCCGAGCGCGCGCAGGTAAGCGGTGTAGTGCCGCACCGACGGACGCGACGTGCCGCGTTCCCAGGCGTAGAAAGTCACCGGCTGCCGGATGCCGACGACCGTGCACAGCGCTTCGTTGCTCAGGCCGCTTGCGCGGCGCTGCGCGGCGAGCTCGGCGCGCACGTCGGCCGGGACCTCGACGCGCGGGCTGGTGAGGTCGGAAGTCTCATCATGGCGCGCGAGCACCTTGGCGCGATTCCAGTCCTCGACCGCAGGACCGCGCAGCCAGATCTGTTGCGCGGCGTCCGGCACGGCCCACAGGCCGTGCAGCAGGTCGATCGACGCGGGCGCGCTCGCCGGGAAGCGGATCGTCTCCGGCGCGACCACGCGATCGCCGACGCGCAGTTCGTCGCCGCGCTTGAGCTTGATCGTGCCGTCCTCGTGCACGAACACGCTGTGGCTGGAGGTCACGCGCACCGTGCGGCCGTAGGCGGTGCGCACCGAGTACAGCGTCTCGTCGAGCGGATGGCGAATCATCGCCTTGATCGGCTTGAAGCGCACGTCGTGCGCGTCGACGCCGAAACACAGCACGTCGCCGAGCTGCGCGCCCTTGACCTTAGCCACGCCTTGCTCGTTCTCGGCGGCGCCATGCCGCGCGAGCGCGCTGTCGATGAACTCGCCGATGCGGACCATCCGCACGCCGCTGCGCTCATCGCGCACGAACACGTGGTCGTCGCCGTCCACGCTCATGATGATGATGCGGTGATAGCGCAGCTTGTCCGGATTGAACTCCGGACCGATGCCGGTGCCGAGCGCGGTGATCAATGTCGCGATCTGCTCCGACGAGATCAGCTTGTCAAAGCGCGCCTTCTCGACGTTCAGCACCTTGCCGCGCAGCGGCAGCACCGCCTGGAACTTGCGGTCGCGCCCCTGCTTGGCGGAGCCGCCGGCGGAATCGCCCTCGACGATATACAGCTCGCACTTGGCCGGGTCGCGCTCCTGGCAGTCGGCGAGCTTGCCGGGCAGTCCCGCGCCGTCGAGCAGGCCTTTGCGGCGCGTCATCTCGCGTGCCTTGCGCGCCGCTTCGCGCGCGCGTGCCGCCTCGACGATCTTGCTGCAGATGATCTTGGCGTCGGCGGGGTGTTCGAGCAGATAGCTCTCCAGCGCGCGGCCGACCACCTCCTCGACCGCGGGACGCACTTCGCTCGAAACCAGCTTGTCCTTGGTCTGCGAGCTGAACTTCGGCTCCGGCACCTTGACCGACAGCACGCAGGCCAGCCCCTCGCGCATGTCGTCGCCGGTCGTCTCGACCCTGGCGCGCTTGTCGAACTCGTGCTCGGCGATGTACTTGTTGAGCACGCGCGTCATCGCCGCGCGCAGTCCGGTGATGTGCGTGCCGCCGTCCTTCTGCGGGATGTTGTTGGTGAACGCGAGCAGG
>JAKOQB010000183.1 GCA_029778535.1 Pseudomonadota bacterium | reverse complement strand
GTCGTGCCGGTGCAGCGCCACCGAGCACCACTCGCCGGAGGTCGCCAGCGCGAGCAGGCGCACCCGCTCGCCGGGCGCGGCGGCGCCGCCGGACCCGGTGCGTCTCGAACGGGATGTCTGGGAACTCACGCGCGGATTCTATCGCCGGAGCACCGGCCCGCCGCGCCGGCCGATCAGTCGCGCCGGCCGATCAGTCGCGCCGGCCGATCAGTCGCGCCGCCGGCCCCGGCCGCGGCGGTCGTCGGGACGCGCATCGCGCAGCTGCTGGCGCAACTGGTCGCGCTCGCTCGGCGACAGCCGCTCGCGACGCCAGTCGGGTGCGCCGCCGCGCCGTCCCTGCTCCTGCTGCTGGCGCAGCTCGCGGCGAAAGCGCTCGCGCTCGTCGGAGCTCATCCGCCCGGCGAAAAACGGCTGGGCCAGCGCGCCGCCCGCGGCCAGCGCCAGCGCTGCAGCCAGCAGCGCCTTGCCGATGCGGCGCCTCGCCGGCATCGACGCACGCGGCGGTGCGCCGGCCGGCGCTGCCTGCCGCGCCGTCGCCCGCGATCCGCCAGTCGTGACCTCGTCTTCCACCATGCGGGCATTCTAGACAGCGCGGCTCGCGCGCGCAGCCCTCGTCGGGGTAAACGCTGTAACAGGGGGTAACGAAGGCACGCCGGATGTTGCAGCAGCCCTCCGCGGCGCGCGCGGCCGCGGCGGCGGCGGCTATCATTCCGGCCATGAGTACCGCCGCCCGCAAGCTGCTGGTCGTCGACGACGACCCGAAACTGCGCGAACTGCTGCGCCGCTACCTGAGCGAGAACCAGTTCGAGGTGAGCCTCGCGCAGGATGCGCCGTCGATGAACCGATTGATGCTGCGCGAGCACTTCGACCTCATCGTCCTCGACCTGATGCTGCCCGGCGAGGATGGGCTGTCGATCGTGCGCCGGCTGCGCGGCGCCAACGACCGCACGCCGATCGTCATGCTCACCGCCAAGGGCGACGACGTCGACCGGATCATCGGCCTGGAAGTCGGCGCCGACGATTACCTGCCCAAGCCGTTCAACCCGCGCGAGCTGCTCGCGCGCATCCATGCGGTGCTGCGCCGCAAGCCACCCACCGAGCTGCCCGGGGCGCCGTCGGCCGAGCCGATCGAGGTTCGCTTCGGGCCCTTCCGCCTCGACCTCGCCACGCGAGCCTTCAGCCGCGACGGCGAGCCCGTGCCGCTCACCACCGGCGAGTTCTCGGTACTCAAGGTGCTCGTCCAGCATGCGCGCACACCGCTGTCGCGCGAGAAGCTGATGGCACTGGCGCGCGGCCGCGAGTACGGCGCCTACGACCGCAGCCTCGACGTTCAGGTCTCGCGGCTGCGCAAGCTGATCGAGACCGACCCGCAACAACCCCGCTACATCCAGACCGTCTGGGGCGTCGGCTACGTGTTCGTTCCGGACGGCGCATGAC
>JAKOQB010000182.1 GCA_029778535.1 Pseudomonadota bacterium | reverse complement strand
GCTCGATTCCACTTCTTGATCTGTTTCTCTCGCTGAATCGCGGAATCGATGCTTTCCGTTTGCTCGTACCACACGAGCTGCTTGACGCCGTATTCCTTCGTGAAGCCTTCAGCCAAGTCCTGCTTGTGCTCCCACACGCGCCGGATGAGGTCGTTTGGCACGCCGACATACAAAGTTCCGTTACGCCGGCTCGCCAGCAAGTAAACGTGGTAGCTCCGGTCGAGCATCGGCTGGATTCCCGCTTGCGCGGGAATGACACCTCACCGCTTCGCCGCGGCGACCACGCGCTGCGCGGCGTCCGCCATGGTGTCGGCCGCGATGATCGGCAGGCCGGAATCGGCGAGGATCTTCTTGCCGAGCTCCTCGTTCGTGCCTTTCATCCGTACCACCAGCGGCACCTTCAGACCGACCGCGCGCGACGCGGTGACCACGCCCTCGGCGATCACGTCGCAGCGCATGATGCCGCCGAAGATGTTCACCAGGATCGCCGCCAGCTTCGGGTTGCGCAGCATGATCTTGAACGCCTCGGTGACCTTGTCCGCGGTCGCGCCGCCGCCGACGTCGAGAAAGTTGGCCGGTTCGCCGCCGTAGAGCTTGATCACGTCCATCGTCGCCATTGCCAGGCCCGCGCCGTTGACGAGGCAGCCGATGTCGCCGTCGAGCTGGATGTAGGACAGGTCGTATTTCGACGCCTCGACCTCCGCCGGATCTTCCTCGTCGAGGTCGCGCAGCGCGACGATGTCCGGATGGCGAAAAAGCGCGTTGGAGTCGAAGTTCATCTTCGCGTCGAGCGCGACCACGCGGCCATCGCCGGTGAGGATCAGCGGGTTGATCTCGGCGAGCGACGCATCGCACTCCCAGAATGCCTTGTACAGCCCTTGCAGCGACGAACGCGCGGCAGGCACGCTCGCGGCCGGCACGCCGATCTTGACGGCCACATCGTCGGCCTCGGCGTCCTTCAGCCCCGTGGCCGGATCGATGAAGACCTTGTGGATCTTCTCCGGCGTGTGCGCGGCGACCTCCTCGATGTCCATGCCGCCTTCGCTGGAGGCCATCAGCGCGACGCGCTGCGTGGCGCGGTCGACGACCATGCCGACGTACAGTTCCTTGCGGATGTCGGCGCCCTCTTCGATCAGCAGGCGCTTGACCTTCTGCCCCTGTGGCCCGGTCTGATGGGTGACGAGCTGCATGCCGAGGATCGCGGAGGCGTTCCTGCGCACCTCGTCGAGCGAGCGCGCGAGCTTCACCCCGCCGCCCTTGCCGCGCCCGCCGGCGTGGATCTGCGCCTTGACCACCCAGACGGGCCCGCCGAGTTTCTTGGCCGCGTCGACCGCCTCGTCGACGGAGAAGCACGGGAAGCCGCGCGGCACCGCGACCCCGTAGCGACGCAGGATTTCCTTGCCCTGGTATTCGTGGATCTTCATGCGCGACTCTCTTCAGTTGCTGTCTGGCTTGGCATCGCCGGCACGATGCCAGCGTGGATAGAACTTCGCAACGGCCGCGCCGTCGGATCGCAGCGCATGACAGCGATCGATCTGGAACGGCTTGCGATCGTCGGTGTAGTGCTCCGGATGCGCGACATCGCGCGCCTGATAGACCTCGTTGGCGAACGCCTGCACCGCCGCGCTCGGCAGCACGCCGGTCAGTTCCGTCAGGTGCGTGCAGCCGCGCACGCCGCCGAGCCGCTCGCGGACGTGGCGCCGGAAGTCCTTCACGAGGTTCAGTCCCACCAGCTGCCGATAGTCCGGCGTAATCGTCTCGCAGTGGCCCGGATATGGGGTCCAGGTCGATGTCGCGTCCGCGGCGACGACGGTGAGATGCGTGTCGATCGTGACGCGGACCGTCATCTGATGCACCGGCTCGCCGACCTTGCGCACGCCGGTGGCGAGGGTGAAGTCCTTGTACTTGGAGTCGATCAGTTCGGCCTCGAGGTCCCACAGGCCATCTTCGCGCACGTAGGCATCGACGCGGATCGTGCGCGTGTGGACATGGCGGCGGCCGGGAGCGTCGGGCATGCGCGATCGGAACAACGAAAAAAAGCCGGGCAGCGCGGTCGCCCGGCGAGCGGGATGTTATCAGGCGGGCGCGGCCGGCGCCGTTCAGGCGTCGTCGCCCGACTCGCTGCGGCGTGGTCTGTCCTTGATCACGCGCAACACCACGTCAACGGAAAAGCCGCGCGCGGTCAGGAAGCGCATCTGCTTCGCGCGCTGCGCTTCGTCGCGCGGCATCGTGCCGAACTTCCGGCGCCACACGTCCCGTGCGCGTTCGAACTCGGTCTGCTTCAGTGCATCTGTGGATTTCCGGATCAGCTCGGGGGCGACGCCGCGCTGGCACAGTTCCTGCCGGATGCGCGCCGCGCCGAAGCTCGCGCCGCGCGTGCGCGCCAGCGCACCGGCGAAGCGCTCATCGGACAGCATGCCCTTGGCTTCGAGTTGGTCGAGCACGGCATCGATCGCTGTCGGATCGTCGCTCTCGGCCAGGTAGCGGGTCAGCTTGCGCGCCAGCTCGGCGCGGCTGTGCTCGCGCCGGGCGAGCGCGGCGACCGCGCGCTGAAGAATCGTCGGTGGATTCTTCGCGCGCGTCGAAGGCATCAGGCTTCGGCCGGCGCGGCACTCTGCGCCACGCCCGGCTTCTCGCGGATGCGATTCTGGCTCCGGCCGCCGCTGCGCGGCTTAACCCGCTGGCGCGGGTTAGCCTGCGCCGAAACAAGATCCGCAGTCCGCGTCATTCGCCAATCGCAGCCGCGGCCGGGCGCGTGGCGACCCCGAGCTTCTCGCGAATCTTGTTTTCAATCTCCAGTGCAAGCTCGGGGCGCTCGCGCAGGAACTCGCGCGCGTTGTCCTTGCCCTGGCCGATGCGGTCGCCGTTGTACGCGTACCAGGCGCCGGACTTCTCGATGATGTTGTTCGCGGCGCCCAGATCGATGATCTCGCCCTCGCGCGAGATGCCTTCGCCGTAGAGGATGTCGAACTCCGCCTGCTTGAACGGCGGCGCGACCTTGTTCTTCACCACCTTGACCTTGGTCTCGGAGCCGATCACTTCCTCGCCCTTCTTGATCGACCCGATGCGGCGGATGTCCAGCCGCACCGACGCGTAGAACTTCAGCGCGTTGCCGCCGGTGGTGGTCTCGGGATTGCCGAACATCACGCCGATCTTCATCCGGATCTGGTTGATGAAGATGACCAGGCAGTTGGTGCGCTTGATGGTCGCGGTGAGCTTCCTCAGCGCCTGCGACATCAGGCGCGCCTGCAGGCCGGGCAGCGAATCGCCCATCTCGCCTTCGATCTCGGCCTTCGGCGTCAGCGCGGCAACGGAGTCGATCACGATCAGGTCGACCGAGCCCGACCGCACCAGCGCGTCGGCGATCTCCAGCGCCTGCTCGCCGGTGTCCGGCTGCGAGATCAGCAGGTCGGACAGATTGACGCCAAGCTTCTGCGCGTACTGCACGTCGAGCGCGTGCTCGGCGTCGATGAAGGCGCAGGTGCCGCCGATCTTCTGCATTTCGGCGATCACCTGCAGCGTCAGCGTCGTCTTGCCCGACGACTCCGGCCCGTAGATCTCGACCACGCGCCCGCGCGGCAGCCCGCCGATGCCGAGCGCGATGTCCAGCCCGAGCGATCCGGTCGACACGACATCGATCTCCTCGGCCACCTCGCCGTCGGCGAGCCGCATGATCGAGCCCTTGCCGAACTGCTTTTCGATCTGAGCGAGCGCCGCCGCCAGGGCCTTCTGCCGCTCCTTGCTGTCCGCCACCAACATGCTCCTTCCGTCATCCATCGCCGTCTCCCGTCGTCGCCATCGAGTAACCGACCAACCACTGAATCAAATTACAGTATCACTGTAGATTCATTCAGTAAGCGAGTCAAGCCCGCCGGGCGCTGGTTGCGACGGCGGACGAGCCGGCACTAGACTGGCCGCACAAGGAAGACAAGGCCGCCCCTTCTCGGGCGGCACGAGCATAACAAGTGCGGATACTGATCGCCGAAGACGATCCGGTGCTGGCCGACGGCCTGTCGCGCTCGCTGCGCGCCGCCGGCTACGCGGTGGACGTCGTCAGCGACGGCGAAGCGGCCGACTCCGCGCTGTCCGCGCAGCCGTTCGACCTTGTGATCCTCGACCTGGGCCTGCCCAGGCTCGCGGGCCTCGAGGTGCTGCGACGGATGCGCGCGCGCCAGACCGCCACGCCGGTGCTGATCCTGACCGCCGCCGACAGCGTCGAGCAGCGCGTCAAGGGGCTCGACCTCGGCGCCGACGACTACATGGCCAAGCCGTTCGCGCTGTCGGAGCTCGAAGCGCGCGCGCGCGCGCTGATGCGGCGCGCGCTGGGCGGCGCGCAGACGCTGCTGCGCCACGGGCCGCTCGCGCTCGACCAGGTCGGGCGCGTGGTGTCGCTGAACGACAAACCGCTCGACCTCTCCGGCCGCGAGCTTGGGCTGCTGGAGATCCTGCTGTCGCGCCCTGGCCGCCTGGTCAGCAAGGAGCAGCTCGTCGACCACCTGTGCGAGTGGGGCGAGGAGGTCAGCAACAACGCGATCGAGGTCTACGTGCACCGGCTGCGCAAGAAGATCGAGCCCGGCGGCATCCGCATCGTCACGGTACGCGGCCTCGGCTACTGCCTCGAGCGCATCAGCGGCGAAGCGGCCGAGCCCGGCGGCAACGGCGTCCGCGCGGGCTGACGGGGTCGGTTCGGCGGCGCGCGCCGAGGCCAGCGCGCTA
This sequence comes from Pseudomonadota bacterium, assembly GCA_029778535.1. GTDB lineage: Bacteria > Pseudomonadota > Gammaproteobacteria > Burkholderiales > Burkholderiaceae_F > JAKOQB01. The sequence continues at coordinate 33,084 of JAKOQB010000182.1, read as the reverse complement.
CAGTCGCGACCATGCCCGACGAAGATCGCCGCGCGGCTTCCAGCCAAGGCAGCACGGTTCCGACTGCGCGACGCGCGGGACTGCGGGCGATGGCTTCGTTCGTGCTGCGCGGCCATCGCCGGGCGGACGCGCCGCCTCCCGAAGCCGCGTCCCGATCCTTCGTCAATCCGCTGCGGCTGAGCCACGAGCAGCCCTCGCTGTTCGGAGAGATCCTCGACTGGATGCTCGCGCCGCTGCTGCTCCTTTGGCCGATGAGCGTCACCATCACGTATCTGGTCGCGCAGTCGATCGCCGACGCCCCGTATGACCGCACGCTGGCCGAAAAAGTCGAGCTGCTGTCGGACTACGTGAAGGAGTACCGCGGCCAGGTGTCGCTGCAGTTGCCGATCCCGGCGCGTGACGTGCTGCGGCGCGAGTCGGGCGAGAGCATCAACTACATGGTGCTCGGGCTGCGCGGCGAATTCGTCGCCGGCGAGCGCGAGGTACCGCTGCCGCCGGAGGACGAGAAGCCCGCGCCGGGCAACATCAAGTTCCGGTTCGACCAGATGCGCGGCACCGAGGTGCGCGTGGCCTACACCTGGGTCGCGTTTCCGCGCGCGGCCGGACAGCCGGCGCTGGTGCAGGTCGCCGAAACGGTCGCCGACCGTTCGCAACTGGCCAACGACATCGTCCGCGGCGTCATCATCCCGCAGTTCATCGTGCTGCCGATCGCGGTGGCGCTGGTGTGGTTTGCTCTGACGCGCGGACTGGCGCCGCTGAACGCATTGCAGGGCCGCATCCGCGCGCGGCGACCTGACGACCTGTCGCCGATCGACCCAAAGGCCGCGGCGGAGGAACTGGCGCCTCTGGTCAGCTCCTTCAATGAACTGCTGGAGCGGCTCAAGCGCTCGATGCAGGCGCAGACGCGCTTCCTCGCCGACGCCGCGCACCAGATGAAGACGCCGCTGGCCGGGCTGCGCACGCAGGCCGAGCTGGCGCTGCGCGAAACCGATCCGCAGCAATTGCGCCGCAGCCTGCGCCAGATCGCCGAATCGAGCGAGCGCGCCACGCACCTGATCGACCAGCTGCTTGCGCTGGCGCGCACCGAGCACCAGGCGGCCGACTTCGGCGCGTTCGAGATCGTCGATGTCGCGCGCCTGGCGCGCGAACTGGTGCAGGACTTCGTTCCGCCGGCGCTGGCGCGCTCGATCGACCTCGGCTTCGAGGGTCCGGAGACGCCGTCGCCGGCCACGCGCATCATCGGCGTGCCGGTCGCGCTGCGCGAGATGCTGAAAAACCTGGTCGACAACGCCTTGCGCTACACGCCGGCCGGCGGCACGGTCACGGTGCGAGTGGAATCGCAGCCGGCCGCCGTGCGCCTCGAAGTCGAGGACACCGGTCCCGGGATTCCCGAGGCGGAACGCGCACTGGTGTTCGAGCGCTTCTATCGCGTGCTCGGCACGCAGGTCGACGGCAGCGGGCTCGGGCTGGCGATCGTGCGCGAGATCGTCGAGCAGCACGACGCGCTGCTGCGCGTCGGCACCAATCCGAACAGCCGCGGCGACGCGCCCGGCACGCGCATCAGCGTGGAGTTCCACCACATTACCGGCGCGCCGCCGACGGTGCGGCTCAATCGCTGATTTGACCCGGCTACAGTGAATGAAGAATAATCCGCGCCTCGCCGCTGCCCGGGCGATACCGTTTCAGACACGGCGGATTAGCTCAGCTGGTTAGAGCAGAGGAATCATAATCCTTGTGTCCGGGGTTCGAGTCCCTGATCCGCCACCAACTTCCTCGCGCGTAATGCCACGCTGGATCGTTGCTCTCATTGCACTGTGCGTCTGCGCCGGCGCGGTCGCGCAGGTTTCGGTGCGCACGATCCCGGCCGACGCCAAGCGCGGCACGATCGCGGCGATCGAGATGAGCGCGGTCAGCATCGACGGCAAGGTCTTCCGCATGGCGCCCGGCGCGCGGATCCTCAGCGCGAACAACACGACGGTGACGCCGAATCAGATCGCCGCCGACACGGTGGTGCGCTACCAGCTCGACGGGCAAGGGCAGATCCGCACGATCTGGGTGCTGACGCCCGACGAAGCGCAGCGCCGATAGAATCTCGTCGACGATGAATGCGATGAGTGGTCATTCCCGCGCAAGCGGGAATCCAGCGCTGCGGCAATCGACTGGATGCCCGCTTCCGCGGGCATGACACCAAGCCACTGCGAACATTCTTTCGCTCCCGGCTCTAAACCGGACCCGCGATCCTCATGACGAAGAAGCTCTACATCCGCACGTTCGGCTGCCAGATGAACGAGTACGACTCGGCCAAGATGGCCGACGTGCTCGGCGCCGCCGAGAGCCTGCAGCCCACCGACCGGCCCGAAGACGCCGACATCATCCTGTTCAACACCTGTTCGGTGCGCGAGAAGGCGCAGGAGAAGGTGTTCTCCGACCTCGGCCGCGTCAGGCACCTGAAGCGGCGCAAGCCGGATCTCGTGATCGGCGTCGGCGGCTGCGTGGCAAGCCAGGAGGGCGAAGCGATCGTCGCGCGCGCGCCCTATGTCGACGTGGTGTTCGGGCCGCAGACGCTGCACCGGTTGCCGCAGCTCATCGAACGCCGCCGCGCCACCGGCCGGCCGCAGGTCGACATCTCGTTTCCCGAGGTGGAGAAGTTCGACCATCTGCCGCCGCCGCGAGTGGAAGGCGCGAGCGCGTTCGTGTCGATCATGGAAGGCTGCAGCAAGTACTGCAGCTTCTGCGTGGTGCCGTACACGCGCGGCGAAGAGGTGTCGCGCCCGTTCGACGACGTGCTGACCGAGGTCGCGGACCTTGCCGACCGCGGCGTGAAGGAGATCACGCTGCTCGGCCAGAATGTCAACGCGTATCAGGGAAGAATGGTCGATGGCCGGACCGCCGACTTCGCGCTGCTGCTCGACGTCGTGCACGAGATCCCCGGCCTCGAACGCATCCGCTACACCACCTCGCACCCGAAGGAATTCACGCAACGGCTGATCGACGCGCACGCGCGGCTGCCGAAGCTGGTCGGCCACGTGCACCTGCCGGTGCAGGCGGGATCGGACCGCGTGCTGGCGGCGATGAAGCGCGGCTACACGGTGCTCGAGTACAAGTCGATCATCCGCCGCCTGCGCGCGGTGCGGCCGGGCATCTCGATCTCGTCCGACTTCATCGTCGGCTTTCCCGGCGAGACCGAGGACGATTTCGAGCGCACGCTGAAGCTCGTCGCCGAAATCGGCTTCGATGCAAGCTTCAGCTTCGTCTACAGCCGCCGTCCCGGCACGCCGGCGGCGGAACTGCCCGACGACACGCCGCAGGAAGTGAAGCTGGCGCGCCTGCAGCGGCTGCAGGCGCTGCTCAACGAGCAGCAGCAGCGCATCAGCGCGTCGATGGTCGGGAGCACCCAGCGCATCCTGGTCGAGGGCCCGTCGAAGAAGAACCCGAACGAGCTGATGGGCCGCACCGAGAACAACCGGATCGTCAATTTCGACGCCGGCGCGTGCGCGGCCGAGCTGCCCGGGCGGATGGTCGACGTGCGCATCACCGCCGCGCTGCCGCACTCGCTGCGCGGCGAGCGGTTCACGCGTGACGAGCCGATCGCAGCCTGACGTGGCCAAGCGTGCCGCCGCGAAGAAGGTGCTGGCCTGGGCGGCCGACATCGACAACTCGCAGCTCTCGAACCTGACCGGCGCGCTCGACAGCAACCTGCGCCAGATCGAGACCGAGCTCGACGTCGCGATCCGCCGCCGCGGCCACCGGTTCCGCATCGAAGGCGCGCCGGCGCCGGCGCAGCAGGCGGTCAGCGTGCTCGACCACTTCGTCGGCCGCGCGACGCGGCCGATCAGCGTCGACGACATCCAGCTCTACTTCGTCGAGATGCGCGGCGGCCGCACGCGCGAACCGCTGGCCGAACCGGAAGGTGAACTGCTGCCGCAACTGCACACGCGGCGGCGCGACCTGCACGGCCGCACGCCGCGGCAGCGCGAGTACATCGAAGCGATCCTCGCACACGACATCAGCTTCTCGATCGGACCGGCCGGCACCGGCAAGACGTATCTGGCGGTCGCGTGCGCGGTCGACGCGCTCGAACGCGACGTGGTCAAGCGCATCGTGCTGACGCGGCCCGCGGTCGAGGCCGGCGAGCGGTTGGGCTTTCTGCCCGGCGATCTGGCGCAGAAGGTCGACCCGTACCTGCGGCCACTTTACGACGCGCTGTTCGATCTGCTCGGGTTCGAGAAGACACAGCGGCTGCTGGAGAAGCAGACGATCGAGATCGCGCCGCTCGCCTACATGCGCGGCCGGACGCTGAACCAGGCGTTCGTGATCCTGGACGAGGCGCAGAACACCACGCCCGAGCAGATGAAGATGTTCCTCACCCGCATCGGCTTCGGCTCCAAGGCAGTCGTCACCGGCGACGTCACGCAGATAGACCTGCCGCGCGGCAGTTCCTCCGGGCTGATCGAGGCGCAGCACATCCTGCGCGGCGTGCGCGGCATCTCGTTCACCTACTTCACCGCCGCCGACGTAGTGCGGCATCCGCTGGTCGCGCGCATCGTCGAGGCGTACGAGCGCGCCGAGAAGGCCAATCCGCCGCCGCCGCGCGGGCGCCGGCACGAATCGCCGGAATGACGCGGCTGGCGCTGTCGGTGCAGGGCGCAGACGCCTTCGCCGATCTGCCCGCACGCCGGACGCTGCGGCGCTGGATCGCCGCGGCGCTCGAGCGCGACGCGCGGTTCACGCTGCGTTTCGTCGGCGGCCGCGAAGGGCGGCGGCTGAATCGCACCTATCGCGGCAAGGATTACGCAACCAATGTGCTGACGTTCGCCTACGCGCAGGATCCGCGCATCGAGGCCGACATCGTGATCTGCATGCCGGTCGTGCGGCGCGAGGCGCGCGCGCAGCGCAAGCCGCTGCGCGCGCATCTGGCGCACATGGTCGTGCACGCCGCGCTGCACGCGCAGGGCTACGACCATCAGCGCACCGCCGAAGCGAAGCGGATGGAACGGCGCGAAATCGCGCTGCTTGACGCGTGCGGCATCCCAAATCCATACGACGCAGGTTAGCGGGCACTTGCGTCGGAATCGTCACCAAACCGAAGCGCCGGCTCCGGCCCCAGCCGCATCCGGCCTTCCGTCATGGGCGAAGCGCTGCGCATCCGATATGCTGATTTCGTCTCAACCGCCGGGTCGGCGCCGCAACAACCCGCCGCCCGACACTCATGCCCGAACCTACGCCGGGTCGAATTACGACCCACCAGAAGCACAAGTCCCTGCTCGAACGCCTGACCGCGTTCATCTTCCGCGAACCCGAGAACCGCGAGGAACTGCTCGAGGCGCTGCACGACGCGCACGAGCGCAACCTGCTCGACGCCGACGCCCTGTCGATGATCGAAGGCGTGCTGCAGGTGTCGGAACTGCGCGCACGCGACCTGATGGTGCCGCGCGCGCAGATGGACATCATCGACATCGACGAGCCGCCGCAGAAGTGGATCCCGCACGTGATCGAGACCGCGCACTCGCGCTTCCCGGTCATCGAAGGCAGTCGCGACCACGTGATCGGCATCCTGCTCGCCAAGGACCTGCTGCGCTATTACCACGACGAGGCGTTTGACGTGCGCTCGATGTTGCGGCCGGCGGTGTTCATCCCGGAGAGCAAGCCGCTGAACGTGCTGCTGCGCGATTTCCGCGCCAACCGCAACCACATGGCGATCGTGGTCGACGAGTACGGCGGCGTGGCCGGACTGATCACGATCGAGGACGTGCTCGAGCAGATCGTAGGCGACATCGAGGACGAATACGACTTCGACGAGGAAGCCGACGCGATCGTCGCCGAGCCCGACGGCCGCCACCGCGTCAAGGCGCTGGCCGAGATCGCCGCGGTCAACGCTGCCTTCGGCACCGCGCTGCCCGAGGGCGAGTTCGACACCATCGGCGGGCTGGTGACCGACCACCTCGGCCGCGTGCCCAAGCGCGGCGACGTGATCGAGCTGGACGGCCTGCGTTTCGAGGTGCTGCGCGCCGATGCGCGCCAGGCGCACCTGTTCCAGGTGTCGCGGCTGCCGAAGACGGTCGCGCGTGAATTCGCCGAACTCGAAGCGCGCCAGGGCACGTAGGAGCCGCGATGAAGCTGCATGCCGTGACGCTGCTGATCCTGTTCGCCGCGCTCGCCTGCTACGGCGCCGGTTACGGCGGCGGCGGGCTGGCGTTCGTATTCCTTGCCGCCGTGCTCGAAGCATGGTGCTGGATTCGCGTCGTGCAGCGGCCGCGCACGCATCGCGCCGCGCACGCGATCGGCCTGCGCGGCAGCCCGACCCAACGCCGCTAGACTGCGCGCCGATCTCGGCGTCGGCGCCCCTTGCCCTCCCCCGCTTTTCGCATCGCGTTGTCGATCGGCGCCGCGCTCGCGCTGGGCAGCGCGCACGCCCTGTCGTTCGCGCCGTGGAACCTGCCATGGCTCGAAGTCGCCGCGCTCGCGGGACTGTTCCTGCTCGCCGAATCCGCCGCCGACGCGCGCCGCGCCGCGCTGCTTGGATGGTGCTTCGGACTCGGCTGGTTCGGAGTCGGCGTGTCGTGGGTCTACATCAGCATGCACGAATACGGGCCGATGCCCGCGCCGCTCGCCGCCCTCGCGACCGCGGCGTTCGCCGCCTTCCTCGCGCTGTATCCGGCGCTCGCGCTCGGCCTCGCGCGCCGCTTCGTGGCCGGACGCGATGCGCGGCTGCTGCCCGGCCTGCCGGCGGCGTGGGCGCTGTCGGAATGGCTGCGCGGCGTGCTGCTGACCGGGTTTCCGTGGCTGGCCGGCGGTTACGCGCACGGCGACGGGCCGCTGGCGGGCTACGCGCCGGTGCTGGGCGTATATGGCATCACGCTGGTCGCCGCGCTTGCCGCCGGCCTGCTCGCGCTGATCGCGTCGCAGCCGACCGCGAAGCGCAGCGCGCTGGCCGGGGCGGCGCTGGCGCTGCTGCTCGCCATCGGCCAGGCGCTGCGCGGCATCGAATGGACGCACGCGGCCGGCGCGCCGATCAAGGTGCGGCTGGTGCAGGGCAACGTGCCGCAGAACGAGAAGTTCGCCAACGGCGGGCTGCAGCGCGCGCTCGATACTTTCTGGCCGCTGCTGCACCGACCGGGAAAGGCCGACCTCGTCGTGCTGCCGGAATCGATCTTTCCGCTGCCGTTGAACTACCTGCCGGACGAGATCGTGCAGTCGCTGCGCGACTACGCGCGCGAGCGCGATGCGGCGCTGGTGTTCGGCGTGTTCATCGAGCAGCCGCGCGGCGCGTACTACAACAGCGCGGTCGGCCTCACGCCCGACGGCAGTCCGCCGCTGCAGCGCTACAGCAAGCGGCACCTGGTGCCCTTCGGCGAGTTCATCCCCCGGGGCTTCCACTGGTTCGTCGACCTGATGCGAATCCCGATCGGCGACCAGCAGCGCGGAGCGCCGTACCAGGGCCCGATGGAACTGGCCGGCCAGAGGATCGCGGTCAACATCTGCTACGAGGACCTGTTCGGCGCCGAGATCATCACCGCGTGGCAGGTGCCGGAGCGCGCGCCGACGCTGCTGCTGAACCTCTCCAACCTGGCGTGGTTCGACGATTCGATCGCGCTGCCGCAGCACCTGCAGATCTCGCGCATGCGCACGCTCGAGACCGGCCGCCCGATGCTGCGCGCGACCAACACCGGCGCCACGGCGATCATCGACGCGCGCGGCCGCGTTACCGCGCAACTGCCGTTCCTGACCGCGGGCGTGCTCGACGGCGAGGTGCGGGGCTACGAAGGCACGACGCCGTTCATCCGCTACGGCAACAAAGCCGCGCTCGGCCTGATCGGCGCGCTGCTGGTCATCGGCGCGTGGCGGTCGCGGCGATCGATGCAGCGCCCGTAGAATCGCGCCGACGCTCGATTCCGCGCCACCGCATGCTCACCTTTCAGCAAGCCATCCTGCGCCTGCAGTCGTACTGGAACGAACAAGGCTGCGCGCTGCTGCAGCCGATCGACCTCGAGGTCGGCGCGGGGACTTCGCACACCGCGACTTTTCTGCGCGCGATCGGGCCGGAGCCCTGGCGCGCCGCGTACGTGCAGCCGTCGCGCCGGCCCAAGGACGCCAGGTACGGCGAGAACCCGAACCGGCTGCACCAGCACCACCAGTACCAGGTCGTGCTGAAACCGTCGCCGCTCGACATCCTCGACGTCTACCTCGGCTCGCTGCGCGCGCTCGGCATCGACCTGCTCACGAACGACATCCGCTTCGTCGAGGACAACTGGGAGAACCCCACGCTCGGCGCGTGGGGGCTGGGTTGGGAAGTCTGGATGAACGGCATGGAGATCACGCAGTTCACCTACTTCCAGCAGGTCGGCGGTCTCGAATGCAGGCCGATCACCGGCGAAATCACCTATGGCCTCGAACGGCTGACGATGTACCTGCAGAACGTCGACAACGTGTTCGACCTCGTCTACACGAAGTGGCACGACCGCGGCGTGGAGAAGGTGCTGCGCTACGGCGACGTGTTCCACCAGAATGAGGTCGAGCAGAGCCGGTACAACTTCGAAGCGAGTGATCCGCGGGTGCTGCTCGGCCAGTTCAACCTCTTCGAGGCCGAGGCCAGGCGGCTGATGGACGCGCAGCTCGCGCTGCCCGCGTACGAGATGGTGCTGAAGGCCGGCCACACGTTCAACCTGCTCGACGCGCGCGGCGCGATCAGCGTGACCGAGCGCGCCGCGTACATCGCGCGCATCCGCAACCTGTCGCGGGCAATCGCGCAGAGTTACTACGACGCCCGCGAGCGGCTCGGCTTCCCGATGCTGGGCGAAGCCGCGCGGCGGGAGGCGGCGTGATGAAGGCGTCGCTGCTGATCGAGCTGCACACCGAGGAGCTGCCGCCGAAGGCGCTGAAGTCGCTGTCGGAGGCGTTCGCCGCGGGAATCGAGGCCGGGCTGCGCGCGCGGCATCTGCTGTCGACCGACAGCGCGACGGCCGCGTTCGGCGCGCCGCGCCGGCTCGCCGTGCACATCACGCACGTGCTGCCGCGCTCGCCCGATCAGCCGTTCAAGCAGAAACTGATGCCGCTCGCGGTCGCGCAGGACAAGGCGAAGAACTGGACTGCGGCATTTCTCAAGAAGCTCGAAGGCCTCGGCCGCGGCCATCTTGCCACGGTTGCCGTCGGCACCCGCGAAGGACCGGACGCCCTGACGGTCGAAAGCGACGGCAAGGCGGAGTCGGTCTTCCTCCAGAGCGTGGCCGCCGGGCAACCGCTCGTGCGGGGACTGCAGGAGGCGCTCGACGAATCGCTCGAGAAGCTGCCGATTCCGAAGGTGATGAGCTACCAGCTCGACGACGGCGTCACGACGGTGCGGTTCGTGCGCCCCGCGCACCGGCTGGTCGCGCTGCACGGCCACACGCCGCTGCCGGTGCAGGCGCTGGGACTGACCGGCGGCACCAAGACCTTCGGCCACCGCTTTCTTTCGCAGGGCGAGATCGCGGTGCACGCGGCCGACACGTACGCCGAGCAACTTGAACGCGAAGGCAGGGTGATCGCGTCGTTCGCCGCGCGGCGTGAACGCATCGTCGCGCTGCTGCGCAAGGCGGCGGAGCATCTGAGCGCGGAACCGCTGATGCCCGACGACCTGCTCGACGAGGTCACCGCGCTGGTCGAGTGGCCGGTGGTCTACGAATCGGGCTTCCAGGACGAGTTCCTCGCGGTGCCGCCGGAGTGCCTGATCCTGACGATGCAGCAGAACCAGCGCTATTTCGCGCTGCGCGATGCGAGCGGCACGCTGCTGAACCGATTCCTGCTGGTGTCGAACCTCGACGCAAAGGATCCCTCGGCGATCATCGCCGGCAACGCGCGCGTGGTGCGCGCGCGGCTGGCGGACGCGAAGTTCTTCTTCGACCAGGACCGCAAGCAGACGCTGGAAGCGCGCATCCCGGGGCTGGCGAACGTCGTCTACCACAACAAGCTCGGCTCGCAGCTCGAGCGCGTCGAGCGCGTCACCGGCATCGCGGTGGCGATCGCCAAGGCGCTCGGCGTCGACGAGACACACGTCGAGCGCGCGGCGCGCCTCGCCAAGGCCGACCTGCGCACGCTGATGGTCGGCGAGTTTCCCGAGCTGCAGGGGATCATGGGGCGCTACTACGCGCAGCACGACGGCGAAGCGAAGGACGTCGCCGACGCGATCGAGGAGCACTACCGCCCGCGCTTTGCCGGCGATGCGCTGCCGGCGTCGATGATCGGCACCTGCGTGGCGCTGGCGGACAAGCTCGAAACGCTGGTGGGCCTGTTCGGCATCGGCGAGAAGCCGACCGGCGACCGCGATCCGTTCGCGCTGCGCCGGCACGCGCTCGGCATCCTGCGCATGCTGATCGAGACGAAGCTCGCGGTCGGTCTCGACCACTTGATCGCGGTGTCGTCGCGCGAGTTCGCCGCGGCCGGGGCGTGGCGCGAAGCAACCGAAGAACTGACTGAGTTCCTGTACGAGCGCCTGCGCGGCCTGCTGCGCGAGGACGGCTACACCGCCAACGAGGTCGAGGCCGTCGTGTCGCTGGCGCCGAATCGGCTTGACGACATCGTCGCGCGGCTGGCGGCGGTGCGCGCGTTCATGCAACTGCCCGAGGCGGAAAGCCTGGCCGCGGCCAACAAGCGGATCGGCAACATCTTGAAGAAGTCGGCGGTCGGCGATCGGCAGCCGGCAGTCGAGTTCGATCCCGCGCTGCTGTTCGAGCCGGCGGAGAAGTCGCTGGCCGACGCGTTCCGGCACGCGGCCTGGCGGTCGGATGCGAACTACGCGGCCGGCGACTATGCTGGGGCGCTGACGGCGCTGGCGCCGCTGAAGCAGCCGGTCGACCGCTTCTTCGACGACGTGATGGTCAACGTCGAGGATCCGAAGCTGCGCGGCAACCGGCTCGCGCTGCTCGCCACGCTGCGCGCGCAGATGAACCGCGTCGCCGACCTGTCGCTGCTCGCGGCAGGTTGATGGGCTGATGCGCGCGCTCGGCGTCTGGCTGCGGTCGGCGCTTTACCTGCTGCTGCTGATCGCCACGGTCGCGCCGTGGTCGTTCGTCGTGCTGGCCGCGATCGTCACGCCGGTCGCGGCGCGCTACTGGCTCGCCACGCGCTGGACCAGATTCGCGATCAGGGCCGCGCGCGCCGTGTGCGGAATCCGCTGGCGCGTCGAAGGCTGGGACAACCTGCCCGACGGCCCCGCGATCGTCCTGCCCAAGCACCAGTCGGCGTGGGAGACGCTGTGGCTACCGTCGTTCCTGCCGCGCAAGCTGACCTTCGTCTACAAGCGCGAGCTGCACCTGGTGCCGTTCTTCGGCTGGGCGCTGGCGTCGCTGCACATGATCAACATCGATCGCAGCCGCGGGCAGGATGCGTTCGAGCAGGTCGTGACACAAGGCGATCAGCACCTGCGCGCAGGCTGGTGGATCGTGATCTTTCCCGAAGGCACGCGCACGGCGCCGGGCTCGACGAAGCGCTTCAAGACCGGCGGCGTGCGGCTGGCGGTGCGCACGAAGACGCCGGTGGTGCCGATCGCGGTCAACAGCGGCGAATGCTGGCCGCGCAAGGCGTTCATCAAGATGCCCGGCGAGATCACCGTCGTGATCGGCAAGCCGATCTCGCCCGAGGGGAAGAGCGTGGACGAAGTGGCGGCGCTCGTAGAATCGTGGATCGAAACCGAGATGCGGCGCCTGGCACCGCATCGCTATCGCGGGCCGTATGTCCCCGAGCGCGGGCCCGCGACCGCACGCAGCGTGAACTCATGAACCAACGCAACGCGTCCTTCGACGCCCGACAACTGGCGCTGTCGTTCGACGCGCCGGCGCAGCAACCGGCAGTCCAGCCGCCGCGCACGCGCGCTGAACGCGACGGCCGGCGCCGCATCGCGCTCGGCCACGAGGTGCTCGACTACCGGCTGCGGCGCGCGCGCCGTCGCTCGATCGGATTTCAGATCGACGACGGCGGCTTGACGGTCAGCGCGCCGCGCTGGGTCCGGCTGGCGGAGATCGAGGCGGCGATCGTCGAGAAGCAGCGCTGGATCCGCGCCAAGATCGCCGAATGGCACGATTGGCGTCGCAAACGCCGCCTGCACGAAGTGCGCTTCGCCGACGGCGGCGTGCTGCCTTTCCTCGGCGCGCACGTCACGCTGCGCCTGCGCGCCGAAGCGATCGCCACGCGCCTCACCGAATCGCCGCACGCGCGCGAACTGCACGTCGCGTTGCCGGCGCACGCCGACGAGCCGCAGGTGCGCGACGCGGTGCAGGCCTGGCTGCAAAGCGAGGCGCGGCGCGTGCTGGGCGAGCGCATCGAACTGCTGGCCGCGCCGCTCGCCACCCGGCTGCGCGGCTGGACGCTGTCGTCGGCGCGCTCGCAGTGGGGCTCGTGCTCGCACGACGGCCGCATCCGGCTGAACTGGCGGCTGATCCATTTCTCCCTGGCCGTGATCGACTACGTGGTCGCGCACGAGCTGGCGCACCTGACCGAGATGAACCACGGCGCGCGCTTCTGGCGCGCGGTCGGCGAACTGCTGCCGGGGTTCGAAGCGGCGCGCGACGAGATCAAGGGGGTCGACCTGGCGGCGCTGCCGATGTAGGTGGTGAGTCATTGCTCGTTGTTCGTTGTTCGTTGTTCGTTGTTCGTTGTTCGTTGTTCGATGTTCGAGGTCCCGCGCGCGCTGCGCAGTCCTGAATCCTGAATCCTGAATCCTGATTTCCAAATCCTCCCATGCGAATCCTCCACACCATGCTGCGCGTCGGCGACCTGCAGCGCTCGATCGACTTCTACACGCGCGTGATGGGCATGAAGCTGCTGCGCACGACCGATCGCCCCGAGCAGAAGTACACGCTGGCGTTCGTCGGCTACGGCGACGAGGACCGGCATGCGGTGCTCGAACTCACGTACAACTACGGGGTCGACAAGTACGATCTCGGCACCGCGTTCGGCCACATCGCGATCGCGGTGCCCGACGCGTACAAGGCGTGCGAGGCGATCCGCGCCGGCGGCGGCAACGTCACGCGCGAGCCGGGCCCGGTCAAGGGCGGCACGACGGTGATCGCGTTCGTCACCGATCCGGACGGCTACAAGATCGAGCTCATTCAGTCGCGCTCGGCGTGACTGCGCGCGCCAGCGCCGCGAACGCCGCGACGTCGAGCGTTTCGGCGCGCGCGCCGGGGTCGATGCCGGCACGGCGCAGCGCCGCCTCGTCCATCAGTTCGGACAACGCGTTGCGCAGCGTCTTGCGCCGCTGGCCGAACGCGGCGGTGACGACGCGAGCGAAAGCATCCGCGTTCACCGCCGGCAGGTCGCCCGCCGGCTTCGGCACCAGCCGCACGATGCTCGACTGCACCTGGGGCGGCGGCGTGAACGCGCCGGCCGGCACGTTCATGAGCCGCGCCACCGCGTAGCGGAACTGCAGCATCACGGACAGACGCCCGTAGTCCTTGCTGCCGGCCGCGGCGGCCATGCGATCGACGACTTCCTTCTGCAGCATGAAGTGCTGGTCGCGCACGCGCAACGCCAGCGGCAGCAGCGCGAACAGGATCGGTGTCGAGATGTGGTACGGCAGATTGCCGACGATGCGCAGCGGCCGCGCGTCTTCGCACGCCAGCGCGTCCCAGTCGAGCCGCAGCGCGTCGGATTCGATCAGCCGCAACTGCGCGCAGGAGAAGCGATCGCGCAGCCGCGCCGCCAGGTCGCGGTCGATCTCGATGCACGTCAGATGCCCCGCGCGCGCGATCAGCGGCTGCGTCAGCGCGCCGAGCCCGGGGCCGATCTCGACGATGCGGTCGCCGGGGCGCGGATCGATCGCGTCGACGATGCGCGCGATGTAGTGCGCGTCGTGCAGGAAGTTCTGCGAGAACCGGCGCCGCGCCCGGTGGCCGAGCATGTCAGCGACGTACGAGCTGCGCAGCCAGCTCGAGCGCCGCGATCATGCTGCCCGCATCGGCGCCGCCGCGGCCGGCGAGATCGAGCGCGGTGCCGTGGTCCACGCTCGTGCGCACGAACGGCAGGCCGAGCGTGACGTTGACACCGTGGCCGAAGCTCGCGTGCTTCAGCACCGGCAGCCCCTGGTCGTGGAACATCGACAGCACCGCGTCGAAGCGCGCCAGCCGGTGCGGCACGAACAGCGTGTCGGCCGGCAGCGGCCCGGTGGCGTCGATGCCGCGCGCGCGCGCCGCGGCGATCGCGGGCGCGATCACGTCGATCTCCTCGCGCCCGAGGTGGCCGCCCTCGCCCGCGTGCGGATTCAGTCCCGCCACGCCGATGCGCGGCGCGGCGATGCGAAAGCGCGCGACGAGGTCGCGCTGCATGACGTCGAGCGTGGCGGCGAGCGATTCGCGCGTGATCGCCTTCGGCACGGCGGCGAGCGGCAGGTGCGTGGTCGCGAGCGCGACCCTGAGCGTGCCGCCGACCAGCAGCATCACGACATGCGGCGTCGCCGTCTTCTGCGCCAGGTATTCGGTGTGGCCGGTGAACGGCACCCCGGCATCGTTGATCACGCTCTTCTGCACCGGCGCGGTCACCATCGCCGCCGCGCGGCCATGCGCGCAGGCATCGATCGCGCGGTCGAGCAACTCGAGCACGTAGCGCGCGTTGCGCGCATCGAGCGTGCCGGCCACCGCGGGCACCGCGAGCGGCACGTGCTCGATCGCCACTCTTGCCGGCAGCGGCCACGCCACACCCAGCGAACGCGCAGTGGCTTCCAGCAACGCCGCGTCGCCGAGCAGCACGCAACCGGCCTCGACCGCGAGCGCCGCGCGCAGCGCGATCTCCGGCCCGATTCCGGCCGGCTCACCCGTTGTTACTGCAAGCAACGGCTCACGGATCACAGATCGCGGATCACGAACGAGAGATCACTAATCTTCCAGCCGATACTCGACGTACGTGCGGTCGCGCAGCTGGCGGATCCATTCCTGGTACGCCTCGTCGGACTTGCGGTCGCGCAGCGCCTGGCGCGCGGTAAAGCGGTTGCGCTCGACCGGCGACGCCTCGGTGCGGCGCTCCAGCACCTGGATCAGGTGCCAGCCGAACGGCGTCTGTACCGGCTCGCTGATCTCGCCGGGCTTGAGCCGATTCATCGCGCGCTCGAACTCGGGCACGGTGTCGCCGGGATAAAGCCAGCCGAGATCGCCGCCGCGCGTGGCGCTGCCGTCGACCGAATGCAGCCGCGCGAGCTGGCCGAAATCCTGGCCGCCCTTGAGCACGCGTTCGCGCAGATCGTTCAGCCGGCGCTTGACCTCCGCTTCGGGCGTCAGATCCGACACGCGCAGCAGGATGTGCCGCACGTGCGTCTGCTCGACCGGCCCGGTGGCGAGCTTGCCTTCGACCGCATTGCGCCGGCCGATCAGCTTGAGGATGTGAAAGCCGCCGGGGCTGCGCACGATCGGCCCGATCTCGCCGGGCTTCAGATTCTTCACCGCGTCGAGGAACAGCGTCGGCAGCCGCTCGGCGGTGCGCCAGCCGAGGTCGCCGCCCTGCAGCGCCTCGGGCGCGTTGGAGTAGCTCGCCGCCGCGCGCGCGAAGTCGGCGCCGCCACGCAGCTCGCCGAGCAGCTGTTCCGCGCGCTTGCGCATTTCCTCGATGCGCTCGGTGGTCGCGTTGTCCGGCACGCGCAGCAGGATCTGCGCGATGTCGTACTCGACCGCACCCGCCTCCACGCCGGCCTGCGCGGCGAGGAAGTTGTCGATCTCGCCCTCAGAGACCTGGATCCTGCTGTCGACCTCGCGGTCGCGCAGCCGCGCCATGATGATGTCGTCGCGGACATCCTCGCGGAAGCGCGCGAACGACAGGCCCTCGCGCTCGAGCCGCTCGCGGAACATCGGCAGCGTGGTGTTGTTCTGCTCGGCAATGCGCGCGATCGCCGCGTTCACGGTGGCGTCGTCGACGCGCACGCCGGTCTCGCGCGCCAGCTGCAGCTGCGCGCGGTCGATGATCATCCGCTCCAGCACCTGCCGCCGCAGCACGTCGGCGGGCGGCGACGGAATGTTCTGGCGCTTCAACTGCTGCTCGGTGATGCGCACGCGCAGCTGCAGCTCGTTCAGGGTGATCGCCTCGTCGTTGACGACGGCGACGATGCGGTCGAGCAGCTTCAACTGCGCGCGCGCCGGAGCGGCCGGCGCCGGCTTGGCCGCCGCGGGCGCGGCCGGTGCGGGCGCGGGCGCAGCCTGCGCCAGCGCGCCGGTGGAAATCGCGGCCAGCAGACAGAAAGCGGCGCTGCGCGCCGCGGACGTCAACTTCATCGGCTACTCGTAGATATCGAAGCGCCCCGGCTCGCGGGGCGGCGGATTGATGACCTGATAGCCCGGGATATTACGCCGCAGCTGCTCGATCGGACTCGTGCCGATGCTGGCGAGCCCGTTCAGTTGCAGCTGGAAGAAGAAGGCCGTCGTCGCCGTCTGCGTCGTCGTCACGAAGCGCTGCATCACCACGCGCGCGACCCAGCAGTCGGCCTTGTATTCGACGCCGCCGAGCAGCTCCACCCAGCGCGAATCGCGCAGCGAGTAGTTCAGGCGGCCGACGCCGTACCAGCGCGGCGACAGCGGCCACTGGCCGGCGATGTCGACCTGCTCCAGTTCGTCGACCTTGTAGCGATACGCGACACTCAGCACCGACGCCGGCCGCGGCTGCCAGCGCACGGCGATCGAAGTCCGCACCAGGCGCGCGAGCTGCGTCGAATGCTGGAGCGCCACGTCGGCCGTCCAGTGGCGCGCCGGCGTGCCGTTCAGCGCGAACAGGATGTCCGACGCGTCGCCGGTGCGCTCCGTTCCACCGGGCAGCGTCACGCGCTGCGGAGCGAAGTAGAAGCGCTGGCCGATCAGCGCGCGCACGCGCTCGGCGCCGGTGGCCGGGTCGAGCACGCGGCCGACGAGCGCAGTGGTGACCTGGTTGGCTTCGCCGATACGGTCACCGCCGACGAAGATGTTCTCGGTAAAGAGCTGCGCGAAGTTGAAGTCGGCCAGCGCGCTGTCGAAATTCGGCAGCTTCGACTGGTCGCGATACGGGATGTTGGCGTAGAACAGCCGCGGCTCCAGCGTCTGCACCGATGAGTCGCCGAACCAGCGCGCCGCGCGCTCAAACACCAGCCCGGCGTCGAGCGAGGTGATCGGCAGCGAGCGCAGCGGATGCGTGTCTTGCGGATGCACGGCCGCGTCGAGCGCATACGAGGTCGCGTTCCACTGCACCTTCGGCACCACGTAATAGCCGGGCGCCAGCCACGGGTACGAAACGCTCGGATTGACGATCACGCGCGTGCCGGTTTCCAGCGTCGGATGATCGAAGCGGGTGGCGTCGAACGCGAGCGCGACGTCGAAGCCGCGCCAGTCGGTGTCGCGCGCATTGAAGGTGAGCTGCGGCAGGCGCTCGTACGGCTTGACCACCGGCGCCAGCGGGTCCTGCAGCGTCTGGTTCCTGGTCACGCGCAGCGCGGTGTTCCAGTAGGTCCGGTTGAAACCGACGAATCCTTCCTGCGGCAGCACCGACTGCGATGCCGACACGATGCTGCGCGAGAAGTCGGCGAAGTAGCGGTCGTCGGACACGCGGTTGTAGTTGATGCCGCCGACGACGCCGGACTGGGGCACGTACTCGTGCCGCAGCGACGCGAGATGGCGCGCGGTGCCGGTGACCCGATCGTTGGGCAGGATGTCGAACTCCGCGGTGCCGCGGAAGGTCGGCTGCAGGTAGCGGAATTCGTTGCCCAGCAGCAGGCCGCGCCGCTGCATCAGCCGCGGCGTGATGGTGGCATCCATGTTCGGCGCGATGTTCCAGTACAACGGCAGCGTGCCCTCGGCGCCGAGCCGCGAGTTGATGCCGAAGCTCGGCGTCAGCAGTCCGGTGCGGCGTTTGTCGCCGAGCGGAAACTGGAAGTACGGCGAGGCGAAGATCGGCACGCCCTGGAAGTAGATCGACGTGCCGCGCCCGGTGGCGAGTTCCTCGGCGCGGTCGATGTCGAGCCGGCTCGCCTTCACCCACCACGATTCGTCGCCCGGCGCGCAGGTGGTGTAGGTCGCGTCGTTCAGGCGCGTCTTGTCCTCGCCGAGGAACTCGATCAGCGCGCAGCGGCCGCGCCCGTTTTGCTGCGCGTAGTAAAAGCTCGCGTCCGGCATGGTGCCGGTCTGCGCGTCGATCTTCAACTTCAGGCTCGGGCCGGTGACGATCGCCCCTTCACGGAACACGCGCACGTGGCCGGTGGCGGTCACTTCATCGTCGGGCACCGAGTACTCGATGCGATCGCCGCGCAGCACGGTGCCGCCGCGCCGCACCTCTGCGTCGCCATCGAGCACGATGCGCTCGTCGATCTCGCCGGAGACGCGCTGCGCGCGCGCGTAGGTCGCGCCCGGCGGCGCACCTCCCGCCCTCCCGGCGCCGAGCGCGCGCTCGATCTTCAGCTCGACCGGCGGGTGCGCTTCCTGCGCCGGCGCATCGGCCATCACCAGCAGCGCCGCGGCGAACATTCGGAGCACGGGCGCGCGCGGCGTTGAGCGTGGCATCGATAGGAATTCAGGTCGCGTGGCTATTATAGGAATCGATTCTCACAACGACGCTCACCGCGCGTGCCGTGCCGATGACCGAACCCGCATCCGATCCGCGCCTGCTGCAGCTGCAACGCTGGCTGGCTTCGCTGCCGCCGTCGCTGCGGCTCGCGCCCGAATCGCTGCGGCCGGCATCGGCCGACGCGAGCTTCCGCCGCTACTTTCGCCTCGACGCGGCGAACGCGACGCTGGTGGCGATGGACGCGCCGCCGGACCGTGAAGACAGCCGTCCGTTCGTGCACGTGGCCCGCCTGCTGCACGCGGCGGGACTGAACGCGCCGCGCATCGTCGCGCAGGATCTCGCGCAGGGCTTCCTGCTGCTCACCGACCTCGGAACGACCACGTATCTGACGGCGTTGAACGGCGGCGCTGCCGACGCGCTCTTCGCGGACGCGATCGACGCGCTGATCAAGTGGCAGCTGGCGAGCCGCGCCGACGAGCTGCCGCCGTACGACGAGGCGCTGCTGCGGCGGGAACTGATGCTGTACCCCGACTGGTACGTCGCACGGCATCTGCAGTGCACTCTGACCCTGTCGCAGCAGCAGGCGCTCGAGGGCGCGTTCCGCGCGATCCTCGACGCGTGCCTGGCGCAGCCGCGCGTGTACGTGCACCGCGACTACATGCCGCGCAACCTGATGGTCAGCGACCCGAACCCGGGCGTGCTCGACTTCCAGGACGCGGTGTACGGCCCGGTCACCTACGACGTGGTGTCGCTGTTCCGCGATGCGTTCGTGTCGTGGGACGAGGAGCGCGTGCTCGACTGGACCATCCGCTACTGGGAGAAGGCGCGCCGCGCGGGGCTGCCGGTCGGCACCGACTTCGCCGACTTCTGGCGCGCGTTCGAATGGATGGGACTGCAGCGCCACCTGAAGGTGCTCGGCATCTTCGCGCGCATCAACTACCGCGACGGCAAGCCGCACTACCTCGCCGACACGCCGCGCTTCGTCGCCTACGTGCGCAGCGTCACCCACCGCTACGTCGCGCTGGCGCCGCTGGCGCGGCTGGTCGATGAGCTGGAGGGGGTGGAGCGAAGGGCGGGGCTGACGTTCTGAATGCGTGATCCGTGACCCGAAAAGCCTGCCGATGTCTGTGCCTGTCGTTTTGACCGAACAACCGATCACGGATCACGGATCACGGATCACGGCATGAAAGCATTGATCTTCGCTGCCGGCCGCGGCGAGCGGATGCGGCCGCTGTCGGACGTGACGCCGAAGCCGCTGCTGGCCGCCGGCGGCAAGCGGCTGATCGAATGGCAGATCGACGCGCTGGTGCGCGCGGGCGTGCGCGAGCTGGTGATCAACACCGCGCACCTGGCCGCCAGCATCGAGGCCACGCTCGGCGACGGCGCGCGCTTCGGCGCGCGCATCGCGTACGCGCGCGAAGGAATGACCGCGGCGGACGCGCTCGAGACGCTCGGCGGCATCGTCAACGCGCTGCCGCTGCTGGCGCCGCACGGCAGTGACGCGCCGTTTATCGCGGTCAGCGGCGACATCGTCACCGACTACGACTATCGCCGCCTGATCGCGCACGCGCAGGCGATCGAGCTGAACGCGGCCGATGCGCACCTGGTGCTGGTCGACAACCCGCCGTCGCACCCGGGCGGCGACATGGGCCTGGCCTCCGGCCGCATCAACCTGCAGCCGCCGCTGCTGACCTACGCGAACATCGGCGTGTTCGCGCCGCGCCTGTTCCGCCACGAGGTGCCGGGCAAGAAGAAGCTCTTTCCCTGGCTGTATGCATTCGCGGCGCGCGGGCGCGTGACCGGCGAGCGCTACGAGGGCGGCTGGCACAACGTCGGCACGCCGGACGAACTGGCGGCGCTCGACGCGGCGCTGTCGGCACGCGCGCGATGAACGGCTCGGTACCGATCGCGATCCTGGGCGGCGGCCCGATCGGCCTCGCCTGTGCGTTGCTGCTGGCGCAGCGGCGCATCGCCTCGATCGTGGTCGATGCGCGCGCGCTCGACGATGCGCGGCGCGACGCGCGGCTGCTCGCGCTGTCGCGCGGCACGTGGCAGGTGCTGCGGCCCTTGCTCGGCGAGCGCGTGCCCGCGCACGCGGCGATCCGCGACGTGTACGTCAGTTCCGCCGGCGAGTTCGGTTCGACCCATCTGTCGGCCGCCGACTTCGACGGCGCCGATCTCGGCGCCACCGCGCTGTACGGCGATCTGCTCGATGCGCTGGCGCGCGCGGCGGCCGCGCAACCGCTGATCGAGGTACGGCGCCCATGCCGCGCGCTGCAGGTCGAGCAGACGCCGCACGCGGTGCGGATCGCGCTCGATGACGCGCGCGCGATCGACGCGCCGCTCGCCGTGCATGCGGAAGGCAGCGCGCCGCAGACGGACGGTGCGCCGTCGCAGTGGGCGCTGATCGCGAACGTGCGCCTGCACGGGCCCGCGGCGGGCAGCGCGTACGAGCGCTTCACGCGCGAGGGGCCGCTCGCGCTGCTGCCGACGCCGGCGCAGATCGCGGCGGGCGACGCGAGCGCGCGCACGCTGGCGCTGGTGTGGTGCATGTCGGAAGCCGAGTCCGCGCGCCGGCTGGCGCTCGCCGACGCCGCGCTGCGCGCCGAGCTGCAGCAGGCGATCGGTCCGCGCATCGGCCGTGTCGAC
This sequence comes from Pseudomonadota bacterium, assembly GCA_029778535.1. Classification (GTDB taxonomy): domain Bacteria; phylum Pseudomonadota; class Gammaproteobacteria; order Burkholderiales; family Burkholderiaceae_F; genus JAKOQB01. The sequence goes on along the minus strand of JAKOQB010000182.1, from coordinate 11,961 downwards.
TCGATCGGCCCGCGCCAGCGTTACGCACTGGCGCAGGCGCTGCGCGATCCGGTACGCACGCATCGCGTGGTCGCGCTCGGCAATGCCGCGCAGACGCTTCACCCGGTCGCGGGACAGGGCTTCAATCTCGGCCTGCGCGATTGCGTGGTGCTGGCCGACGCGCTGGCCGCGCATGGCGACGCGCTCGCGGCGCTGGCCGATTATGCGGCGCGCCGCCGCGTCGATCGCGCGGCGATCGCGGCGCTGACACGCTGGCTGCCGCGGATCTTTGCGACCCGCTTTGGCGCGATCGCCTCCGCGCGCGCCGCGGGACTGATCGCGCTCGACCTGATCCCGCCGTTGCGCCGGCAGCTCGCGCACCTGCTGATGTTCGGCGCGCGCGCATAGCCGATTCGACCGATCGCCGCGTTGAACCTGTGTCAAGGATGCGTCGAGCGGGTTGGCTACAATTCGCGCCCTCGCCTCGCCAGAATCTCCCGCATCGCCATGCGCATCGGCTCGTACGAGCTGCCGAATCGTCTTTTCGTCGCGCCGATGGCGGGCGTCACCGATCGGCCGTTCCGCCAGCTGTGCCGCCAACTCGGCGCGGGCTACGCAGTCTCCGAAATGGCGGCGTCGAACCCGCGCTTGTGGGCGAGTGTCAAGACCGCGCGCCGGCTGAATCACGACGGCGAGAGCGCGCCGGTCGCCGTGCAGCTCGCCGGCGCCGATCCGTCGATGCTCGCCGAGGCCGCGCGCTACAACGTCGAGCGCGGCGCGCAGATCATCGACATCAACATGGGCTGCCCGGTCAAGAAGGTGTGCAACGTCGCGTGCGGTTCGGCGCTGCTGAAGGACGAGCTTCTGGTCGCGCGGATCCTCGAGGCCGTCGTCGCCGCGGTCGACGTGCCGGTCACGCTGAAGTTCCGCACCGGCTGGGATCCGTCGAACCGCAACGCGGTGCGCATCGCGCAACTGGCCGAGCACGCCGGCGTCCAGATGCTGACGCTGCACGGGCGTACGCGCGCGTGCGGCTTCGAGGGCAGCGCCGAATACGACACGATCGCCGCGGTGAAGGCCGCGGTGTCGATTCCGGTGGTGGCCAACGGCGACATCGATACGCCCGAGCGCGCGCGCCGCGTGCTCGAGTCCACCGGCGCCGATGCGATCATGATCGGCCGCGCCGCGCAGGGGCGGCCGTGGATCTTCCGCGAGATCGATCAGTTCCTGCGCACCGGGACGCATCTGCCGCCGCCGCGCGTGGACGAAGTGCGGCCGCTGCTGCTCGCGCACCTGGACGATCACTACGCGTTCTACGGCCGCGACGCGGGCGTGAAGAGCGCGCGCAAGCACATCATCTGGTACACGAAGCGGCTGGTCGGCGGCGCAGCGTTCTGCGAACGCATGAACGCGATCGACACGATCGAGGCGCAGCGCCGCGCGGTCGACGAGTTCCTGTGCGAGTTCGGCGCGCGTCACGAGCGCCTCGTCGACGCGGCGCGGACGTTGCACTAGAAAATCCGAGGAGACACGATGAAGAACAGCGCACTGCGCACCCCTGCCCGGCCGGCCGGCGCGGAATGCCCCGCTCCCGCCCCTGCACGCGCCGCGCGGCGCGGCGAGACGATCGAGGAGTGCATCGTGCGCTCGCTCACGCAGTATTTCGAGGACCTCGGCGGCGCCAAGCCGCACGCGCTGCACGAGATGGTGATGCTGGCGGTCGAACGCCCGCTGCTGAAGTTCGCGCTCGACAAGGCCGGAGGCAACCAGTCGGCCGCGGCGGAACTGCTTGGCATCAACCGCAATACGCTGCGCAAGAAACTGACCGGTTACGGGCTGGCGAAATGAGGACGGCACTGATCGGCGTCTCCGACAAGACCGGCATCGCCGAATTCGCGCGCACGCTCGCCGCGCTCGGCTTCCGCCTGCTGTCGACGGGCGGCACCGCGAAGCTGCTGCGCGACGACGGCATCGCGGTGACCGAGGTCGCCGAGGTCACCGGGTTTCCGGAAATCCTCGACGGTCGCGTGAAGACGCTGCACCCGCGCATCCATGCCGGGCTGCTGGCGCGGCGCGACCTGCCTCCGCACATGGCGACGCTGAAGGAACACGGCATCGATCCGATCGATCTGCTGGTGGTCAACCTGTATCCGTTCGAGCAGACCGTGGCGAAGCCCGACTGCACGTTCGATGACGCAATCGAGAACATCGATATCGGGGGGCCGGCGATGCTGCGCGCCGCGGCGAAGAACCACGGCTCGGTCGCGGTCGTCGTCGACCCGGCCGACTACGCGCGCGTCGCCGAGGAACTCAAAGCGAATGGCGAAGTCGGCGCCGCGCTGCGCTTCGAACTGGCGCAGAAGGTGTTCGCGCACACCGCGCGCTACGACGGCGCGATCAGCAACTACCTGTCGTCGCTCGACGCCGATCGCCGCCGCAGCCAGTTCCCGCAGACGCTGACGCGCCAGTGGGTCAAGGTGCAGCAGATGCGCTACGGCGAGAACCCGCACCAGAGCGCGGCGTTCTATCGCGAGCGCGACGTCGGCGCGGGGCTGCTGGCCGGCTACGCGCAGCTTCAAGGCAAGGAACTGTCCTACAACAATATCGCCGATGCGGACGCGGCGTGGGAGTGCGTGCGCTCGTTCAGCGAGACCGCGTGCGTGATCGTCAAGCATGCGAATCCGTGCGGCGTGGCGATCGCGTCGGACGTGGCGACCGCGTACGCCAAGGCGTTCAAGACCGATTCGACGTCGGCCTTCGGCGGCATCATCGCGTTCAATCGCGCGCTCGACGGCGAGTGCGCGCGGGCGGTGGCAAAGCAGTTCGTCGAGGTGGTGATCGCGCCGGCATTCGACGACAAGGCGCGCGCGATCTTTGCCGCCAAGCAAAACGTGCGGCTGCTGACCGTCGAACCGGGCGGCGCCGGCAACGATTTCGACTTCAAGCGCGTCGGCGGCGGGCTGCTGGTGCAGTCGCCCGACGCGAAGCAGGTGCAGCGCGCCGAACTGCGCGTGGTGACGAAGCTGGCGCCGACCGAGGCGCAGCTCGACGACCTGATGTTCGCGTGGCGGGTGGCCAAGTTCGTCAAGTCAAACACGATCGTGTTCGCGCGCGACGGCATGACGCTTGGCGTCGGCGCCGGGCAGATGAGCCGCATCGATTCGGCGCGCATCGCGTCGATCAAGGCGAAGGAGGCCGGGCTGACGCTCGCCGGCTGCGCCGCCGCATCGGACGCGTTCTTTCCGTTCCGCGACGGGCTCGACGTGGTGATCGACGCCGGCGCGACCTGCGTGATCCAGCCCGGCGGCAGCGTGCGCGACGACGAGGTGATCGCCGCCGCGAACGAGCGCGGCGTGGCGATGGTGTTCACCGGCACGCGGCACTTCCGGCATTGACCGGGACGGCGCGCCTACTACAATGCGGTAATACCGTATTGCAGGAATACTCGATGGCTGCGGCGCGCTCTACGACGACCTGCCGACTGACGGAGAAGTACCAGGCCACGATCCCCTTGCCGGTGCGGCGCGCGCTCAAGCTCGAAAGGGGCGACAGCGTCGTGTTCGATGTGCGCGACAACGTGGTCGTGCTGCGGCGGGCCACGCCGATCGACCTCGAATTCGCGCGCGCGGTGACGGATACGCTCGGCGAGTGGGGATCGAAGGCCGATCAGCGCGCGTATGCCGACCTCTAAAGCTCGGCACGCGCGCGGCGACGCACCCGATGCCTTCGACGTGCTGGTTGTCCCCTTTCCCTTCACCGATCGCGCCGCGCAGAAGCGGCGGCCGGCGGTCGCGTTGTCCGTCCGCAGCGCGAATTCGGCCACTGGACACACGGTGTGCGCGATGGTGACCAGCGCCGACAACCCGCCGTGGCCGAATGACGTCGCCATTCGGGATCTCGCGGCCGCCGGTCTGCCTGCCGCCTCGGTGATCCGGCTGAAGTGGTTCACGATCGACAACCGGCTGATCTTGCGCCGCGCGGGCGCCCTGGCCGAGTCAGACCGGCGCGCGCTGCGCCAGGTGATCAGGAGCGCTTTGGATGCGTAGCACTGTCCGCATCCTCGGCATCGACCCGGGCCTGAACCGTACCGGCTGGGGCGCGATCGAGAGCGTCGGCGACCGGCTGCGCTGCGTGGACAGCGGCGTGATCCGCGTGCCGGCGGGCGATCTGCCGCAGCGGCTGGGCGTAATCCTGGCGGAGCTGGGCCGCGTGATCCGGGCGATGCAGCCGACGCGCGCGTGCGTGGAGAAGGTGTTCGTCAACGTCAATCCGCAATCGACACTGCTGCTCGGTCAGGCGCGCGGCGCGGCGATCTGCGCCGCGGTCGCGGCAGGCCTCGCAGTGCGCGAGCACACCGCGCTGCAGGTCAAGCAGGCGGTGGTCGGCTACGGCAAGGCGAGCAAGGAGCAGGTGCAGACGATGGTGCAGCGGCTGCTCGCCCTCGGCACCGTGCCGCCGGCCGATGCGGCCGATGCGCTCGCGTGCGCGATCTGTGATGCCCATGCGGAACGGGTGCTGGTCGCCGGCGGCGTGCTGTCGAGCGGTGCGCGCGCGCGCCGCTCGCGCAGCGCATGGCGCGCGATCGGCGCGCGGGGTGGCGCGTGATCGGCCGCGTCGAAGGCCGGCTGCTGGAGAAGAATCCGCCGTCGGTGCTGGTCGACGCGAACGGCGTCGGCTACGAGATCGACGTGCCGATGAGCACGTTCTACAACCTGCCCGCGATCGGCGAACGCGTGGTGCTCCTCACGCATCTGACGGTGCGCGAGGACGCGCACCTGCTCTATGGCTTCGGCACTGCCGCCGAGCGCAGCGCGTTCCGCGAACTGATCAGGATCTCGGGCATCGGCAGCCGCACCGCGCTCGCGGTGCTGTCGGGGCTGAGCGTCGATGAGCTGGCGCAGGCAGTCACGCTGCAGGAAAGCGGGCGGCTGACCAGGATCCCCGGCATCGGCAGGAAAACCGCCGAGCGGCTGCTGCTGGAACTGAAGGGCAAGCTCGGCGCGGCGATCGAAGGCGCGGGCGCAACGGCAACCGCCGCGGCGGACAGCGGCACCGACATCGTGCGCGCGCTGGTCGCACTCGGCTATTCGGAGAAGGAGGCCACGCTGGCGCTGCGCCAGGTGCCCGCCGGCACGGGGGTGTCGGAAGGCATACGCCTCGCCCTAAAATCGCTCGCCAAGAGCTGAACCCGTGCAGCCGGACCGGATCGTCGCCGCCACGCCATCGTCGCCCAACGAGGAAGCGGTCGAACGCGCGCTGCGACCGCAGCGCCTTGCCGACTATGTCGGCCAGAGCAAAATCCGCGAGCAGCTCGACATCTTCGTCACCGCCGCGCGCAACCGCGGCGAGGCGCTCGACCACGTCCTGCTGTTCGGGCCGCCCGGTCTGGGCAAGACGACATTGGCGCACATCGTCGCGCACGAGATGGGCGTGAACCTGCGCCAGACCAGCGGGCCGGTGCTCGAGCGTCCCGGCGATCTCGCCGCGCTGCTGACGAATCTCGAGAAGCACGACGTGCTGTTCATCGACGAGATTCATCGCTTGAGCCCCGTGGTCGAGGAGATCCTTTACCCGGCGCTGGAGGATTTCCAGATCGACATCATGATCGGCGAGGGACCCGCCGCGCGCTCGATCAAGCTCGACCTGCCCGCGTTCACGCTGGTGGGCGCAACCACCCGCGCGGGCATGCTGACCAATCCGCTGCGCGACCGCTTCGGCATCGTCGCGCGGCTGGAGTTCTACAGCGACGAGGAACTGACCTCGATCGTGCTGCGCTCGGCGCGGCTGCTCAATGCCGCGCTCGACGCCGAAGGCGCGCGCGAGATCGCTCGGCGCTCGCGCGGCACGCCGCGCATCGCCAACCGGCTGTTGCGCCGGGTGCGCGATTTCGCGGAGGTGAAGGCGCAGGGAAAGATCACGCGCGCAGTGGCGGACACCGCGCTCGCGATGCTCGACGTCGATGCGCGCGGGCTCGACGTCATGGACCGCAAGCTGCTGTCCGCGGTCATCGACAAGTTCGCCGGCGGGCCGGTCGGGATCGAGAATCTCGCCGCGGCGATCGGCGAGGAGCGCGACACGCTGGAAGACGTGGTCGAGCCGTTCCTGATCCAGCAGGGGATGCTGCAACGCACTCCGCGCGGCCGCGTCGCGACGCTGAACGCATACGAGCACTTCGGCGTGACCATGCCCGCAAACGCGCGCGGGCCGGAACTGTTCTGACCGTATGCGCCGTCCGGCCGCTGGCCGTTGCCGTTCCGGCCTGGCGACCCGATGATTCACTCGTCTGTGGGATATCGCCGGAATCCGGGAGAGAACGAGTGCGGATGCGAGGGAGGACTGCCGTGAATGACTTACCTGCCGGTCGGCGCCGGGGCGAGGGACAGGCCGCAACCGACGCGTTGAGTGCCGAATCGGCACTGTGGCTGAACGATCTGCCCGAGGCGGTGCGTCCGATGAAGACCTGCGCACGCTTTCCGCGCATCGTGAACCGTCTCTCCTCCGCGTGGACCCGGCCGGCCGAATGCCGCGCCTACTTCGATGAACTGTTGCTCGACAGGCGCGGCGACCGGCAAGGCTTTCCGCTCGAGGTCGCGTTCGAACTGGCCGCGCTGAAGAACTATTTCGAGACTGCGGTGCATCCGTCCGAGCAGACGGTCTGGGACGACATCATCCAGCGCCACCGCCGTTGACCGCCGCTTAGGTTGTGACGCCGCGTGAGCCGGCGGCGTCCGCGGAGGGCATCAAGCCACGCGTCTTGCGCAGTGCATCACGATCCGGCGCTCCCAAGCGCGGAAAAAGTGCGCGTAAACCACTAGAATCGCGCGCTTTGCGAAGTCAAACTGCCACGAGGTCACTCCATGGATTTTGCGCGTCAACAGCGCAATCCGGCCCGGCATCTGATTGGTATCGGCGGAGTCATTCTGCTGCACGTCCTGGTCATCTACGCGCTGCTCACGGGACTGGCGCGCAAGGTGGTCGAGGTCGTCAAGGGTCCGATTGAAGTCAAGGTCATCGAAGAGGTGATCAAGAAGCCGCCTCCGCCCGAGGTCCTTCCGCCGCCGCCGAAGGTACAGGCGCCGCCGCCGCCTTTCGTTCCGCCGCCGGAAATTCAGATCGCCCCGCCGCCCACGCCGGCGCCCACCATCACGGCGGTGACACAGGAAGCGCCGCCCGCGCCGCAGGCGCCGGTGATCCAGAAACCGGTCGAGACGGCTCCACCCGCGCCGCCGCCGGCAATCCGCAGCGCCGCGGTCGTGTGCCCCAACTACCGCGAGGTGATGAGTTCCATCGCCTACCCGCGCGAAGCGCTGCTCGACAACATCGAAGGCGATGTGGTGATCGAGTTCACGGTCGCTGCCAACGGCCAGATCCGCGACCCGATCATCAAGTCGTCGACCAACCGGATCTTCAACCGCGTGTCGCTTAGCGTGGTCCAGTCGCGCCTGCAGTGCCAGGGGCAGGGACACGACATCCGCGTCCAGGCGCCCATCAGCTTCAAGATCAAGTAACCCGCAACGAGAGAAATCGAGGCAGCCCAAAAGGCAATGCCACAGGCGCGGTCCGCCACGCCCGAGTTTGGAAACTTCCCCATAAGGAGACATGCCGATGTTTGCTTTTATCCGCCCTGCGGTATTCGGACTGGCGTTGCTCGCCGCGGCCGTGACCGCCCCCCTGACCGCGTCGGCACAGGACGCAAACAAATCCGCGGTGCCGGCAGCGACCGCGCCGGCCGCCGAAGCGCCAGCCGTGATCTCGAAACCGCCTGTCGCCGGCGTGCCGCCGACCGTGACCCGGGAGACGATCGAGAACCCCTACGGCCTCGAGGCGCTGTGGAAGCAGGGCGACTTCGTGTCGAAGGGCACGCTGATCATCCTGGTGATCATGTCGATGGGTAGCTGGTACATCATCTTCGTGAAGCTTTGGGAGCAGTTCAAGCTGATGCGCGAGGGCCGCGCAATGCAGGCGGGCTTCTGGAAAGCCGCATCGCTGCAGGAAGGCACGAAGAAGCTGAAGGAAAACAGCGCGTATCGGTTCATTGCTGAGACAGGGCTGGAGGCCAATGAGCACCACGAGGGAACGCTGACCGAGAACATCGATCTGAACACCTGGGTGACGATGTCGATCCAGCGTGCGGTCGAGACGGTGCAGAACCGGCTGCAGGACGGGCTGGCATTCCTCGCGACGGTCGGATCGACCGCGCCCTTCGTTGGGCTGTTTGGGACCGTCTGGGGCATTTATCACGCGCTGACCGCGATCGGCATCGCCGGCCAGGCCTCGATCGACAAGGTGGCCGGCCCGGTCGGCGAGGCACTGATCATGACGGCAATCGGCCTGGCGGTCGCGGTGCCGGCGGTGCTCGGTTACAACTGGCTGGTCCGCCGCAACAAGGTGGCGATGGAAACGGTGCGCACGTTCGGTGGTGACCTGCACGCGGTGCTGCTCGGCAAGCGCGCCGAGGCGCGCGCCGCTCGCTGACCCGCTGAAAGGACTCCGCCATGGCGATGAACGTCGGCTCCGGCGAAGAGGAAGGCGAAGCGATCTCCGCCATCAACACCACGCCGCTGGTCGACGTGATGCTGGTGCTGCTGATCATCTTCCTGATCACGATTCCGGTCGTCACGCAACAAGTCCCCGTGCAACTGCCCAAGGAGACCAATGTTCCGCGGCAGACCAAGCCGGAGAACATCGAGATCGCGGTCACCAAGGACGGCGATGTCTACTGGGGCATGCAGCAGGTGAAGGACAACGAAGAGCTGGTCAACCGGCTGAAGAAGATCGCAGTGATGAACCCGCAGCCGGAGGTCCAGATCCGCGGCGATCTGGCCGGCCGGTACGAATTTGTCGGCCGCGTGGTGTTTGCCGCGCAGCGCGCGGGGATTCTCAAGCTCGGTTTCGTAACCGAACCCCCGGCGCGCGGCGGCTGATCGCCGGCGCCGAAGCAAGGAGACTTACATGGCGATGAATGTCGGCACGGGCGGCGGATCGAGCGAGCCCGAGGTGATGATCGACATCAACACCACGCCGCTGATCGACGTGATGCTGGTGCTGCTGGTGATGCTGATCATCACGATCCCGATCCAGTTGCACGCGGTGAACCTGAACATGCCGGTGGGCAACCCGCCGCCGCCGCTGGAAAAGCCGGTGGTGGTCACGATCGACGTCGACTTCGACGGCACGATCTTCTGGAACGGCGACATCGTTCCGACCAGGGAAGCGCTCGAGGAGCGCCTGACCCAGGCCGCCGCGATGGTGCCGCAGCCCGAGGTTCACCTGCGGCCGAACAAGCTCGCCGAATACAAGGACGTGGCCGCCGTGATGGCGGCAGCGCAGCGGCTCGGCGTAACCAAGCTCGGCCTGGTCGGCAACGAGCAGTTCGTCAAATGAAACTCGAACGCGCCATGCGTCGCGGCGTCCGCGTGCTGCTCGCGGTCGCCGCGGCGCTGACCCTGAACATCGCGCACGCGCAGGCCCTGCGGGCAGAGGTCGGCAAGCCGTTGCAGCAGGCGGCCGAACTGCTGAAGACCGGACGGGCCAAGGAGGCGCTGGCCAAGGTGCGCGAAGCCGACAACGTCGCGAACAAGACGCCGGCCGAGCAGTTGATGATCGATCGCATGCGCGGCGCGGCGGCCTTTCGTGCCGGCGACCCGGCCACCGCGATCCGCTCTTTCGAGGCTGCCTATGCATCGGGCCGGCTGAGCACCAGCGAGCAGGCGCAGGTCGCCGAGCAGCTCGCATTCGCGTATTCCCAGACCCGGGACTGGGGCAAGACGCGCGAGTGGATCGCCAAGGCGCAGCAGGCGGGCGGATCGAATGCGCAGTTGAATCAGCTCCTGGCCTATGTGAGCGCGCAGAGCGGCGACTACGCGGCGATCGCACGCGAATCGCTGGCCGCGGTGAGCGCGGCCGAACAGGCGGGCCGGCGTCCGGAGGAAGCCGATCTGCTGCGGCTGGCCGACGCGCAGATGCGCACCGGGCAGACGCAGGCGCAGACCGCGACGATCGAGAAGCTCGTCACCTACTACCCGAAGAAGGACTACTTCGCGCTGTACCTGAACCGGCTGATCGGCAAGAGCGGATTCTCCGATCGCCACGCGCTCGACGTGATGCGCCTGAAGCTGGCGACCGGCAACCTGACCAAACCCGAGGACGCGATGGAGATGGCGCAGCTCGCGCTGCAGGCCGGGCAGGCGGGCGAAGCGAAGCAGGTCCTCGACGAGGCGTTCAAGACGGGCCTGCTCGGCAAGACCGGCGACGTCGAGCGGCAGAAGCGATTGCTCGCGCTGGCCGCGCAACGGCTCGCAGCCGCGCCTGCCGACCTGAAGGCCGCCGAGGCCGAGGAGTTAAAGGCGCGCGACGGCAATGGGCTGGTACGTACGGGACTTGCGTATACGGGCCTCGGCCAGTACGAGAAAGGGATCGAGCTGATCCAGAAGGGGATCGCCAAGGGCGGACTGCGCTACCCGAACGACGCTCAGCTTCATCTCGGCATCGCGCTGATGCGTGCCGGCCAGAAGGGCAAGGCGGCGCAGGCATTCAAGTCGGTCGGCGGCACCGACGGGGCGGCGGATCTGGCGCGGTTGTGGATGCGGTTGCCCTGACTTCCCCCTGGCACGTGCGAGCCGAAGGCAGTTGCGGCGTTACGATCTGTCGCCTGACAACCCACGGCTGACTGCGCTGCGAAAATCTGATGCTCGATGAATGGTTCGCACGCCGCGCTGCATCGTCGGGCGCGGCTGAGAGAGCGCTTTGAGCGAGCCGCCCGTCGTCGCTGACGCATGGGACGACTATTGGCGTCACACCCGCGAGGCCGCCGCGCACAAGGGCGGCGGGCCTCAGGACGAGGTCCTGGCCCGCTTCTGGACGAGTTACTTTGCCGAGGCGTATGCGCGGAGTTCGCGTCGGCGACTGATCGACATCGGCTGCGGCAATGGATCCGTCGCGTCGTTTGCCGTCGATGCGTCGAAACCACCTTTGGATCCACTCCCGTTCCTGGTCGGCGTCGACAACTCGTTCGCCGCGCTGAGGGCCTTCTCCGCCCGATTTCCGGCCGCCGCGGCTGTTGCCGCCGACGCGAATCGACTGCCGTTCAAGGACCGTCAGTTCGACATCGTCACCAGCCAGTTCAGCGTGGAGTACGCCGGGCTGGAGGCCATCGAAGCAGCAGCGCGACTCGTGTCGACCGGCGGGTCTCTCGCACTGATCATGCATCTGAAGGGTGGCGCGATGTATCGCGAGTGTGCGACGAACCTCGAGGCGGTTCGAGCCCTTCAGCGCTCCCGGCTTCTGGCCTCCTTGAAACAGATCTTCGAAGCCGGTCAGGCCGCGGCGCCGCGGCCGGTCGACGGTTCGGATGCCGCGGATGCCCGCGCGAGGCTTGTTCAGGCGATGCGCGAAGTGGAAGCCACTCTGAACACGCATGGCAAGGAAATCGCGGGCGGCGCGCTCTACCGAGTTCATGAAGACGTCGCCCATATGCATCGCCGCAGGGATGCCTTTGCGCCCGAGGAAATCGTTCACTGGGTCGATGTGATGACGCGTGAATTTGACGCTTACGCCGAACGGATGTCCGCCATGCTCGGCGCGGCGATCGACGAACAGGAGTTCGACGCGTGCCTGACCCGGCTCACCGCACAAGGTTTGGCGCTGCGCATCCGAGGCAAGCTCGAGATGGGCGTGCGCCATCGGGAACCCGCCGCCTGGGTTCTCGTCTGCGATCGCCCCTGACCCAATGGAATGCGCTGACCGAACCGGCGTCGTCATCGAGTAGGGGACGGGGTCGCCCCCGTCGCCCTCTCACACCACCGTACGTGCGGTTCCGCATACGGCGGTTCATGAAAGACACTGGAGTCGTCGCGTCGTATCGAGCAGCGACACCAGCCCCAAGCGATCAAAGTAGAACTTCGGGAAGGCCGCGTTCATGTGGCTCGCGCCACTGTTCCACCACGGCCCGCGTTGGTTGAACGCCGAGCGAAACGCCCGCTC
>JAKOQB010000181.1 GCA_029778535.1 Pseudomonadota bacterium | reverse complement strand
GGGTCGATCACGCTGATCTTCTTCACCTATGCGTTCGTCAACATCGGCATGGTGTCGGGCATCCTGCCGGTGGTGGGCGTGCCGCTGCCGCTGATGTCGTACGGCGGCACTGCGATGGTCACGCTCGGGCTCGGTGCCGGACTGCTGATGGCGATCAGCCGGCAACGCAAGCTGGTCCAGACCTGACGAGGAGCGACCGCGAGAGGCGCGAAGCGCGGCGCACGAGCCGCAGCGGCCCGCGGCACCCGGCAGGCGCGGCTACTCTCCTGCTGCGCGGAGCATGATCTTGCCGATGTGCCGCGACGACTCCATCAGCTCGTGCGCGCGCGCCGCGTCGGCGAGCTCGAAGGTCTCGTGGATCACCGGCTGCACCTGGCCCGAGACCAGCAGCGGCCAGACGTGCTCGCGAAGCTGCCGGGCGATCTGCGCCTTGTCGTCCGCGCTGCGCGGCCGTAGCGTCGAGCCGGTCCAGGTCAGTCGCTTGACCATCAGCGGCGTGCAGTCGATCTCGGCCTTCGGGCCGTTGAGGAACGCGATCTGCACCAGCCGGCCCTCGATCGCCAGCGCCTTGAAGTTGCGCGCGACGTAATCGCCTCCGACCATGTCGAGGATCAGGTCGACGCCGCGCTTGCCGGTGAGCGCGGCGATGCGCTCGACGAAATCCTCGCGCCGGTAGTCGATCGCCACGCTGGCGCCGAGCCGCTCGCACGCCGCGGCCTTCTCGGGGCCGCCCACCGTCGTGTAGACGGTCGCGCCGCGGGCGCGCGCGAGCTGGATCGCGGTGAGGCCGATGCCGGACGAGCCGCCGTGGACCAGGAACGATTCGCCCGCCGCCAGCCGGCCGCGCTCGAACACGTTGGTCCAGACGGTGAAGAAGTTCTCGGGCAGCGCTGCCGCCTGCAGCAACGACAGCCCCTGCGGCACCGGCAGCACCTGGCCGGCGGGTGCCACCGCGTATTGCGCGTAGCCGCCGCCGTTGGTGAGCGCGCAGACCGCGTCGCCGATCTTCGGCTCGACCACGCCCTCGCCCACCGCGACCACGTGCCCCGACACCTCGAGCCCGATCACGCGAGAGGCGCCCGGCGGCGGCGGATAGCGGCCCTGTCGCTGCGCCACGTCGGGACGGTTGACGCCCGCCCACGCGACGCGGATCAGCACCTCGCCGGCCGCAGGCGCAGGCACCGGCATCCGGTCGGCGCGCAGGACCGAAGGCGGCCCACCGTCGCCGTGATCGACGAATTCCATCGTTGCGGGGATCTGACTCATGACTTGACCTGGATGCTTGCGCGGGCCGGCCGCGTCGCGCATAGTCGCCCGGTCCGGACCCTTCTTCTCGAGGAAGCAGAGTTGGCAACCATACACAATTCCGCCGGCGCGGACTACGCCTTCCTGGAAGGCGGGCTGGCGTTCTCCTCGGGCGTGATCGCGCTGCCGGGGTTCGAGATCGTGCGGGCACGGTTCGCGCGAGTGTTGCCGGTCGCCGAGGGCTTCGAGGCGATCGCCGCGCACCTTCGCGAACGCCACCGGCCGCTCACCGCGCTGTGCGCGGCCGAGCTGCGCTCGCCGAAGCCGTTCAGCCTGGGCGGCTTCGGCGACTTCAACGCCTCGTGGGTCGCGGTGCTCAAGCGCTGGGGGCTGTACCGCCACGAGCTGAATCCGGTCGCGCGCAGCAACGTCTGCCCGGTGCACGACGCGCCGCAGCAGCCGGGGTTCCACGCGTTCAGCTACACGATGCCCACCGGCGCGGCGCACGCCGGCTTCCTGACCACCTCCGACCACGCGGCCGACGCTCCGGGGCCGCGCAGCTTCGTGATCGCCGGCTTCGCCGAGTGGGCCGAGGGCACGCCGTTCCCCGACGGCATCGTCGCGCACGGCGACACGTCGCCGGGCGCCCTCGCACGCAAGGCGGCCTTCGTGCTCGACGGCCTCGAGCGCAACACGGCCGCGCTCGGCGGCGACTGGAATGCGCTCACCGCAGTGCAGGTCTACACGGAGCACGAGATCGGCGCGCTGGTCGCCAGCCACTTCGCGCCGCGCGGGCTGGCGCGGCTGGGCATCGACTGGCACGTGTGCCGCCCGCCGATCGAAGGGCTCGAGTTCGAGATCGACGTGCGCTGCGTGCGCCGCGAGCTGGTCGTCGACTGACGTGAAGCGACTGGCGCGTTCGCGGCAGGCGGTGACGAGTCGGGCCAAGGCGAGAGCGGGCTCGGGCCAGGCTGGGGACGGGGAGGCGCAGTGCGGCCAGGCCGCGCGGAGCGATGACGACGGCGGTCGGTGCTTCGCACCGACTTCCCTCCGCTGCTCGCCTCGGGGTCGCGCGGCGAAACTCGCTTCGCGCGCTACGCGCGCTGC
>JAKOQB010000180.1 GCA_029778535.1 Pseudomonadota bacterium | reverse complement strand
CGCTACATCGTCGACGAGGTGCAGGACGTCTACCGGCTGCAGGGCGTGAAGATCAACGACAAGCACATCGAGGTGATCGTGCGGCAGATGCTGCGCCGGGTGCAGGTAACCGACCCCGGCGACACGCCGTTCATCACCGGCGAGCAGGTCGAGCGATCCGAGCTGCTGGACGAGAACGACAAGGCGGTGGCCAAGGGGGGGCGCCCGGCGCTGTACGAGAACATCCTGCTCGGGATCACCAAGGCGTCGCTGTCGACCGACTCGTTCATCTCCGCCGCGTCCTTCCAGGAGACCACGCGCGTGCTGACCGAGGCGGCGATCATGGGCAAGACCGACGGCCTGCGCGGCCTGAAGGAGAACGTGATCGTCGGCCGCCTGATTCCGGCCGGCACCGGGCTCGCGTATCACCGCGCGCGCAAGGAGAAGGAGGAAGCCGAGGCCGCCGAGCGCGAGGCGCTCGCCGCGCTGGAGGCGACCACGACTCCGGTCGAAGCGCTCGAAAGCGGCGGAGAGGACGCGACCGAAGTCTCGGAGCCCTGATCCGACGCCGGGATCCGTCGCGATGCGGCCGGCCGCGCGCCGGCCGCTGCTCCTTCGAGGACCTCCTCGCCTTGACACTCGCGCGGTAGAAGGGCGAAAATCCAAAGCTTTCCGGAGCCCGCCCGGGCTCGGTGTTCTTTTCGCTTCGGCGCCACGGCCAACTCGTGGCGCCCGACCGTTCGGGGCACCACTTCCGGTGCCGGATCTCCGTGCAGGAATTTGCGGGCGCTCGTGCTGTCAAGCGCAGGTGCCGATTCACGGATCCCAATTCACTGAACCGCAGGCGAACGACAAGATGCCGACGATCAATCAACTGGTGCGCAAGCCGCGCGAATTCGCACGCGCCAAGAGCAAGAGCCCGGCGCTCAAGATGAGCCCGCAGAAGCGCGGCGTGTGCACCAAGGTCTACACGACCACGCCGAAGAAGCCGAACTCGGCCCTGCGCAAGGTCGCAAAAGTGCGGCTGGTCAATGGTTACGAGGTGATCTCGTACATCGGCGGCGAGGGCCACAACCTGCAGGAGCACTCGGTGGTGCTGATCCGCGGCGGCCGCGTGAAGGACCTGCCGGGGGTGCGCTATCACATCGTGCGCGGTTCGCTCGACACGCAGGGCGTGAAGGATCGCAAGCAGAGCCGCTCGAAGTACGGCGCCAAGCGTCCGAAGGCGGCCTGAGGCTCGAATGAATCAACCGGCCGCGCCGCCGCGAGGCGTGCGGTCGAGTAAGTCGCGGCCCGGAACCATGGGGCCGCCCACGCCGCCGCAGCGCGGCTTACGACTGAAGTCAGAGAGGAAGTGTCATGCCCCGTCGTCGCGAAGTTCCAAAGCGTGAAATCCTGCCGGATCCGAAGTTCCACAGCGCGGATCTGACCAAGTTCGTCAACGTGATCATGCTCGACGGCAAGAAGGCGGTCGCCGAGCGCATCGTGTATGGCGCGCTTTCGCAGATCGAGCAGAAGGCCGGCAAGAACGCGATCGAAGTGTTCACGCAGGCGCTCAACAACGTGAAGCCGATGGTCGAGGTCAAGAGCCGCCGCGTCGGCGGCGCCAACTACCAGGTGCCGGTCGAAGTGCGGCCGGTGCGCCGCATGGCGCTGGCGATGCGCTGGCTGCGCGAGGCGGCCAAGAAGCGCGGCGAGAAGTCGATGCCGCAGCGGCTGGCCGGCGAGCTGCTGGAGGCCGCCGAAGGCCGCGGCGGCGCGATGAAGAAGCGCGAGGAAGTGCACCGCATGGCCGAGGCCAACAAGGCCTTCGCGCACTTCAGGTTTTGAGCGGACGGATAAGCGAGGCGCGCGCGGCGCGCCTCGCACTTCAAGTTTCAGAAAGTTCTTATGCCACGCAAGACGCCCATCGAACGGTATCGGAACATCGGTATCTCCGCGCACATCGACGCCGGCAAGACGACGACGACGGAGCGCATCCTCTT
>JAKOQB010000179.1 GCA_029778535.1 Pseudomonadota bacterium | reverse complement strand
CAGGGTGCTCTCGGACGGGCAGTTCTATCGCGTGGGCGGCCACCAGCCGATGAAGGCGAACGTGCGGGTGATCGCGGCCACGCACCAGAACCTCGAGGAGCGCGTGCGCCAGGGGCTGTTCCGCGAAGACCTGTTTCATCGCCTGAACGTGATCCGGTTGCGCCTGCCCCCGCTGCGCGAGCGCAGCGAGGACATCCCGCTGCTGGTGCGGCACTTCATGCAGAAGAGCGCGCGCGAATTGGGCGGTGAACCGAAGCGGCTGAGCGCCGAGGCGATGCGCGTGCTGCAGGCGTTCGCGTGGCCAGGCAACGTCCGCCAGCTCGAGAACGCCTGCCACTGGCTGACGGTGATGGCGCCGGGGCAGGTGATCGACGCGAAGGACCTGCCGCCGGAGATTCGCGAGGCGGTCGGCGTGGCGGTGCTCGCGGCCGCCCCGCGCGCCGCGCCCGCATCGGCCGCGCATCATGAGCTTGCCGAGCCGGTACCGAGCCTGGCGACGCCGGCGGCGGCTTCCGGATCGCCGAGGGGCGCTCCGGCAGGCGCCTCGATGGGCGCCTCGGTGGGCGAACCAGACGGCGCGCACCTGTGGTCGCAACTGCTCGAGCGCGAAGTGTCGGCGCAACTCGCCGCGCAGCCCGCGGCCGCGCGCGAGGACATGCACAGCGACCTGATGGACCGGCTCGCGCGGGAGTTCGAGGGCACCGTGATCCGCACCGCGTTGCGCCACACGCGCGGACGGCGCATCGATGCCGCAGTGCGCCTCGGCATCGGCCGCAACACGATCACGCGCAAGATCCAGGAACTGCGGCTCGAGGACGACGAAGCGGCTTGAGCTTCGCGGATGTGTGGTGTCGCAGCGCGCGGCGCCGCCGCGCAGAGCGGCAGCGCGCGGCCTCAGGCCCCTTCGGCTGTCGTGCCGTCTGCGCCGCGCCGCGGCGCCGATGCGAGCGCTTCGCCGTCGTCGAGGTCGATCCGGGCGATCACCGGCGCGTGGTCCGAGGGCTGCTCGCGCTTGCGCGGCTCGCGATCGATGCGGCATTCGCGCACGCGCGAGGCCATCGCCTGCGGCACCAGGATGTGGTCGATGCGCAGTCCGGCGTTGCGGCGGAACGCCATCTGCCGGTAGTCCCACCAGCTG
>JAKOQB010000178.1 GCA_029778535.1 Pseudomonadota bacterium | reverse complement strand
TCATGCCGTGCTTGGCGAACCACTTCTTCGCCAGCGCCTCGTCGGTCTTGATGTTGTCGCGCCACGTGCCGATCACCGCCAGGTCGGCGCGCTGCACCGAGTTCATGCAGTCGTTCGGGCAGCCGGAGAACTTGAATTTGAACTTGTACGGCAGCGCCGGTCGGTGGATGTCGTCGAGAAAGCTGTTGATCACGGTGCGGTGCGCCTTGCCTTCGTCGTAGCACGACTGCTCGCAGCGCGCGGCTCCGACGCACGACATCGACGTGCGCACCGCGGGCCCGGCGCCGCCGAGATCGAAGCCCAGCTCGTTGAGCGCGTCGAAGGCGTCCTGTACCTTGTCGCTCTTGACGCCCTGGAACATGATGTCGCCGCTCTGGCCGTGGAACGCGATCAGGCCGGAGCCGTGCTCCTCCCAGATGTCGCACATCTTGCGCAGCACGTCGGTCGAGTAATGCATGCCCGCGGGCGGCATCACGCGCAGCGTGTGGAACTCGGCCGCGTCGGGAAACTTCGGATTGCCCTTTTCGTCCTTCAACTCGGTGAAGCGCGGGATCACGCCACCACCGTAGCCGAACACGCTGACCGTGCCGCCCTTCCAGTAGCCCTTGCGGGTCTCGTATGAAGTCTCGAGCTGGCCGAGCACGTCGACCATGTAGTCCTTGTCCTTGGCCAGGCGCTTGAGCCCCGTCACGAAACTGGGCCACGGACCGCTTTCAAGCTCGTTGAGCATCGGCGTTTCGTGCATCGGCTTTGCCATGTTTCCTCCTGGTGTGGATGTCCGGGTGCGGACCGCTGACACGCGCGCACCGCAGCGCCCGGGGCATCGTCTGCCGAGGGCATCCTACGGTCGGCGCCGTGACCGAACCATCACCCGCGATGATTACCTGCATAACCCCAAAGGGAGGGGTGCGCGGCCGAGGCCCGCAATGGCATCGTGCAGGCGGCAGAATGCGCGTGCATTCACCGAGGAAGCACCGACCCCATGGAAGACAAGCTGCGCGCCACCGAAGTCGCAAGACTGCGCGCGCCGATCGGCGGCCAGGAGATCGACCTGCAGCAGATCGACTACGTGCACGGAGGCATCAGCCTGCTGCGCATCCGCATCCGCGAGGGCCGCCGCTTCACCGTGTTCGACATCGATTCGGCCACGGCGGCCGCGTGGGGCGATGCGATGCTGCGCTGGAGCCGCGCGCAGACGCCGGCGACGGGTGAAGCGCGATGACGGCCTCGCTCGATTTCGCCTTCGCGGTTGCGGGCGACACGATCGATCGCGACTATTCGTACGGGCTCTTCCAGGCGCTCGCCGCCGCCCTGCCCTGGCTTGCCGAGGAGCCGCTGGCCGGCGTGCACCCGATCCGCGGCCTGACCGCGTGCGCCGACCGGCTGCTCGTCGGAGGCCGCACGCGCCTGGTGCTGCGCCTGCCGGAGCCACGCGCCGCCGACTGCGCCGGCCTGCAGGGCGCGCGGCTGGAGCTGCCCGCACCGCTGCAGGTCGGACGCTACACGCGACGCGAGCTGTTGCCGTATCCGGTGCTGCACTCCCGCCTGGTCGTCACCGGCGCCGCGGAGGAAAGCGACTTCGTCGAGGATATCGCGCGCGCCACCGCCGAACTGGAAATCGAGGCCGAGGCGATCGTCGGCCGCCGCGGCGAGTTGCGCGCCGGTGCGCAGCGATTCATCGGCTTCAGCCTGATGCTGCACGGGTTGTCGACCGAGGATTCGCTGCGCGCGCAGCAGCACGGGATTGGACGGCACCGGATGCTCGGCTGCGGCCTGTTCGTGCCGCACAAGTCGATCGCGGCGGTCGGCACGTAGGTCAGGGCAGAGAGTGATGAACGACCGATCGATCGTCCGGCTCGACATGACAGGGCAGTCATGCCCGTTGCCGCTGCTGGGCGCCAAGAAGATCCTCGACGATCTGCCCGACGGCCAGCAGATGGTGCTGGTGTCCGACTGCCCGGGCACCGGGGACGATCTGCGCGTGTGGGCGGAGCAGACCGGTCACCAGGTCGTGCACGCGCAACGGCTGGAAGGCGGGCGCGTCGCCTACACGCTGCAGCGCGGCCGCGCGGCCGCGCGCACCAACGGCAACGTGGTGCTCGACCTGCGCGGCGTGCACTGCCCGGGGCCGATCTTGGAGGCGCACCGGCTGCTGAAGGGCATGCAGCCGCGCGAGGTGCTCGTGTTGATCTCCAACTGCCCCGGCGCGCCGGCCGACGTCGCCGCCTGGGCCGGCGATGCCAACGTGCGACTGATCGACCAGTACCAGTCGGCGCCGGGCGAATACGAGTTCTATCTGTGCAAGGAGTGACAGGAAGATGGCATACGAGGTCAACGGCCGCACGTTCGAAACCGACGAAGAGGGCTACCTGCTGGAGCCGAACTACGACGACGAGGTCTGCCCGGTGATCGCGCAGGCCGAAGGCATCACACTCACCGACGAGCACTGGAACGTGATCCGCTATCTGCGCGACCAGTACCGCGAGCACGGCCAGACGCCGAACTTCCGCAACATGCTCAAGGACATCACCGAGCTGATGCCGCAGCACGACAGCAAGACGCTGTACGACCTGTTCCCGGGCGGTCCCGCCAAGCAGGGTGTGCGCGTTGCCGGGCTGCCGAAGCCGTACGGCAAGGGCGGGTATTGAAGTCGATGGCGAGCGGACCGACCGTGCTGCGGCGGACCAAGAGCCGCTTCTTCGCCAAGGGCAAGGCGCGCGATCCGGAGACGCTCGCCAGCATCGCCGCGTTCACCGCGTGGCGGCTGGGGCTGAACACGATCAAGCGCATGCGCAGCGCGCAGTTCGAGATCGAAGCCAACGCGCAGTACTTCGCATTCCTGCGCGAGTACCTGGTGTTCCTGATCCAGGTGACGGACCGCTTCGCTTTCTCGCGCCTGTCGCTGCCGGAGCGGCGCGTGTTCACCGTGTCGATGGTCAAGCGGCTGGCGGAGCAGCAGGCGGAGAACCAGTCGCGCCTGCTCGGCGATGCGCACGACGACGTGCGTCGGGAGTTCATCGATCTGTTCAACACGCGCGCCGACCAGTACGCCGAGTGCGGATTCGACGACGCCAAGGGACCCGACCTCGACTTCATGCGCACCTGCAGCCTCGCGCTGCAGGCGGTGGTCGCGCCGCAGGACCGCGCGTGGATCACCGACCAGGTGATGTCGGTCGAGGCGCCCGATGCGGTCGAAACGCTGCGCAAGGTGGTCGACAACGCGGTGCAGACCTCCGGCTCGATCATCGCGCCGCCCGACGAGCCGCAGGAGCCCGGACCATTGCCCGAGATGCCGGGCATGGACGCACCGGTCGACGATCCGATCCCGCCCGAGTAGCCGTGACTCCGCCGTCGCCGTTCGACCTCGCCGATCAGGCGACTTACCGCGCTTGGCGCGACCGCAAGCTCGCCGCGTACCCGGCGTCGCTCGACGAACTGGTGGTCGAGGTCGCCGATCCGCTGCACCTGACCGGCGCGGAGCGCGATGCGCTGATCGAACGCTGCGCGCGCGCCAACATGGCCGTCTACGCGTCGGCGCGCACGACCGTCGTCGCCGCCGACCTGCCGCGCGCGATCGGCCGCCAGCTCGGTCTGCGCACCCTCGACGTCAACTACCTCGCCGACGACGACGGCATCACCCCGCTGGCGGTGGCCGCGGACGGCACGCGCAGCGGATACATCCCGTACACGAGCCGCGCGATCCGCTGGCACACCGACGGCTACTACAACCCGCCCGAGCGCAGGATCCGCGCGATGATCCTGCACTGCGTGCAGCGCGCCGAAGCAGGCGGCGAGAACCGCCTGCTCGACCACGAACTCGCCTACATCGCGCTGCGCGACGCAGACCCGGTCCACATCCGCGCGCTGATGCTGCCGGACGCGATGACGATCCCGGCGCGCTCGGAGGAAGGCGAAGTCGCGCGCGGCGACCAGACCGGTCCGGTGTTTTCGCTCGCCGACGATGGCCGCCTGCACATGCGCTACACCGCGCGCACGCGCAGCATCGCGTGGAAGGACGATCCGGCCGTGCACGCAGCCACCGCGGCCCTGGCGCACGTCCTCGAGACCGATCCGCACATGTTACGTGCAAGGCTGGAGCCCGGCATGGGGCTCGTCTGCAACAACGTGCTGCATGACCGCTCCGCATTCACCGATTCGGCCGCGCACCGGCGGCTGGTGCTGCGCGCGCGCTACTACGAAGCGGTGACCGCGGATCGCGACCCGTGCATCGGCGCAGCGGAACCGCGCGCGCACGCGCGCTGATACTCGTCCGCAAGCCAAGGCGTCTTGCCGCCCCGGCGCAGAGCCCGCCCCGGACCGGACCGGATCCGGGGCCGGGGCCAGATTTTCAGTGTCTCAATTCGTGACTCAGTCTGCGCCGGTGTGACGGTGCCTCGGTAGACTCGCGGCCGGATGAACTCCCCACCCCCGCTCCGCGTCGCGTCGCTCGACGACACGCTGATCGAGCGTTCCGCGCCGGTATCCGGCGCCGTCGCCGACGGCGCGGTCGGCGTGGCGTTTCCGCGCGCGGGCGAAGGCCGCAGCACGACGGCGACCGGCAAGCGCCTGTTCGCCGAGGCGATCCAGGTCGCCGCGCCCGGGCTGGCACAGGCGATCGTCGACGAGTCCGACTGGCGCCACCGCTATCCCGCGCATCTGCGCGCGCAGGTCGAACTCATGTTCGACAAGCCCGAGGAGACCGTCGCGATCGCGCGCCGTGGCCTCGACACCGTGTACCGCAGCTTCGAGTTCTGCCGCGACGGCGCGGCAATGCCGCTCGACCTCGCGCTGCGCGCGCCGTGCGCGGAGCGCCTGTACACGGTCACCGTCGCCGGCCACGGCAAGGAAGCGCCGCGGCTGGAAGTGCCCTACCGCGGCGAACGGCTGGCCGGCTCCGCGCTGGTCGCGCAACTGCACCACTGGGTCGAGCGCGGCATCGCGGAGCCGTCGTTCGCCGCGGCGATCGAGGCGGTGGTTGCACGTCCCGAATGGCTCGATCTGTCCGACTGGAACATCGCAGTGCTCGGCGCCGGCGCGCAACTCAATCCGCTCGCCACGCTCGCCTCGTGGCGCGCGACGCTGATCGCGGTCGATGTCCCGGACCCGAAACTGTGGCACCGGCTGATCGGCATCGCCCGCGCCGGCAATGGGCGCGTCCGCATCCCCGTGCGCGAGGGTTCATCGGCCGACGATCCGCGCCTGGCCGAACTCGCCGGCGCCGACCTGCTGACGGCCACGCCGCAGATCCGCAACTGGCTCGTGTCGATGCCGGAACCGCTGGCGATCGGCTGCTTTGCGTACCTGGACGGCGAGGCGCACGTTCGACTGGCGGTCGCGATGGACGCGCTAATCGCCGACCTCGCCGCCCTGCGCCGCAACGTGGTGCCGGTGTTCCTGCTGACGCCGACCGACTGCTACGCGGTGCCCGCGCCTGCGGCCGAGCGCGCCGTCAACAACTGGGCCGCGCGCGGCGCGCAACGCGTGTGGCAGGAGCCGCTGCGCTGGGCGAGCCGCGACCGGCTGCTCACGCCGAACGTGCAGCGCGTCCTCGACGGGCCGGACGGCTTCCGCGCCGGCATCGTCGATGCGCTGGTGCTCGAGCAGGGACCGAACTACGCGTTGGCCAAGCGGCTGCAGCAGTGGCGCGCGCTGGTGGCGCGCGCCGACGGTCTGCGCGTGTCGGCCAAGGTGGCTCCCATCACGCGCACGCAGTCGGTGCTGCGGCATCGGGCGATGCGCGCCGCGTATGCCGGCGCGCACCTGTTCGATGTCGAGGTGTTCGAGCCCGAAACCGCGAGCGTGCTGATGGCGGCGCTGCTGGTGCACGACCTGCGCATCGGCAACGGCGCGGCCGTGCCGGGCGCGGTGCTCGCGCATCCGCTGCAGCTCTTCATGGAAGGCGCGCTGCACAGCGGGCTGTGGACGCTGCCGTTCGCGCCGCGCTCGGCGCTGCCGGTAGCGGCGCTGCGCGGGGCCTTCAGCTAGCGCGGCGCTTCTGGTCGATCCAGATCCGCTCCGCGCCGGTGTCGACGTGCACGAACTCGCGGCCGACGTAGAAGCCGGTGCCGCCGCGGCCGAACAGGCTCGCCATGCCGGCCAGCTTGACCGGTGACACGCCGGGCACGACGATGTCGGCCGCACGGCCGAGGATGTGCTGCGAGTTGCGCGCGGCGCCCTCGATCGTGCGGTTGGTCGCCATTGTCCGGTACGCGGAGTTGATCTGGATCGGCATCGCGTGGCCGTTGCGACCGAGCCAGGCCTGCACGCCGCACAGCAGGTCGAGCAGGTTGCGATCCATCGCGAACACGCGCCCGGCGTGCTTGTCGCGCAGGAACCAGCACAGGTTCAGGTATTCGTCGCGGTTGAACCCGGCCTTCGCGGTCCAGTAGGTGGTGCGCAGCTCTTCGCCGTCGCGCAGCAGCCAGAGCTCGCGCTTGTCCCGCAGCAGCGACGCGCGCCAGTCTTCCGGCGCGCCGCTGCCGGTCGCCGCGGCGTCGGTCGCCAGTGCCGTCAGCGCGCAGCAGCCGCACGACAGGAGCAGACGGCGACGCACCGGGAATTCACTCATGGCGGGCGCTGTTACGGTCCACGGACAGCGCTTATGTTAACGACGGCGCGCGGCCCTGGGCATCCGACTCCCCGATCGACGATGCCGGCCATCGCCAAGGACGCTGCAGCCGGTCGGCCCAGTTCTCCGCCGATTAGGTCACTCCGCCGCGGCCCAGCGGTTGCACCGCGCCGAGCGCTTCCGCGGTGCGCGCGCGCAGCACGCCGGGCCGCCCTTCGTGGGGAGGCGCCGCGTCCTGCATGATCTGGGAGAACATCAGGTCGCGAATCGAGACCAGCCCCACGACGCGATCGTCATCCTGCACCAGCAGGTGGCGGTAACGATGCTCGACCATCAGGATCAGCGCATCCTGGATGCTCGTCGTCGACGGGATTGCTCGCACGTCGGGGCTCATCACCGCGGCGACCATTGTGGCCTTCGGATCGCGACCCTCCGAGACCACACGGCTCAGCAGATCGCGCTCGGTGAAGATCCCTTCGACCCGTCCCGTCCCGGTCCGAACGACGACCGCGCCGACACCTTTCTGGTTCATCAGCGCGGCCGCGTCGGCCACCGTCGACGACGCGGGCGTCGCCACGATTTCGCGAATCTCCTTGCCCGCGAGGACGTCGGCGATCGATGGTTGCAGCATGATTCCTCCTGTTCCGGCCTGCGGCCGCTACTTCAGCGCCTGCAGCTTATCGTAGGTCGCCTTGTCCCACGTCGCGTCCGGCCCGTTGTGCAGCTTCATCACCGCCTCGCGGAACGGCGCGCGGTCGACCTTGACGACGGTCTTGCCGCGCTTCTCGAACTCGGCGCCGAGCTTCTTCTCGACCTCGACGATCTCGGTGCTCGCGCGCGCGGCGGCTTCCTGCAGCACCGCCTCGAACGTCTTCTTGTCAGCCACCGACAGCTTGTTCCAGGTCGGGCCGCCGACGATGGTCAGCAGCGCATCGGTGATGTGGCCGGTCAGCACGATGTACTTCTGCACCTCGTAGAACTTCTTCGCGTCGATCGTCGGCAGCGGATTCTCCTGCGCGTCGACGGTGCCGTTTTGCAGCGCCAGGTACACCTCGGCGAAAGCGATCGGGGTCGGATTGGCGCCGACTGCGCGCGGGAACATCGTGTACAGCGGCGCATCGGGCACGCGGATCTTCAGCCCCTTCATGTCGGCCGGCGTGGCGATCGGCTTGTTCGACGTGACGTGCCGTTCGCCGTAGTACGTGATCGCGGCCACCTTGTTGCCGCCGCTCTTCTGCCGGTAGCCCTCGGAAAGCTCGTTGAACAGCGCGCTCCCGGCGAACGACTTCCAGTGGTTGAAGTCACGGAACATGTACGGCGCGCCGCCGATCGCGATCGGCCCGTACGTGCGGCCGGCGAACAACTGCCCCGTGTAGATGATGTCGACGGTGCCCAGCGTCAGACCCTGGTTGATGTCGGTTTCCTTGCCGAGCGACGAGGCCGGGAACACCTCGACCTGGTAGCGGTTGTTGGTCCGCTTGGCGATCTCTGCGGCGGCCCACAGCGCCGCGGTGTGATACGGCTCCGAGGTCTCGTACACGTGCGCGAACTTGAGCTTGGTCTGCGCGCCGGCGCCGAGCGCGGCTGACAAACCCAGTGCCAGCGCCAGCCGTTGGATGCTTCGATTCATGTCGTCCCCTCCCGTCGTGCGCCCCGTATTGGAGCGTGTGTGGATGAAAAGCGCCTTGCGGTGGATCAGCTACATCGTCGCCCCGAGCTGCCACGGCACGAATTCCTGTTGGCCGTACCCGTGCAGCTCGCTCCTGGACTTCGCCCCCGACGCGGTGGCGAGGATCATCTCGAAGATCTTCTGGCCGACCTCCTCCACCGACGCGTCGCCGTCGGCGATCCCGCCGCAGTTCAGGTCGATGTCGTCGGCCTGCCGCCGCGCAAGGTCCGAGTTGGTCGCAAGCTTGATCGACGGCGACGGCGCGCAGCCGTACGCGGAGCCGCGCCCGGTGGTGAAGACGATCAGGTTCGCGCCGCCCGCCACCTGCCCCGTCGCCGACACCGGGTCGTAGCCGGGCGTGTCCATGAACACGAAGCCGTGCCGGTCGACCGGCTGCGCGTACTCATACACGTCGACGAGATTGGTGGTGCCGCCCTTGGCGACCGCGCCGAGCGACTTCTCCAGGATTGTCGTCAGCCCGCCCGCCTTGTTGCCGGGCGACGGGTTGTTGTTCATTTCGCCGTGGTTGCGCGCGCAATAGTCCTCCCACCACTTGATGCGCGCGACCAGCTTCTCGCCGACCTCGCGCGTCACCGCACGCCGCGTCAGCAGGTGCTCGGCACCGTAGATCTCCGGCGTCTCCGACAGGATCGCGGTGCCGCCGTGCGCGACCAGCCGGTCGACCGCGTTGCCGAGCGCCGGATTGGCGGTGATGCCCGAATAGCCGTCCGAGCCGCCGCACTGCAGCCCGAGCATAAGATGGCTCGCCGGCACCTCCTCGCGCCGGACGCGATTGACGGTCGGCAGCAGTGCCCTGATCCGCGCCACGCCGCTTGCGACCGCGCGCGAGGTGCCGCCGCTGTCCTGGATGCTGAACACCTGCAGCGTTTCGCTCTCCTTCAGTTCCTCCGCGCCGAGCCACGCGCTGATCTGGTTGGTTTCGCAGCCGAGCCCCACCGCCAGCACCGCGCCGAAATTGGCGTGGCGCGCATAGCCGCCGAGCGTCCGCCGCAGCACGCGCAGCGCCTCGCCCATGTCCATGCCGCAGCCGGTGCCGTGCGTCAGCGCGACGACGCCGTCGACGTTCGGATAATCGGCCAGTTCCTGCGCAAACACGTCGCGGCGGAAGCGATCGGCGATCGCGCGCGCAACGGTGGCCGAGCAGTTCACGCTCGAAAGTATCCCGATGTAGTTGCGCGTGGCCACACGCCCGTCCGCGCGCACGATGCCGCGGAACGTCGCTGGCTTGTCCACGTAGCGGGTCGGCTTCACGTCGGCGCAGAACGCGTAGTCGCGCGCGAAGGCGCCATGCTCCGGCCCGATGTCGAGGTTGTGCAGGTGCACGTGCTCGCCGGGACGGATGTCGCGCCGGGCGAAGCCGATGATCTGGTTGTAGCGCCGCACCGGCGCGCCCTTGGCGATCGCATGCACCGCGACCTTGTGCCCCGGCGGTACCAGCCCGCTGACGGTCGCGCCTTCGACGACGGTGCCCGACACCAACTGCTTGCGCGCGATCACGACGTCGTCGGCGGGGTGCAGACGTAGGACCGGTGAAGCGGTTTCAATCACTGCTGACATATCGTGTCCCGTTACTCGTTGCCCGTTGCTCGTTGCTCGTTGTCCGTTGCTCATCGGTCATGCTCGCAATCGGCTCGATCCTCGATCCTCAGTCCTGAATCCTCACATCAGCGCGCGCGGCAGCCACAAACTGAGCGCCGGAACATAGGTCACCAGCGCGAGGCTCACGAGCAGCGGCAGCAGCCACGGCAGGATCGCCATCGTGGTGCGCTCGAATGAAAGCTTCGACACGCGCGCAAGCACGAACAGCACGAGCCCCATCGGCGGATGCAGCAGCCCGATCATCAGGTTCAGCACCATGATCAGCCCGAAGTGCACCGGGTCGACGCCGAGCTGCTTGACGATCGGCAGCAGGATCGGCACCAGGATCGTGATCGCAGCGGTCGGCTCGAGAAAGCAGCCGACGAACAGCATCAGCACATTGGCGAGCAGCAGGAACGTCCACGGCGCGCTCGTGACCGCGAGCACCCAGGACGCGATCGCCTCGGTCGCGCGGGTGGCCGTCAGCATCCAGCCGAAGATCGACGCGGCGGCGACGATCAGCAGCACGATCGAGGTGGTTTCGATCGTATCCATCGACACCTTGACCAGCGTCCTCCAGCGCAGCGTGCGGTACCAAACCAGCCCGAGGAACAGCGCCCACACGCAGGCGGCGATCGCGCCTTCGGTCGCGGTGAAGACACCCGCGGTCATGCCGCCGATCAGCAGCACCGGCGTCAGGATCGGCAGCACCGCGTCGAACTTCACCCGCCAATCGGCCGCGAGCAGCGCCGCCAGCGCGACCACGACCGAAATCACCGGCGCTGCGCCGGCCTGCACCGCGGCCCAGATCGCGATCGGGAATGCCGCCACGACGGCGAGCTCGAACAGCGCCTTGCCGAGCCGGTCCCACGCGAAGCGGATGTCGCCGCCCCATTTGTTCCTGTGCGCATAGAACGCGACGGTCGCCATCATCAGTCCCGCCATCACGACGCCGGGCAGCAATCCGGCGAGAAACAGCGCGCCGACCGATACGTTGGCGAACATGCCGTAGATCACGAACGGCAGCGACGGCGGAATGATCGGGCCGAGCGTGGCCGATGCCGCGGTCACGCCGACCGAAAACTCGGCGCTGTAGCCGTGGTCGCGCATCGCCTTGATCTCGATCGTGCCTAGCCCCGCCGCGTCGGCGATCGCGGTACCCGACATGCCGGCGAAGATGACCGAGCCGATGATGTTCACGTGGCCGAGCCCGCCCTTGAGCCAACCGACCAGCGACAGCGCGAAGTTGTAGATGCGGTTGGTGATGCCGGCCGAGTTCATCAGGTTGCCGGCCAGGATGAAGAACGGCACCGCCAGCAGCGGGAAAGAATCGATGCCGTTGACCATCCGGTGGATCACCACGAAGTCCGGCACGTTGCCGCTGATCATCACGTAGATGAGCGACGCGCCGGCCATCGCGATCGCGACCGGCACGCCCGCGCCCATCAGAGCGAGGAAGGTGAGCTTGAATCCGGTCGGCCCCACGCTCAACCCTTCAATCCGCCGCGTGGTCGTGATCGGCCAGCTCGGGCTTCTCCAGCACCGACGCGCCGCGCCGCCAGTTCACGAGCGCCACCTGCACCGCGCGCCACGTCATCAGCGCGAAGCCGGCCAGCACGACCGCGTACACGATGCCGATCGGCCAGTCGATGATCGACATCGACTGCCGGCCGATCCGCTGCATCAGCGCGTACGTGAGATAAACCGCGTAGGCGAAGAACGCGATGCGCGCCAGGTCCACCAGCGTCGACAGGAGCCGCATCAGCGGCCGCGGCAGCACGCGGTAGAAGAAATCGACCTGCACGTGGTTGTTCTTGCGCACGCTGATCGCTGCGCCGATGAAGACGGTGCAGATCAAAAGGTAGCGCGCGATCTCCTCGGTCCACGACGCGGAGTCGTTCAGCGCGTAGCGGGTGAAGAACTGCAGGAACACCACCAGCGCCAGCGCGACGAAGAACGCGAGCGCAGTCCAGTCCTCGAACCGGTAGACGCGCAGATCGACCGGCGCGTCGTGCACGTCGAAGTGCCCGTCGGCGGTCAGCACCGGCGCGTCGTCGTTCTCCCGTGCCTTGTCCATCCGCTACTTTCCGAAGCTGCGCTTGAAGCGCATCGCCGCGCGATCCAGGTGCCGCTTCATCGCCGCGCGCGCGGCGCCGCCATCGTGGCGCTCGATCGCGTGCAGCACCGCCTCGTGCTCGCTGATCGCCGCCGTCCACAGCGCCGGCGTGTCGAAGTGATGCTCGAGTCGCAGGAACAGCGGCCCGGTGCGCTGCACCCACAGCGTGTTGACCAGCAGCGCCAGCGCGCTGTTGCCGCTCGCCGCGCCGATGCGCTCATGAAACTGCCGGTCGCCTTCCAGCGGCACCACGTTGCGGCGCCGGTCGCGGGCCATCGAGGCCAGCGCCGCCTTGAGCTGCCGGATCTGCGCGGGCGTCGCGTTGCGCGCCGCCAGCGCCGCGCACTCCGCCTCGACGATGCGCCGCGCCTGGATCAGTTCGAACGGCCCCGAATCCGGCGGCAGCGCCGTGCGCGCAGTCGACACGCCGGCGCGGCTGTTCACGTACACGCCGGCGCCGACGCGCACTTCGACGTAGCCCTCGACCTCGAGCGCGATCAGCGCCTCCCGCACCGACGGGCGACTGACGCCGATCTGGCGCGCGAGGTCGCGCTCGGCCGGCAGGCGCGAGCCCGGCTTGAACTCGCCGCGCCGGATCAGCGTGATCAACTGGTCGGCGATCTGGCGATACAGTCGCCGCGCCGTGACGGCCTTCAATGGCATGGCGATGGCGGCGGCGTGGCGGATGCGGCGTGCGATGGACAAGCGCCCAGGCGTCTCTTACACTGCCGCGCGCTGGTAAAGTGGTCTGACCAATTGCGCCGGCAGCTTCGCATAGCGCTGGAGTGGTGTCAACGCCGCGCCGCACGGCAACACGGGGGAAAAAAATGGCAGGACGATTGCAGGGCAAGGTCGCGCTGGTGACCGCGGCCGGCCAGGGCATGGGCCGCGCCGGCGCGCTCGCGTTCGCGCGCGAGGGCGCGCGGGTGCTCGCCACCGACCTGAAGCCGGAGCTGCTGCGGCCGCTCGAAGCCGCCGGCGTCCGCACCCGCGCTCTCGACGTGCGCGACCATGCCGCGGTGCGCGCGCTGGTCGACGAGATCGGCGCGGTCGACATCCTGTTCAACTGCGCCGGCTGGGTGCACCAGGGCACGATCCTCGACTGCTCGCTGGAAGACTGGGACGCGAGCTTCGACCTGAACGTGCGCAGCATGTTCGTATTGACCCGCGCCATGCTGCCGAAGATGATCGCCGCCGGCGGCGGCGTGATCCTGAACATGGCCTCCGTGGTCGGCGCCAACAAGGCGGTGCCGAACCGGCTCGCCTATGCGGCAAGCAAGGCGGCGGTGGCGGGCTTCACCCGCGCGCTGGCGATCGATCACGTGAAGCAGGGGATCCGCGTCAACTGCGTGTGCCCCGGCACCGTGGACACTCCGTCTCTCGGCGACCGCATCAATGCGTTCGCCGATCCGGTGCAGGCGCGCAAGGACTTCATCGCGCGCCAGCCGATGGGGCGGCTGGCGACCGCGGAGGAAATCGCCGAGACGTTCGTCTATCTCGTCTCCGATGAATCGTCGTTCATGACCGGCCAGGCGATCAACGTCGACGGCGGCATGTCACTCTGACCCGAGGAAGGAACCATGAAGCTCCTGCGCTACGGCCCGGCGGGCCGCGAGAAACCCGGCCTGCTCGGCGGCGACGGCGCGATCCGCGACCTGTCAGGCGTGGTGTCGCAGATCGACAGCGCGCTGCTCGCGCCGCGCGAACTGGCGAAGCTGCGCAAGCTCGACCCCGCCTCCCTGCCCATCGTGCGTGGCACGCCGCGCCTGGGCGTGCCGTACATCGGCATCGGCAAGTTCATCGCGATCGGGCTCAATTTCTCAGATCACGCGGCCGAGTCGAACATGCCGGTGCCGGCCGAGCCGATCGTGTTCATGAAGGCGACCACCTGCATCACCGGGCCGAACGACGGCATCGTGATTCCGAAAAACTCGACCAAGACCGACTGGGAGGTCGAGCTCGGCGTGGTGATCGGCAGCAAGGCGCAGTACGTCGAGATCGGCGACGCGCTCGCGCACGTGGCCGGCTACTGCGTGGTCAACGACGTGAGCGAGCGCAATTTCCAGCTCGAGCGCGGCAGCCAGTGGGACAAGGGCAAGGGCTGCGACACCTTCGGCCCGATCGGACCGTATCTCGTCACGACCGACGAGATCACCGACCCGCAGACGCTCGACATGTGGCTCGACGTCAACGGCGAAAGGCGCCAGCGCGGCAACACCCGCACGATGGTGTTCGGGGTCGCGCACCTGGTCAGCTACATCAGCCAGTTCATGACGCTGCTGCCGGGCGACATCATCACGACCGGCACGCCGCCGGGAGTGGGCATGGGGATGAAGCCGCCGCAGTACTTGAAACCGGGTGACGTGGTCACGCTCGGCATCGCCGGGCTCGGCGAGCAGCGGCAGGCGGTCACCGCGTACGCGGGCCGCTGAGATCTCACCAAGACGACGAACTGCTGCGGGCAGCCTGCGCCGCGGCTTACGCACGCCGGCGCGCCAGCGCCGCGCGGTCGAGCTTGCCGGCCGGCGTCAGCGGCAACCGATCGACGAAATGCAGCGCGCGCGGTCGCCGCGCGGCGGACAGATGCGCGTCGATGTGGCTGCGCAGCGCCGTCTCGTCGAACAACGCCGGGTCGATCACCAGCGCGGCCGCGACCGTCTGCCCCCACGTCGTTTCGGGCACGCCGAACACCGCCGCCGCGATCACGCCCGGACACGCTTCCAGTACGCGCTCGACCTCGGCCGGGTAAACGTTCACCCCGCCGGAGATGATCAGGTCCGCCTGCCGGGCGCGCACGTGCAGGAAACCGCGCGCGTCGATCTCGCCGAGATCGCCGGTGTCGAACCACGCATCGGGGTCGAGCGCGGGCTCGTTCAAGTACCCGGCCATCCGCATCGGCCCTTTGACCTGGATGCGGCCCTCAACGATGCGGATCTGCGCGCCTTCGAGCGGCTTGCCGGCGCCGGTGCCGGCGATGCGATGGCGCAGTTCGTACGGCGTGGCGACCACCTGCGAGCAGGTTTCGGTCGCGCCGTAGGTGATCACGATCGGCAGCTTGCGCTGCCGCGCGCGGCGCAGCAGATGCGCGGGCGCGGCCGCGCCGCCGAGCAGGATCGCGCGCAGGAACGACGGCGCGCGCCACTTCGGGCGCGCGTCGAGCACGAGGGTGAGCATCGTCGGTACCAGCGACAGCAGCGTGGCGCGATGCGAATCGATCAGCGCCGGCAGCTCGTCGGCATCGAACCGCGGCACCAGCGCGAACGGCCGCCGCGCGATCAGGCAGCGCGTGACGATCGACAGTCCGCCGACGCGAGCCAGCGACATCGCGAGCAGCCAGCAGTCGTCCTGA
Organism: Pseudomonadota bacterium; assembly: GCA_029778535.1. Classification (GTDB taxonomy): domain Bacteria; phylum Pseudomonadota; class Gammaproteobacteria; order Burkholderiales; family Burkholderiaceae_F; genus JAKOQB01. Next base: position 139,361 of record JAKOQB010000178.1, on the reverse strand, counting down.
AGCCAGCCGAGATTCGCCGCGCTCGCGCGCGCCGAGGCCAACAGTGCTACGCGTGTCAGCACCGCGCCGCGCCGCGTTCCGGTCGTGCCCGAGGTGTAAATCACCGCCGCCGCGTCCTCGGGCACGTCCTTCGCGCGCGCGGCGGACTCGAGCTGCGCCGCGCGCTCGGAATCGGTCAGCCGCGGATGCAGCAGCAGCGCCGGCACGCGTCGCTGCAGCAGGGCATACAGCGTGACGATCGTGTCAAGCGTGTTGGCGGCGGTCAGCGGATACAGCGCGTGATCGCGCGGCTCCGCATCGAGCGAGTGCAGGCGCGCGCGTGTCAGCTCAGCCAACTCGGCAAAGGTGAAGCGCCGCGCGCCGACGTGCAGCCCGATCGCGTCCGCCGCCTCGCGCGCGGCGGCGAAGATCGACAACGCCTCGGCGGTCAAGGAAAGCGCGGGAACTTGCGGAAGTCCGGCTTGCGCTTCTCGAGATACGCGTTGCGGCCTTCCTTCGCTTCTTCCGACAGATAGAAGAGCAGCGTCGCGTTACCCGCGAGCTCCTGCAACCCGGCCTGCCCGTCGCAGTCCGCGTTCAGCGCGGCCTTCAGACAGCGCAGCGCGATCGGGCTCACGGCGAGCATCTCGCGGCACCACTGCACGGTTTCCGCCTCGAGCTGCTCGTACGGCACCACGCAGTTGACCAGCCCCATCTCGAGCGCCTGCCGAGCGTCGTACTGCCGGCACAGGAACCAGATCTCGCGCGCCTTCTTCTGCCCGACGATGCGCGCCATGTACGAGGCGCCGTAACCGCCGTCGAAGCTGCCGACCTTCGGCCCCGTCTGGCCGAAGCGCGCGTTGTCGGCGGCGATCGTCAGGTCGCACATCATGTGCAGCACGTGGCCGCCGCCGATCGCGTAGCCGGCGACCATCGCGACGACCGGCTTCGGCAGCGTGCGGATCTGCCGCTGCAGGTCGAGCACGTTCAGCCGCGGTACGCCGTCGTCGCCGACGTAGCCGCCTTCACCGCGCACGCGCTGGTCGCCGCCCGAGCAGAACGCGTCCCTGCCCTGGCCCGTGAGAATCACGACGCCGATGTTGGGATCGTCGCGCGCGTCGGTGAACGCCGCCTGCATCTCCTGCACGGTGAGCGGGCGGAACGCGTTGCGCACCTCGGGCCGGTTGATCGTGATCCTGGCGATGCCTTCTTCGGCCTTCGCGTAGAGGATGTCCGTGTAACCGGGCACCGTCGTCCACGCCGGCAGCGCTGCGATCGTCTTCGTGTCCATTGCACTTTTCATTCAATCCACCTTCGCGCCCGCATCGCGGACGAGCTTGCCCCACATCTGCGCGCTCGCCGCCACGCGCCGCGCGAATTCCTCCGGCGACGCCGGCACCGGCTGCGCACCGCGCGCGATCAGCGCGCTCTTCAGTTGCGCATCGTCGAGCGCCGCGCGGATCGCCGCGTTCAGCTTTGCCACGATCGGCTCCGGCGTGCCGGCCGGGGCGAAGACGCCGTCCCACGCGCTGATCTCGAAGCCCGGCAGCCCCGACTCGGCGAAGGTCGGAACCTCGGGCGCGCCGGGAAACCGCTCCGCCGTCGTCACCGCGATGCCGCGCACCTTGCCCTCCTTCGCCAGCGGATACGCGTTCGGCATCACGTCGATCATCATCTGCACTTGGCCGCTCATCAGATCGACCGCCGCCAGCGCGCCGCCGCGATACGGCACGTGCACGATGTCGATCCCCGCCATCGTCTTCAACAGCTCGCCCGCGAGGTGCGAGGTCGTGCCGTTGCCGGCCGACGCGAAATTCACCTTGCCCGGATGGCTCTTCGCATAGCGGATCAGTTCGGCGACCGATTTCACCGGGAATTCCGGATTGACGATCAGCAGCGCGGCGATCTGCGTCATCGGCGCCACCGGCACGAAATCCTTGACCGGATCGAAGCGCATATTGCTGTACAGGCTCGGATTGATGCCGTGCGTGCCGTTGGTACCGTAGAGCAGCGTGTAGCCGTCGGGCGCGGCGCGCGCCACGCTCTCGGCGCCGACGTTGCCGCCGGCGCCGGGCCTGTTGTCGATGTAGATCGTGGTTCCCAGCCGCTCGGCGACCTTCGGCATCACGAGCCGTGCCAGGTTATCCGCGCCGCCGCCGGGCGGAAACGGCACCACGAGGCGGATCGGCTTGTCGGGATACTCGGCCGCCGCCAGCGCCGGCAGCAGCGCCGCGACGAGCGCGAGCGCGCGGAGGATGATCGCGAGGAAAGCGCGCTGCATGCCGAGTTCCGGTGGTCGGCGTTAAAGGCGCCGCGAAATTAGCACAGCGCTGCGTCGCCCGGGCACCTATGCGCCCTCGGCCACCGCCTCGCGCCGCGCGAGGATCCTGCGCCCGAACAGACGCATCACGACGACGAAGAACACCGGCACGTACACCACGCCCAGGAAGGTCGCCGCCACCATGCCGCCGAAGACGCCGGTGCCGATCGCGTTCTGGCTGCCCGAGCCCGCGCCGGTGGCGAGCGCCATCGGCAGCACGCCGAAGCCGAACGCGAGCGACGTCATCAGGATCGGCCGCAGCCGCAGCCGCACCGCCTCGATCGTGGCCGGCACCAGTTCGACGCCGTGCGCCATCTGGTGCAGCGCGAACTGGATGATCAGCACCGCGTTCTTCGCCGACAGCCCGATCGTCACCAGCAGCCCGACCTGGAAATACACGTCGTCCGACAGGCCGCGCGCGCTGGCGGCGATCAGCGCGCCGAGCACGCCGAGCGGAACGACCAGCATCACCGCCACCGGAACCGACCAGCTCTCGTACAGCGCCGCCAAACACAGGAACACGACCAGCATCGACAGCGCATACAGCAGCGGCGCCTGCGCGCCCGACAGCCGCTCCTCGTACGACAGCCCGGTCCACGAAACGCCGAACCCCGGCGGCAATTGCGCGGCAAGTCGCTCCATCGTGTCCATCGCCTGTCCGGAGCTGAAGCCGGGCGCTGCCTGCCCCTGGATCTCGACCGCCGAGGTGCCGTTGAACCGCTCCAGCCGCGGCGAGCCGTAGGTCCAGTTGCCGCGCGCGAACATCGAAAATGGCACCATGTCGCCCTGCGCATTGCGCACGTACCACTTGTCCAGGTCCTCCGGCAGCATCCGATACGGCGCGTCGGCCTGCATGTAGACCTTCTTCACGCGGCCGCGGTCGACGAAATCGTTGATGAACGCGCTGCCCCACGCCGCCGACAGCGTCTGGTTGATGTCGGCCATCGCCAGTCCGAGCGCGCCGGCGCGCACCGTGTCGACGTTGACCTGGTACTGCGGCGTGTCTTCCTGTCCGTTCGGTCGCACCGCGGTCAGCGTCGGCTCCTTCGCGGCCAGGCCGAGCAGTTCATTGCGCGCCGCCATCAGCGCCGTGTGGCCGGCGCCGGCGCGGTCCTGCAGATACATGTCGAAGCCGTTGGCCGTGCCCAGTTCCAGCACCGCCGGCGGCACGAACGCGAAAGCGATCGCGTCGCGCAATCGCGAGAACGCGAGGTTCGCGCGCCGCGCGACCGCCTGCACCGAAAGCTGCGCGCCGCGGCGCTGCGACCAGTCCTTCATCCGCACGAAGGCGATGCCGGCGTTCTGCCCGCTGCCGGAAAACGAGAAGCCCGCGACCGTGAACAGCGACTGCACCGCGTCGTTCTCGTCGTGCAGGTAGTGGCGCTCGATCTCGCGCAGTACCGCGAGCGTGCGCTCCTGCGTGGCGCCCGGCGGCAGCACGACCTGCGTGAACAGGATGCCCTGGTCCTCGTCCGGCAGGAACGACGTCGGCAGCCGGTGCAGCAGGAAGACCGTCAACGCGACCATCGCCGCGAACACCGCGAGCCAGCGGCCGCTGTGTGCCAGCATCCGCTGCACCACGCGGAGCAGCGTCGAACGGCCGCCCTCGAAGGCGCGGTTGAAGCGGCCGAAGAAGCCGGTCGTCTTGAAGGGCTCGCCCTGGTGCACGGGTTTGAGCAGCGTGGCGCACAGCGCCGGCGACAGGATCAGCGCCACGCCCACCGACAGCAGCATCGACGCCGCGAGCGTCAGCGAAAACTGGCGATAGATCACGCCGGTGGAGCCGCCGAAGAACGCCATCGGGATGAACACCGACGCCAGCACCAGCGCGACCCCGATCAGCGCGCCGGTGATCTGGCCCATCGACTTGCGGGTCGCCTCCTTCGGCGACAGGCCCTCGTCGCTCATCACGCGCTCGACGTTCTCGACCACCACGATCGCGTCGTCGACCAGCAGGCCGATCGCCAGCACGAGGCCGAACATCGTCAGCACGTTGATCGAGAAACCGAACGCCGCCATCGCCGCGAACGCGCCGAGCAGCACGATCGGCACCGCGATCGCCGGGATCAGCGTGGCGCGCAGGTTCTGCAGGAACAGGAACATCACGAGGAACACCAGCGCGAAAGCCTCGAGCAGCGTCTTGACCACCTCCTGGATCGACAGGCGGATGAAGGGCGTGGTGTCGTACGGGATGACCGACTTCAGCCCGCGCGGGAAGAAGCGCGACAGCTCGTCGACCTTGGCGCGCACCGCGTCGGCGGTCTCGAGCGCGTTGGCGCCGGACGCGAGCCGGATCGCCACGCCGGAGGACGGCTGGCCGTTGTAGAACGACACGACGTTGTAGTTCTCGCCGCCCAGCTCCACCCGCGCCACGTCGCGGATGCGCACGGTCGCGCCGCTCTCCGTCGTGCGCAGCACGATGTTCGCGAACTGCTCCGGCCGTTGCAGCAGGCTCTGCGCGGTGATCGTCGCGTTCAATCGCTGGCCGCGCACCGCGGGCAGCCCGCCCAGCTGGCCGGCGGCGACCTGCGCGTTCTGCGCACGCACGGCGGCGGCGACATCGGCCGGCGTCAGCTTGTAGTTGATCAGCTTGTTCGGATCGAGCCAGATCCGCATCGCGTACTGCGTGCCGAACAGCGTCACCTCGCCCACGCCGGGCACGCGCGACAGCGGGTCCTGCACGTTGGCGGCCACATAGTCGGCGATGTCGGTGCGGTTCATCGAGCCGTCGTCCGAGTAGAAGCCGACCACCATGATGAAGTTGCGCACCGACTTGGTGACCCTCACGCCCTGCTGCTCGACTTCCTGCGGCAGCAGCGGTTCAGCGAGCTTCAGCTTGTTCTGCACCTGCACCTGCGCGATGTCGGGATCGACGCCGGAATTGAAGGTCAGCGTGATCTGCGCGGTGCCGGTGCTGTCGCTGGTGGACGAGATGTAGCGCAGCCCGTCCAGCCCCGTCATGCTCTGCTCGATCATCTGCGTGACGGTGTCCTCGACGGTCTTCGCCGACGCGCCCGGGTACACCGCGGTGACCGTGATCGTCGGCGGCGCGATGTTCGGGTACTGCGCGATCGGCAGGCGCACGATCGACACCAGACCGGCCAGCATGACGACCAGTGCGATCACCCAGGCAAAGATCGGCCGGTCGATGAAGAAACGCGACAGCATCGCAGGCTCCGTCGCGTCAGGAGCGCGGCGCGCCGTCGGAGTTCTTCGGCGCCGGATCGCCACCCTGCGGCGGCGCGGCCGCCGGCGCCGGCGCGTTCGGATCGCCGCGCTCGACCGCCTGCACGGCTACGCCGGGGCGGACGCGCTGCAGGCCGTCGACGATCACGCGCTCGCCGGGCTTCAGCCCGGCGTCGATCAACCACTCGTTGCCGAGCGCGCGCGCGACCTGCAGCGTGCGCTGCTCGGCCTTGCCGTCGGGGCCGACCACCCACGCGATTGCATCGCCTTTCGGATCGCGCGTGACCGCCTGCTGCGGCACCAGGATCGCATCGTCGCGCACGCCCTCCTCGATCACCGCGCGCACGTACATGCCGGGCAGCAGTTCGCGGCCCGGATTCGGAAACAGCGCACGCAGCGTGATCGCGCCGGTGCCGGGATCGACGGTGACGTCGGCGAACTGCAGCCTGCCCTCGAGCGGGTAACGCGTGCCGTCCTCCAGCACCAGCGCCACGCTGGCTTCGTTGCTCGCGGTGCGCTTCAGTTGCCCCTTGGCAAACTCGCGCTTCAGGCGCAGCACGTCGGCGCTCGACTGCGCGACGTCGACGTAGATCGGATCGAGCTTCTGCACCGTGACCAGTGCAGTCTGCTGGTTGGCGGTCACCAGCGCGCCCGCGGTGACTGCGGACTTGCCCGTCCGTCCGGAGATCGGCGCGACGATGCGCGTGTAGCCGAGGTTGATGCGTGCCGTGTCGACGGCGGCCTTCGCCGCGGCGACATCGGCCTCGGACTGGCGCGCGGCGGCCGCGGCATCGTCGTAGTCCTGCTGGCTGAGGAACTTGATCGCGACCAGTTCCTTGGAGCGCTCGGCCTTCTGACGCGCGGTCGTGAGTCCTGCCTCGGCCTTGGCGAGCGCCGCCTGCGCGCTCTCGTAGGCGGCCCGGTACGGCGCGGCGTCGAGCTGATACAGCACGCTGCCGGCCTTGACTTCCGCGCCTTCCTGGAAGTTGCGCGACTTGACGATGCCGGTCACCTGCGGCCGCACTTCGGCGATCAGCGTCGGCGAGGTGCGGCCCGGAAGTTCGCTGCGGATGGCCACGCGCTTCGGCTGCACGGTCATCACGCCGACCTGCGGCGCCGCCTGCGCCGGCGGCTGCGGCGCCGCCGAACGGTTGCAGCCGGCCAGACCGGCGAGCGCAACGGCGGCAACGCCGAGGCAGAGGAAACGTATCTGCGAGCTGAACATCAATCCGTCCTGTCGATTCGTCGGGCCGACCGATTGCGAGTCGCGCGCGCGGCCGCAAGTTCCGTCAAAGGGCGTATTTTGCGCGCCGAGGTCGTGCCGGCGATACGCGACGCCCCGCCGCAGCGGCTTGCGCGCGATCGCCATGAATGAATGGGTTGGCGAAAGCGTCCGGCCGTCGTGCCGGCCTTACGTACTCGCCGCTGCCGAGCAGTCCGGCCGCGTCACTTCGCCTGTAGCTGGTTCAGGTACTCCAGCAGCGCCATGATGCGCGTGCGCACATACATGGCCTGATTGTATGGCAGTTCGGGCAGCACCTCGGTCGCCTGGATCGTGTAGTCGAGGCCCCACACCGGCATCTCGCGCGTGCCGTGCCCTTTGCCGGCACCCTCGATCGTCTCGTACGTGCGCGTGACCGGAAAGATGCCGCCGTTGCGCCGTGCGAGCGTGGTCAGATCAGGCGGCGGGTGCTTCAGCTGCTCCGCGTACGGCCCGCCGCCCTTGCCGTCCTTGCCGTGGCAAACGGCGCATTTGCTTTCGAAGTCGCGCCGGCCGAGCTCGAGCCTCGGCTGTGCGAGCGCGACGGCTGCCATCGAACAGGCCGCGAGCACGGCAGCCTGGGCCAACAACCCGCTGGAGCGCATGGCGAATTCCTTCCGCACCGATTCCTCGCGCACACAATGTCGACCGAAGTTCGGCCGCGCGCATTGACTTCCGTCAACGGCACCGTGCGCCCGTGGCGCAGCCGGCCACGCCGGCCGCTGTGTATATTGCCCGCATTGCCGCCGCAGACGACACGCACCCGATGCAACAGCTCGCCGCGCACGACGCCGCCTTCCTGTACTCGGACACCGCGCATTCGAACTCCAACGTATCGCTGATCCACATCTACGACCAGTCGACCGCGCCCGGCGGCAAGGTGCGGTTCAAGACGATTCTCGCGCACGTCGAAAGCCGCCTGCATCGCTCGCCGGTGTTCCGGCGGAAACTCAAGCGCGTGCCGCTCGAGCTCGACTATCCGTACTGGGTCGAGGACGAGCACTTCGACCTCGAATATCACGTGCGCCACATCGCGTTGCCCAAGCCGGGCGACTGGCGCCAGTTCTGCATCCAGGCCTCGCGCATCCACGCGCGCCCGCTCGACCTGAACCGCCCGCTGTGGGAGATCTACGTGATCGAGGGGCTGGACAGCTTTCTCGACCTGCCCGCGGGCAGCTTCGCGCTGCTGACCAAGATCCACCACGCGGCGATCGACGTCGAGCACGGCTCCGAGATCACCAACCTGCTGCACGACATCACGCCCGCGCCGCCGCCGGAGGAGCCGCCGGAGCCGTGGTTCCCTGAGCCTGCACCCGGAACGATCGCGCTGTTATGCCGCGGCGTGGCGAACACGGTCACATCGCCGCTGCGGCTGGCCGCGCCGGTGACGCGCGCGGTCAGGCGCGTGGCCCCGGCGGCGCTGAGTCTGGCGGGCAACATCCTGCTGCGGCGGCAGAGCCTGCCCGTCACGCGCTTCAATTCGGTGGTGTCGCCGCACCGCGTGTTCGAGACGCGCCGCTTCACGCTCGACGAATTCAAGTCGATCCGCGCGCTGGTCAAGGGCGCAACCGTCAACGACGTGGTGCTGGCGGTGTGCGGCGGCGCGCTGCGCCGGTATCTCGAAACGGAGGACGAGCTGCCGCCTGCGAGCCTGACCGCGATCGCGCCGATCTACATCCGCGATGCCGACGCCGCGCCCGGCAGCCGGCCCGAGGTGTCGTGGCTGCACGTGAAGCTCGGCACCGATCTGGCGGATCCGGTCGAGCGTCTGCGCGCGATCCACGCGCAGACGCGCGCTTCCGACGCGCTGGCGCGCGCGATCGGCGCGCGCGAACTGACCGACATCGGCCGGCACACGCCCGCGTCGACGCTGGCGCTGACGAGCAAACTGCTGGGCCGGGTGGCGCTCGGCATGGGGCGGCGCGCGCCGCTGGCCAACTGCACGATCACCAACGTGCCGGGGCCGACGGTGCCGCTGTATCTGTGCGGCGCGCGGATGACGTACATCTCCGCGATCATGCCGATCGCCGACGGCATGGGGCTGGTGTTCGCGGTGACGAGCTACGACGGGCGCATCGTGATATCGCCGACCTCGTGCCGCGAACTGGTGCCGAATCCGGAAGCGTTCGCGCAGTGCATCCGCGACAGCTTCCAGGAATATCTCGCCGCCGCGAAGAAAGCGGTCAGGCCGGCGCGGAGTCGCGCACCATCAGCCGGTAGATCTTCCCCGAAACGCCTTGCGGCCTGAACGGCTGCCACTGCCCTTCCGGCTGCGCGAGCCGGTCGGCGACGATGTACATCACGATCGCATTGAATCCGAGCCCGACGTGGCTGCCGGGCACGCGGACGTTCTCGTGCATGCGGCGGTCGCCTTCGATCGTCGCCTCCTGCGGCGGCACCACGCCGTCGCTGAGCGAATACAGACACGTGGTCGGTACCGGCGGCTTGCGGCGCTCGCGCAACCGCTTGGTCCGCGGCAGCATCGCGTGCGCACTCGGCCCCATCGGGTGCGCGATCAGCTGGTACAGCGCGCGCACCAGCGGCGGCGACTGGCTGCCCTGCATGTCGATGCTGACCGGGCTGCCGAGCGTGATCACGCCGCGCACGCACTCCGGCGCCTCGTGCGCGGCGTACAGCGCGAACAGCCCGCCGAGGCTCCAGCCGACCAGGCTCACCTTGCGGCCGGCCTTGTGGTGCATGTAGCGGATCTTCTGCTCGAGCGCGGCCGCGTGCCGGCGCTGGAAGCCGACGTTGCGGCCGAAACCCCACGTATGCACGTCGTAGCCGCGCTGGCGCAGGAAGAGCTGCAGCGCGATCAGCGTGTACTCGTCGGCCATGAAGCCCGGCAGCAGCAGCACCGGGTGGCCGTCGCCGCGCGGCGCGGCCGCCAGTGCCGGCAGCGAATAAGGCAGCGCGGCCATTTCGAGCAGCGCGCGCCATTCGGTGAGCGTGTAGAGCCAGTGCGGTTCGCCCCGGTGCGGATGTCGTGTGACCATGGTCGATGGGAGCGGCGCGTTCGCTGCGAATTCTCATGCGCACAGCGAAACCCTGCCCCGAACATATCAAAGGCAGCGCACAATGGGGTCATCCTTCCATTCGGGCAATCGGTCGCTTCGAGCGTGGCCACAGTCACATCATGAAGCCGCTGAGCGGGCTGGACGGCGCCTTTCTGCACCTGGAAACGCCGCAGACGCCGATGCACGTGGCGTCGCTGCACCTGTTCGATCTGCCATCGCGGTACAAGGGCGACTTCTACACGGCGGTCAAGCGGCAGATGCGGCAGCGGCTGCACCTGGCCCCCGTGTTCACCCGCAAGCTCGCGAACATGCCGCTGCAGTTCGCCAACCCCGCGTGGGTGACCGTCGATCGCGTCGACCTCGACTGGCATGTGCAACGCGTGCAGCTGCCGCGCCCCGGCACGCAGGCTCAGCTCGAGGACGCCGCCGCGCGCCTGCACTCAGAGACGCTCGACCGCACGCGCCCGCTGTGGCGGCTGTACGTGTTCGACGGCCTGCAAAGCGGCCAGGCTGCCTACTACATCAAGGTGCACCACGCGGTGCTCGACGGTCAGGCGGGCGTTGTGCTGGCGCAGGCGCTCTTCGACGTGACGCCGAAGCCGCGCGCGGTGCCGGCCGGCAAGCGCGCGCCCGCCGAGCATCCGGGCAAGGGCGAACTCGCGGCCGCGGCGCTGAAGCACGATGTCGGCCAGTTCATCAAGCTCGCGCGGCACCTGCCCGCTGTGGCGCGCACGCTGGCGGGCCTGTTCCGGACCGCGCCCGCGGCAACGAAGGGACGCCTCGGCCAGAACTTCGCGTTCGGTCCGAAAACGCCGATCAACGTCGCAATCAGCGGCGAGCGCAGCTTCGCCGCGCTGTCGCTGCCGCTCGAGCCGCTCAAGGCGATCGCCGCCGCGCACGACGCGAAACTGAACGACGTCGTGCTGGCCTTGTGCAGCGGCGCGCTGCGCCGCTATCTGGCGCGCCACGGCGGTATTCCGAAGCAGCCGCTGATCGCCGCGATGCCGATCTCGCTGCGCGCGCCGGGCGACACCGAGTACACGACGCAGGCGACGATGAGCCTGGTGAATCTGAACACGCACATCGCCGACCCCATCAAGCGCCTGCGCGCGATCCACGACGCCGCCGGCGCGGTGAAGGACCTGGCGAAACGGGCCCGCGGCGTGCTGCCGACGGATTTCCCGTCGATCGCGCTGCCGTGGGTGCTGCACGGGCTGGCGTCGCTGTATGGACGCGCCCGCATCGCCGACGCGATCCCGCCGATCGCCAACGTGATCATCTCCAACGTGCCCGGGCCGCAGGTGCCGCTGTACGCGGCCGGGGCGCGGATGGCCACCTACTGGCCGCTGTCGATTCCCGAGCACGGCATCGGGCTGAACATCACCGTGATGAGCTACGCCGGCGCGATGGGCTTCGGCTTCACCGCCGCGCGCAACGCGGTGCCCGACGCGCGCAAGCTTGCGGCGGCGCTGCAGGCGGCGTTCGATGAATTGGCGCGCAAGTCGAAGGGCAGCTCCCGGTAGCGCATTTTCGTCCATGGCGCATACTCTGCCGCTCGGCGCGAGCAGCACAGCAGTGTCGTTCCCGCCTCCGCTTCAGGCAATCGGGGGCAGGCCCCGGCGGGAACCCGGTTCTGTGCGGACGCCACCGGATTCCCGCTTGCGCGGCAATGGCGCAGGAGAGCAAATCAACCGATGACCTGGTCCATCATCGCCCGCGATCCCGCCAGCGGCGCGTTCGGCATCGCCGTGGCCACGCGTTTCTTCGCAGTCGGCGCGCTGTGCCCGCACGGTGACGGCGGCGTCGGCGCGCTCGCCACGCAGGCGCTGATCAATCCGACCTACGGCCCGCGCGCGCTGCGGCTGCTGCGCGAAGGGCTCGCCGCGCAATCGGTGGTCGATGCCCTGACGCAGGCCGATCCCGGTCGCGCCGCGCGCCAGTTGCACGTGCACGACGCCGCCGGACGGATCGCCGCGTACACCGGCGCCGAATGCGTGCCGTGGTGCGGCCATGCGATCCACGAGACGTTCTCGGTGGCGGGCAACATGCTGGCCGGGCCGCAGGTGCTCGGTGAAACCGCGCGCGCGTACGAGGCGAACGCCGATCTGCCCTTCCCGCGCCGGCTGATCGCCGCGCTGAAGGCGGGCGAGGCCGCGGGCGGCGACAAGCGCGGCAGGCAGTCGGCGGCGCTGAAGATCCACACCACCGAGGAATACCCGGCGCTCGACCTGCGCGTCGACGATCACGCCGATCCGCTGGCGGAGCTGGAACGGCTCGAAGCGGTGAGCCGCGAGCGCTTCGTGCACTTCGCGCGGTTCTTCGCCACGCGCAATTCGCCCGGTGTGTGGGACCGCGACACCATCAACGCCGAGATCGAGCGCCAAACCTCATCCGGGCGCTGAGCGCGACTCGAACAGCTTGACCAGCGCGTGCAGCGCGCGGTTGAGCGGCGTGGCGACGCCGAGCGCCTCGCCCTTGCGCACGACGTAGCCGTTCAGGTGATCGATCTCCGTGCGCCGGCCGCGCGCCAGATCCTGCGCGGTCGATGACTGCTGGGTCGACATCGTCTGCGCGATCCGCTGCACGGCCTCCCACAGGTCGCCGGGGACCGTGACGCCCGCCGCCCGAGCGACCGCGAGGCACTCGTTCATCACGTCGCGCATCACCGACGGCACGCCCTCGCCCTGCATCAGCCGGCCGTACGGCAACCGTGTGATCGCCGACAGCGCGTTGTACGCGCAGTTGACGATCAGCTTTGCCCACAGCGCACCCACCACGTTGTCGGAAACCTGGACCGGCACGCCGGCCGCGGCGAAGAGCCGCACGATCGCCTCGCTCGACTTCGAGCGCCCGATCACCAGCTCGCCGCGGCCGTGGTGCCTGACGTGGCCGGGGCCGGCCATCTCGGTGGCGACGTAGACGACCGCGGGTACGACCTCCTGCGGCAGCCGCGCCTGCAGCCGCTCGGCGTTGTCCGCCCCGTTCTGCAGGCTCAGCACGCACGCGTCCGGCGCGAGATGCGGCGCCATGGCGGCGGCGGCTGAATCGGTGTCGGTCGACTTCACGCAGAAGAGCACGAGCTGCGCGCCGCGCACCGCGGATGCGTCGGTGTCTGCCTGCACGGGTACGTGCCCGCGAAACGTCTGCGTGTCGAGCAGCAGCCCGTCGCGGCGGATCGCGTCGACGTGCGTCGCGCGGCCGATCAGCGTCACCGCATGGCCGGCGCGCGCCAGCACGCCGCCGTAGTAGCCGCCGACCGCGCCCGCGCCCATCACCGCGATTCGCGTTCCCGTCACATCGATCGACATCGCTTTGCCTCCGTGATGACCGCATTTTCGCGCCGCAGCGGCGGGCCGGGTGTATGGTTTCGGCCATGGCCGAACCCGCAGACATCGCGGCCGCCGTCGAGGCGGCGATCGAACGGCACGCGCACCGCGCGGGCGCGCTGCTGCCGCTGCTGCACGAGGTACAGGACCGGCTTGGCTACCTGCCCGCCGAATGCGAAGGGCCGATCGCGAGGGCGCTCAACCTGTCGCGCGCCGAAGTGCACGGCGTGATCGGCTACTACCACCACTTCCGCCGCGAACCGCCCGCGCGCCACGTGCTGCACCTGTGCCAGGCCGAGGCGTGCCAGAGCATGGGCTGCCATGCGCTGCTGGCGCACGCGAAGCGGTCGCTCGGGAGCGACCGCGACTTCTCGATCGAGCCGGTGTACTGCCTCGGCCAGTGCGCGAACGCGCCTGCGGCGCTGGTCGACGAGCGCGTGTATGCGCGGCTGACCCCCGCACGGCTCGACGAGATGATCGCGCGGCTACGCGCCGCCGGACGTACATGACGACGATCTTTGTCCCGCGCGATTCGACGGCGCTCGCGGTGGGCGCCGACGAGGTCGCCGCCGCGGTTGCGGCGACGGCGCGCCAGCGAGGCGCCGAGGTCGCGATCGTGCGCAACGGCTCGCGCGGCCTGTTCTGGCTCGAGCCGCTGGTCGAGGTGGCCACGGCGGACGGCCGCATCGGCTACGGGCCGGTCGCGCCTGGCGACGTCGCGCGGCTCTTCGATGCGGATTTCCTGCACGGCGGCGTGCATCCGCTCGCGCTCGGCCGCGTCGACAATCTGCCGTGGCTGAAGGCGCAGCAGCGGCTGACCTGCGCGCGCATCGGCATCGCCGATCCGCTTTCGATCGACGATTACGAAGCGCACGGCGGACTCGCGGGCCTGAAGCGCGCGCTCGCGCTGTCGCGCGAAGAGATCGTCCAGGAAGTGATCGACTCCGGCCTGCGCGGCCGTGGCGGCGCGGCGTTCCCGACCGGAATCAAGTGGCGCACTGCGCTGCAGGCAGCGGGCGGCACCAGGTACATCGTCTGCAACGCCGACGAGGGCGATTCAGGCAGCTTCGCCGACCGGCTGCTGATGGAGAGCGACCCGTTCGCGCTGATCGAGGGCATGGCGATCGCCGCGCTCGCGGTGGGCGCGACGCTGGGCTACATCTACGTGCGCAGCGAGTATCCGCACGCGATCGCGGCGCTCGCCGAAGCGATCGCGGGCGCCCGCGACGCCGGCTGGCTCGGCGCGAGCGTTCTCGGAAGCGGACACGCGTTTGACCTCGAGGTGCGCAAGGGCGCCGGCTCGTACGTGTGCGGCGAAGAGACCGCGCTGCTCGAAAGCCTCGAAGGCCGCCGCGGCGTGGTGCGCGCCAAGCCGCCGCTGCCCGCGATTTCCGGCCTGTTCGGCCAGCCGACGGTGATCAACAACGTGGTCACGCTCGCCACCGTGCCGATCGTGCTCGCGCGCGGCGCTGCGTTCTACCGCGACTACGGCGTCGGCCGCTCGCGCGGCACGCTGACCGTGCAGCTCGCGGGCAACATCAAGCACGGCGGGTTGATCGAAACGGCTTTCGGCCTGACGCTGCGCGAACTGCTGACCACGTGGGGCGGCGGCACCGCGTCGGGCCGGCCGATCCGCGCGGTGCAGGTCGGCGGCCCGCTCGGCGCGTACATCCCCGAGCATCAGTGGGACGTGCCGCTCGACTACGAACGCTACGCGGAACTCGGCGCGGTCCTCGGCCACGGCAGCGTGGTCGTGCATGACGACAGCGCGGACATGGCGCGGCTCGCGCGCTTCGCGATGCAGTTCTGCGCGTTCGAGTCGTGCGGCAAGTGCACCCCGTGCCGGATCGGCTCGGTGCGCGGGGTCGAGCTGATCGACGACATCGTCGCGGGGCGCGACCGCACGACGAAGATCGCGCTGCTGCGCGAACTCGCCGAAACGATGGTCGACGGCTCGCTGTGTGCGATGGGCGGCATGACGCCCTACCCGGTGCTTTCGGCGCTGAACCATTATCCTCAGGACTTCGGCGAGGGAGTTGCAGATGCAGGCCACCGAACTTAAGCGGACCCGCGCCGACATCGACTACGGCACGCCGGCGCGCGCGGGCGCACCGGTCACGCTCGACATCGACGGCCGCGCGGTGACGGTGCCGGCCGGCACGTCGGTGCTGCGCGCCGCGCTCGAGGCCGGCCTCGAGATCCCACTGCTGTGCGCGACCGACAGCCTCGAAGCGTGGGGTTCGTGCCGGCTGTGCCTGGTCCAGATCGAGGGCCGCAAGGGCTACCCCGCGTCGTGCACGACGCCGGTCGAGCCCGGCATGCGCGTTCGCACGCAGAGCGAAAAGCTGTCACGGCTGCGGCGCGGCGTGATGGAGCTGTACCTGTCCGACCACCCGCGCGACGCCAAGGGCCGCCCGCTCGACCGCGACACGCAGTTCGGCCGGCTGGCGAAAGAACTCGGCGTGCACGAGGTGCGCTACTCGCCCGGCGCCGATCACTGCGCCGAGCCGGTCGACGCGTCGAACCCGTACTTCGCATTCGATCCCGCGCTGTGCATCGTCTGCAATCGCTGCGTGCGCGCGTGCGAGGAGACGCAGGGCACGTACGCGCTGACGGTCGAAGGGCGCGGCTTCGCGTCGCGCATCAGCGCCGGCGGGCTGCCGTTCATGCAGTCGGAGTGCGTGTCGTGCGGCGCCTGCGTGGCCGCGTGTCCGACCGGCTCGCTGCGGGAGAAATCGCTGCTTGCCGTCGGCGCACCCGACCGCGCGGCGATCACGACCTGCGCGTACTGCGGCGTCGGCTGCAGCTTCAAGGCAGAACTGAAGGGCGACGCGGTCGTGCGCATGACGCCGTACAAGTACGGCGCCGCCAATGAGGGGCACGCGTGCGTGAAGGGCCGCTTCGCGTGGGGCTACGCGACGCATCCGGACCGCGTGACGCAGCCGATGGTCCGCGACCGGATCACCGACCCGTGGCGCGAGGTGGGCTGGGACGTGGCGATCTCCCATGCCGCACGCCGCTTCCGCGAACTGCAGGCGCAGTACGGCCGCGATTCGATCGGCGGCATCACGTCGAGCCGCTGCACCAACGAGGAAACCTACCTGGTGCAGAAGCTGGTGCGGGCCGCGTTCGGCAACAACAACGTCGACACCTGCGCGCGCGTCTGTCACTCGCCGACCGGCTACGGCCTGAAGCAGACACTCGGCGAATCGGCCGGCACGCAGACCTTCAAGTCGATCGAGCATGCCGACGTGATCGTGGTGATCGGCGCCAACCCGACCGACGCGCACCCGGTGTTCGCATCCAGGATGAAGCGGCGGCTGCGCCGGGGAGCGAAGCTGATCGTGATCGACCCGCGCCGGATCGAACTGGTCGACGGTCCGCACGTGAAGGCCGACTACCACCTGCAGCTCAAACCCGGCACCAACGTCGCGGTGCTCGACAGCCTCGCGCACGTGATCGTCACCGAGGGTCTCGTGAACGAGGCGTTCGTCGCCGCGCGCTGCGAGCCGAAGGCATTCGCGCAGTGGCGCGAGTTCATCGCGCGGCCGGAGAATTCGCCGGAGCAGATGGAGATTCACACCGGCGTTCCCGCCGCGCTCGTGCGCGGCGCGGCGCGGCTGTATGCGACCGGCGGCGATGCGGCGATCTACTACGGGCTGGGCGTGTCCGAGCATGCGCAGGGATCGACGGCGGTGATGGCGATCGCGAACCTGGCGATGGCGACCGGCAACCTCGGCCGCGAAGGCGTCGGCGTCAACCCGCTGCGCGGGCAGAACAACGTGCAGGGCTCGTGCGACATGGGTTCGTTCCCGCACGAGCTGCCGGGCTACCGGCATGTGTCGGACGCCGCGGTGCGCACTACGTTCGAGGCCGCATGGGGCGTGCCGATCCTGTCCGAGCCCGGGCTGCGCATTCCCAACATGTTCGACGCCGCACTGAACGGCAGCTTCAAGGGACTGTACTGCCAGGGCGAGGACCTGGTGCAGTCGGACCCGAACACGCAGCACGTCGCCGCGGCGCTGTCGGCGCTCGAATGCCTTGTCGTGCAGGACCTCTTCCTGAACGAGACCGCCAGGTACGCGCACGTGTTCCTGCCCGGCGCGTCGTTCCTGGAGAAGGACGGCACCTTCACCAACGCCGAGCGGCGCATTGCACGCGTGCGCAAGGTGATCGAACCGCTGGCGGGACTGGCGGACTGGGAAGTGACGATGAAGCTCGCCGATGCGCTCGGCTGTCCGATGCACTACGCGCACCCGTCCGAGATCATGGCCGAGATCGCGTCGCTCACTCCGACCTTCGCCGGCGTGACCTACGACCAGCTCGACCGCCTCGGCAGCATCCAGTGGCCGTGCAACGAGCGCGCGCCGGAAGGCACGCCGATCATGCACGTCGGCGAGTTCGTGCGCGGCAAGGGCCGCTTCATCATCACAAAATACGTGCCGTCGGACGAGAAGGTCACGCGCCGCTACCCGCTGCTGCTGACGACCGGCCGCGTGCTGACCCAGTACAACGTCGGCGCGCAGACGCGCCGCACCGACAACGTGCGCTGGCACCACGAAGACCTGCTGGAGATCCACCCGCACGACGCGTCCGAGCGCGGCATCCGCGACGGCGACTGGGTCGGCATCGAGAGCCGCGCCGGCCAGACGGTGCTGCGCGCGACCGTGACCGAGCGCGTGGCGCCGGGCGTGGTGTATACGACGTTCCACTTCCCGGAAAGCGGCGCCAACGTGATTACGACCGACAGCTCCGACTGGGCGACCAACTGCCCCGAATACAAGGTCACCGCGGTGCAGGTGCTGCACGTGACGCAGCCGTCGCAATGGCAGCAGCGCTACCTGCACTTCGCGCGCACCCAGGACGAGCTGTATCGCGAGCGCGATCGTGTCGTCGCGAACTGAACGCAGCGCGCCGGACGCGCTCGCCGAGGCGGTCGCCGAGCCGCTGACCGTACTTCGCTGGGGCGACGGCGCGGTGCGAACGCCGCTGCAGGTCGCGCGCGAGGTGCCGATCGCATTCGAATACAACGGCATTTCGCACGCGGTGATGCTGGCGACGCCGGCGGACCTGGACGACTTCGCGCTCGGCTTCACGCTGAGCGAAGACATCGCCAGCCGCGCGGAGTTCTACGGCGTCGAGCCGCAAACGGCCGACCTCGGCATCACGCTCGCGATCGACATCGCCGCGGCCGCGTTCATGCGCCTGAAGTCGCGCCGGCGCACGCTCGCCGGCCGCACCGGCTGCGGGATCTGCGGAACGGAGAGCCTCGACCAGGTGCTGCGGCCGTTGCCCGACCTGTCGTCGATCGGCGTGCGCGTGAGCGCGGCGGCGCTCGCCCGCACCTACGCGTCGCTGCACGCACACCAGCCGCTGCAGCAGGCGACCGGCGCCGCGCACGCGGCCGTGTGGTGCGACGTGGATGGATCGATCCTGCGCGCGCGCGAGGACGTCGGCCGCCACAACGCGCTCGACAAGCTGATCGGCGCGCTGGTCGCAGCGCGCACGGATACCGCGCGCGGCTACGCGCTCGTCACAAGCCGCGCCAGCGTGGAGATGGTGCAGAAGGCGGCGTCGGTCGGCATTGCGGTGCTCGCCGCCGTGTCGGCGCCGACCGCGCTCGGCGTTCAGATCGCGACCCGCTGCGGGCAGACGCTGATCGGCTTTGCGCGCGGCGCTGAGTTCTGCGTCTACAGCCATCCGGAACGCGTGGTGGCATGAGCATGGATCTCGCGAACCTGGTCCGCATGGCCAACCGCATCGGCGACTTCTTCGAGGCGATGCCCGATGCCGACGAGGCGCGCGCCGGCATCGCGCAGCACCTGCAACGCTTCTGGGAGCCGCGCATGCGGCGCGAACTGGTCGCGCACGTCGATGCGGGAGGACAGACGGAGCTGAAGCCGATCGTGATCGAGGCGATCAGGAAGCATCGCGAGCAACTCGCATAGGACCGTCGCCCCGGCGCAGGCCGGGGCCCAATTCACGACGCTGCGATTGGGCCCCGGCCTGCGCCGGGGCGACGAATCAACGAAGAACATCGACCATGCAATCCGACATCGAAATCGCGCAGGACGCGAAGCTGCGCCCGATCGTCGAGCTGGCGCGCGACCGCCTCGGCATCCCCGAAGACGCGCTCGATCCATACGGCCGCTACAAGGCCAAGATCTCACTCGACTACCTCGCCTCGCTCGACGATCGCACCGACGGCAAGCTGATCCTTGTCACCGCCGTCAGCCCCACCCCGCCCGGCGAAGGCAAGACGACGGTCACGGTCGGCCTCGGCGACGCGCTCAACCGTATCGGCAAGCGCACGGTGATCGCGCTGCGCGAACCGTCGCTCGGCCCGGTGTTCGGCATGAAGGGCGGTGCGGCCGGCGGCGGCTACGCGCAGGTGGTGCCGATGGAGGACATCAACCTGCACTTCACCGGCGACTTCAGCGCGATCGCGCTCGCGAACAATCTCCTGGCGGCGCTGATCGACAACCACATCCATCACAACAACGAGCTGCGCTTCGACTTCCGCCGCGTCGCCTGGCGGCGCGTGGTCGACATGAACGACCGCGCGCTGCGGTCGATCACGATCGGGCTCGGCGGGCCGGCCAACGGCTTTCCGCGCGAGGACGGCTTCGACATCGTCGTTGCCTCCGAGGTGATGGCGATCTTCTGCCTCGCCACGTCGCTGGCGGACCTGAAGGAGCGGCTCGGCCGCATCGTGGTCGGCTACCGGCGCGACCTGACGCCGATCCGCGCGCGGGACCTGAAGGCGCATGGCGCGATGGCCGCGCTCTTGCGCGACGCGCTGAAGCCCAACCTGGTGCAGACGCTGGAGAACAACCCCGCGATCATCCACGGCGGGCCGTTCGGCAACATCGCGCACGGCTGCAACTCGGTAATCGCCACGCGCGCAGCGCTGAAGCTCGGCGAGTACGTAGTGACCGAAGCCGGCTTCGGTGCGGATCTCGGCGCGGAGAAGTTCATCGACATCAAGTGCCGCAAGTCCGGGCTGCGGCCCGACGCCGCAGTGCTCGTCGCCACGATTCGTGCGCTGAAGTACCACGGCGGTGTGGCGGCCGACGCGCTGACGCAGGAGAATCTGCCGGCGCTCGATCGCGGCATCGTGAATCTGGAGCGGCACCTGAACAACGTGCGCACCCATTTCGGGCTGCCGTGCGCGATCGCCCTGAACCACTTTGCGCACGACACCGAGGCGGAGATCCGGCTGCTGCGGCAGAAGCTCGCGCACCACGGCGCGCCGGTGGTCGTCGCGAAGCACTGGGCCGAGGGCGGCGCGGGCGCGGAGGACCTCGCGCGCGAGGTCGTGCGGCTGGCCGAAAGCGGCGCGGCGGACTGCCGCCTGCTGTACGAGGACGACACTCCGCTGTGGCAGAAGATGAAGACGGTGGCGACGAGGATCTACGGCGCCTCCGACATCACCGCCGACACCAGGGTGCGCGCGCAGATCCGCAAGCTGCAGGACGAGGGCTTCGGCAGGCTGCCGGTGTGCGTGGCGAAGACGCAGTATTCGTTCTCGACCGACCCGCTGCTGCGCGGCGCGCCGTCGGACCACGTGGTCAACATCCGCGAGGTGCGGCTCGCCGCCGGCGCAGAATACGTCGTGATGATCTGCGGCGACGTCATGACGATGCCCGGATTGCCAAAGGATCCGGCGGCGATGCGGATCGACATCGACGCGCGCGGGCGGATCGTCGGGCTGTTCTGAGATGGCGCTGCTCTCTGTCGACAATCTGCGCGTCACCTTCGCGACCGACCAGGGCCCGGCGCGCGCGGTCGACGGCGTGTCGTTTTCGGTCGAGCCCGGCGAGACGCTGTGCCTGGTCGGCGAATCCGGCTGCGGCAAAAGCGTGACCGCGCTGGCGATCATGGGGCTGCTGCCGCGGCCGCCGGCAGCGGTCGACGGCGGCATCGAGTTCGAGGGACGCGACCTGCTGCGGTTGCCCAACCGCACGCTGGCGGACCTGCGCGGCAACCGCATGGCGATGATCTTCCAGGAGCCGATGACATCGCTGAACCCGGCATTCACCATCGGCGCGCAACTCGCCGAGGTGCTGATCCGCCATCGCGACATGGCCCCGCGCGAGGCGCGCGAGGCGGCGATCGCGATGCTGCGCCACGTGCGCATCCCCGCACCCGACAAGCGCATCGACGAGTACCCGCATCGCCTGTCGGGCGGCATGCGCCAGCGCGTGATGATCGCGATGGCGCTGTTGTGCCAGCCGGCGTTGCTGATCGCCGACGAGCCGACCACCGCGCTCGACGTGACGATCCAGGCGCAGGTGCTCGACCTGATGCGCGCACTGCGCAGCGAAACGAAGACCGCGATCCTGCTGATCACGCACGATCTGGGCGTCGTGGCGGAGATGGCCGACCGCGTGCTGGTGATGTACGCGGGCCAGGTCGTCGAGGAAGGCCCGGTCGAGGCGATCTTCGCGCTGCCGCAGCACCCGTACACGGTCGGGCTGATGGGCGCGATCCCCGCGCTCGGCGCGCGCGGCGGCCGGCTGGCAGCGATCGACGGCATGGTGCCGGCCACGACCGCGATGCCCGAAGGCTGCCGCTTCGCAGCGCGCTGCCCGTTCGCCGATGCGCGCTGCCGGCGCGAAGCGCCGCCGTTGCGCGACCTGGATCACGGCCGTCGCTCGCGCTGCTGGAAGGTGCCGCTGCAGCAGCTCGCCGAGTCGTTGCCGGCGGAGATGGCGGCGTGAGCGCGCCGGGCCGTCCCAAGCGCGAATCCCCGAGCGCGCAGCGCGAGGCTAGTCCAGTCAGCGCGGTGTTGGAGGTCGCCGATCTCGTCAAGCACTTCCCGGTGCAGACGGGGCTGTTCGGGCGCGGCGGCGGCGTGGTCAAGGCAGTCGACGGCGTGTCGTTCGGCGTGGACGCGGGCGAGACCTTCGCGATCGTCGGCGAATCGGGGTGCGGCAAGTCGACCGTCGCGCGGCTCGTGCTGCGTCTGATCGAGCCGACGCTTGGCGCGATCCGGCTCGACGGGCGTGACCTGACCGCGCTCGCGGCCGCCGAGCTGCGCGCCTTGCGCGGGAAGCTGCAAATCATCTTTCAGGACCCGTACGGGTCGCTGAATCCGCGCATGACGGTCGGCGACATGCTGGCCGAGCCGCTGATGCTGCACGACGTGGTGCCCGCATCCGGGCGGCGCGCGCGCGTGGCCGAGCTGCTGTCGCTGGTCGGGCTGCAGCCCGACGCCGCGCAGCGCTATCCGCACGAGTTTTCCGGCGGGCAACGGCAGCGGCTCGGCATCGCGCGCGCGCTCGCGCCCGACCCGAAGGTGATCGTGTGCGACGAGCCGGTGTCCGCGCTCGACGTGTCGATCCAGGCGCAGATCCTGAACCTGCTCGCCGACCTGCAGCGGCGCTTCGGGCTCGCGTACGTGTTCATCTCGCACGATCTCGGCGTCGTGCGGCACATCGCCACGCGCGTGGCGGTGATGTACCTCGGCCGCTTCGTCGAAACGGGACCTGCAACGCGGTTCTTCGGGCATCCGCGCCATCCCTACACGCGCGCCCTGCTGGCGGCGGTGCCGATTCCGGTGCCGAAGGCGCGCGTGCGCGAGGCCGTGCTCGCCGGCGACGTGCCGAGCCCGCTCGCGCCGCCGCCGGGCTGCCACTTCCATACGCGCTGCCCGTACGCAATCGACCGCTGCCGCAGCGAAGTCCCGCCGCTGGAGCCCGCCGACGGCAGCCTCGTGGCCTGCCATCGTTGGCGCGATCTGGAAGCCGCGCCAGTTGCGCTGTTCCGCGCGGGACAGCAACATCCGACCCTCGCGCGGCTGCAGGCGGCGTTTGCGACGGGTAAGCAACAAGGAGCACGTCGCCCCGGCGGAGGCCGGGGCCCAATCTCATCGACGAACAATTAGGCCCCGGCCTGCGCCGGGTCGACGACATGGAGAGGACAATGAACATGAAGTCACGCCTCGTAGCACTCACCCTCGCGCTCGGCCTGGCCGGCGCCGCGCATGCGCAGTCGACGCTGCGGATCGGACTGGCCGAAGACCCGGACATCCTCGACCCGACGCTGGCGCGCACGTACGTCGGCCGCATCGTGTTCGCATCGATCTGCGACAAGCTGTTCGACATCGACGACAAGCTCGCCGTCGTGCCGCAACTGGCGCTGTCGCACGAGACGTCCGCAGACGGCAAGACGGTCACGATCAAGCTGCGCCCGGGCGTGAAGTTCCACGACGGCGAGCCGTTCAACGCCGAAGCCGCCAAGTTCAGCCTCGAGCGGCATCTGGACATGCAGGGGTCGTTCCGCAAGGCGGAGATCGCGCAGATCGACAACGTCGAAGTGGTCGATCCGCTGACGATCCGGCTGCATCTGAAGGCGCCGTTCGCGCCGCTGATCGCGCAGCTCACCGACCGCGCCGGCATGATGGTGTCGCCGAAGGCGGCCAAGGCGCTGGGCGACAGGTTCGGCACCGCGCCGGTGTGCGCGGGCCCGTACAAGTTCGTCGAGCGCGTGCCGCAGGACCGCATCGTGGTCGAGCGCTTCAAGGATTACT
Source organism: Pseudomonadota bacterium (assembly GCA_029778535.1). GTDB lineage: Bacteria > Pseudomonadota > Gammaproteobacteria > Burkholderiales > Burkholderiaceae_F > JAKOQB01. The sequence goes on along the minus strand of JAKOQB010000178.1, from coordinate 115,738 downwards.
GGGACGCCAAGCGGGTACACATCGACCGCATCGTCTACCGGCCGATCCAGGATTCGACGGTGCGGCTGGCGAACCTGAAGTCCGGTCAGCTCGACCTGCTCGAGCGCCTGCTCGCCACCGACGTCGACGAGGTGAAGAAGGGCCCGAAGCTGAAGCTCGCCACCGGCACCGAGATGGGCTACCAGGGCGTGACCTTCAACATCAACAACGGCGAGAAATCGAACAACCCGCTCGGCAAGAACTGGAAGGTGCGCGAGGCATTTGAACTGTCGATCGACCGCGACGCGATCAACAACGTGGTGTTCAACGGGCTGCAGAAACCCGACAACCAGTGGGTGAGCCTCGCGAGTCCCTACCACATGGCCAAGTTTCCGATCATGAAGCGCGACGTGGCCAAGGCGAAGGCGCTGCTGAAGGAAGCGGGAGTCACGCCGCCGCTCGCGCTCGACTTCATGGTGCCGAACAACTCGGAGAGCCGCGCGGTGGCGGAGGTGATGCAGTCGATGGCCAGCGAAGCGGGCTTTGATCTCAAGCTGCGCGTGACCGAGTTCGCCACATCGCTGAACGAAGCGGAGAAAGGCAACTTCCAGCTCTACTTCCTCGCTTGGAGCGGCCGCACCGATCCGGACGGCAACATCTACTCGTTCGCGTCGTGCAAGGGACCGCTGAACTACGGCAAGTACTGCGACCCGAAGGTCGACGAACTGCTGAACAAGGCCCGCACCGCGACCACGTTCGCCGAGCGCAAGGCGCTGTACGAACAGGCCGCCGCCGAAATCCTGCCCAAGGGTGGCGTGATGTACCTGTATCACCGCACGCTGCTGTTTGCGCATACGCCGCAGCTGCAGGGGTTCAAGGTGATGCCGGATGGGTTGATTCGGGTCACCGATCTGACGCTGAATTGAGGCCGTCGCCCCGGCGCAGGCCGGGGCCCAAGTTTCGACGCTGCAAATTGGGCCCCGGCCTACGCCGGGGCGACACGAGCGAAGCATCGTGCTCAAGTTCCTCCCCCGCCGCCTGCTGCAGCTCATTCCGACGCTGTTCCTCGTGTCGGTGATCATCTTCGGCCTGCAGCAGTTGCTGCCGGGCGATCCGGCGCTGGTGATGGCGGGCGAGGAGCGCGATCCCGCGGTGATCGAGCAGATCCGCAAGCAGTACCGGCTCGACCAGCCGTTGCCGGTGCAGTACTTCTACTGGGTCAAGGGCGTCGTGCACGGCGATCTCGGCGAGTCGATGCGGATCAAGCAGCCGGTCGCGGAACTGATCAAGGAAAAGCTGCCGGTCACGATTCAGCTCGCGACGATGGCGATGTGCTTCGCGCTCCTGATCGGCATTCCCGCCGGGATCGTGTCGGCCGTGAAGAAAGACAGCGCGTGGGACGTCGGCGCCAACGTGTTCGCGCTGTGGGGCTTGTCGACGCCGAACTTCTGGCTCGGCATCATGCTGATCTTCCTGTTCTCCGTGCAGCTCGGCTGGCTGCCGGCGTCGGGTTTCATCAGCCCGTTCGAGGATTTCAAACAGTCGATCGCGACCACGATCATGCCGGCCTTCGTGCTCGGCAACGCGATCGCCGCGGTGCTGATGCGCCACATGCGCGCGGCGATGCTGCAGGCGCTGGCGAGCGACTACGTGCGCACCGCGCGCGCCAAGGGCCTGCTGGAGCGGGCGGTGATCCTGCGGCACGCGCTGCGCAACGCGCTGACCCCGGTGATCACGCTCGGCGCGCTCGAATTCGGCACGCTGCTTTCCGGCGCGGTGCTGACCGAGCAGGTGTTCTCGATCCCCGGCTTCGGGAAACTCATCGTCGATGCGGTATTCAACCGCGACTACGCGGTCGTGCAAGGCGTGGTGCTGGTCACGGCGAGCGTGTACATCGTGCTCAATCTGCTCGCCGACGTGCTGTACGTGCTGGTCAATCCGAGGCTGCGCGACTGACGATGAGCGCCGTCACCGTCGATCAGACCGCAGGGGCTGCGCCGCACGACGGCCCGGCGCGGCGCGCGGTACGCCGGCTGATGAAGCGGCGCGCGGCGGTGTTCGGCCTCGTCGTCGTCGTGGCGATGGTGCTGATGGCGTTGTTCGCGCCATGGCTCGCGCCGTTCGATCCGCTGGCCACCAGCTTCGCGACGGTGCGCAAGGCGCCCTCGGCCTCGCACTGGTTCGGCACCGACGAGGTAGGCCGCGACCTGCTGTCGCGCGTGATCTGGGGCGGGCGCGCGTCGCTCGCCGCCGGCGTGATCTCGGTGTCGATCGCGGTCGGCGTCGGCGTGCCGCTGGGCATGGTGGCGGGCTACGTCGGCGGCGCGGTCGACGCGGTGCTGAGCCGCATCACCGACGCGATGCTGGCGATCCCCTTCCTGATCCTCGCGATCGCGCTGGCCGCGTTCCTCGGCCCGAGCCTTTCCAACGCGATGATCGCGATCGGCATCACCGCCACGCCGATCTTCGTGCGCCTTGCGCGCGGGCAGGTTCTGACCGTGCGCGCGGAGGAATACATCGAGGCCGCGCGCGCGGTCGGCAATCCGCCGCCGCGCATCCTGCTGCGGCACATCCTGCCCAACATCCTGCCGCCGGTGATCGTGCAGGCCACGCTCGCGATCGCCGCCGCGATCATCGCCGAGGCGAGCCTGTCGTTCCTCGGCCTCGGCCAGCAGCCGCCCGCGCCCTCCTGGGGCTCGATGCTGAACACCGCGCAGCGCTTCCTCACGCAGGCGCCGTGGATGGCGATCTATCCCGGGCTGGCGATCTTCGTCACCGTGCTTGCGTTCAACCTGCTCGGCGACGGGCTGCGCGACGCGCTCGATCCGCGCAGCACGTAGCGGCTCGGCGCTCAGAAGCTCAACGACGCCGCGCCGGCCATCAGGCGTTCGTGCATCGCGCTGGCGCCTTGAATCGCGACCCCCTCGATCAGGTCTTCCTGCGTGTAGCCGCGCGCCTTCACGCACGGAGGACAAGCCCAGATCGTGCCTCCGCGCCGAAGGAAATCGTCGATCAGCGCTTTCAGCGGGTCGAGCGGCGGCACGTGCGGAAGATCCGCCGCGCGCTTGCGCACGAGGTCGACGGACGCGCTGGTCAGGAACATGTAGACCTTCATCCCGGCCGTGACTCCGCCGTTGGCGATCGTGAAGCCGACCGACGACAGCTCATGGTCCGCTCCCTTGGTCATCAGCACGACGAGCTCCTTGCGTGATCCGGTCATCGAACGTCTCCTTCAGGTTCGTGTCGTTCGCAGTTGCCGCAAACGGCGGCGCCGCAGCTTACGGAGCGCTCCGGCGCTCGGCACAGAAGGGGAACACGTACGTGTTTACCATGAGCGCGGGCCGCGTGCGAAGGGTCGACCGACATCGAACGCGATCGGCCGTTCGCGCGTCGAGCCGCGTGCGTCGATGAAGCGGCACCTGCACGATTGCAGGCATCGTCGTTGCCCGGCGGCAGGCCGCGACTCGCGATGAGCGGCCTGCGCCGGGGCGACGAACCTTCGATTCCTCACTGCGATGCCGGCGGCAGCGGCTCCGGCACCTTGTTCGACACCGCGGGGATCGTGCGCAGATAGGTGTAGATCGCTTCCAGATCCTCGTCGCTGAAGTTCTTGTACATCGGGATCGGCATCGGCGGCAGGATCGGTCGGCCGCGGCCCATGTGGCGGCCGGTGCGGATCGTGTCGACGAAGTTGCGCAGCGTCCACTTGCCCAGGCCCGTCTCCGCGTCGGGAGTCAGGTTCGCGGTGTAGCTGACGCCCCACGGGCCCGACCACGCGGTGTTGGTCGCAGCGGCGGCCATGACCCACGGCCCGACGAGCTTCGGCGCCGGCGGTAGCTCCATCTTCTCCGGATGCCCCGACAGCATGCGGCTGTAATCGGGCTCGGGGCCGTTGGCGCCCATCTTCCACGGCGTGTGGCAGTCGTTGCAGCCCGACGTGGTCACGAGGTACTTGCCGCGCGCCACCTTGGCGGGCTCGTTGCCGAGCGCGACGACGGGCGCAAGCAGCGCGACGGTGGAAGCTGCGGCCAGGGCCAGCAGCAACGAGGTTTCCGCAGTCAGTTTCATCATCGACTCTCCTTTCGGTGGGGTTTGAGCTGGACGATCCAGCGTTCGATCACGTCGAGCGCCGCGGCATCGGTCACCTGCGTGCCGAGCGGCGGCATCTGCATCTGCGGGTTGCGCGAACGCATCCGCGCCACGAGCACGCTCGCCTCGGGCCGGCCGGGCTCGATCAGCGGCGCGTCCGCGGCGAGCCCCGGCGCGCGATAGCGGCTGCGCGCGCCGATCAGCGAGCGCAGCACCTCTTGCGCGCTCGCCGCGCCGCCGGCGCCGTGCGACAGCACCAGATCGACGGGCGGCGCGGCATCGTCGCTGTTGTGGCAATGGCCGCAGTTGCCGTGCAGGTAGCCGAGCGCCGTGCGTTCGATCGGCGACGACGCGGCGATGCGCGGCGGATCCTCGAGCAGCGCCGGCGGCAGGTTGCGCAGCCAGCCGCGCGCGACGAGTGCCGGCAGGTCAGCTTCGTCTTCGCGCTTGGGCGCGAGCGGATCGCGCGCGGGCGATAGCTGCAGCGCGGTCACGCCGAGCACCGGCACCGCCGCGCCTTCGTGGCACGCGCGGCAGTCGGCCTCGCCCGGAATCGCGTAGCGGCCGTTCGGCGCGGTCGGCGCCGGCAGCGCGGCGATGCCGCCCGCAGGCGCGAGCACGGCGTCGGTGCCCTGCTCGTTCCAGACGTAGGCCGCGAAGCGCCACGTGCCGTCTTCCAGGCGCTCGATGTAGCGCGTCTCGATCGGCTTGCCGTGCGCGAATTCCTTCCACAGCCTGGTGCCGGGCGGAAACTCCCACGCGCCCGGCTTCGACGCGTCGATGTACCTGCCGGGCGGGATGTACAGCCAGCGACGCTTGGTCGCGCCGTCGGACCACAACGGGTACTGCGGCGAGAACGGCAGGTTCTCCCGGCGCACCTCGGTGATGGAGCCCGGCACGTACAGGCCGGTGTCGCGCAGACTGCGCGGCAGCGGCGCCGCGCTCGACGCGAAGGTCGCGGAGCACAGACCGATTACGAGCAGATGACGAGCGCGAAATTTCATGCCGCCAGCGTAGAGACGACATGCAATTCGCGTTCGTAAATGTTCACTACCGCGTTCGTAAAAATCGCTTAACGCCGCTGCTTCGCTAGCATTTCGGTTTCATTTGTAATCGAAGCCACGGCAGTGACGTCCCTGATCGATTCCGGACTGAAGGCGTTCCTTGAAGGCGGCGTGTCGCTGTTCGCGGCGACGAGCGATGCGAACAACGCGCCCGGCATCACGCGCGCCGGCGGCTGCCGCATCGACGACGACGGCCGCGTCACGCTCTTCGTCGCGACCGAGCAGGCGGGCGACTGCCTCGACGACGTGCGCGCCACCGGCCGCATCGCGGTGATCGCCGTGCTGCCGCACACGTGGGAGTGCTATCAAATCAAGGGCAACGCAGCGCGTGTCCTCGAGCTGAACGACCTCGATCGCGCGCGCGTGGCCGACTGCCGCCGGCGGCTGTTCGCCAGCTTCGAGCGCACCGGCGTGCCCGGATCGCAGGCCGCCGGACTGCTGCCCGCCGATCCGCACGCGTACGTCGGCATCGAGTTCGCGCCGACGGAGATCCACTGCAACACGCCGGCCGAGCGCGCGCTGAGGGATGTGGCGCCGTGAAACGGCCGCTTGCGCATCTGCGCCATTGCCTCGAAGGGCCGGTGTATCCGGCGCTCGCGACCTGCGCGCCCGACGGCACGCCGAACGTCGGCTTTTTGTCGTACGTGAATCTGGTCGACGACGGGCACGTCGCGCTCGCGTTCCGTTTCCTCGACAAGACCGCGCGCAACATCGCGGCCAATCCGCGCGTCGCGTTGCTGCTGACCGATGCGCGCACCTGCCGCCAGCACGCGCTCGAGCTCGAATACCTTCGGACCGAGTCGGCCGGGCCGCTGTTCGAGCAGATGCGCGTGCGCTTCGAGGCGGCCGCCGCGCTGTCCGGCATGACCGCCGTCGTGCAGCCGACAGGCGTGCAGATCTACCGCGTGCTCGGCCTTCGCGCGCTCGATCGCGGCTACGTGCCGGAGCCTGCGGAGCCGACCGTGTCGGCGAGCGCGGTGCGGCAGTTGAGCGCGAAGATCGGCGCGTGCGAAGACCTGTCCACGCTGCTCGACGTGACGCTGGCCGGGCTCGCCGAGCATCTGCACTACGAGCACGCGATCGTGCTGCTGGCCGACGCGGACAACGCGCGCCTGTACGCGGTCGCGAGCCACGGCTATCCGCAGTCGGGCGCGGGCGCGGAGGTCGCGTTCGGCGACGGCGCGATCGGCGTGGCGGCCACCGCGCGGCATCCGGTCCGCATCGCGTTTGCCGCCCGCGATCGGATGGTCAACCGCTGGCTGCAGCGGCGCGGGGACGCGGGCAGCATCGAACGCAACATCGCGCTGGTCGGCCTGCCCGATGCACAGAGCAAGCTCGCGGTGCCGGTCCTCGCGCGCGGCCGGCTGCTCGGCGTTCTGTATCTGGAAAGCGCGCAGGCGAGCCGCTTTCTCGAGGACGATGAAAAGACGCTGATCGCGCTCGCCGGCCATCTTGGCAGCGCGATCCTGCTGTGCAGCCAGGCGGCCGATGCGGCCGGTCCGACCTCCCCCGCCGCGCGCGCGGCCGCCGCTTCCGGCGCGCCGCTGCCGGTGCGGCGCTACGAGGAGGACCAGAGCATCTTCATCGGCGACGACTACCTGATCAAGGGCGTGGCCGGAGCGATCCTGTGGAAGCTGCTGACCGTGCACGCGCAGGAAGGCCGCACCGAGTTCAGCAACCGCGAGCTGCGGCTCGACCGCGCGATCGGGCTGCCCGAAAGCGGCGACAACCTCGAGGCGCGGCTGGTGCTGCTGCGGCGGCGGCTGCAGGACCGCTGCACGCACATCGGCCTCGAACGAATCGCGCGCGGCCGCGTGCGGCTCACGGTGGCGCGGCCGCTCGAGCTGCAGTCGGTTCCGCGGGCGTAGCTCGAGCGTCGTCGCCCCGGCGCAGGCCGGGGCCCAAGTTGCGGCGCTCGAGATTCGGCCCCGGCCTGCGCCGGGGCGACGGAGTCAAGCGTTCTGCTTCGCTTCTCGCCACCGCTGGAGCACGCCGCGCGCGTCGTTGAGGTGCGGATCCATCGACACGTCGTCCGGCACGCGCGCGGCGAGCTCGACCACGTAGCCGTTCGGATCACGCAGGTAGATCGAGTGTATGAAGCCGTGATCGCTGATGCCGCGCACCTCGATGCCGGCAGCCTGCGCGCGTTCGCGCACGCGCGTCAGCACGCCGGCTCGACTTCGAGTGCGATGTGCAGGTCGTAGTCGTGCTGCGGCCTGAACTCGAACGGCAGGTCGGTGCCTCGAAGAACGCGAGGAACGAGCCGTCGTCGAGGCGGAAGAACGTGTGCAGCACGCGCGTGCGGCGCCCGGTCTTGGTCTCGTGGATCTCGAGCGCGCCCGTGAGCGGCATGCGGAGGAAGTCCTCGTAGAAGCGGCGCGTCTGCTCGGAATCGCGGCAGCGGTAGGCGCTGTGGTGCAGTTTGCGGATCATCGCGTGACCTCTTCGCGCATCGTAGAAGCGCCATCGTCGCCGCAGCGGGCGCGCTGCGTTCGTAAATGTTGCTTCAGCAAACACTAATAGTCCCTTAACCGGCGCGCCCGACCTGGGCGCGGGCAGGTCAGCGCGCGAGCAGGCAAAATACGGCCTCCGCCATGGATTCAATCGAAAACAAGGGCGCGCCGCCGATCGAGCGGCGCGACCGCCTGCTCCTCCTGTACCGCACGATGGCGCGCATCCGCGCCTTCGAGGACGCCGCCGAGATCGCAAGCCAGGGCGGCGTGCAGGCATGGGGACTCGAAGCGTCGAGCACGCCGGCCAAGGTGCGCGGGCCGCTGCACCTGTCGACCGGGCAGGAAGCGGTGGCCGCGGGCGTGTGCGCGAACCTGCGCCGCACCGATCTCCTGACCTCGACCCACCGCGGCCACGGCCACACGCTCGCCAAGGGCGCCGACATGACACGCATGATGTGCGAATTGTTCGGGCGCGCCACCGGCTGCAACCGCGGCAAGGGCGGGTCGATGCACATCGCCGATTTCGGCGTCGGCATGCTCGGCGCCAACGGCGTGGTCGCCGACGGCATTCCCATCGCCACCGGCGCCGCGCACGCGCTGAAGCTGAAGCGCAAGGACGCGATCGTCGCGTGCTTCTTCGGCGACGGCGCGATCAACCGCGGGCCGTTCCTCGAGGGGCTGAACTGGGCGCAGGTCTACAAGCTGCCGGTGCTGTTCGTGTGCGAGGACAACCGCATCGCCGCGACCACCGCCACTCAGGCGATGACCGCGGGCAGCGGCGCCGCCGCGCGCGCGCAGGCGCTCGGACTCGCCACGCAGACGGTCGACGGCAACGATGTCGAGACGGTCGACCGCGCCGCCGGCGAGCTCGCGCGCGAGGTGCGCGCCGGCCGCCCTGCGCTGCTGCACGCGATCACGTATCGATTCAAGGGTCACGTGTCGGTCGACCCCGGCCGCTATCGCGACGCAGGGGAGGTCGCGCGCGCGCTCGAAGGCGACCCGCTGGCGCGCGCGCGCGCTCTGCTGGCGCGCCTCGGTGCGGCAGAGCATGCCGCGTTGATCGACGCAGCGGCGAAGACCGAAGTCGACGCCGCGCTCGCGGCGGCGGAAGCCGCACCGTGGCCCGACGCCGCCGAGGCGTACCGCGACGTGCTGAGCACGGGCGAAGGGCGCTGGCGATGATGCTCACCTACGCGCAGGCGGCCGCGACGGCTCTGGCGTCCGCGATGGCCGCCGATGCGCGCGTGGTCGCGCTCGGCGAGGATCTCGGCCGCGGCGGCGTGTTCGGGCAGTACCTCATCGAAGGCAGCACGCTGCAGAGCCGCTTCGGCGCCGACCGCGTGATCGACACGCCGATCTCTGAAGCCAACATCATGGGCGCCGCGGTCGGCATGGCGCTTGCGGGTCTGCGTCCCGTCGTGGAACTGCGCGTGATCGACTTCGCGCTGTGCGCGATCGACGAACTGGTCAACCAGGCCGCGAAGAACCGCTACATGTTCGGCGGCCAGAGCCGCGTGCCGCTGGTGGCGCGGATGCCGATCGGCATCTGGAGCGCGTCGGCCGCGCAGCACTCGCAAAGCCTGGAGGCGTGGTTCGCGCACCTGCCCGGTGTGGCCGTCGTCTGCCCCGCGACGCCGCAGGACAACCACGGCCTGCTCGCCGCCGCGCTCGCGAGCGGCGATCCGGTCGTGTACCTCGAGCACAAGGAGCTGTGGGGCCTGCGCGGCGAGGTCGATACGTCCGTCGACGTTCCGCTCGGCCAGGCGCGCCTCGCGCGCGAAGGTGCCGACCTCACGATCGTCACCTGGTCGCGCACGCTGCACGAGACATCGAAGGCCGCGGAGACGCTGGCCGCCGAAGGCGTGTCGTGCGAAGTGATCGACCTGCGCACGCTGTGGCCGTGGGACCGCGACACCGTGCTCGCCAGTTGCGCGCGCACGCGGCGACTGCTGGTCGTGCACGAAGCGGTGCAGGTCGCGGGCTTCGGCGCCGAAGTCGCGGCCGCGGTCGCAGAGGAGCTCGGCTGCAAGGTGCGGCGGCTCGGCGCGCCGCGCATTCCGGTCGGCTACGCGCCGACGCTCGAAGCCGAGGCGCGGATCGATGCGCCGAAGATCGCGGCCGCCGTGCGCGATTGGCTGCACGCGAAGTAAGGAAACCACTTGGAACCCCTGCCCGACGAAGAGCGCGCACCCGCTCCCGCCGATTTGCCGCGCGTGCCGATCCAGATCGAGGAAGCGGTCGCCGCGGCGGCAATGGCGTTGATCTGCCTGATCACGTTCGCCAACGTCGTCGTGCGCTACCTGACCGACGCGTCGTTCGCGTTCACCGAGGAGTTCTCGGTGTTCCTGCTCGTGGTGCTGACGCTGGTCGGCGCCGCCGCGGCGTTCGCGCGCGATCTCAATATCCGCGTGACCTTCTTCGCCGAGATGACGCCGCCGCGGTTGCAGCGCTGGCTCGAGATCGGCGGGCTCGCGCTGTCGGCGCTGCTGTTCCTGCTGGTGGCGTGGACCGGCTGGCGCTTCGTCGCCGACGACTGGAAATACGGCACCACCAGCCCCGGCATCGGCGTGCCGCAGTGGATCTATTCGATCTGGCTGCCGGGGCTGGCGCTGGCGATCGTCGCGCGCTCGCTCGGCCGCGTCGTGCGGCTGCTGCGCGGCCCGAACCGGCGATGAGCGCGCTGTTGTTCGTGGGCTTTCTGCTGTTGCTGGTCGCCGGCGCGCCGCTGGCGACCGCGCTCGGCATCGTCGGCAGCGTGGTGATCCTGAGCGCGGACCTGGGCGCAATGTCGATCGCGACCAACGTGTATTCGAGCCTCGCCAAGTATCCGCTGCTCGCGCTGCCGGTGTTCATCCTCGCCGGCATGATCTTCGAGCGCGTCGGCGTCGCGGCCAAGCTGGTCGCGTTCGTCAGCGCGCTGGTCGGGGAGCGACGAGGCGCGCAGGGCGTGGTCGCGATCCTCGTCTGCATGTTCCTCGGCGGCATCTCGGGCTCGGGCCCGGCCGACGCGGCGGCGGTGGCGATGGTGATGCTGCCGTCGATGACGCGGCAGGGCTACCCGCCGGGGTTTTCAGCGAGCCTGATCGCGGCGGCCGGTTCGACCGCGATCCTGATCCCGCCGTCGATCGCGTTCGTGATCTTCACCGTGCTGGTGCCGCAGGTGTCGGTGCCGGCGCTGTTTGCCGCCGGCGTGATCCCCGGCGTTCTGGCGGGGCTGTCGCTGCTGGCGCCGACTGTCTTGTTCGCCTGGAAGTACGGCTGGGGCGCGGAGGAAAGATCGGAACGCGCCGGACTGTTGCGCACGCTGAAGGATGCGAGCTGGGGCATCGCCGCACCGGTGATCATCCTCGGGGGCCTGCGGACCGGCGCGTTCACCCCGACCGAGGCGGCGGTGGTCGCGGTGTTCTACGGCCTGTTCGTGGGCCTGTTCATCTACCGCACACTGACGTGGCGCAAGCTGTATCGCGTGCTGGTCGACTCGGCCGAGATCTCCGCGGTGGTGATGCTGATCATCGCCTGCGCCGGCATCTTTGCGCACGCCGGGTCCACGCTCGGCGCGTTCGATGGGCTCGCGAACGGCATGCTGTCGGTCACGCGGGAGGAGCACCTGATGCTGGCGATGATCATGCTGCTGCTGCTGATCGCCGGGATGCTGCTCGACGCGGCGTCGATCTTCCTGATCTTCCTGCCGATCCTGGTGCCGATCGTCAACGCGTTCGGCTGGGACATGACGTGGTTCGCGGTGCTGATGACGATGAACATGGCGATCGGCCAGTTCACGCCGCCGATGGCGGTGAACCTGCTGGTGACCACGCGCATCGCCGGCATCGGCATGGAAGCGACCGTGAAATGGGTGCTTTGGATGGTGCTGGCCATGCTCGCGTCGCTCGCGCTGGTGGCGGCGGTGCCGCAGCTTGCGCTATGGTTGCCGCAACGGCTCGGTTACTGAGCCGCGCTTTTCACCGAAGGAGAGAACATGAGACGCAGAGTGTTGTTCACCGCCGCGGCCGCCGCCGCGCTGATCGCCGGCGCGCCTGCGCACGCGCAGACCAAGTACAAGGACGAATACAAGCTGTCGACCGTCGTGCCGGCCTCGTTCCCGTGGGGCAAGGGCGGCGAGATCTGGGCCGATCTGGTGCGGCAGCGGACCAACGGCCGCATCAACATCAAGATGTATCCGGGCGTGTCGCTGGTGCAGGGCGACCAGACGCGCGAATTCACCGCGATCCGCCAGGGCATCATCGACCTGGCGATCGGCTCCACGATCAACTGGTCGCCGCAAGTCAAGGAGCTGAACCTGTTTTCGCTGCCGTTCCTGATGCCAGACTACAAGGCGATCGACGCACTGACGCAGGGCCCGGTCGGCAAGGACATCTTCGCGATCCTCGAGAAGCAGGGCGTCGTGCCGCTGGCCTGGGGTGAGAACGGCTACCGGGAGCTCACGAATTCCAAGCGCGAGGTGCGCAAGCCCGACGATCTGAAGGGCCTGAAGATCCGCGTGGTGGGATCGCCGCTCTTCCTCGACACGTTCCGCGCGCTCGGCGCCAATCCGACGCAGATGAGCTGGGCCGACGCGCAGCCGGCGTTCGCCTCCGGCGCCGTCGACGGGCAGGAAAATCCGATGTCGATCTTCACCGCCGCCAAGCTGCACACGGTCGGGCAGAAGAACGTGACGATGTGGGGCTACGTCGCCGACCCGCTGATCTTCGTCGTCAACAAGGACGTGTGGGAAAGCTGGACGCCCGCCGACCGCGAGATCGTGCGGCAGGCGGCGATCGACGCCGGCAAGCAGGAGATCGCGCTCGCCCGCAAGGGGCTGGACGAGCCCGGCCAGCCGCTGCTGAAGGAAATCGAAGGCATGGGCGTGAACGTCGTTCGGCTGACGCCCGCCGAGCGCAACGACTTCGTCAGCGCCACGCGGCGCGTCTACGCGCAGTGGAAGGGCACGATCGGCCCGGATCTCGTGAGCAAGGCGGAGCAGTCGATCGCGGCACGCAAGTAAGGCGCGCTGCCAAGGCGGCCGGCCGCACTCACGACGACGCCGGCCGCCCTTTGACGATACGCTGGACGAACCAGTCGTCGAGCATCTGCTTCTCGTAGCGCAGCAGGTCGTCGTTCGGATAGAGGTTCACGCGGCTGAGGAAGCTCGGGTCGGAGACGGTTTCCTCTCCGTGCGCGACGACCCGCCCCGCGGTTTCCAGCCGATAGCGCAGCCGGATGCGCGGCCAGTCGCCGCGCTGGTCGACAATGACGCGCAGATCGGGCTTGAGGACGCTGACGTTCGTGCGCCCGGCCAGATCGATATCGAGCACCTCGATCGACAACTCCTGGTCGTCGCGCAGGTACTTCTTGCCGAGCTGAACCAGGTGCTCCTTGATTCCGGTCAGTACGCGTTCGTCGGGCTCGAACCGATATCGCACGTCGGTATACGAGTCGGGCTTGACGTACGTCACACTGACCGCCGCGAGAGCGGGCGATGCAAGTGTTCCCGCCGCAACAGCCGGTACCAACAGTCGTAACAGGCGCCGCATGCGACCTCCCGCGAATCGAACACTCGATTTCAGAATACGCCGGCGCGCGCGCGCCGGTGTTACGGGGCGTTACGTGAGCGGCAACCCGACGTAGTTCTCCGCCAGCGCGGTCTGCGCCGCGGTCGATCCAGCCAGGTAGTCGAGTTCCGCGAGCTGCAGCTTGCGGTCGAAATCGCTACCGTCGGGAAACTGGTGCAGCAGCGACGTCATCCACCACGAGAATCGCACGGCCTTCCACACCCGCTTGAGGCAGCGGTCCGAATACGCGTCGATGCCGGCGCTCGACCCGTCGCGGTAGTACTCGACCAGCGCGCGCGCCAGCACGCCGACATCGGCGGCGGCGAGGTTCAAACCCTTGGCTCCCGTCGGCGGCACGATGTGCGCGGCGTCGCCCGCCAGGAAGAGGCGACCGAAGCGCATCGGCTCGGCGACGAAGCTGCGCAGCGGCGCGATGCCCTTCTCGATCGACGGCCCGGTGATGAGGCGCGCTGCCGCGTCCGCGTCGAGCCGCCGCTTCAGCTCATTCCAGAACGCCTCGTCGCTCCAGGCCTCGACGCGGTCGCCGATCGGCACCTGCACGTAGTAGCGCGACAGCATCGGCGTGCGCATGCTGCACAAAGCGAAGCCGCGCGCGTGGCTGCAGTAGATCAGCTCCGGCGACACCGGCGGCGTGCGCGACAGCACGCCGAGCCAGCCGAACGGGTACACCTTCTCATGCGTGCGGATCGCCGCCGCCGGCACGCTCGCGCGGCACGCGCCGTGATAGCCGTCACAGCCGGCGATGAAATCGCATTCGATCTCGTGCGCGCGTCCGTCGTGCACGTACGTCACGCGCGGCGCGGCGCGGTCGAACCCGGTGATCGCGACGCCGGCCGCCTCGTAGAGCGACGCCAGGCCCGCGGCGGCGCGCGCATCCATCAGGTCGCGCGTGACCTCGGTCTGGCCGTAGATCGTCACGTGCTTGCCGGTCAGTCCATGCAGATCGATACGGTGCCGCACGCCGCCATAAGCCAGTTCGATGCCGTCGTGCCGCAGCCCTTCGCGCTGCAGCCGCGCGGCCACACCGGCTTCCGCAAGCAGTTCGACCGTCACCTGCTCCAGCACGCCGGCACGGATGCGGCCGAGCACATGTTCGGCGCTGTGCCGCTCGACGATCACATTGTCGATGCCGGCGCGCGCCAGCAGCGCGCCCAGCAGCAACCCCGCCGGCCCGGCGCCGACGATCGCGACCTGCGTCCTCATCGCGGGCCGGTCGCGCCGGCTACTTGGCGAGCCCCATCTTCTTCGCCACGTCGGTGTACACGCGCACGCGCTCCTTCATGAACGCGTCCATGCCGTCGACGCCGATATTGACCAGCTCGAAGCCGCTTTTCGCCGCCAGCTCCTTCATCTCCGGGTCGCTGTTGATCGCCGCCCACAGCTCCGACATGCGCTTGCGCTGCTCGGGCGTCGACGACTTCGGCATGCCGATGCCGCGGTACGCGCCGTCGATCCAGTCGACGCCGAGTTCGCGGAAGGTCGGCACGTCGGGTAACAGCGGATGGCGCTTGTCCATCGCCACCGCGAGCGCGCGCACGCGGCCCTTGTTGTTGATCGCGAACGCCGTGTACGACATCGCGCCGTCGACGTGGCCGGCGAACACAGCGGTGGCCAGATCGCCGGTGCCCTTGAACGGCACGTAGGTCGTCTTGACGCCGAACACCGCATCGAGCCGCTCGTGCGCCGCGTGGTTGGCCGAATTCAGCCCCGATCCGGCAAGGTTCAACTTCCCGGGGTTCGCCTTGGCGACCTTCAGGAAGTCGCCGAAGGATTTGATCTGGCTCGTCTCCGGCACAACGAGCGCATCGGGGGTATAGTGGTACCAGTACACCGGCACCAGGTCGTCGGTCTTGTACTGCACCTGACCCTCGAACGGCTGCAGAACGATGTGCGGCAGATTGATGCCGTAGACGTTGACGCCGTCGGCCGGCAGCATGTTTGCCTGGCCCCACATCAGCCCGCCGCCCGCGCCCGGCTTGTACTGGATGATCGTCTCGATCGCAGGGCACTTCTTCTTCAGCACCACCTGCTGGTGCCGCGCCGAGATGTCGGACTCGCCGCCCGGCGGGAACGCCTGCCAGTACAGCAGGTTCTTCTCCGGGCACGGCTGTGCGAAGGCCGCCGACGCGGCGGTCAGGCACAGGAACGCAAGCAGTCGATTCATCGTGGATCTCCTCCTGGTCGAGTCAGTTCATGAGTCCGGACACCGCGATCGCGCCTGCGCTGCCGCAGCCCCGAGGTCGTCCGCGGAGCCGGTGCGGATCGCGCGTCGTTGCCGATGCCGTCTCCGGGGATGGCGGCGATGCGATAGCTCTTCATGCGTCGTTGTGATGATTCTCCCGATGCGCGCGGCATCGTAGCCGCGGATCGGCCGCTGGCTCAAGCGCTCGCTGCCTCGCCCGGCGCCAATCCCCTTTCGCGCAGCCACGCGGAGTTGAACAGCCGCTGCGCATACAGCCCGCCGCGGTCGGCGAGCACGGTCACGACCGTATGGCCCGGCCCGAGCTGCCGCGCGACCGCGACCGCGGCCGCGACGTTGATGCCACTCGATCCGCCGACGAACAACCCCTCCTCCCGCAGCAGCCGGTAGACCATCGCCACGCAACTCTGATCGTCGATCGTCACCGCGTCGTCGATGGGCGTGCCTTCGAGGTTCGCGGTCACGCGCGTGGTGCCGATGCCTTCGGTGATCGAGCTGCCCTCCGACTTCAGCTCGCCGGTCTTGATCCAGTTATAGAGCGCACTGCCCTGCGGGTCCGCAAGCACGATGCGCACGTTCGGATTGCGCTCCTTCAGGGCGCGCGCCACACCGGCCAGCGTGCCGCCGGTGCCGGTCGCGCACACGAACGCGTCGACCTTGCCGTCGGTGTCACGCCAGATCTCCGGACCCGTCGTCTCGTAATGCGCCTGCCGGTTGACGACGTTGTCGAACTGGTTGGCCCAGATCGCGTTCGGTAGTTCCGCGGCGAGCCGCCCGGCGATCTTCTGGTAGTTGTCCGGGTCGCGATACGGCTTCGGCGGCACCGGCCGCACCTCGGCGCCGAGCGTGCGCAGCAGGTCCATCTTCTCCGGCGACTGGTTGTCCGGTATCACGATCACGCAGCGATAGCCGCGCTCGGCGCAGATGTGGGCGAGCCCGATGCCCGTGTTGCCGGCAGTGCCTTCGACCACGGTGCCGCCGGCGCGCAGCGCGCCGCGGCGTTCGGCGTCATCGATGATGTAAAGCGCCGCGCGATCCTTGACCGAGCCGCCGGGGTTGAGGAACTCGGCCTTGCCCAGAACCTCACAGCCGGCTTCGGCCCCGACCTTGCCCAGTCGAATGAGCGGCGTGTTGCCCACGGTCCCGCTGAACCCGCGCCGAATGTCCACGCTCGACCTCCGTGCAGAACTCGCGCCGATTCTATGACCGCGGACGCCACGCGCTTACACCATCGCCGCAAGCGGCCATTGAGCGGCGCGCCGGTCGGGCGTAACGTGATCGCTTTCCTGCAACCCGAATCAGGAGGATGCGATGAGTTGGCGCATCGAAGGCCAGTACATGGAGACCTGCAACTGCAGCTTCCTCTGTCCCTGCCTGCCGTCGACCTTGAAGGCCAGGCCCACCGAAGGCGACTGCAAGGCGGCCGTCGCCTTGAGGATCGACCAGGGCGAAAAGGACGGTGTGAAACTCGACGGCCTGTCTTTCATCGTCATGCTGCACTCGCCGTCGGCGATGGGCGACGGCAACATCACCGTCGGCCTCATCGTCGACGAGCGGGCCAGCGGTCCGCAGACCGAGGCGATCCAGGCGATCGCCACCGGCGCGGCCGGCGGTCCGATGGCGCTGCTCGCGCCGCTGGTCGGCCGCGTGGCCGGCATCGAGAAGCGGCCGATCCGCTTCGAAGCCGACGGACTGAAGTTCTCGGTCACCGCGGGCGACCTGGTCGATCAGGCGTGCGAAGGCTTTCCCGGCGGCATGCGCCCCAATGAGCCGGTCTGCATCGACAACGTGCTGCACCCGATCGGCGATCGGCTCGGCGTCGCGCTCGCGACGCGCTCGCGCTTCGACGTCTTCGGGATCAAGTGGAACGACTCGACCGGCAGGCGCAACGGCCACTTCGCGCGCTTCGCGTGGGCGGCGTAGACCTCGACCGTGGCCTCGAGGCCGCGCTGCGGCACGACCGCCGCGTGGTGGCGGGGAGCCTGGCGCTGGTCGTCGCGCTCGCGTGGCTGTACCTGTGGCACGACGCGGCGATGATGCGCGCGATGCCGGACCCGCCGCGCGCATCCATGGCCGGCCAGTTCGTCATGGCGTTCGCGATGTGGGACGTGATGATGGTCGGCATGATGCTGCCGAGCGCGGCGCCGGCGATCCTGCTGTACGGCGCGCTGGTACGCAAGCACGGCGAACAGGGTCACGCGCTGCCCGCGGCGTGGATCTTCAGCGGCGGCTACCTCGCCGTCTGGACCGCGTTCAGTGTCGTCGCCGCGGCGCTGCAGATCGCGCTCGACCGCGCCGCTTTGCTGACGCCGATGCTGGGTTCGACCAGCACCGCATTGAGCGCCGCGATCCTGGCGACCGCCGGCGTCTACCAATGGATGCCGGCGAAGGACACCTGCCTGCGCAAGTGCCGCGATCCGCTGACGTTCTTCGTGACGCGTTGGCGCGGCGGTCACGCCGGCGCGTTCGCGATGGGCGCCGAGCACGGCGTCTACTGCCTCGGTTGCTGCTGGGCGCTGATGGGGGTGCTGTTCGTCGCCGGCGTGATGAACCTGCTCGCGGTCGCGCTGATCGCCGGCATCGTGCTGGTCGAGAAGCTGCTGCCGGCGTCGCGCATCACTTCGCGCATTGCCGGGGCGGCGTTGGTGCTGGCGGGCGTCGCGCTGCTGCTGCGCTGACGCGCGGCTACTGAAACGCGACCTCGGAAAAGCTCCTCAACTTGCGGCTGTGCAGCCGATCCGGCCGCTGCCGGCGCAGCAGTTCGATCGCGCGCATGCCGATGCGCAGATGCTGGTCGACGCGCGCGCGGTAGAACTGGTGCGCCATGCCGGGCAGCTTGATCTCGCCGTGCAGCGGCTTGTCGCTCACGCACAAGAGCGTGCCGTACGGCACGCGGAAGCGGAAGCCGTTGGCGGCGATGGTCGCGCTTTCCATGTCGAGCGCGATCGCGCGGCTCTGGCTGAAGCGGCGCAGCGGTGTCCGGTGAGGCAGCAGCTCCCAGTCGCGGTTGTCGGTGCTGGCGACCGTGCCGGTGCGCATGATGCGCTTCAGTTCATAGCCCGAAAGCTGCGTCACCTCGGCCACCGCCTGCTCGAGCGCGACCTGGATTTCCGCCAGCGCCGGAATCGGCACCCAGGTCGGCAGATCCTCGTCGAGCACGTGGTCCTCGCGCACGTAGCCGTGCGCGAGCACGTAGTCGCCGAGCTGCTGCGTGGTGCGCAGGCCCGCGCAATGGCCGAGCATGATCCACGCATGCGGCCGCAGCACCGCGATGTGATCGGTGATCGTCTTCGCGTTCGCGGGCCCGACGCCGATGTTGACCATCGTGATGCCGGCGCCGTCGTCGCGCACCAGGTGATAGGCAGGCATCTGCGGCAGGCGCGCGAGCGGCGTTCCCGTCGTCGCCTGTCCGCGGCGCGTGATCACGTTGCCGGGCTCGACGAAAGCGGCGTAGTCGTGCGCGGCCGGATCGACTGTCGCCATCATCTCGCGGCCGAGGCGGACGAATTCGTCGATGTAAAACTGGTAGTTCGTGAACAGCACGAAGTTCTGTACATGCTCCGGCGACGACCCGGTGTAATGGCGCAGCCGGTGCAGCGAGTAATCGACGCGCGGCGCGGTGAAGAGCGCCAGCGGCTGCGGCTCGCCGCTGCGCGGCTCGTACGTGCCGTTGGCGATGCCGTCGTCCATGCTGCCGAGATCCGGCAGGTCGAACAGATCGCGCATCAGCAGCCGCCGCTCGGGCGAGAGCGTGCCTTCGAAGTAGTCGTCGTCGGCGAGCGCGAAGTGCACCGCGATCGGCTGCCGGCTGGTGCCGACCTCGAGCGCCACGCCGTGGTTGGCGCGCAAGAGCTGGAACTGCTCGAGGTAGTAGCGCTCGAACAGATCCGGCCGCGTCAGCGTGGTCTCGAAGGTGCCGGGCCCGGCGACGAAACCGTAACTCAGGCGCGAGTCGGCGCGTGCCACCGTGTCGATGCGCACGCGCACGAACGGGTAGCAGGCGCGCACGCGCCGCGGCGGATCTTCGCCGGCGACGAAGCGCTCCAGCGCATCGCGCAGGTAATCGGTCGACTGGGGGTAGATCGCGCGCACCTGCGCCAGCGCAGCGTGCGGATCGTCGAAGCTCTGCGGCGGGCTGAACGGCGGATTGAGCATCCTTGCGACAGGCCTCGATCCCGCGCGTTAGCCGCGCGGCGGCAGAGTCAGAGTGACGGCATAGCTGCTTGCCTGCCGCTCACCCGCGCCGTCGAACACCCGCAGGTCGCCGTCCTCCGAAACGAGCCAGACCTCGCGCGCGCCGGCGGCCAGATAGGCCTTTGTCTTCAGCAGCAACTCCTCGTCCGAATTGGACGGCGAACCGATCTCGACGCAGATTTCCGGCGCCTCGGGAAAGGGCGTCGTGTCGCCGTGCCGCTTCAGGAATTCGTTGGAAGCCCAGGCGACATCGGGAACGCGTATCCCGATGTCGGTCGCGATCGGACATTCCGTCAACGTGTCGCCGGCGGAAAGCTGATTGGCCAGTTCGCGTGCGATCCGCGCCTGCAGCCGCGCATGCCGATTGTTGGCCGGGCTCATCTCGATCTTCCCGAAGGCGTTCAGCTCGATCTTGTACGGCAGATCGCGCAGCGTCGGGTCGCTGCAGACCTCGGCCCAGCGCAGTGCCAGCGCTTCGCGCGATGTGAGGTTGCCCATGAAGTGCCCTGGCGCGGATCAAGACGCGGACAGTATAGGCGTCGGAGCCCCGGGTTCTATTCCTTCACCGCCCCCGTCATCCCCGCCACGTAGTACTCGACGAAGAACGAGTACAGGATCGCCACCGGCAGCGAGCCGAAAAGGGCCCCGGCCATCAGCGCGCCCCAGTGGTAGACGTCGCCCTCGACGAGTTCGGTGACGACGGCGACCGGCACCGTCTTGACCTCGGACGACGAGATGAACGTCAGCGCGTAGATGAACTCGTTCCACGACAGCGTGAAGGCGAAGATGCCGGCCGAGATCAGACCCGGCACCGCCAGCGGCAGCACGATCCTGACCAGAATCTGCCAGCGGCTCGCGCCGTCGATCAGCGCGCATTCCTCCAGCTCGAACGGGATCGAGCGGAAGTAACCCATCAGGAGCCAGGTGCAGAACGGGATCAGGAAGGTCGGATAGGTGAGGATCAGCGCCAGCCGCGTGTCGAACAGCCCGAGCTTGTAGACCATCGTCGCCAGCGGGATGAACAGGATCGACGGCGGCACCAGGTAGGCGAGAAAGATCGCCATGCCGACGTAGCGCGAGCCGTGGAAGCGCAGGCGCTCGATCGCGTACGCGGCCAGCACGCTGCAGACGATCGACAGGAACGTGGACACGACGGCGACCAGCATCGTGTTCCACAGCCATTCCGGGTACGAGGTCTCGAACAGCAGCTTCTTGACGTGCGCCAGCGTGGGGTGAACGACCCAGAATGGATTGCCGGTGCGCGACAGCAGCTCCTCGTCCGGCTTGAACGTGGTGACCACCATCCAGTAGAAGGGGAACAGCAGGCCGAACAGGAACGCCGCCAGCGGCAGGTAGATCGTCACCACGCGCCGCGGCAACGAAACGAGGTAGTTCATGCCCTGGGTGTCGAGCGCCTTGTCCACGATCAGCTCAAGTGAACCACAGAGGCACAGAGGCACAGAGGAAAGCCTCTTCTCATTGAAGCTCTCTGTGTCTCTGTGTCTCCGTGGTGAAACGGCCCTTCAATCCCTTCCCCCCTGCTGCCAGGCCCGGCGCTGCAGGCCGAAGTAGCTGAACAGGATCGCCGCCAGCAGGAACGGAACCATTGCGGTAGCCAGCGCCGCGCCCTCGCCCAGCGCGCCACCCTGGATTGCGCGCTGAAAACTGAGCGTGGCCATCAGGTGCGTGGCGTTCAGCGGCCCGCCGCGCGTCAGCACGTAGATCAGCTGGAAGTCGGTGAAGGTGAACAGCACCGAGAACGTCATCACGACCGCGATGATCGGGGTCAGCAGCGGCAGCGTCACATAGCGGAACTGCTGCCACGGGGTGGCGCCGTCGAGGCTCGCCGCCTCGTAGTACGACGGCGCGATCGTCTGCAGCCCGGCGAGCAGACAGATCGCGACGAACGGGACGCCCCGCCACACGTTGGCGACGATCGTCGAGAGGCGCGCCAGCCACGGATCGCCGAGAAAGTCGATGTACCGGTCGATCAGCCCGACCCTTTCCAGCGTCCAGCTGATGATCGAGAACTGCGAGTCGTAGATCCACCAGAACGCGATCGCGCTCAATGCCGTCGGCACGATGAACGGCAGCAGCACCACCGCGCGGATCAGCGACTTGAACGGCAGGTGCTTGTTCAGCAGCAGCGCCAGCCACAGGCCGAGCGCGAACTTGAACACGCTCGCCACGACCGTGTAGAAGAGCGTGTTGAACAGCGACAGCCGCGCCACGCTGTCGCCGAACAGGAACTCGAAGTTCTCCAGGCCGATCCACTCGCCCGGCCGCCCGATCTTGGCGTCGGTGAAACCGAGGTACGTTCCCAGCGCCAGCGGATAGGTCAGGAACACGAGCAGCAGCAACGCCGCGGGCACCATGAACAGGAACCCGAGGACGTTGCGGCTGTCGAGCGCCCGCGCGAGCGCTCCGTGCGTCGCCATGCTTTGCGCCATATGATCGGTGCGCGCGCCCGATCGCCCGGTTCAGCGGCCCCGCAGGCGTCCGCTGCAATCGGGCGAGGTAAAGGCGGCGTGCGCGTCCGTTTTCACACTTTGTAGTAGCGCTCGGCGCGTTTCTGCGCGCGCTCGGCCGCTTCCTTCGGCGTGCGCTGCCCGCTTGCTGCCTCGGCGAACATGTCGACCACGACGAAGTCCGCCAGCGTGCCGGCCGACGCGTAGCCCATCTTTCCGGCGTAGCCGCTCGGCAGCATGTTCTTCATCGAGTCGCGGTACGGCGTGTGCTTCGGATCCGAGGTCCAGATCGGATGCTTCTCGTACGACCGCAGCGCCGGCGTCACGTAACCGATCGACGCCTGCACCCAGGGGTTCAGCTGCTCCTCCTCCATCATGAAGCGCAGGAATTCCCTGGCCGCCTTCGGGTACCTGCTGTACTTGAAGATCATCTGGTTGAAGAAAAGCTGGAACTCGGTCGGCCGGCCGACCGGCCCGACCGGCATGTTGGCGTGGTTGATGTCGGCCGCCATTTCCTGCAGCTTCGGGTCCTTCGACGTCTTGGCCGCGTAGTAGATCGAGATGCCGTTATTGGTGAGCGAGATCTGCCCGTCGAGGAACGCCTTGTTGTTGTTCGGATCGAGCCAGGACAGGGTGCCGGGGGCGAACGTCGCGTACATCTCCTTCGCGAATTCGAGCGCACGCAAGGTCTCCGGACTGTCGATCACGACCTTGTTGTTCGCATCGACCACCCTGCCTCCGTGCGCCCACAACAGCCACTGGCACCAGGTGTTGGCGTCGCCGTTGGCGTGCCCGAGCGCGAAACCCGACGGCGTGCCCTTCTCCTTCAGCGCCTTGCACAGCTTCAGGAGCCCGTCGGTGTCCTTCGGAAACGAATTGAACCCGGCCGCCTTCATGTGGCTTTCGCGGTAGACCATGCACACGCCCGCCACGCCGAGCGGCACGCCGATCCACTTCTTTCCATCGGGTTTGAGATACGGCTCGCACACCGGATAGAAGCCGCCGTACTTCTTGCCGAGGTAATTGCACAGGTCGGTCACGTCGACCAGCTTCTCCGGATACAGGTTCGCGTCGTCGTTGGTCGACAGGATGATGTCGGGGCCGGCGCCGGTGTTGGCCGCCACCGCCGCCTTCGGCGTCACGTCGTTCCACAGCTCGCGGTCGACCCGCACCTCGATGCCGTACTTGTCCTGGAACTTCTTGACGTTGGCGAGGTACTGGTCGATGTCGCCCTGCACGAACTGGCTCCAGCGCAGCACGCGCAGCTTGGCGCCCTTCTCCGGCTGGTTGCTCCACTGCGCGCTGGCGTCCTTCACCCAGATCATCGGGCCGACCGTCGCGGTCGCGGCCGCGACTTTCAGCACATTCCGGCGTTCGACATTGCTCATGCGTGTCTCCTTCTTTCGTGGGGTTGCGTGTGAAGAGTCCCGGGTCAGGCGGCAAGCCGCTGGCCGCTCGCGGCATCGAACAGGTGGGCGCGCGCCAGATCGGGCGCGAGCGTGATCCGGTCGCCGGGCCGGCAGTCCGTGCGGTCGCGCACGGTCGCCGTGATCTCCCGGTCGAGGTACTTGCAGTAGAGCTGGGTGTCGGCACCGGTCGGCTCGACGACGACCACTTCGGCCTTCACGCCGGCGCCGCTGTTGACGGCGAAGTGCTCGGGGCGGATGCCGTACATCACCTGCTGCCCGTCGCGGGTCGCCGTGCCGCGCGGCAGCGGCAGAGTGCTCGCATCGGCGAATTCGACCTGCAACGCGCCGTCCTTCACGCGCGCCACGCCGGGCAGCATGTTCATCGCCGGCGAGCCGATGAACCCGGCGACGAAGGTGTTCGCAGGCCGGTCGTACAGTTCGAGCGGGCCGCCGATCTGCTCGACGATGCCGTCGCGCATCACGACGATCTTGTCGGCCATGGTCATCGCCTCGATCTGGTCGTGCGTGACGTAGATCGAGGTCGTCTTCAGCCGCTGGTGCAGCTCCTTGATCTCGGTGCGCATCTGCACGCGCAGCTTGGCGTCGAGGTTCGACAGCGGTTCGTCGAACAGGAACACCTGCGGATTGCGCACGATCGCGCGCCCCATCGCCACCCGCTGGCGCTGCCCGCCCGAGAGCTGGCGCGGATAACGGTCGAGCAGGCTGCCCAGGCCGAGGATCTCCGCCGCGCGCTTCACCCGCTCGTCGATCTCGCGCCGGTCCGCGTGCGCCAGCCGCAGCGCGAACGACATGTTGTCGCGCACCGTCATGTGCGGATACAGCGCGTAGTTCTGGAACACCATCGCGATGTCGCGCTCCTTCGGCTGCACGCGGTTGACCACGCGCTCGCCGATCAGGATCTCGCCCTCGGTGATCTCCTCCAGCCCGGCGATCATCCGCAGCAGCGTGGTCTTGCCGCAGCCGCTCGGACCGACCAGCACCGCGAACTGCCCGTCGTCGATGTCGATGTCGACGCCGTGGATCACCTTGGTGCTGCCAAAGCGCTTGGCTACGCCGCGAATCGTGACCCGCGCCATCTCGCTCTGTCTCCTGATGCGGACTTCATCGCGGAAGGCTCCTTGTCCCTTGCACGACAGGATACATGGGCCGCCCGGTGCGCGCCCACTGCACGATATTGAGCGCCGCCTTGCGCCGGAGTTCAGTCTCCGCGTCGGTCGAGAAGAACGCCGCGTGCGGCGTCAGCAGCGTGCGCGGATGGCGCGCCAGCGGATGATCGGCCGCCAGCGGCTCCGCCGGCAGCACGTCGAGTGCGGCGCCGTCGAGCGTGCCGTCGTTCAACGCGGCGAGCAGGTCGTCGACGTTCACGACGGCGCCGCGAGCGGTATTGACGAGCCAGCTCCCGGGCTTCATGCGCGCGAGCAGCGACGCGTCGACCATGCCGCGCGTCTCGTCGGTCAGCGGCACGTGCAGCGACACCACGTCGGCGCGTTCGAAGAGCCGCGCCAGATCGACCCGCTCCACGTAGGCAGGAAAGTCGCCGTCGATGATGTACGGGTCGCACGCGATCACGCGCGCAAACGAGTTGCGCGCAACGTG
This sequence comes from Pseudomonadota bacterium, assembly GCA_029778535.1. GTDB lineage: Bacteria > Pseudomonadota > Gammaproteobacteria > Burkholderiales > Burkholderiaceae_F > JAKOQB01. Next base: position 90,695 of record JAKOQB010000178.1, on the reverse strand, counting down.
CGCGAACCGTTTGCCGATCCGCCCCAGCCCGAGGATGCCGACCGTCAGGTCGCTCGCACGGCGGATCTTGCCCGGCGACAGGTAGTGCCAGCGGCCGGATTTCACGTCGCGGTCGTAGATCGCGAGGTGCCGGATCAGCGCGAGCGCCATCGCCAGCGCGTGCGTCGCCACCTCGCCCACGCCGTAGTCGGGCGAATTGGCGACCCACACGCCGTGCCGCGCGCACGCGGCCGTATCGATCGTGTCGAAGCCCGCGCCGTAGCGGCTCACGAGTCCCACGCGCGGCAGCGCCTGCAGCACGCGGCCGGTCACCTGCGCGTACTGGACCAGCAGCGCGTCGAAGCCGTGCGCCGCCTCGATCAGCGCGTCTTCGCTGCCGCATTGCGCGATCGTCAGGTCGATCCCCGCCTCGCGGAAGATGCCGCGCTCCAGTTCGAGATCGGGGAAGTCGTGGTCGGTGATCAGGGCTTTCATAGGTCAGGGAATGCCGGGTTCACCACAAAGGCACAGAGACACGGAGGAAGGCGACGAAACGTCTGATCTCTGCGCCTCTGTGTCCCCGTGGTGAATCATCCCGCCTCAGTGGTGTCCCAACGTTCTCAGCCGAAGGGTTGGCAAGTTGATGATCCATCTTGAGAAATCGCCGTGCGAGGCTGGTCTCGATTTGAACTTCGGGACCCAGACTTCGCCCTCGTTGTGGGCCGTGCCCACAGGAGGTGGCGATGCATCAAGGCAAGCTCGTTTTCGCGCAGGTCATGGCGCACCTTCCGCTGTCGACGTTTCGGCGTTGCGTGGCACGCTACGACGGCGAGCACAAGGTCAAGCGATTTTCGTGTCTGGATCAGTTCTACGCGATGGCCTTCGCGCAGCTGACCTTTCGCGAGTCGCTGCGCGACATCGAAGCCTGCCTGGCGGCGCAGGGCAAGCGGCTTTACCACCTGGGCTTTCGCGCACCGGTGGCGCGCAACACGCTGGCCAACGCCAACGCGGTGCGACCGTGGCGGATCTATGCCGATCTGGCGCAGCAGCTGATCGGCATCGCGCGGCCGCTGTACGCCAAGGAGCCGATCGGGCTGGACTTGAAGCAGACCGTCTACGCCTTCGATTCGACCACCATCGACCTGTGCTTGTCGGTGTTTCCGTGGGCACCGTTTCGCTCGACCAAGGCGGCGGTCAAGTTGCACACGCTGCTGGACGTGCGCGGCGCCATCCCCAGCTTCATTCACATCAGCGACGGCAAGACGCACGACGTCAACGCCCTGGACGAGCTCGTGGCCGAACCCGGGGCGTTCTATCTGCTCGACCGCGGCTACATGGATTTCACGCGGCTGCATGCGCTGCACGAAGCCGGCGCGTTCTTCCTGATCCGCGCCAAGCGCGGTCTGCGTGTGAAGCGCCGCTATTCGCACCCGGTGGATCGGGTCAACACGCGCGTGCTGTGCGACCAGACCGTGACGCTGGAGGTCTTCTACTCCAAGCAGGGCTATCCGACCGCGCTGCGCCGCGTGGTGGTCCGGGACGACGCGGGCGAGCGCATCGTGTTCCTGACCAACAACACGCGGCTGGCGCCCGAGGCGATCGGCGAGTTGTATCGGCTGCGCTGGCAAGTGGAACTCTTCTTCAAGTGGATCAAGCAGCATCTGCGCATCAAGGCCTTCTTCGGCACCAGCGAAAACGCGGTGAAGACGCAGATCTGGATTGCCGTGGCGACCTACGTGCTGATCGCCATCGTGAAGAAGCGCGCCATGCTGCCGCATAGCCTGTACGAGCTCCTACAGATCCTGAGCCTGACCATGTTCGAGACAACGCCGATAAATCAACTGCTTGCACCGCCGTCTCTGCCGCAGGATGACGGTCAACAGCTCGTTCTCCTCTAAGAGACGTTGGGACACTACTGATCCCGCCTTGTCAGTGATTGTCCTTGCCCACGGCCGAGCCGCTCGCGCCGACCAGGAAATCGAGGTCGGCGCCCTTATTCGCCTGCTGCACGTGGTCGAAGTACAGCTTCACGTAGCCGCGCGTCATCGGCGCGGTGGGCGGCGTCCACGCCGCGCGTCGGCGCGCCAGTTCCTCGTCGGAGACTTCGAGACGCAACCTGCGCTTTTCGACGTCGAGCTCGATAAGGTCGCCGTTTCTCACCAGTGCGAGGTTGCCGCCCGCTGCCGCCTCGGGCGCCGCGTGCAGCACCACGGTGCCATAGGCGGTGCCGCTCATGCGCGCATCCGAGATGCGCACCATGTCGGTGACGCCCTGCCGGACCAGCTTCGCGGGAATCGGCATGTTGCCGACCTCGGCCATGCCGGGATAGCCCTTCGGCCCGCAGTTCTTCAGCACCAGGATGTCGTCGGGCTTCACGTCGAGCGATTCGTCCTCGACCTTCGCATGCATGTCGTCGCTCGATTCGAAAACGACCGCGCGGCCGCGATGCTTCATCAGCGCGGGCGTCGCGGCCGAAGGCTTGATCACCGCGCCATCCGGGCACAGGTTGCCGCGCAGCACCGCGATGCCCGCGCGCGGCTTGAACGGATCGGCGATCGAGCGGATCACGCGCTTGCCGCCGTCGAGGTCGTACTTCGGCGCGTCCTTGTTGTTGTCCCAGATCGACCTGCCGTTGACGGTCAGCACATCCCTGTTGAGCACCGCGCCCAGCTCGCGGATCACCGCCGGCAACCCCCCGGCGTAATGGAAGTCCTCCATCAGGTACCGGCCCGAAGGCTGCAGGTCCACGAGGCACGGCAGGTCGTGGCCGAGCCGGTCCCAGTCCTCGAGCGACAAATCGACGCCGACGCGGCCGGCGAGCGCGAGCAGATGCACTACGGCATTGGTCGAGCCGCCGATCGCGGCGTTGACGCGGATTGCGTTCTCGAACGCCGAGCGCGTGAGGATCTTCGACATCGTCAGATCCTCTTCGACCATCTGCACGATTCTTCGCCCCGCCATGCGCGCCAGCACGCTGCGGCGCGCGTCGACTGCCGGAATGGCCGCGTTGCCCGGAAGGCCCATGCCGAGTGCCTCGACCATCGATGCCATCGTCGAGGCGGTGCCCATCGTCATGCAGTGGCCGTGCGAGCGGTGCATGCAGCTTTCGGCCTCGAAGAAGTCTTCCTGCGACATCGTGCCCGCGCGCACCGCCTCGCTCATCTGCCACACGCCGGTGCCGGAACCGAGTTCGCCGCCGCGGAACTTGCCCGACAGCATCGGCCCGCCGGAGACACCGATCGCGGGCAGGTTCACGCTCGCCGCGCCCATCAGCAGCGCGGGCGTCGTCTTGTCGCAGCCCATCAGCAGGACGACGCCGTCGAGCGGGTTGGCGCGGATCGATTCCTCCACGTCCATGCTGACGAGATTGCGGAACAGCATCGTGGTCGGCCGCATCAGCGTCTCGCCGAGCGACATCACCGGAAATTCGAGCGGGAAGCCGCCGGCCTCCAGCACTCCGAACTTCACGTGCTCGGCGAGCACGCGGAAATGCGTATTGCAGGGGGTCAGTTCCGACCAGGTGTTGCAGATGCCGATCACCGGCCGGCCGTCGAACTGGTCGTGCGGTATGCCGCGGTTCTTGGTCCACGAGCGGTAGATGAAACCGTCGCGGTCGAGGCGACCGAACCAGGCCTGACTGCGCCGCGGCTTGCGGCCCGCGCCCGTCGAATCCGACATGCTTTGTCTCCGTGGCCACCTCGAGCGCGGCAGCCGAGGCGCGCAATCTAAACCGCGCTGCGCGCGCCGGTCAAGCCGACCGTGGTCAAGTGGTCTGGCCAGTTGCGGCGCGTGCTGCGATCGCGGCTATAGTCGCGGCAACGACGGTCGCGCGGGGAGGACGCAATGAATCGACTGGACCTGGAAGGACGCTGCGCCGTGATCACCGGCGGCGCGGCCGGCATCGGCTTGGCGATCGCGCAGCGGATGGCGGCGTCGGGCGCGCGCGTCAGCCTGTGGGATCGCGACGTGCACGCGCTGACGGCGGCCGCCGCCAGGCTCGGCCCCGGGCACGAGCAGCAGGCGATCGACGTGACCAGCGAGGACGAGATCGCGGCGGCCCGCGACGCGACGCTGGCGCGTTTCAACCGCATCGACGCGCTCGTCTGCAGCGCCGGCATCACCGGCCCGAATCTGACGGTGGCCGACTATCCGCTCGCCGCGTGGCAGCAGGTGCTCGAGACCAATCTGACCGGCGTGTTCCTGTGCAACCGCGCGCTGGTGCCGGTGATGCGCGCCGCGAACTACGGGCGCATCGTCAATGTCGCGTCGGTCGCCGGCAAGGAAGGCAATCCCAACGCCAGCGCGTACAGCGCGTCGAAGGCCGGCGTGATCGCGCTGACCAAGTCGCTCGGCAAGGAACTGGCGAACACGAACATCCGCGTCAACTGCGTGACCCCCGCCGCGGTGCGCACCGGCATGTTCGCGCAGATGACGCAGCAGCACATCGATTTCATGCTGTCGAAGATTCCGCTGGGACGCTTCGGCACCGTGGAGGAGATCGCGGCGATGGTCACGTGGCTCGCGACCGAAGAATGCTCGTTCTCCACCGGTGCGGTGTTCGATCTGTCCGGCGGCCGGGCAACGTACTGATCCGCGATGTCGCGCTACCGCTTCGATCAATTGCGCGGCTTCGCCGGCACGCTGCTGCAGCGCGTTGGACTGGCCGAAGAGCGCGCCGCAACCGTGGCCGACGTGCTGCTCGAAGGCGACCTGCTCGGCCACGACACCCACGGGCTGGCCCTGCTCGCCGCGTATCTGGGCGAGCTCGAGCGCGGCGCGATGCGCCGCGATGGCGACCTCGAGATCGTCAGCGACCGGCCGGCGGTCGCGCTGTGGGACGGCCACCGTCTGCCCGGCCCGTGGCTGATGGTGCGCGCGGTCGACGCCGCGCTCGTGCGCGCGCGCAGCCTGGGCAGCGCGACGATAGTGATCCGCCGCAGCCACCACATCGCCTGCCTGGCCGCGTACCTGCTGCGCGCTACGCAACAGAAGATGGCGCTGCTGATCGCGAGTTCCGATCCCAACTCGGCGAGCGTGGCGCCGTTCGGCGGCACGCGCGCGGTGTTCACGCCGAATCCGCTCGCGGCCGGTTTTCCGACCGCGGGCGATCCGGTACTGATCGACGTGTCGGCGTCGATCACGACCAACGGCATGGTCGCGCGCCGGCATCAGGCGAAGGCTGCGTTCGCGTACCCATCGCTGCTCGATGCGTCGGGCCGTCCGACGGCCGATCCTGCGGTGATGTACGCCAGTCCGCCGGGAACGATCCTGCCGCTCGGCGGACTCGACGCCGGCCACAAGGGCTATGGGCTCGCGCTGATGATCGAGGCGCTGACGGGTGGGCTCGCCGGATTCGGCCGCGCCGACGCGAAGGAAGGCTGGGGTGCGACGGTGTTCGTGCAGGCGCTCGATCCGGATGCGTTCGGTGGCCTCGACGCGTTCGTGCGCCAGAAGGAACACATCGCGCAGCAGTGCCGCGACAACCCGCCCATCGATCCCACCGCGCCGGTCCGGCTGCCCGGCGAGCGCGGCCTCGCGCGTCGGCGCCGTCAGCTCGCGGAAGGCGTCGAGTTGCACCCGACGATCATGCCGGCGCTGCTGCCGTGGGCGGCGCGCTTGAGCGTCGCGCCGCCGGATGCGCTTTGAAGCAGCGCATCGATCAGGGGCCTTGCGGCAGGCGGAACCGCGCCACCGCGGCCGCCAGCGCGTTGGCCTGATCGTTCATCGCCGCAGCCGCCGCCGCGGTCTGTTCGACCCGCGCGGCGTTGTGCTGTGTCATCCGGTCGAGATCCCGCATCGCCTGCCCGATCCGGCCGATGCCCATGCTCTGCTCGCGCGCGCCGGTGGCGATCTCGCCCAGCAGATCGCTGACCCGCTGCGACGACGCGATGATGTCCGCGATCGTGGTGCCCGCGGTGCGGACGATGCCGGTGCCGGCCTCGATCTTCTCCACGCTGCTGCCGATCAGCGCCTTGATCTGCTTGGCCGCCTCCGTGCAGCGCTGCGCCAGCATGCGCACTTCGCCCGCGACCACCGCGAAGCCGCGCCCCTGATCGCCGGCGCGCGCGGCCTTGACCGCGGCGTTCAGCGCCAGGATGTTGGTCTGGAATGCGATGCCGTCGATCGTGCCGATGATCTCGCCGATCTGCGCCGACGACGCATGGATGCCTTCCATCGTCGCCACCACGTCGCGCATCACGCGGCCGCCCTCGGTGGCGACGCGCGCGTTCTGCCGCGCCATGCGCGACGCCTCGTCCGTGTGCTCCGACGTCGCCCTCACCATCGCTGCAATCTGCTCCACCGACGCGGCCGACCGCTCGACGTTGGCCGCCACCTGTTCGGTACGCGCCGCCAGGTCGGATGCGCCGCTGGCGATCTCTGCGCTCGAGCGCACGATCGTGTCGCTGTTGCCGCGCACGTTCGCAACGATCGAGCGCAGCGCTTCCTGCATCCGGTGCAGCTCATGCATCAGCTGCGCGGGTTCGTCCCTGCCCCACGGGGACGGCGACGTGGTGAGATCCCCGGCCGTCATCGCGCGCAAATGGCGCCGGGTCTCCTTGAGCCCGCCGTCCATCACGAGGTAGAAGCTGCGGAACAGGTAGCCGGCGATCAGCAGCCCGACGCAGATGAGCGCGCCGTACCAGACGACACGGCGCAGCGCGGCATCGCGCAGGTCGCCGACGTAGACGCCCGAGCCGACGATCCAGCCCCAAGGCGCGAAGCCCTTCACGTACGAGATATTGTCGGCCGCCATTTCGGCTCCCGCCTTGGGCCACTGATGAGCGACGAAGCCCTCCCCGCTCTGGCGCACCGTGGCGACGAAGGCGTTGAACAGCGCCAAACCGTTCGGATCCTTCATGCCGGACAGGTCCTTGCCGTCGAGTTCCGGCTTGAACGGATGCATGACCATGCGCGGCTGCATGTCGTTGATCCAGAAATACTCGTTGCCGTCGTAGCGCAGGTGCGCGACGGCGTCGCGCGCCACCTGTTGCGCCTGCTCGCGCGTCATGCGCCCGCCGGTTTCCTGCGCGTGCGCCCAGGCGATCAACCCGTGCGCGATCTCGACGTGCTGTCGCGTCGCGTCCATCCGCGCCTGCATCGACTGATCGAACTGCAACTTCAGTTGCCAGCCGAGCAGCACGGCGACCGGCAGCACGAACACGATCGAGATGATCGCGGCCTTGGCGGCGAAGCGCAGGCTGCGGAACATCCGCACGCCGGGCGCCCACATCCCGTGATGCGCGAAGAACCCGTCCGAGTGCGGTGACTCGGCGCGGGCGGGAACTGCAATCGCTCGCTGCGGAATGGCCGACATCAGGTGCTCGCTCCTCTCGATCCGCTTTCTTCGATTGCCGTGCGCCGCGTCTCGATCAGCTCTGGATTCTGGACGCGGCGCGCGGGCCCGATTAAATAGAGATGCGCAGGAAAGACCGGTGAAATGGATGCGTTGCCGGCGTCAATGGCGCGTCGTCCGAAGCGGATCGGCCGCTGGTGCGCGCTGGCCTCGAAGTCGCTTCCGGATGGACGTCGGCAACTCCGCGCTGCTTCGTTGATCACCTGCCGCGCGCCAGCAGGCGCTCGGCGGCGGCCCAGTGATCCGCGTGGGTCCAAGTGGCGACGAAGTGCTCCTGCTCGATCCTGCGCCGATCCTCGTACGGCACGCCGCGGCGCGCCGCCAGCGCGATCGCCTTGAAGCCGCGCAGCACGGCGGCGGACTGCCCGAGTATCGGCGCGATGAAATCCTTCAGCGCCGCCTCGCCGGTGCCGTCGGGCGCCAGCGCGTCGGCGAGTCCCCATTTGAGCGCGGTCGTCGCCGCAACCAGCTCGCAGCGCGCAGTCATGCGCAGCGCACGCGCGGGGCCGACCAGCGCGGCCAGATCGGGGCCGCCGCCCCATCCCGATGTGATCGCCAGGCGACCCTGGATGTAGCCGATATGCGCGCCTTCGCGCATCACGCGCAGGTCGCACGCAAGCGCGAGCTCGGCGCCGCCGCCGAGCGCGTCCCCGTTGACGAACGCGACGACGGGAAGCGGAAACTCGCGGATCGCGTCGAGCGCGGCGCGCGCTTCCGTCGCCATCGTGCGCGCATCGGCCCCGGTACGCACGTTCGACAGGTCGCGCAGATCGCCGCCTGCCGCGAAGTATCGGTCGCCGGCACCGCGCAGAACGACGCAGGCGAGGTCGGGCTCGTCGCGCGCCGCGGTGAAGATCTCCCGCAGCCGCGCCAGCACGGCGCGCGACAGCGGGTTGTGCTTGTCGGCCCGGTTCAGAGTCACGCGCAGCATGCGGCCCGCACGTTCGATGCGCACGTCGTCGTCAGCCAACCTGGCCCTCTCCTGAATTCCGGATCAGCGAAATCGGTCGCTCGATTATCAACCTCGACCGCGCGGTGGCGGCCGGGGGGGAACGCTCCGCCTCGGGGATCTGTGTCTTGCAGCGGCACGGGTGCGCTCGGACATCGGGCGGTCGAGGCGCCCGCCGAGGGCGACGCGTCAGCAATGAAAAAGGGGCTGCATCACTGCAACCCCTTGAATGGCTGGCGCGCCCGGCAGGATTCGAACCCACGACCCCTTGGTTCGTAGGCGGCAAGGTCCGATGGTTGGTCTTTACAAGTCAGCAGCTTGCAGTGCTTGCCGTGATCGAAAACAGTCTGTCCAAGACACATTCATGGCACACCCAATTGCACCGCGACACGTTCGATGCCGAACAACAGCGCGTCAACGACCGAGCGGAAAGTACAACGTCAAGCTTCGATCCATCAGGGCCTTGAATCCGAAGTGCTGGTAGAAACGCTTGGCGGCCTCGTCCTTTGCGTCGACGATCAATGCATAGGCCGCAATGTGCTCTCGCGCCGTCAGGCACCGATCCACCGCACAACCAACGAGCAGCTTGCCCAATCCGCGGCCTCGCTGATCGATTCGACAGGCCAGGCGTCCCATCCGGAAGCACGGCACGGGAAAACGCGGCAGCCGCTTGCGATCCACGTCCGCGAGCCGCGCCACGTCGACCTCGGCGGCACTGAGCGTGTAGTAGCCCAGGACAAGCGACGCGGCAGCCGAATCGACCAGAACGTACGCAGCACTGATTCCCTTGCGCCGATGCTGCTCCGCGTAGCGCTGCAGGTATTCATTCAAGGCCGGCACACCGCAGTCGAAACCCTGCCGGTCATGGACGGCAGGGTTCAGGACCTGCTCTTCAAGCACGTCGAACCCTACGCCGCGCCTGGCTCAATGCCTCCTTGAGTGCCGGATTGGGTTTGAACGCCGAGTCGAGCGCCTTTGTGAACAGCTCGAAATCTCGCGGGGTCAGCGAGACTCTCATCTCGCGCTGCAGGAGATCCTGCGCCTTTTCCTTCGCCGCGGCCCGAACGAAACCGGCCATGGTCGTGCCCATCAGCGCCGCTGCCTTGGCGACGATGATCTTTTCATCCGGATCCATCTTCAGATCGAATCGGGCTGCTGCGGACATGATCGCCTCCATGAATCATATGTACGGGATTTTACCGTACTACCATTGTGGGGAGCAATTGCGGTCCGTGGTTCGCCCCACGGAATGACGGTAACGAACGGCCGATTCGACGATCGACGCGGGACGAGTCATCTCGCCGACTTCGAACGCGTCGCCCGAGCGGGCGGCCTCCCCGTGACCATCCGCCTGAGCAGCTCGACATCACGCGCGGCGATTGCCGGCCAGGAAGCACCGCAGCGACAAAACGCCTTCCTCCTTGCTTCAGTAGCGCCCCCAGGGCGGATGCGAGACGACGACCCCTTGAATCGCGCGCAAAGCCACGGCACAGCCGCTCAAACGACGGAAGCGCGCATGTCCACAAGCCCTTGAAACACTTCGTGCGCTCGACAGAATCGAAAGCCGCGGCCTCTTGGTTCCACGGCACAGATCCGTCACAGCCTGCCAAAGAAAAAGGGGCTGCATCAGTGCAACCCCTTGAATAGTTGGCGCGCCCGGCACGGTGGCCCGGCGCCGTCGGAGCAGGCGCGGCCCTACGTGCGACTCACCCTCACCGACATGGCGCGCGAGTGTCTGGAAGCCTGCGGCGTTCGCACGACGTTCCTGTTAAGCAAGAACCAGATCATCGAACGCGCGATGACGACGAGCGACTTTCCGATCCTGCTGCAGGGAACCGGCGAGCGCTTCCTGCGCGCCGGATACCAAAGCTACAGCGGCGGCATCCGCCAGATCGCCAGGCAGACGACCGCACGCGACTTCCGCGCCAAGACCCGCGTACAGCTCGGCGAGGCGCCCACGCTGGAGAAGGTCAACGAAGGCGGCGTGTTCAAGTACGGCGCCATGGCGGAGGCGGCCGAGTCGTATTCGCTGGCGAGCTACGGCAAGATCATCCCCCTGTCGCGGCAGGCGATCGTCAACGATGACCTGGGCGCCTTCGCCGACATAGCCACCAAGCTGGGCCGCGCTTCAGCGGAGTTCGAGGCGTAACAGCTCGTCAACCTGCTGACGCAGAACAGCGGCGCCGGTCCGACGATGGCGGCCGACAGCACGGCGCTCTTCCATGCGAATCACGGCAACCTAGCCAGCAGCGGCGGCGCGATCAGCGTCACGACACTGGGCGCCGCGCGGCAGGCGATGCGGCTGCAGAAGGGACTCGACAAGTCCACGCCGATCGATGCGCGGCCGAAGTACCTGGTCACGCCGGCGGCGCTTGAAACGGTGGCCGAGCAGTACCTCACGCAGCTTGCGGCGAATCAGGCGAGCAGCGTCAATCCATTCTCGGGCCAGTTGACGCTGATCGTCGATCCGCGCCTGGACGCGAAGAGTGCGACCGCGTGGTATCTGGCAAGCGATCCGAACGTGATCGACACCATCGAATTCGCCTACCTCGAAGAGGCGCAAGGGCCGCAGATCCTCCTGCGCGAAGGCTGGGACGTCGACGGCATGGAGTTCAAGGTTCGCCTGGATTACGGCGCCGGCGTGCTCGACTGGCGCGGCCTGTATCGCAATTCGGGCGCGTGATCGACGCTCAAGAATGAGCGCGCCGCATGCGATTAGCCGCATCCGGTTAGCCGCATCCGGCTGACCGCGGCCCGCGAAGAATGATGTTGTCTCCTCCTGGGAGCGCCGAACACCTGCGCAGCGAGTCGGCCGGCATAGCAGCGCAACGGGTCCGGCGTTCACGCTCCCGACCGATGCCGGCCACGGGCGCCGATCGAGGTCGGCGCGACGGCCCCTCCGACGGCGCGTCGAGCACGCGCTTGCACGGGGCCGGCCTGACACTCGACGAAGTCAACTCACTTTGCGCGGCGGTGCTCGACCGCGACCACGCCGGGCGCTTGCAGTGGCCGCGACTGGCACGGTGCGAGCGCGAGGCGATCAACCGCGCAAGCTGGCGCGCAGGGCGGGCGCGGTGGCAGCTTCGGGCCGAGGTCCTCACGCTGCGCTGGGTCGCCGCACGCCGCGCCGACCCGCATCTGGATATCGTCGAGTTCCTGAACCGGGCACAGTCGGCTTGATCTACTCGTTGCTCGCCGTCAAGACGATCCGCCTGCGCGATGGCGTCTGGCGTCCCGGCGAGTTGATGCATACGCCTTCGCTGCCGCTCGCCGTGTCGCTGACCGAAGCGGGCAGCGCGGAGCCGAACAACGCGGCGACCGCCGAGGCCTGCGAGCTGGCGCTGCGGCTGCGGCACCTGGGGTCGAGCACAGCCTGACGGGCGGCGCGCGTCCGCGGCAGATGGCGCTTGCGGCCGATGTAGCGCCAGACGCTACAATGTAGCGTGAGTCGCTACATACGATGATCCGACGATTTCGACATAAGGGCTTGGAGCGGTTCTTCGCGCGCAGCGATTTGCGTGGCATTCCGGCGCACAGCGCGGCCCGCATCGAACGCATGCTCGACCGGCTGGACAGCGCAACGAAACCGGAAGACATGAACACGCCCGGCTGGCGCTGGCATCCGCTGAAGGGCAACCGCGCCGGGACCTATGCGGTCGCCGTCTCCGGCAATCTGCGCCTCACCTACCGGTTCGAGAGCGGCGACGCGATCGACGTTGACCTGGAGGACTACCACTGATGAAGACTCTGCGCGATCCGAAGCGGCGCCCGACGCATCCGGGCGCCGTGTTGCGCGAAGACGTGCTGCCGGCGCTGCGGCTGACGCAGAACGAATTCGCCGATCTGCTCGGCGTGCATCGCGTCACGTTGTCTGCACTGCTGCGCGAGCGGCGCGGGTTGACGGTCGAGCTGGCCGCGCGCATCGCGAAGGCGCTCGGCCACTCGCCCGAGAGCTGGCTGCGCATGCAGGAGGCGCTCGACCTTTGGGAGCTGCGCCAGCACCCGGAGCGACTCGCCGCGGTGAAGCCGATCAAGGCGCGGCGGCGCGTTGGCGACGCGATGCCGGTCTAAGCCGGCGCGGGTTCACTGAAGCGCAGAACCTCTCAAGCACCCGCAGCGTTGGCCTCCGACTGAACCCCTGATGAACCCCCGGCCCCTGAAAAGCAAACGGGCTGATCGTGAAATCAGCCCGTTTTGAGAGTGGCGCGCCCGGCAGGATTCGAACCCACGACCCCTTGGTTCGTAGCCAAGTACTCTATCCAACTGAGCTACGGGCGCGAGGCGGCGAAGTATACCGGAGCCGCGCGCCCGCTCGTGAACTCAGCTCGCGGTCGCGGCCTCCTTCCCGGGCTGGCGCTCGGCCGCCGGTTTCGCGGCCGGCTCGCGCAGCATGCGGCGCAGGATCTTGCCGATGTTGGTCTTCGGCAGCGGCTCGGTGCGGAACTCGATCAGCTTGGGCACCTTGTAGCCGGTCAGGTGCTGCTTGAAGTGCGCGAGCAGATCCGCCTCGGTCAGCGCCGGATCCTTCTTCACCGCGACGATCTTGACCACCTCGCCCGATTTCTCGTCGGGCACGCCGATCGCCGCCGCCTCCAGCACACCGGGGTGCATCACGGCCACGTCCTCGATCTCGTTTGGGAATACCTTGAAGCCCGACACGATGATCATGTCCTTCTTGCGGTCGGTGATGCGAAAGTAGCCCTTCTCGTCCATGATCCCCATGTCGCCGGTGCGGAACCAGCCGTCCGCGGTGAAGACCTTGGCGGTTTCGTCGGGCCGTTTCCAGTAACCCTTCATCACCTGCGGTCCGCGGATGCAGATCTCGCCCGTCTGTCCGGGCGCGACGATGTTGCCGTTGTCGTCGAGCACGGCGGCCTCGGTCGACGGAATCGGCAGCCCGATTGTTCCGGTCCAGTCCTTGATGTTCAGCGGGTTGGCGATCACCACCGGCGACGTTTCCGTCAGCCCGTAGCCTTCGACGATCGGCACGCCGGTGACCTGTTTCCACCGCTGCGCCACCGCACGCTGCACGGCCATGCCGCCGGCCGACGTGAGCTTCAGTGACTTGAGGTTCAACTCGTTGAACCCGGGTGCGTTCAGCAGCGCGTTGTACAGCGTGTTCACGCCGATGATGGCGGTGAACGGCGTCTTCTTCAGCGTGGCGATGAACGCGGGCAGGTCGCGCGGGTTGGTGATCAGCACCGTGTGCGTGCCGATGCGCATGAAGACGAGGTTGGTCGTCAGCGCGTAGACGTGATAAAGCGGCAGCGGAATGATCGCCGTCTCCTTGCCCTCCTGCAGGTCGCGTGCGATCCACGCCGCCACCTGCTCGACGTTGGCGACCATGTTGCCGTGGGTCAGCATCGCGCCCTTGGCTACGCCGGTCGTGCCGCCGGTGTACTGCAGGAACGCGATGTCGTCGTGACCGAGCTGCGCGTCGGCCAGCGCGTGTTCGCGCCCCAGGCGCAGCGCGGCCGGGAACGAGATCGTGTTCGCGATGTGCCACTGCGGCACCATCTTCTTCACGTGCTTGACGACCAGGTTGGTGATCAACGCCTTGACGGCCGGGAACATGTCGCCGACCTGCGTGGTGATCACCGTGCGCACCTGCGTGCGGCCGAGCACCTGCTGCAGCGTGCCGGCGAAGTTCTCCAGCACCAGGATCGCGGTCGCGCCGGAGTCCTTGAGTTGATGCTCCAGCTCGCGCGCCGTGTACAGCGGATTGGTGTTGACCACCGTCAGCCCGGCGCGCAGCGCGCCGAACAGGGCGACGGGGTACTGCAGCAGGTTCGGCAGCATGATCGCGATGCGCTCGCCCTTCTTCATGCCGACGACCTTCTGCAGGTAAGCGCCGAACGCGCCGCTGGCGCGGTCGAGTTCGCGGAAGGTGATCGAATGCCCCATGTTGCCGTAGGCCGGAAGATCGGCGAAGCGGGCGCAGGTCTTCTCGACGATTTCCTTCAGCGACGCGTACTCGTTGACGTCGACCTCGGCGGGGATTCCCGGCGGGTATTCCTTCAGCCAGACTTTTTCCATGATCGACTCCTTGACAATCAGGCTTCCTTCGCCGTCAGGTTGCCACTGCGCCGGCGGCACACATTGACCCAGCAGGGGCTTCGGGCGCATTACCCTGCGCATCCGCAGAGCGCGCGTCGTACCGGCCGGCGCGGATGTGCGCGCCGCGATCCGCCGGCCGCGTGCTGCGCGCCAGGCCTTGCGCGTAGCCGACCTCGGCCACGGCCGTCGCCACCGCTGCGGCGACGTCGCCCATCCGGGACGCCGGCGGGAAGATGCATCCAGCCGCCGGTGACCTGCCCGGTGAGCGCCTGCGCGGCGGCGAAGTACATCTCGTCGGTGACGCGCGTCAGCCCGCAGGCAAGCACGGCGAGTCCGACGCCGGGAAAGACGTGCAAGTTGTTGCCCTGCCCGGGGTCACGAACGTTCTGCCTTCCAGCGTCACCGGCGCGGACGGGCTGCCGCTGGCGAAGATCGCCCGCCCCTGAGTGGCGCGATAGGCCTGCTCGGCCGTGCACTCCGCCTTCGCGGTCGGGTTGGAGAGCGCGAAGATCACCGGCTGCTCGTTCAGCCGCGCCATCGCGGCGAGCACCGGTTCGGTGAAGGCGCCCGCCTGTCCGCCGGCACCGATCAGGAACGGCGGCCGGATCGCCTCCACCGCAACGCGCAGGTCGGGCAGCGGCACGTGGTCCTGCGCGAACCGCCGCTTGTGGGGCGCGAGATCGGTCCGCAGCGTCGTCACCAGCCCCTTGCTGTCGATGAACCAGCAGCGCCGCCGCGCTCCGCTCGCGGACAGACCCGCGCGCTCGAGCGTCGCGGCGACGATGGTGCCGATGCCGATGTTCGCCTCGCCCGCCAGCCCGATCGCTCCGGTGCCCTGGATGTCGTCGTTGAACGACGGCACGCGGTCGCGATAGCGCGCCAGCGGCCTGAACGCGTTGACGTTGGCAAAGTCCTCCAACTGGACCAGCACGCCGGATCGACGCCGGGGCACGCCACCTACAGCGCCAGCTTGCCGGTCGGGATCCCCATGCTGTTGGCGCCGAGGTCGCCAGCCCCAGGATGCGGCCGCCATAGGTGACGACGATGATCCCGGCCTCCTGCCGCAGCCGGCGCCGCAGCACGTCGCGGATGCGGCCGCGCTCGCGCGGCGTCAGGTACAGCCCGCGCGGGGGTTCGTGGATTCGGCTCTATTGGCGCACGCCTGCCTGACCGTCGGCGCGTAGACGATCGGCACCAGCTCGGCGAGGTTGTCGGTCAGCGCCCGGAAAGAGAGCGTTTCGTTCTCGTTCCGCAGCGCGGCCAACGCGCAATGGTTCTCCAGCGGCGTCGAACGCGCGCGCACCGAGGCCAGCACGCGCGTGACCTGTTCGGCGATGTCCTCGACACGCGGCGGCGGCAAGCCCGTGAGGCCGAACCGCTCGCGCTCCTCGAGCGAGAACGCGGTGCCCTTGTTGGCCGGCGGATCGTGCAGCACATTCATCGTCACCCTCTCGTTGATCCCAGAGCGCCCGCCTTATGGGTTCAGCGCGGCGGCACATTGCGAATCGGCAGGGTTCGGCCGCGCGTACCGCCGGATGGCCGATCCACGCAGCGGCGGGCGGTCCTCTAAGCTCGGTCCGATCGACTCGACGAAAGACGTCCAATGGGCATGCAGGACCTCGACGCGCAGCGCGATCGCAATCCGAGGTCGGTTCGGCCGTCGTCCGCCGGAAGCGGCGGCGGACGGTTGCTGCTGCTCGTGCTCGTGCTCGCAGTGCTCGGCGCGATCCTGTGGCGCGAGCGGTCGCCCAGTGCGGCACCGCCCGCGGCCGGACTGCTGCAGCGGCTGAATCCGGCCTGTGCCGATCCGTTTCCGCCCGCCGGCCTGGCCGCCACCGACGCGAGCGCGCGCGGAGCTGCCGCGGTCTCGACCACGCAGTTCGTCAACCGCACGCCCGTGGATCGGATGGTCGACCTGCTGTCCGGCGAGCGCGTGGTGATGACCATCGCGGTGCCGGCGAACCAGACCTCGTCCGTGCCGGTGCCGGTCGGCGCTTACGGCTGTCGGCTGCGCAACGGCGCCGCGTGGTGCGCGGCGACCGGCACCTTCCTGCGCGAGCAGCGGACGACAATTACCAACGGCATCCAGATCGTCGCCACCTCGTCGCTCGCGGTGCACATTGAGCCTGACGCGCAGCACCCGAGCGGCTTCGCGCTGCGCACCTCCGACCGGCCGGTGCTGTCGAGCGCGCCGACGGCGGCCGGGCCCGGCAACGCGCAACCGCTCGCCGGCGGCGGGGTCTTCATTCCGCGCGCGGCCGACGGACACTATTACCTCGAAGGCATGATCGACGGCGAGCGCGTGCAGTTCATGATCGACACCGGCGCCACCGGTGTGGCGATTCCGGCCGAACTGGCGCGCCGGCTCGGCCACGAATCCGGCCCGGACGTGGTGTCGAACACCGCCAACGGGCAGACGACCGGCTACGCGGTCCGGGTCGCGCGGCTGGCGTTCGGGCCCTTCATCGCCGACGACTTGAAGGTCACCGCGCTGCCGGCGCTCGCGCAGCCGCTGCTCGGCATGTCGCTGCTGCAGTCGCTGGAGATCCGGCAGACCGCGGCGGGCTTGGAACTGCGTCCCGCGCGCTAGTCGCCCCGCCGCGCGCTGAAGCGCTGGTGGGTCGCGATGTAGATCGCGCTTGCCGCGATCACCGCGATGCCGGCGAGCGACCAGCCGTCCGGAAAGTCGCCGAAGACCACGTAGCCGGCCACGAGCACCCAGCCGAGCTGCGTGTACGAGAACGGCGCCAGCCGCGAGGCCGGCGCGTGCTCGTAGGCCCGGATCAGGATCAGGTGGCTGCCGCCGCCGATCAGGCCCATCAGCACCAGCAGCGCCGCGTGCGTCGGCGTGGCCGGTGCCACCCACGCGAACGGCAGCACGACCGCGAGCATCACCGTGCCGACCAGCCCGGAGTAGAAGAGCGTCGTGTACGGGCTCTCGACGCCCGCGAGCTTGCGCGTCAGCACCTGGTACGCGGCGAAGCACGCGGCCGTGCCCAGAGGCAGCAGCGCCACCGGACTGAAGACGCCGCTGCCGGGCCGGATGATGATCAGCACGCCGATGAAGCCCGCGCACACCGCGGCCCAGCGCGCGGATTCCACCTTCTCCTTCAGGAGCACGGCGGCGCCGAGCGTCACCAGCACCGGCGCGATGAAGGTGATCGACGAGGCTTCCGCCATCGGCATGAACTTCAGCGCGCTGAAGAAGAACATGCTCGATGCCGCCAGCACCACGCCGCGCACGATCTGCAGACCGGGCCGCCGCGTGCGCACCAGCCGCCCGCGCAGCCGCGGCGCGAGGAACAGCACGACCAGCAGCAGATGGAACGCGTAGCGCGCCCACACGATGCCCGGCACCGGATAGAAGCGCGCCAGGTACTTGGCGATCGTGTCGAGCAGCGTGAACATCGCCACCGCCGTCATGATCATCAGCACGCCGCGCAACGTGTGCTGTGACGGCGGCGCGGAGGAACCCGCGCTCATCACGGAGAGAGTCGATACGGCGGTGGCACGGCGCGCGATGATAGCCTTGCGGCCGCAGCGATACGGCGTTTCCGAACGTCCGTCGCCCCCGCGCAGGCGGGGGCCCAATTTGGAGGGCCGCAACTTGGGCCCCGGCCTGCGCCGGGGCGACGAGGATGCGTGGTTTCGGTCGAACGAACCTGATGAACGCATCTGCACCCGATCCATCGATGGTCGACGCGCTGCTCCGCGCCGGTCTGATCGAACGCGCGGCATCGGCGCGCTTCGAGGCGCTCGCCGGTGGCGTGTCGTCGGACATCTGGAAGGTCACGACGAGTACGCGCGTGTTCTGCGTCAAGCGCGCGCTGCCGAAGCTGAAGGTCGCCGCCGACTGGACCGCACCGATCGAGCGCAACGCGTTCGAGGTCGCGTGGTACGAGATCGCGCACGGCATCGTCCCCGACGCCGTGCCGCGCGTGCTGCTGCACGACGCCGACGCGATGCTGTTCGCGATGGACTACCTCGCGCCCGAGCAGCACCGGCTGTGGAAGGCAGAGCTGCGTGCGGGCCGCGCGGATGCCAGCGCCTCGGCCGAGGTCGGCCGCCGGCTGGCACGCATTCACTCGGCCAGCGCGCACGACGCCGTGGTTGCGCGGCGCTTTCCGCGCGCGGACATCTTCCACGCGATCCGGCTGTCGCCCTACCTGGAGGCCACCGCGCAGCGCCATCCCGATCTCGCCCAAGCGCTGTTCGCGTTGAGCCGGCGCACGGCGGACACGCGCATCGCGATGGTCCACGGCGATGTGAGCCCGAAGAACATCCTGCTCGGCCCGCGCGGGCCGGTGTTCCTCGATGCCGAATGCGCGTGCATCGGCGATCCCGCGTTCGATCTGGCGTTCTGCCTCAACCATCTGCTGCTCAAATGCCTGTGGACCCCGGGCGCGCGCGACGGGTACTTCGCCTGCTTCGATGCGCTCGCGGACGCGTATCGCGTTGGTATCGACTGGGAACCGCCGGCGGAGCTCGAGCGGCGCGCCGCCACGCTGCTGCCGGGCCTTTTTCTCGCGCGCGTCGACGGCAAGTCGCCGGTCGAATACGTGACCGACGAGGCCGATCGCAACCACGTTCGTCGCTGTGCGCGATCGCTGCTGCAGTCGCCGCCCGCATTGTTGGATGACGTGCGCAACGCATGGAGAAGGGAACTCGCAACATGAAGACGCGCATCGAATCCGTGCACGGCCGCCGCGTGTGGGACTCGCGCGGCCGGCCGACGATCGAGGTCGAGGTGCGCACGGCCGGCGGCATTGGCCGCGTGATCGCACCGGCCGGCGCATCGACCGGCAGCGCGGAAGCGGTCGATCGGCGCGACGGCGGCACGGCCTTCGGCGGCTACGACGTGCGCGGCGCGCTGGCGTCGGTCGACGGGGAGATCGCCGAGCTGCTCACCGGCCGCGACGCCGCCGACCAGGCTGCGGTCGATGCCGCGTTGATCGCGGCGGACGGTACTCCGAACAGGTCGCGCCTCGGCGGCAACGCGATCGTCGCGACCTCGATGGCGGTCGCGCATGCGGCCGCCGCTGCGCAGCGCGTTTCGCTATGGCGCCATCTGGCGCAGGAACGCGCGGCGCTGCTGCCGCTGCCCGAGATCCAGATCTTCGGCGGCGGCGCGCACGCGGGCCGGCGCGTCGACGTGCAGGACTTCATGGTGATCGCCGTCGGCGCCGGCGACTACGCGCAGGCGCTCGACTGGACCGCCGAGGTCTACCGCGCCGCGGGTCGGCTGATGGCCGACGCGGGGCTGCTGCAGGGCGTGGCCGACGAAGGCGGCTGGTGGCCCGCGTTCGCAACCAACGAGCAGGCGCTCGACGTTCTGATGCGCGCGATCGAAGCGGCGGGCCTGCGGCCGGGCGACGAGATGGCGATCTCGCTCGACATCGCCGCCACCGACTTCGGCCGCGCCGGCCGCTATCGCCTCGCGCGCGAGGGGCGCGAGATCGGCTCCGACGAACTCGCACACCTGCTGCTCGGGTGGCTGCGCCGCTATCCGATCGTGGCGATCGAGGATCCGCTGGCGGAAGACGACGCCGACGCGTGGGCGCGCTTCACCGCCGCGGCGGGATCGAAGGTTGAAGTCGTCGGCGACGACTTCATCTGCACGTCGGCGGCGCGCATTGCGCAGGCGGCAGCGAGCGGCACGTGCAACACCGCGCTGCTCAAGCCGAACCAGGCCGGCACGCTGACGGAGACGAAAGCGGCGCTCGACGCCGCACGCGCGGCCGGCTGGGAGTCGATCGTCTCCGCGCGCTCGGGGGAGACCGAGGACGTGACGATCGTGCATCTGGCCGTCGGTTGGGGCGTGAAGCAGCTCAAGGTCGGATCGTTTGCGCGCTCGGAACGGATGGCCAAGTGGAACGAGGGGCTGCGAATCGCCGAAGCGCTTGGCCAGGGCGGGGGGCGGCTCGCGTCCCGCGCGAGCTTTCCGTGGGGGCGGTGATTCCTGTGCCGACGATGGCAGCGGCGACGGGCTTCGGATGTTCGCCTCGCGACTGGTCAGGCTCGGACACGGGCAGCTCGTAGTCTTCGTGTGTATTGGTGTGTATCATCCGGCCGGTGACCAGCGCAGAGACCATCAAGAGGCTCACCAAGGCCGGCTGGGTTCTGCGCAATGTCGCGGGCTCGCACCACGTGTTCGTGCACCCCGAACGCGGAGGCCATATCAGCGTCCCGCATCCGCGCAAGGATCTTGGCGCAGGGCTGACGCACAAGCTGTTGAAAACCGCCGGTCTGAAATGAGGAACAGATGATGAAGTACACGATCGCGATCGAACCGGGAACCAGAAAGACCGCTTGGGGCGTGGTTGCCCCCGATCTGCCCGGCTGCTTCTCGGCCGGCGACACGCTGGACGAGGCGATGGCCAACGCGCGCGAGGCCATCGAGGCATGGATCGACGCTGTGATCGAGGATGGCGGTGAGATTCCGAAACCCGCGCAACTGCAGAAGCATTACGCAAACCCTGAGTACAACGGCTGGACGTTTGCGGTCATCGAGATCGATCCTGCGCGGCTGGACAACGCGGCCGAGCGCGTGAACATCACGCTTCCGAGGCGAGTGTTGGCGCGACTCGATGCCATCGCCAAAGCACACGGCGAATCGCGGTCCGGCACGATCGCACGACTGACGCTTGAGGCGGACACGCAGCAGCCATCGCGACGATCTGGGAAGCGCAGACAGGCTCGCCGCCCGTCGAGGCTTGTGCGGGTCTAGGTCAAGCACGCGACAGCGCAGCACGGCGGCCGCATGTAGGACTGGGGGTAGGACTGCGCAACTCCATGCGGAGCCGCGCCAGTCCTGGGGTATTGGCGGAGACGGACGGATTCGAACCGTCGATGCAGGTTTTTGCCCGCATGCTCCCTTAGCAGGGGAGTGCCTTCGACCTCTCGGCCACGTCTCCGGTGTCGATGCGCGGCCTCGTTCGGCCGCGCGGTGCGCAGTCTAACCGAGCGCCGCTCAGGCCGCTGCGTTCTCGAGTCCGAACGCCTTGTGCAGCGCGCGCACCGCCAACTCCATGTACTTGTCATCGACCACGACCGAGATCTTGATCTCGCTGGTGGTGATCATCTGGATGTTGATGCCCTCCTCCGCGAGCGTGCGGAACGTCAGGCTCGCGATGCCGACGTGCGAGCGCATGCCGATGCCGACCACGCTGACCTTGCAGATCTTCGGGTCGCCGATGATCGCGGCCGCGCCGACGTGCGACTTGACCCTGGTGTTGAGCACGTCCATCGCCTTCGCGTACTCGTTGCGGTGGACGGTGAAGGAGAAGTCGGTCATGCCGTCGACGCTGATGTTCTGCACGATCATGTCGACGTCGATGTTGGCTTCTGCAATCGGCCCGAGGATCTGATACGCGACGCCGGGCCGGTCGGGCACGCGCGTGAGCGTGATCTTGGCCTCGTCGCGCGAGAAGGCGATGCCGGAGATGACGGCCTTTTCCATCTTTGTATCTTCCTCGAAAGTGATCAGCGTGCCCGAGCGAGCTTCCTCCTCGAGCGCCATGTCTGGGTCGGTGAGGCTCGACAGCACGCGCAGCGGCACCTTGTACTTGCCGGCGAACTCGACCGAGCGGATCTGCAGCACCTTCGATCCAAGGCTGGCCATTTCCAGCATCTCCTCGAAGGTGATCGTGTGCAGCCGGCGCGCCTCGGGCACGATGCGCGGGTCGGTGGTGTAGACACCGTCGACGTCGGTGTAGATCAGGCACTCGTCGGCGCGCAACGCCGCCGCCAACGCCACCGCCGAGGTGTCCGAGCCGCCGCGGCCGAGCGTAGTGATGTTGCCGAACTCGTCCGCGCCCTGAAACCCGGCGACCACGACGATCACCCCGTCCTGCAGGTCGCTGCGGATCTTCTTTTCGTCGATCTCGATGATGCGCGCCTTGGTGTACGCGCTGTCGGTCAGCACGTGCACCTGCGGGCCGGTGTAGCTCTTGGCCTTCAATCCGAGGTTCTTCAGCGCCATCGCCAGCAGGCCGATCGTGACCTGCTCGCCGGTGGATGCGACCACGTCGAGTTCGCGCGGATCGGGATTGGCCTGGATTTCTTTCGCCAGCGCGATCAGGCGGTTGGTCTCGCCGCTCATCGCGGAGACGACGACCACCAGCTGATGCCCCGCGCGGCTCCACTTGGCGAGTCGCTTCGCCACGTTCCTGATCCGCTCGGGTGAGCCGACCGACGTGCCGCCGTACTTGTGAACGATGAGCGCCATGGGAGAAACCGTGCACACCCGCAGCCGAGCGGGAAAGGGCGCGATTATAAGGACCGTCGCCGTCGCGGGCGCTGTCAGCGCTTGATGTCAAGCAAGGTCGCGTCGGGCATCCACTCCAGCCGCACGCGCGCACCGTCGCTGTCGATCAGGCGCGCGTCGGCGCCGAGCCCGGCGACGTAGATCAGCCGGTCGTCGCGCCACACCAGCGGCAACGCGGCGCGCTCGAACTCGGCGATTCCCGCGTCCTGGAACAGCCGCTTCAGCGTCTTCGACGGACGCGTCGGGTGCGGCTTGAAGCGCTCGCCGCTGACGCGCGCGCGCAATTCGAGCGGCCGCGCGCGCAGCCAGTCGCGGTCGAAGCCCGCTTGGTCGGTCGGCACAAAACGCAGCACGCCGCCCCACGACGGCACCGCGACCTCGGGCTCGCCGTGCCATTGGATCGTCGCGCCGGTGCGCAGTCCGCCATCGGCCGCGCGCAGCAGCAGCAAGCCGCGATGCCGGCGCAGCTCGCGCCCGCTCAGGCGCAGCAGCAGCCTTGCGTCGCCGCGCGCGGTCAGCGCCTGGCGGATGATCTCGTTCAAACGCGCGCGTGACGGCGGCTCCAAGCCCGCTGCCGCCAGCCAGGCACGCAGCGCGAGCGCGCGCCGCCCGGGCGTCAGTTGCCCCAGCCGTTCGAGCCACAGCATGCCGGTGGGCGCGTCCTCGATGCAATTCGCGAGATCCTGCGCGGCGACTTCGCGCAGCGCGGCAGCGGCCTCGGCCACGAGGTCGATCGAGCGCGCCGCCGCCTTGCGAAAGCCCGGGCGCGCCGCCTCGAGCTCCGGCAGCACGCGCGCGCGCAGCGCATTGCGCAGCAGGCGCGTGTCGGTGTTGCTCGGGTCTTCGACGAAGTCGAGCCGGCGCAGCGCGATGTAGCGGTCGATCTGCGCGCGCCGCGCTTCGATGAACGGCCGCACGAGCTGCAGCCCGTCACGCCCGAACTCGCGCAGCAGCGGAAACGACGCCAGCCCGTCGACGCCCGCACCGCGCAGCCACTGGATCAGGAAGGTCTCGACGCGATCGTCGAGCTGGTGCGCGGTGACCACGCATTGCGCGCCATGCTCGTGCGCGGCGGCCGCGAGCGCCGAGTAGCGCGCCACGCGCGCCGCGGCTTCGATACCGCGTCCGCGTCGCTCGACCGCGACGCGCCGGATTTCGAGCGGCACGTCGAGCGAACGGCACAGCGCTTCGCAGTGCTCGACCCACGCGTCGGCCTGCTGCGCCAGGCCGTGATGCACGTGCACCGCCAGCAGTTCGGCAAAGCTCTTCACGCGCGCCGCGCGCAGCCGCGCGGCCAGATCGACCAGCGCGGTCGAGTCGCGCCCGCCGCTGAAGGCCAGCACCAGCGGGACACGCTTGCCGCGCACGCGCGCAGGCGGGCCTGGCTCGGCGACGGCGCTCTCGACCGCGCGCCGCAGCTGGTCGAGCAGTGCCGTCTCGTCGGGATCAGGCTTCCGTCGCGGTGTCCTTGAACTTGCCATAGCCCATCAGTCGGGTATGGCGCGCAGCGAGAAGATCCTTGACCTTCATGCCCTGGAACTGGCGCAGGCTGTCGCCGAGCGCGCGCTTCAGCAGCGCCGCCATCTGCTTCGGATCGCGATGCGCGCCGCCGAGCGGCTCGGAAACGATCCTGTCGATCACGGCGAGCGCTTTGAGCCGGTGCGCGGTCAGGCCGAGCGCTTCGGCCGCGTCGGACGCCTTCTCCGCGCTTTTCCACAGGATCGAGGCGCAGCCCTCGGGCGAGATCACCGAGTAGGTCGCGTACTGCAGCATCAGCACGTGATCGGCCACCGCGATGGCGAGCGCGCCGCCCGAGCCGCCCTCGCCGATGATGGTCGCGATGATCGGCACTTCGAGGCGCGACATCTCGAACAGGTTATGGCCGATCGCCTCCGACTGGCCGCGCTCCTCGGCGTCGATGCCCGGATAGGCGCCCGGCGTGTCGACGAAGGTGAAGATCGGGACGCCGAACTTCTCCGCCAGCTTCATCAGCCGCAGCGCCTTGCGGTAGCCCTCCGGCTTGGTCATGCCGAAGTTGCGCAGCGTGCGCTCCTTGGTGTCGCGACCCTTCTGGTGGCCCAGCACCATCACGGCCTGGCCGTTGAAGCGGGCCAGCCCGCCCACGATCGACATGTCGTCGGCGAACGCGCGGTCGCCGTGCAGTTCGTGGAAGTCGGTGAAGATGTCGTTCACGTAATCGAGCGTGTACGGCCGCTGCGGATGGCGCGCCAGTTGCGCCACCTGCCACGGCGTGAGCTTGGCGTAGATGTCCTTGATCAGCGCCTGGCTCTTCTTCTGCAGCCGCTCGATCTCCTCCGAGATGTCGACCGCGGAATCGTCCTGCACGAAGCGCAGCTCCTCGATCTTGGCTTCCAGCTCAGCGATCGGCTGCTCGAATTCAAGGAAGGTCGTCTTTGCCATCAGTACTCCACGGCAACCGGATCGAGGCTGCGCCACAGATACCAGGTCGCGACGCTGCGCCATGGCGCCCACGGCGCGGCGAGCGCCTCGACGCGCGCGCGCCCTTCGCGTTTCAGCAGGTGTTCGGTCGGCATCTCGTCGAGGTAATGCAGGCTCACCGCGCGCAGCAGCCCGAGATCGTCGAGCGGCAGGACATTAGGCCGTAACAGGTTGAAGATCAAGAACATCTCCGCGGTCCAGCGGCCGATGCCGCGGATGTCGGTAAGAGCGTCGATCACCTGCTCGTCGTCCATCGACTGCATCTGCCGGGGATCGACGCGACCAGCGGCGAAGTGCGATGCCAGGTCGCGCAGGTACTCGACCTTGCGCTCCGACAGTCCGCAGTTGCGCAGCGTGGCCGCGCGCTTGCGCATTATCGAGCTTGGCGTGAGTTCAGGACATGCGCCGAGCAGCCGCCGCCACACCGCATCTGCCGCCTTCACCGAGATCTGTTGCCCGACGATCGAACGCGCGAGCGTGGAGAACGCATCGCCGCGCGATGCAAGCGCAACGCGCGGATGGCGGCGGATGATGCGCGCCAGCACCGGATCGGATTTCGCCAATGCCCGCTTGGCCCTGGACCAGTAAGGCGGTTGCGTCATGAGGGTTCAAAGGCGGTTCAACCGCAGAGGCACAGAGGCACAGAGAAAGCCCTTCTCTGTGCCTCTGTGGCTCTGTGGTGAATGCATCGGCGTTGCCACAGCTACTGCCGTCGCCACGTCGTGCCGCTCGGCCCGTCCTCGAGCACGATGCCCTGCGCGGCAAGCTCGGCGCGGATGCGATCGGCCTCGGCGAAGTTCTTCGCCTTCTTGGCGGCGGTGCGCTCAGCGATTTTGGACGCGATCCAGCCATCTGCGCCGATTGCTTCCGCGGTTGTCGACGCCCGGACTTGCGCCCTCCCAGAAACGGATGGCTGTCCTGTTCTCCCCTGTAGGAACGCAATTGGATCAGACTGAATCAATCCGAGTATCCCACCCAGCGCGCGAAGCTGCCGCGACAGGTCCTTCGATTTCGTCCGGTTCACTTCGCTCGCCAGATCGAACAGCACCGAGATCGCCAGCGCGGTGTTGAAGTCGTCGTCCATCGCCGCCTTGAAGCGCTGCGCATGCGGCTCGTTCCAGTCGACGCCGCCCGGCGCGGGCGGCGTGTCGCGCAGTGCAATGTACAGGCGGGCGAGCGCCGCGCGCGCCTCGTGGATCATGTCCTCGCTGAAGCCGAACTGGCTGCGGTAGTGCGAGCGGATCAGGAAGAAGCGCAGCGCCTCGGCGTCGTGCTTTCTCAGCGCGTCGCGGATCGTGACGAAGTTGCCGAGCGACTTGGACATCTTGTCCTCGCCCACCCGCAGCGCGCCGGTGTGCATCCACACGCGCGCGAACGGCTGCCGGAACGCGCCCTCGCTCTGCGCGATCTCGTTCTCGTGGTGCGGGAAGATCAGGTCCGGCCCGCCGCCGTGAATGTCGAACGTGCGGCCGAGCAGTTCGCTCGCCATTGCCGAGCACTCGATGTGCCAGCCCGGCCGCCCGGCGCCCCACCTGGAGGGCCAATTCGGCTCGCCCGGCTTGGCGTGCTTCCACAGCACGAAGTCGAGCGGATCGCGCTTGGTGCTGTCCACCGCCACGCGCTCACCCGCGCGCAGATCGTCGAGCGATCTGCCCGACAGCTTGCCGTAGCCCGCGAACTTGCGCACCGCGAAGTTGACGTCGCCGTCCTCCGCGCGATACGCGAGTTCGTTCTTCTCCAGCAGCTCGATCAGCCCGAGCATCTGCGGGATGTACTGCGTGGCGCGCGGTTCGTGATCCGGTGCAGCGCAGCCGATCGCGGCCAGGTCGTCCTGCATGTAGCGCGTGTATTCGTCGGTCAGCGCGGTCGTCGTCACGCCCCGCTCGGCGGCGCGCTTGATGATCTTGTCGTCGATGTCGGTCACGTTGCGCACGAACGTCACGTCATAGCCCGACGCGCGCAGCCAGCGCTGCACGACGTCGAACGCGACGAAGGTTCGGCCATGCCCGATGTGGCAGTAGTCGTACACGGTCACGCCGCACACGTACATGCGGACCTTGCCCGGGTCGATCGGCGTGAACGGCGTCTGCTGGCGCGT
The DNA here is from genome assembly GCA_029778535.1 of Pseudomonadota bacterium. Lineage (GTDB taxonomy): Bacteria > Pseudomonadota > Gammaproteobacteria > Burkholderiales > Burkholderiaceae_F > JAKOQB01. The sequence continues at coordinate 63,532 of JAKOQB010000178.1, read as the reverse complement.
CAGCGTGTTGTAGATGGTCAGTGTCATCGGTCGGCAATCCGGAAGTTCGAGCGCGCGTCGGGGCGACGGCGCGATGCAGCGGCGCAAGGCAGCGACGGAACGTCAACAGCGCCGCGTGTGCATCGACGGATCGGGCGGGATTGCGTTGATAGAATGGCTTGGCAGTATATCCCGTCACGCGCACGCCTTGCCCTCTTTCCTTCTCCGCTCGCTGCTGGCCGTTGCCGCGTTCGCGCTCGCGCCGAGCGCGCCGGCGCAGGGGACCACCGAAACGCCGTCGGCGGTGCCCGTGCCGCAGAGCGACGCCGCCGAGATCGCCGCGCTGATGGGCACGCAGCAGTGGCAGCCGGCGCTGGCGCGCGCCGATGCGTTTCTCGCGCGCAATCCGCGCGATGCGCAGGTGCGGTTCCAGCGCGGCGTGATCCTGCAGGAGCTCGCGCGGCCGCAGGATGCGATCGCCGCATTCGAGGGTCTGACGCAGGACTACCCGGAACTGCCCGAGCCGTACAACAATCTCGGCGTGCTGTACGCCGCGCAGGGCAAGTACGAAGCGGCGCGCGAGCAGTTGCGCAAGGCGATCGTCGCCAACCCCGGCTACGTCACCGCGTACGAAAACCTCGGCGACCTGTACGTGGCGATGGCGATCGCCAGCTACCAGCAGGCGGCGACCCTCGATCCGAAGGACCGCACCGCGCCGGCCAAGCTCGCGCTCGCGCGCGAACTGGGCACGCGCGTGCGCGCGCTGCACTGACCTCACGAAGGAGATTCAGCAGATGATTCTTTCCCGCCGCGGCTTCGCCGCCGCACTGCTCGCGCTGGCGCTGCCGGCCTTCGCGCAAACCGATTCGGCGCCGCGCGTCACGCTCGAAACCAGCGAGGGCAACATCGTGCTCGAACTGAATGCGGACAAGGCGCCGAAGACGGTCGCGAATTTCCTCGCGTACGTGAAGAGCGGGCACTACGACGGCACGATCTTCCATCGCGTGATCGACGGCTTCATGATCCAGGGCGGCGGCTACACCCCCGACCTGAAGCAGAAGCCGACCAACGCGCCGATCCCGCTCGAGAGCGGCAACGGCCTGAAGAACGACCGCGGCACGATCGCGCTGGCGCGCACCAGCGTGCCGGACTCCGCGACCTCGCAGTTCTTCATCAACGTCGTCAACAACGACGCGCTGAACTATCCGAAGCCCGACGGCCACGGCTACGCGGTGTTCGGCCGCGTGGTCGAGGGCATGGACGTGGTGGACAAGATCAAATCCGTCGCCACGACCGCCTCCGGCCCGTTCCAGAACCTGCCTGCGAAGCCGATCGTGATCAAGGCCGCGCGGGTCACGAAGAAATAGCCGGGCACGAGGTGTCATGCCCGCGGACGCGGGCCTCCAGCCCGAGCCGCGGCCGGCTGGATTCCCGCTTGCGCGGGAATGACACATCAGGCGCAGCGGAACATCGTCGCAAGTCATCAACGTCACAAATCAACGGAGCATCCATGGTTCGCCTGCACACCAACTACGGCGTCATCACGCTGGAACTCGACGACGCCAAGGCGCCGAAGACGGTCGCCAACTTTCTTTCGTACGTGAAGTCCGGCCACTTCAGCAACACGCTGTTCCACCGCGTGATCAACGGCTTCATGATCCAGGGCGGCGGCTTCGAGCCGGGCATGAAGCAGAAGCCGACCTCGGCGCCGATCGAGAACGAAGCCGGCAATGGCCTGCGCAACGACAAGTACACGATCGCGATGGCGCGCACGTCGGACCCGAACTCGGCCACGGCGCAATTCTTCATCAACGTCGCCGACAACCACTTCCTGAACCACAGCGCGCCGACCGCGCAGGGCTGGGGCTACTGCGTGTTCGGCAAGGTGGTCGACGGCTTCGACACGGTCGACCAGATCAAGGCGGTGCGCACCACGCGCTTCGGCATGCACCAGGACGTGCCGGAGCAGGACGTGGTGATCGAGCGCGCCGAGATCGTCTGAGCGTGGCCGCGCCGGCCGGCCTCACCGATCCGCTACCGGCGCTGGCGCCGGCGACGGATCGCGTCGCGCTGGCCGATCCGGTCTTCATCTCCGACCTGCATCTCGGCGCGGACCACCCGCTCACGCTCGATGCGTTCCTGCGCTTCATGCGCGGGATCGCGCCGAGCCACAAGGAGCTGCTGATCCTCGGCGACCTGTTCGAGTACTGGGCCGGCGACGATGACCTGGCCGATCCGGTCGCGCAGGTGGTCTGCGATGCGCTCGGCCATCATGCCCGCCTCGGCGGTCGCGTGTTCGTGATGCACGGCAACCGCGACCTGCTGCTGGGGCGCGGCTTCGCGCAGCGCGCCGGCGCCACCCTGCTGGCCGATCCGACGCTGGCAAGGATCGGCAATGCGCGTGCGTTGCTCGCGCACGGCGACGCGTACTGCACGCGTGACGAACCGTACCAGCGCTTCCGCGCGCAGGCGCGCGATCCGGCGTTCCAGCGCCAGTTCCTCGGCCGCACGCTCGCGCAGCGCAAGGCGTTCATCGGCCAGGCGCGCGCGCACAGCGAAGCCGGCAAGCGCATGAACGCCGCCGACATCATGGACGTCACGCCGGAGGCGATCGTCGCCGCGCTGCGCGGCGCGGGGGTCACGCTGATGATCCACGGCCACACGCACCGGCCGGCGCGGCACGAGTTCGTGCTCGACCATGCGCCGGCGCAGCGCATCGTGCTGCCCGACTGGGATTTCGATGCCACGCCGGTGCGCGGCGGCTACCTGCGCTTTGCCGGCGGCGAGCCGGTCGCGCAGGAATTCGGCATCTAATCGACGAGCTTGTCGAGTTGTTTCGGATCGACCTTCGGCGCCTCGGCGGTGACCTCGGCGATGGAGATGCCGTGGCGTTCCAGCGCCGCGGCCAGGCGCTCGATCTCGCGCTGCTGCGCGGCCACGTGGTCGATCAGCCCGTGCAGCGCCTTGGTCAGCGGATCGTCGCCGTCCTGCGACAGGCCGTAGGCGGAGAACCCCATCCGGTTGGCGGCCTGCTCGCGCGCCGCTTCGACTTCCTTGTGCAGGATGCGCGCCGGGTTGCCGACGGCGGTAGCGCCGGGCGGAACTTCCTTGATCACGACCGCGTTGGAGCCGATGCGCGCGCCGTCGCCGACGGTGAAGCCGCCGAGGATCTTCGCACCCGCGCCGACGATCACCGCGCGCCCGAGCGTCGGATGGCGCTTCGCCCCTTTCGCGAGCGAGGTGCCGCCGAGCGTCACACCCTGGTAAAGCGTGCTCTCGTCGCCGACCTCGGCGGTCTCGCCGATCACGACGCCCATGCCGTGGTCGATGAACACGCGCCGCCCCACCTTCGCGCCCGGATGGATCTCGATTCCGGTGCACCAGCGCGAGACCTGCGAGATGAAGCGTCCGAGCCAGCGCAGTCCGTGCGTCCAGCACGCATGCGCGAGCCGGTGCAGCGCCAGCGCGTGCAGACCCGGATAACAGGTCAGCACCTCCCAAGTCGAGCGCGCGGCGGGGTCGCGCTCGAGAATGCAGGCGATGTCTTCGCGCAGGCGGCTGAACATGCGGTGGTACCGGAGAAGATCGAGCGCGGATTCTATCGAGCGTCGCCGCCAATCCGACCGGATCTGCATGCACGCAGCAGAGCTTCGGTACCTCAGCCCGACCGGGCTTTCACTATCTTCTGCCCCGCCCGCTCGCTCTTGCGCGCGATGATCGAGGCGGCGATGCCGCGCAGGATGTCGACCTCGGACGCGGTCGGCTGCGCGCGCGTCAACAGTCGCCGCAGGCGCGCCATCAACCGCTTCGGTTGCGCGGGATCGAGATAGCCCAGCGCGATCAGAGCTTGCTCCAGGTGCGCGTGCATCGCCTCGACCGCATCGACCGCGGCCGGAGGTTCGGACTCGAAGCGCGATGCGACCCTGCCCGTGCCGAGCGCGAGCCGGCATTCGTACGCGACCACCTGCACCGCCTGCGCGAGGTTGAGCGACCCGTACTCGGCGTCGGCCGGGATCGCGACGCACGCATGGCAGCGCTCGACATCCTCGTTGCGCAGCCCGTCGCGCTCGGTGCCGAACACGAACGCGATGTCGCCGCCGGCGAGCGCCGCGCGCGCCTCTGTCACCGCAGTGCGCAGGTCGATCAGCCGCGGGCCGAACTCGCGCGCGTAGCCGGTCATCGCGTACGCCAGCCGGACTCCGGACAGCGCCTGCGCGAGGCTCGCGTGCACGGTCGCCGCGCGCAGCACGTCGTGTGCGTTGCTCGCAAAGGCGAGTGCGGCCTCGTGCTCGTGAAAGACCGCGGCCTTCGGCGCGACGACCGCGAGTTTCGTCCACCCCATCGTCTTGAGCGCGCGCGCGGCTGCGCCGATGTTGCCGGGATGGCTCGGCGCGACGAGCACGAAGCGGATGCGATCTGCGTTCGGCAGCGGCACGGAAGAAGAACGGGCGAACCCTTAGAATGCCGGCCAGTCTAGCGGCGTGTCGGCAGCTTCGCGCCGCCCGCTCCTTTGACAACCCACCCGATGCACCCGATGCTGAACACGGCCGTGAAGGCCGCCCGCAAGGCCGGCGCGATCATCAATCGCGCCAGCCTCGATCTCGACCTCGTGCGCGTGTCGGCCAAGGGCCGCAGCGACTTCGTCACCGAGGTCGATCACGCCGCCGAAGCCGCGATCATCGACACGCTGAAGACCGCCTACCCGCAGCATGCGATCCTGGCGGAGGAGTCCGGCGCCACCAAGTCCGAAAGCGGTGCCGACTACACCTGGATCATCGATCCGCTCGACGGCACCACGAATTTCATCCACGGCTTTCCGCAGTACGCGGTGTCGATCGCGCTCCGGCACGGCGGCCAGATCACGCAGGCGGTCGTGTACGACCCGACGCGCAACGAGCTTTTCACCGCCACGCGCGGGCGCGGCGCGTTCCTGAACGACCGCCGGCTGCGCGTGTCACGGCGCGACAAGCTGCGCGAGGCGCTGATCGGCACCGGCTTTCCGTTCCGCCAGCTCGATCATCTCGACGAATACGTGCGCATGTTCAAGCGCATCACGGAGGAGACCGCCGGCATCCGCCGCCCCGGCGCCGCCGCGCTCGACCTCGCGTATGTCGCGGCGGGCCGGCTCGACGGCTTCTGGGAGTTCGGGCTGTCGCCGTGGGACATGGCCGCGGGCAGCCTGCTGATCCTCGAGGCCGGCGGCATGGTCGGAGATTTCCTCGGCGACAAGCGCTATCTCGAGACCGGCCGCATCGTGTGCGGCGCGCCGAAGGTCTACGAACAGTTGCTCAAGATGGTGCGCGACGTTCATCTGCAGGACGCGCAGGCGAAGGCACCGCAGGGATGAGCTCGTCGGTCGATCGATCTGTCGGCACGCGCCGCCGCATCTGTGCCGCGGTGTTCATCGTGATCGCGGGGCTGCTGTCGGCATCGCTGTACCTGCAGCACGTGGTGGGGCTGGAGCCGTGTCCGCTGTGCATCCTGCAGCGCTACGCGTTCGTCGCGGTCGCGCTGTTCGCGCTGGTCGCCGCGCTGCTGCCGAACCTGCCGGGCAGGATGGCGCACGCCGCGGCGATGCTGTTCGCCCTCGCCGGCGGCGGCACCGCCGCCTGGCACGTGTGGCTGCAGGTCAATCCGCCGAAATTCGCGTCCTGCGGACCCGGGCTTGAGACCCTGCTGACCGAACTGCCGCTGGCACGCGCGCTGCCGCGCATCTTTCACGGCTCCGGCGACTGCACCGAGGTGCAGTGGACCTTCCTTGGACTCTCGATCGCCGGCTGGTCGCTGTTGTGGTTCACGATTCTGTTCGTCGCACTCGTTGCCGCTGCGCGCAGGCGCAGTTGACGTCACGACCTCTTTCGCAGCCGTGACTGCGGACCTCGCCCGGCATACGCCGATGATGCAGCAGTACCTGCGCCTGAAGGCGCAGCATCCGCGCGCGCTGCTGTTCTACCGGATGGGCGACTTCTACGAGCTGTTCTACGACGACGCCGAGCGCGGCGCGAAGTTGTTGAACATCACGCTGACCAAGCGCGGCACGTCGGCCGGGCTTCCCATCCCGATGGCGGGGGTGCCGGTGGTGTCGGTCGAGCAGTACCTCGCGCGGCTGGTCAAGCTCGGCGAGTCGGTCGCGATCTGCGAGCAGATCGGCGATCCCGCCACCAGCAAGGGGCCGGTCGAGCGCAAGGTCGTGCGCGTGGTCACTCCGGGCACGATCACCGACGCGGGCCTGCTCGCGCGCAAGTCCGACGCGGCGCTGGCTGCCCTGCACTTCGCGGGCAAGGAGATCGGCATCGCGTGGCTGGTGCTCGCCAGCGGCGACCTGCGCGCGACCGTGGCGACACCTTCATCGCTGGCGTCGGAACTGGCGCGCATCGCGCCGTCCGAAATCCTGATCGCCGAAGGCACGCGCGCGACGGTACCCGCCAACGGCGCCGCGGTGCAGGCCGTGCCCGACTGGCACTTCGACCCCGTGCGCGGCGCGCGCGAGTTGCGCGAACTGCTCGGCGTCGCCACGTTGCAGGCGTTCGGCGTCGATGATCAGCCCTCGCTGCTCGCCGCGTGCGGCGCGCTGCTCACCTATGCGCAGCAGACGCAGAGCGAGCGGTTGGCGCACGTGACTCGGCTCCGCGTGGAGCGCGAGTCGGAGTTCATCGCGCTCGACGCGGCGACCCGCCGCAACCTCGAGCTGACCGAGCCGCTGCGCGGCGACGGCGGCCCGACGCTGTTCTCCACGCTCGACCGCTGCGCGACCGGCATGGGCAGCCGGCGGCTGCGGCACTGGCTGCACCATCCGCTGCGCGATGCGGCGGAGGCCGGTGCGCGGCACGAAGCGATCGAGGCATTGCTGCGCGAGTCGCGTCACGCGCGGGTACACGAGGCGCTGCGCAACGTGAACGACCTGGACCGCATCGCCTCTCGCGTCGCGTTGCGCAGCATCCGCCCGCGCGAACTGGCCGCGCTGCGCGACGCGCTGCCGCCGCTCGCGCGGCTGCGCGAGGTCCTGACCACGCTCGACCGTCCGCTCGCCGCGCAGCTCGCGCACGCGCTCGAACTGCCGCCCGCCACAGGTGAACTGCTTGCGCGCGCGCTGCTGCCCGAGCCCGCGTTCTCGCCGCGCGACGGCGACGTGATCGCGCCGGGCTTTGATGCCGAACTCGACGAGTTGCGCGCACTGCGCGACAACGCCGGCAGCTTCCTGCTCGAGCTGGAAGCGCGCGAGCGCGCGCGCACGGGGATTGCCAGCCTGCGCGTCGAGTACAACCGCGTGCACGGCTTCTACATCGAGGTCACGCGCGGTCAGACCGACAAGGTGCCCGCCGACTATCGCCGGCGCCAGACGATGAAGAACGCCGAGCGCTACATCACGCCGGAACTGAAGAGTTTCGAAGACAAGGCGCTGTCGGCGCAGGAGCGCGCGCGGACGCGCGAAAAGGAACTGTTCGACGCACTGGTCGCAGCGCTCGCGCCGCACGTGCCGGCGCTCCTGCGCGCGGCCGATGCGGTCGCGTCGGCCGACGCGCTCGCGGCGCTGGCCGCGCACGCGGAGCACGCGCGCTGGGTGCGGCCGGCGCTGTCGGAAGACGCCGGCATCGAACTCGCCGGCGCGCGGCATCCGGTGGTCGAGCGGCAGCTCGAGGACTACGTGCCGAACGACTGCCGGTTGTTGCCGGCGCGCCGGCTGCTGGTCGTCACCGGGCCGAACATGGGCGGCAAGTCGACCTACATGCGCTCGGTCGCGCTGACCGTGCTGCTCGCGTGGTGCGGCAGCTTCGTGCCGGCGGCCAGCGCGCGCATCGGGCCGATCGACCGGATCCTGACGCGCATCGGGGCGGCGGACGACCTGGCGCGCGGCGCGTCGACCTTCATGGTCGAGATGACCGAGGCCGCGGCGATCCTGAACCAGGCCACCGAGCGCTCGCTGGTGCTGATGGACGAGATCGGCCGCGGCACCTCGACCTTCGACGGGCTTGCGCTGGCCGCCGCGATCGCACGCGAACTGGCGGAGCGGAATCGCTGCCTGACGCTGTTTGCCACCCACTACTTCGAGCTGACGCAGCTCGCCGACACGCTGCCCGAAGCGGCGAACGTGCATGTGGCCGCGGCCGAAGTGCGCGGCAAGGTGGTGTTCCTGCACGAGGTGCACGAAGGCCCCGCCAGCCGCAGCTACGGACTCGCGGTGGCGCAGCTTGCCGGCGTTTCCGCGCCGGTCGTGAAACGCGCGCGCGCGATGCTGGCGCAGCTCGAGGAGCGCGCCGCCGGGACGCGGCCGCAACTGGATCTGTTCAGCGTCGCCGCGCCGGAGCCGGTGCAGATCGAGCACGATGCGCTGCGCGAGCGTTTGCGCGAAATCGAACCCGACGCGCTGGCGCCGCGCGACGCGCTGCACCTGCTGTACGAGCTGAAGCTGATGGCGCGCGATCAGTGAAGGTGTGACTCGTCGCCATCGTGCAGATCGTGCGGCGGCACCACGCGCAGGAAATCCGGCACCTCCTGCGATTCGGCCGCGCGCAGTTCCTCGTCGCCGGCGCGCTGCACCGACACGACTTCGACATCAAACCGCAGCGTGCGGCCGGCGAGCGGATGGTTGCCGTCGAGCACGGCCATGCCTTCGGCGACGTCGGTGACGAGATAGGTACGGCCATCGGGCCGGTCGGGCAGGCCTTCGAAGCGCATGCCGACCGAAATGTCGCCGCCGAGCCGATCGACCTCGACCAGGTGCACGCGCTCGGCGTCGAATTCGCCGAACGCGTCCTCCGGCTCGAGCGTCAGCGATGCCTTGTAGCCGGGTTCTTGCTGCGCCAACGCCGCCTCGACGCGCCCGAAGATGTCGCCCGCTCCGTGCAGGTAGACGATCGGCGCGCCGGTCTCTTCGAGCAGATTGCCCTGCGCGTCGAACATCCGCACGTTCAGCCCGACCAGGCATCCGTCTTCGATTTTCATCGCCCGATCCGATATCGTGCGAACGATTATGCGCCCGCCCTCCGCAACGCCGCTGACGCGCCTCGGCCCGCTGTCCGTCGCCGCGTTCATGCGCGAACATTGGCAGAAGCGGCCGGTCCTGCTGCGCCGGGCACTGGCGCATCTTTCGACGCCGGTCGCACCCGAACGGCTGTTCGCGCTGGCGGCGCGCGACGACGTCGAGTCGCGGCTGGTCGCATCGTTCAACGGCTGGCGGCTGCGGCACGGACCGTTTGCGGCGGCCGACCTGCCCGCGCGCTCGCGCCGGCGCTGGACGCTGCTGGTGCAGGGCGTGGATCGGCACGACGCCGCGGCGCACGCGCTGCTGGCGCGCTTTCGCTTCGTGCCCGATGCGCGGCTCGACGACCTGATGGTGAGCTTCGCCACCGACGGCGGCGGCGTCGGTCCGCACGTCGATTCGTACGACGTGTTCCTGGTGCAGGCACATGGGAGACGACGCTGGCGCATCGGTCGGCAGCGCGACCACGCGCTCGTGCCCGGCCTGCCGCTCGCGATCCTGGCCGACTTCAGGCCGGCGCACGAATGGGTGCTCGAGCCCGGCGACGTGCTGTATCTGCCGCCCGGTGTCGCGCACGAGGGCGTGGCGCTCGGCGAATGCATCACCTGCTCGGTCGGTTTTCGCGCGCCGCGCTGGCAGGAACTCGTGTCGCCGTGGTACGCATGGCTGGAGGAATCGACGCAGGTGCGCGGCGCGTATCGCGATCCAGACCTGCGACCGACGCGCGCGCCGGCGCGGCTGCCAGCGCGCATGATCGATGCCGCGTATCGCGCGCTGGCGCGGCGGCCGACGCGGGAGGACGCGGAGGCCACACTGCTGCGCACGCTGTCCGAGCCGAAGCCGAATGTCGTGTTCGAACGCCGGGCGCGGCCGTTGAGCGAGCGCGCATTCGCCGCGCGCGCACGCGCGCGCGGCCTCGCGCTCGACCTGCGCACTCGGCTGCTGTATTCGCGCCGGCGCGCGGCGATCAACGGCGAACTGCTCGACGGGCCGCCGTCGCGTCCATTGCGCCGGCTCGCCGACGATCGCAGGATCATGGGTCGCGCGACTGCGTCACTTGTCGCCGAGCAGCTTGCCCGGCTGCACCAGTGGTATGTTGCCGGCTGGTTGCATCTACCACGCGCGAGGTGACCGATGCTCGAGCTCGAACGCCCAATGGACCGGCCCGCGCCCGAACCGGCGGCACCGCAGCGGTTGCTGATCGGATCGCGCGCCGAACTCGACGCGGCTGTGCTGGCGGTGCTCGGCGCCGCGCGCAGGACCGTGCGGTGCGCCGCTGCCGATCTGTCGGAATTCGGGCTGGAGCGTCGCGCCGCGATCGACCTGCTGCGCGCGCTGCTGGTCGCCAATCGCGCGCATTCGGTGCAGTTGCTGGTCGACGATCCGGCGTGGATCGAAACGCGCGCCGCGCGCCTGAAGCTGCTGCAGCGGGACTTCGCGCACGCGCTCGAGATCCGCGTGGCCGACCGCGAGGACGCGGTCGGCGGCGATCGCGTGATCCTCGGCGACGACTGCCACGCGCTGCAGTTGCGCGAGGCGCGGATCGCCCACGGCGAGGCGTGGCTCAACCATCGCGGCTATGCGCAGCCGCTCTTTGCCGCGTTCACGCGCCGCTGGGATCGGGCCGCGCACAACGTCGCGGTGGTGCCGCTCGGCCTGTAGGCCACACCGCTGCAGCGCGGCATATCGGCATGCATCCGCGTATACTTTCGGGTCGGGAACATGGTCCTGAATGCACGGCATCCGCGTCAGCGGGCCGCATTCAAGAATAAGTCCTGGTCGACTCGTCGCGATCCCTCTTCACCAACCGTGAGGTCATACGAATGAACAAAGCATTGCTCGCTGCATCTTTGACAGTGGCGCTCCTCGCCGCCTGTGGCAAACAAGCTCCAGCGCCCGCGCCCGCCCCGGCGCCCGCGCCCGCCGCCGCTCCGGCTCCAGCCCCGGCCCCGGCACCCGCTCCGGAAGCGAAGAAGGAAGAAGCGGCTCCGGCCGCCGCTCCGGCGCCGGCACCCGCTCCGGAAATGAAGAAGGAAGAAGCGAAGAAGTAATCTCTTCTTCCGCGCAGTACCGAAGGGCCGGACCTACCGGCCCTTTTCTTTTGCGCGCCTCACGCGTCGAACCACGGCAGTCCCTCGTGCTGGCAGGCGACGTGCACGTCGTCCTCGCGGCATGAAGCGGCTTGCGCGAGCGCGCGGCGCGCCAGCTCGGGACGGTTGTTGTGGCGGCTCAGGTGCGCGGCCGCGAGCACGCGCAGGCGCGACCGGTCAAGCTGCGCCAGCAGTTCCGCCGCCTGCAGGTTCGACAGATGGCCGCGGTCGCCGGCGATGCGCGCCTTCAGGAACGGCGGATAGTCGCCGCCGGCCAGCATCCGCAGGTCGTGATTGCATTCGAGGATCAACGCGTCGAGCCCGTCGAGCGCGCGCGCGACCGTTGCATCCGGCGCGCCGATGTCGGTCAGCAGGCCGAGCCTGCGGTCACCGTCGGAGAACACGAACTGCAGCGGCTCGGCCGCGTCGTGCGCGACCGCGAATGGCGTGACCCCGACACCGCCGATCGCGACCGGCTCGCCGTCGCGCAGCCGGCGCAGGTCGATCTCTTCCGTCTCGACGCGCGCCGCGCGCGCCGTGCCGGCCGACGCAAAGACAGCGATGCGGCGCTTCTTCACCAGCGCGCACACGCCCGCCACGTGGTCCGAGTGTTCGTGCGTGACGACGACCGCGTCGAGATCGTCGATCGAAAGCCGCACGCGCGCCAGGCGGCGCGCGAGCGCGCGCGGACCGAACCCGTTGTCGACCAGCAGGCGCGTGACGGTCAGGCCGTCATGCACCTCGACCACCAGCGCATTGCCCTCGCTGCCGGAGCCGAGACAGCAGAACCTCAGCACGGCATCCGCGCGCGATTACTTGAGCTGATCGCTGATCTGGCCGAGGATCTTCTGCGCAGTCGCGCCGGCGTCGGGCTTGCCGTCCTTGTCGAGCACCGTGACGGCGGTCGCGTCGCCGGCGGTGGCCACCTGCACGCGGAACTGCTGCGGATCGATCTTCGGATCGCGCCCGAACATGCGCGAGAAGAAGCCCTGCTTCTCGCGCTGCTTCGCCTCGAACTCGGGGTCGAGATAGCGGACGAAGTATGTCCCTTTGGTGCGATCGCGATCCTCGACGGTGAATCCGCCGCGGTCGAGCGCGAGGCCCACGCGCCGCCACGCGCGATCGAACGGCTCGTCGATCTCGACCCGCTGCGCCTTGCCGTCGCCGCTGCGCACGAGGCGCGCGATCTCGCGCGGTGCGGGCGCTGCCGGCACGGCCGCGGGCGCGGGCGCGGCGGCCGCCGTGGCCGCGGGCGTAGCGGCGGCCACCTGCTGCGCCGGCGTGAAGCGCAGGGCGAGCCGCTGCAGCATCTCGGCCTCGAGTTCCGGATCGGCCGGACGCGGCTGCCACACCGTCTGGTCCTTCTGCGCGCTGGTGTAGACCTCGACCATGCCGCGATGGCTGATGTAGATCTCGGCCGTGTTCTTCGGCGTGCGCTCGATGCGCGTGCGGAACTTGTCCTGTTCGCCGGTCGAATACAACTGGTCCAATACGCGGCCGATCGTGCGGCGGATGATGTCCTGCGGCAGCTTGGCGCGGTTCTCCGCCCAGTTGGTCTCGATGATGCCGGCGGCCGGGTCCTCGCGCGCGATCGACAGTCCGACGCTGGGCCAGAACTCCTTGACCACGGCGAAAGCCTGCTCGGGCGTCACGTCGACCGCGAGCCAGCGTTCGGAGCCCGCGCGCTCGATGTGCGCGGCCGCGCTGGCGGGCGCGACCGTCTGCACGGAGGCCGCCGCGGGCGCGCGCGTCGCGCTCGCGGCGCTCGCGCTCGCCACACCCGGCCGATCCGGCAACGCGTAGCGATCGTCGCGCGGAATCTGCGACAGATCCGGCGGCACGTCGAGCGGCTTGCTCGGCGCGACCGACTTGTAGTCGATCCTGTCGGTCGACAGGCCGACCGAGCTGCAGCCCGCGAGCGCCGCGGCCAGCACGAGGAGGCCGCAACGCTCGGCCTGCGTCAGTTTCAACATCCAGTGTCTCCCCGGGGATCGGATCAGGCGATGCCTGCTTCCTGCAGCGCCGCCGCGACGACCGCCTGGTTGGCGGCCGACAGCGGCACCAGCGGCAGGCGCACGAAGCTGCCTGCGCGCCCGATCTTCGACAGCGCCCATTTGACCGGCGCCGGATTGCTTTCGACGAACAGCTTCGCGTGCAGCGGCAGCAGGCGGTTGTTCAGCGCGCGCGCGCTTGCCAGTTCGCCCGCGAGCGCCGCGCTGCACATCTGGCTCATCGGCTTCGGCGCCACGTTGGCGGTCACCGAGATCACGCCGTGGCCGCCGAGCAGCATCAGCGCGAGCGCGCTGTCGTCGTTGCCGCTGTACAGCGCGAACGACTTCGGCAGCCGCCGCAGCAGGTCGGCGGCGCGCGCCAGATCGCCGGTCGCGTCCTTCAGCCCGACGATGCCCGGCACCTGTGCCAGCCGCACCGCGGTGTCGTTGGCAAGATCGGCGACGGTGCGCCCCGGCACGTTGTACAGAATGACCGGCAGGTCGACGGTCTCGGCGACCTTGCGGAAATGCTGGTACAGGCCCTCCTGCGTCGGCTTGTTGTAGTACGGCACGACCTGCAGCGTCGCGTCGGCGCCGATCTTCTTCGCGTACTGCGTGAGATCGATCGCCTCGCTGGTCGAATTGCCGCCGGTGCCGGCGATCACCGGCACGCGCCTGCGCGCGGTTTCCACCGCGATCCGGATCAGCTCGCAGTGCTCGTCGTGGTCGACGGTCGGCGATTCGCCGGTCGTGCCGACGGCGACGATGCCGTTCGTGCCCTCGGCGATCTGCCATTCGATCAGCCGCCGGTAGGCGTCGTAATCGAGCGCGCCGTCGTCGCGCATCGGGCTGACGATGGCCACCAGACTGCCAGTGATCATGGGTTTCCTCGCAGGGAGCAAATCGCGCGATTCTACCGTCGCGATGAATCAGCGATCGGCGTCGAGGCGCAGGAACGCGTCGCGCGCGCGTCCGGGGCGCACCGCTGCCAGCCGCTGCACGCGCGCCACGCGCGGCAGGCTGACCATGCCCTCCTCGTACGCGAGCACGTGCAGCGCGATGCCGAACACGTCGATAAGCTCGCGCGGCTTCAGCAGGAACGCCGGATTGCTCGGCTTGCCGTAGCGCTCGTTGCCGAGCGCAAACGTCTCGTAGATCAGCACGCCGCCGGGGGCCAGCGCGTCGGCCAGGACCGGAAACAGCGCGCGGTGCAGGTAGTTGGCCACGACGATCGCATCGAACTGCCGGCCGCGATACGGCCACGGCCCGTTTTCGATGTCGGCGCGCCGGAACGTGACCAGCGGCGCGTCCTCGTACGCACTCGCGCAGGCGGGGTCGATGTCGACCGCGTCGACCAGGCAACGCTGCGCGGCGAACAGCAGCGCGTGCCGGCCGTGCCCGCACGCGACGTCGAGCACGCGGCTGCCCGGCGGCACCAGCGCGGCAAAGCGCTGCACCCACGGCGACGGCTCGGCCAGCGCATGCGCGTCGCCCTGCGCGGCGCTGCGCGGCGTTGCGATCGCGCGGATGCGCGGGTCGGCCATCGGCTGCGGCGGCGCTCAGGAGTACGCGAGGCCCATCGCCTCGCGCACGTCGCGCATCGTTTCCTGCGCCGCGGCGCGCGCGCGGTCGCAGCCGTCGGCGACGATCGAGCGCAGCAACGACGGATCGTCCAGATACGGCTGCGCGCGGTTGCGCCACGGCTCCTGCTCGCGCACCATCGCGTCGATCACCGGCTGCTTGCACTCCAGGCAGCCGATGCCGGCGCTGCGGCAGCCCTTCTGCACCCACGCGCGCGTGTCGTCGTTCGAATAGACCAGGTGCAGTTGCCACACCGGGCATTTCTCGGGGTCGCCCGGGTCGGTACGGCGCACGCGCGCCGGATCGGTCGGCATCGTGCGGATCTTCTGCGCCAGCACCTTCGGCTCCTCGCGCATCAGCACCGCGTTGCCGCCGCTCTTGGACATCTTCTGACCGTCGAGCCCCGGCAGCCTCGGCACCTCGGTCAGCAGCGCCGCAGGCTCGGTCAGGATCACGCGTCGCGCGCCTTCGAGGTACCCGAACAGCCGCTCGCGATCGCCCATCGACAGGCTCTGCGCCTCGGCGAGCAGCGCGCGCGCGGCGTCGAGCGCGTCCTGCTCGCCGTGTTCCTGATACTTCGCGCGCAGCTCCTTGTACAGCTTGGCGCGCTTGGCGCCGAGCTTCCTGACCGCGGCGTTCGCCTTTTCCTCGAAGCCCGGCTCGCTGCCGAACAGGTGGTTGAAGCGGCGCGCGATCTCGCGCGTCATCTCGATGTGCGGCACCTGGTCCTCGCCGACCGGCACCATGTTGGCGCGGTAGATCAGGATGTCGGCCGCCTGCATCAGCGGATAGCCGAGGAAGCCGTACGTCGACAGATCGCGTTCCTTCAGTTTCTCGATCTGGTCCTTGTAGGTCGGCACGCGCTCCAGCCAGCCGAGCGGGGTGGCCATCGCCAGCAGCAGGAACAGCTCGGCGTGCTCGGGCACGCGCGACTGGATGAACACGGTCGCCTTCTGCGGATCGATGCCGGCGGCGAACCAGTCGACCAGCATGTCCCACACGCTGTCTTCGAGCACCTCGGGCGATTCGTAGTGCGTGGTCAGCGCGTGCCAGTCGGCGACGAAGAAGAAGCACGGGTGCTCGTCCTGCAGCTTGACCCAGTTCTTCAGCGCGCCGTGAAAGTGGCCGATGTGCAGCGCGCCGGTCGGACGCATGCCGGAAAGGACGCGATCGATGAACATGGTCAGAGAAAGATCTCTACGACCGCCAGGCCGAAGTGATAGAAGGGCTCGAGAAAGAACCCCAGCGTGTTGGTCGCGAGCAGCGCCAGCACGATGAACAGTCCGTACGGCTCGATGCGCGCGAACTGGTACGCCAGCCGGTGCGGCAGCAGTCCGACCACGATGCGTCCACCGTCGAGCGGCGGCACCGGCAGCAGGTTCAGCGCCATCAGGCCGATGTTGACCAGGATGCCCGCCTTCGCCATCTCGGTGAAGAACGCTTCGTGCAGCCCGAGCGCGAACTGGGATTTCAGGAACAGCGCCCAGCCGATCGCCATCAGCAGATTGGACGCCGGCCCCGCGCCCGCCACCCACACCATGTCCTGCTTCGGATTGCGCAGGCGTGCGAAATTGACCGGCACCGGCTTGGCCCAGCCGAACAGGAAACCCGGCCCGCCCGCGAGCTTGGCCAGCAGCAGGATCGCCGCCGGCACGATGATCGTGCCGATCGGATCGATGTGCTTCAGCGGATTGAGCGTGACGCGACCCGCCGCATACGCGGTCGTGTCGCCGAACATGCGCGCCACGTAACCGTGCGCGGCTTCGTGCAGGGTGATCGCGAGCAGGACGGGGATTGCGTAGACCGTGATGGTCTGGATGAGGCCTTCCATCGCGGCAGAGTCTATCAGCGCAGGCCGAGTGCCTCGACCGGACCGCGGCCGCGACGTATCAGCACCGCTTCCTTGCCGCTCAGGTCGACGACGGTCGTCGGCTCGAGGCCGCACGCCCCGGCGTCGATGATCAGATCGACATCGTGGCCGATGCGCTCGACGATCAGCGCCGCGTCGTTCAGCGGCATCTCGTCGCCGGGCAGCAGCAGCGTGGTCGAGATCAGCGGCTGGCCGAGCACGTCGAGCAGTCCGAGCGCGACCGGATGCTCGGGCACGCGGATGCCGATGGTCTTGCGCGACGGATGCGACAGCCGGCGCGGCACCTCGCGCGTGGCCTCGAGGATGAACGTGTACGGCCCCGGCGTCACCTGCCTGAGCAGCCGGTACTGCGCGTTGTCGACCTTTGCGTAATTGGCGATCTCCGACAGGTCGCGGCACAGCAGCGTCAGGTGATGGCGCTCGTCGACGCGGCGGATGCGCCGCAGCCGATCCGCCGCCGGCTTGTCGTCGAGATGGCACACCAGCGCGTACGACGAATCGGTCGGAATCGCCGCCACCGCGCCGTGGTCGATCAGCTGCGCGGCCTGCCGCAGCAGGCGCAGCTGCGGATTGACCGGATGAACCGCGAAGAGCTGCGCCATCGCGGCGGTCAGGCGAAGCGATGCCAGACCGGCACGAGCGACAACGGCAGCGGATCGACGCGGCCAAGCTCCACGTCGGCATCGGTCGGGCTGTGGAAGTCGCTGCCGCGCGACGCCTCGAAGCCGAACGTGCGCGCATGCTGCGCGAAGCGCTTCGCCTCGTGCGCGCCGTGATTGCTGGTCGCGACCTCGATTGCCGCGCCGCCGAGCGCCTTGAATTCCGACAGCAGCGCGTCGAGCTGCAGTTCGTCGTACTTGTAGCGGCCCGGATGCGCGAGCACCGCGATGCCGCCGGCCACGCGGATCCAGCGCACCGCGTCGGCAAGCCGCGCCCAGCGGTGCGGCACGTAGCCCGGCCTGCCCGCGACCAGATAGCGGCGGAACACTTCGCGCGTATCAGCGCAGCGGCCGGTCATCACGAGGTAACGCGCGAAGTGCGTGCGCGACAGCAGGTCGGGATTGCCGGCCAGCGCGAGCGCGCCGTCGAACGCGCCGTCGATGCCGGCGCGCGCGAGCTGATCGCCCATCTCGCGCCCGCGCTGCAGCCGCCCGGCGCGCACGTCGGCGAGCCCGGCGCGCAGGGTCGCGTCCGCGGCATCGATGCCGAGCCCCACGATGTGCACGGTCTCGCCGGCCCATGTGACCGATACTTCCACGCCCGCAATGAAGCGAAGGCCGACCTCGGCCGCCGCGGCCTGCGCCTCGGCGACGCCGTCGACGGTGTCGTGATCGGTCAGCGCGAAGAGCTCGACCCGCTGCTCGCGCGCGCGCCTGACCAGCGCGCGCGGCGACAGGGCGCCGTCGGAGACCGCGGAATGCGAGTGCAGATCGGCGTTCAGCGAATGCAGTGCAGGCGGCATGCCGCCATTGTAGGTGGCGCATGCGCGCGGCTCAGCGCCGGTCACGCGGGCCCGAAGAACCGCTCGATCAGTTCAGCCACCGCGCGCGGCTGGTCGTGATGAAGCATGTGGCCCGCGCCGGCGACGGTCGCCTGCTGCACGTTTGGAACGAATCGGCGCCGCCGGTCGATCTCGTCCTGGCCGCCGGCCCACCGATGCGCGTCGGTGTGTTCGGCCTGCACCCACAGCACCGGGGCGGCGATGCGCGCCCAGCAGGCTTCGATCTCGTCCAGCCGATACAGCACCGGATTGACGATCCTGTGCGCCGGGTCGCCGGCGATGCGATAGCGACCGTCCGGCGTCGGCTGCGACCAGTGCGCCGCGAGGAACATCGCCGCCTCCGGCGCCAGCCGCGGATTGTTCCGCCGCAGCCGCTCGGCCACTTCGCCCAGCGAGCCGTAGTCGCGCAGACTCGCGGGTTCCTTCAGTTCGTCGATCCAGCGCGCGTAGCGCTCCGGCGCCATGTCGGGCGTGGTGCCTTTCAGCCCGAAGCCTTCGAGGTTGACCACCGACGCCACGCGCGCGGGTCGGATTCCCGCATACATCAGCGCGACGTTGCCACCCATGCTGTGGCCGACGATGCGCACGACTTCGCCGGGCGCGAGCGCATCGAGCAGGAAATCGAGGTCGGCCAGGTAATCGGGAAACCAGTAGCAGTCGGCCGAGGTCCACGCGGTCAGCCCGTAGCCGCGCCAGTCGGGCGCCAGTACGTGCCAGTCGCGCTCCAGCTCGTCGACCACGAACTGGAACGACGCCGACACGTCCATCCAGCCATGCAGCAGCACGAGCTTCGGCGCGCCCGCGCTGCCCCACTCGCGCACGTGGTAGCGCAGCCGGCGCAGTTCGACGAAGCGGGAGTGCGAGGGTTTCATGTTGCGGTGGCCAGCGCCGTTGGAGGATGATCGCCGCCACGACGATACCAAGCCGCCGCCCGACCATGCCCCGATCCCGCCCCGACCCCTACCGCTCGCTGTACGAGGATTTCCGCTGGCACGTTCCGCGCGAGTTCAACATCGCTGCGGTGTGCGCGCGCCGCTGGGCGCCGGAGACGTCGCGCGTCGCGATCCATTACGAGGACGAGCGCGGCACGCGCGAAAAGTACACGTACGCGGCGCTGCAGGCCGATGCGAACCGGTTGTCGAACGCGCTCGCGGCGCTCGGCGTGGCGCGCGGCGACCGCGTCGCGATCCTGCTGCCACAGCGGCCAGAGACGGCGATCGCGCACATCGCGATCTACCAGATGGGTGCGATCGCGATGCCGCTGTCGGTCCTGTTCGGCCCGGAGGCGCTGGAGTACCGGCTGCAGAACAGCGCGGCGGTCGCCGCAATCTGCGACGACGCGGCGCTCGCCGCGGTGCAGACGGTGCGCGCGGCGTGTCCGCAGTTCAAGCACGTGATCAGCGCGGGCGCGGAAGCGCAGGGCGCGCGGCGCTGGAGCGAACTGCTGGCGCGCGCATCGGACCGCTTCGAGCCGGTCACGACGCTCGCGACCGATCCCGCGCTGCTGATCTACACCAGCGGCACCACCGGCCCGCCGAAGGGCGCGTTGATGCCGCACAGCGCGCTGATCGGCAACCTGCCGGGCTTCGTGTGCTCGCAGGACTGGTTTCCGCAGCCGCGCGACGTGTTCTGGTCGCCGGCCGACTGGGCGTGGACCGGCGGGCTGATGGACGCGCTGCTGCCGACGCTGTACTTCGGATTTCCGATCGTAGGCTTCAACGGCCGCTTCGCGCCGGAGCGCGCGCTGGACCTGATGCAGCGCTACCGCGTGACCAACACGTTCCTGTTCCCGACCGCGCTGAAGATGATGATGCGCTCGCCGGCGTGGAACGGCGCGCGCGCGACGCTCGCCCTGCGCGCGATCATGAGCGCGGGCGAATCGGTCGGAACCACCGTGTTCGAGTGGACGCGGGCCGAACTGGGCATCACGGTCAACGAGATGTTCGGCCAGACCGAGATGAACTACATCGTCGGCAATTCGCAGGCGCGCTGGCCGGCGCGTGCCGGCGCGATGGGGCGGCCGTATCCAGGCCATCGCGTCGCGGTCATCGACGACGACGGGTGCGAGCTGCCGGCGGGCGCCACGGGCGAGGTCGCGGTGCACCGGCGCGACATCCACGGCCATCCCGACCCGGTCTTCTTCATCGAGTACTGGAAGAACCCGGAAGCGACGCGGCGCAAGTTCACCGGACCGCCCGACGATTCATGGTGCCGCACCGGCGACCTGGCGTCGCGCGACGAACAGGACTACCTGTGGTACCAGGGCCGCGCCGACGACATGTTCAAGGCCGCCGGCTACCGCATCGGCCCGAGCGAGATCGAGAACTGCCTGCTGAAACACCCGGCGGTCGTGAACGTCGCGGTGGTGCCGAAGCCCGACGCGCAGCGTGGCGCGGTCGTCAAGGCGTTCGTCGTGCTGGCGCCGGGCGCCACCGGCGATGCGAACCTCGTCGGCCAACTGCAGGCGCACGTGCGCGGCAAGCTGGCGCCGTACGAGTATCCGAAGGAGATCGAGTTCATCGACCAGTTGCCGATGACGACGACCGGCAAGGTGCAGCGGCGCGTGCTGCGCGAGCTCGAGGCGCGCCGGGCCGCCGGCGCGGCTTGATCGGCACGCGCGGTCAGCGGCGCCGATCGAGCGATGCCAACGGCTTGGCAACGGCAGCGAACATCGCGTCCTTCATCAGCTCCAGCCGATCGCCCGGCGGCGCATCGAAGAGCTTGGTAACCATTGACGGCGGCACGTCGCGGTAGTGGCGGCGGTCGGGCCGGCGCGTGATCTCGCGCCAGCCCTGCTCCTGCAGCCAGCCCCACATGTCGTCGGTGAGGCCGGACTGCACGCTGATGCGGACGTCGCCGAGCTGGATCTTGGCGCCCAGTCGCGGCTTCGGACCGCGCTGGCCGCGGGCGCGTTCCACGCGCACGTTCAACAGCGTGCGGATTCCGTCGAAGAGGCCCATGTCCGATCCAGGGTTCGCGTAGCCGCGCCAAATGTAGCGTCCAATGGCTGCGGTCTCAACGTCCCTTGATCACCGATAGGCGGATGATTGACCGGCGGCAAGCGCCGCCAGTTCTTCCGCGTCGAAGGCCGCCGCGCGCCGCGCGACGAGGTTGAACGGCGGACGCGGCGCGGGCGCGCCGCAGGTGCTGCGCGCGGCCGCATCGACCGCCGCCGGATCGCGCCCCGCGGCCGCGCAGAGAAAGCGGAACCAGCGGTTGCCGATCGCGACGTGGCCGATCTCGTCGCGCAGAATCACGTCGAGCACCGCCGCTGATTGATCGTCGCCCGCGCGTGCGAGCTTTGCGCGCACCAGCGGCGCAGCGTCCAGCCCGCGCGCTTCCAGCACGCGCGGCACGATCGCCATGCGCACCAGCGCGGATTCGCGCGTCTTGTCCGCCATCTCCCACAGGCCATCGTGCGCGTCGAAGTCGCCATAACGGCTGCCGAGCGCGGCGAGGCGTTCGGCGAGCAGCGCGAAGTGCCGCGCCTCTTCGCCGGCCACGTTGATCCAGTCGCGGTAGAAGTCGGCCGGCAGGCCGGCGAAGCGCCACACCGCATCGAGCGCGAGGTTGATCGCATTGAACTCGATGTGCGCGAGCGCGTGCAGCAGCGCCGCGCGGCCGCTCTTTGTGCCCGCGCCTCGCTCGGCGACCTGCGACGGCGCGACGAGCCGCGGCCGCGCCGGACGGCCCGGCAGCGCGACGCCGGCCGGCGCGGCCAATTGCGCGGCGCAGTCGATCGGCGGCTCGGCCGCGGCGATCGCCTGCACCGCCGCGCACTTGGCGGGCGGATCGGTGACCAGCAGCGCGTCGAGTGCCGCGCGGCGCAGCTCCATCACGCGGCTTTGCGTTGCTGCGCCATGGCCGCGATCTCCTCGCCCACGCGCACGCGCGCCCCGTCGACGTGCTGCTGCAGCAGCCGCGCGGAGGCCGTGCCGTCGCCGTCCGCCATCGCCTCCAGCACGGCCGCGTGCTCGCGCCAAACTTGCTGCGTCATCCGCGGCCGGCGCAGCACCTCGCCCATCGCGCGGCGCAGGTGCTGCCAATGCAGCTGCATCGTCTCGACGATCAGCGGATTGCCGCTCGCCTCGTAGATGAAGTTGTGAAAGTCGACATCGGCCTGCAGCGTCGCCTTCGCGTCGCCGGCGGCGGCGACCTTGCGCCCGTGCGCGACGATCGCGCGGCCGCGCTCGATCAGCTCGGGCGTCATCCGTTGCGTGGCAAGCTTTGCCGCCAGCGGCTCCAGTGCGGAGCGGATCTGATAGATGGCCTCGAAGCGCGCCGGGTCGACGGGCGCCACGGCCAGGCCGCGCCGCCCGTGATCGATCAGGAAGCCCTGCTGCTTGAGCAGGCCGAGCGCGGTCAGCACCGGCTGGCGCGACACGTGCAGGCGCGCGGCCAGCTCGTCCTGCGTGACGCGCTCCCCCGGCGCCAGCGTGCCGTCGCAGATCGCATCCAGGATGGCGTCGTACGCCTGCTCGACCAGCGTCTTCTTCGGCTTCAGCGCTCGCATCACGTCGATCCGTGGTCTCGTGGTTGACAGCATGCCTGACCGCTGCCACACTGATTATCGTATACCGTATACGAACATCGAGCAACCACCTCGAACAACCGCCAACGAGCAACGAGCAACGGACAACGAACCGACGGACACCCCATGAGCACCCCCATACGAGTACTCCTCGCCAAGGTCGGCCTCGACGGCCACGACCGCGGCGTCAAGGTCGTCGCGCGCACGCTGCGCGACGCCGGCATGGACGTCATCTACTCCGGCCTGCACCGCACGCCGGAGGAGGTCGTCAACACCGCGATCCAGGAGGACGTCGATGTCCTCGGCGTGAGCCTGCTGTCGGGCGTGCAGATGACGGTGTTCCCGAAGATCTTCCGCCTGCTCGACGAGCGCGGCGCCAGCGACATCATCGTCGTTGCCGGCGGCGTGATGCCGGACGACGACGTGGCCGCGATCAAGCAGATGGGCGTGCGCGAGGTGCTGCTGCAGGACACGCCGCCGCAGGTGATCGTCGACACGCTGCACCGGCTGGTCGAGCAACGCGGACCAAGATAAGGAACGACGATGGAACAGTGGTCCTTTCCGCCGCGCTATGACGAAGACTATTTTCCGCCCGCCGGCAGCCGCTACTGGTTCCCGGTGCGTGAGACGATGCCGGCCGCCGAGCGCGAGCGCGCAATCCTGATGCGGCTGCAGGACGTGTGCCGCTACGCGTACGAGCACGCGCCCTTCTATCGCCGCAAATGGGAGGAGGCGGGTTTTCACCCGCGCCAGCTCAATTCGCTCGAGGACTTCGAGACGCGCGTGCCGGTGGTGAAGAAGACCGACCTGCGCGCGTCGCAGTCGGCGCATCCACCGTTCGGCGATTACGTGTGCGTGCCGGACGACGAGATCTTCCACATCCACGGCACCAGCGGCACCACGGGACGCCCGACCGCGTTCGCGATCGGCCGCAGCGACTGGCGCGCGATCGCCAACGCGCACGCGCGCATCATGTGGGGCATGGGGATGCGCCCCGGCGACATGATCTGCATTGCCGCGATCTTCAGCCTGTACCTCGGAAGCTGGGGCGCGCTGGCGGGTGCGGAGCGGCTGCGCGCGAAAGCGTTTCCGTTCGGGGCGGGCGCACCCGGCATGAGCGCGCGTCTGGCGCAGTGGCTGCACACGATGAAGCCGGCCGGGTTCTACGGCACGCCGAGCTACGCGATCCACCTTGCCGAAGTCGCGCGCGAGGAGAAGCTCAATCCGCGTGACTTCAGGATCAAGTACATGTTCTTCTCCGGCGAGCCCGGCGCGTCGGTGCCGGGCGTGCGCGATCGCATCGAGGACCTGTACGGCGCGCGCGTGTTCGACTGCGGCTCGATGGCCGAGATGTCGCCGTTCATGAACGTCGCCGGCACCGCGGAGACGCACCACGGCATGCTGTGCTGGCAGGACGTCGTCTACACCGAGGTGTGCGATCCAGCGACGATGACGCGCGTGCCGTATGGCCAGCGCGGCACGCCCGTCTACACGCATCTCGAGCGCACCAGCCAGCCGATGATCCGGCTCCTTTCGGGCGACCTGACGCTGTGGGTCGACGAGGACAACCCATGCGGCCGCACCTACCCGCGGCTGCCGCAGGGCGTGTTCGGCCGCATCGACGACATGTTCACGATCCGCGGAGAAAACATCTACCCGAGCGAGATCGACGCGGCGCTGAACCAGCTCGCGCACTACGGCGGCGAGCATCGGATCGTGATCACGCGCGAGGCGGCGATGGACGAACTGCTGCTGCGGGTGGAAGCGGACGATCCCACGCATCGCAGTCCGGCCGCACAGGCCGCGTTTCGCGACGAGGTCGCGCGCAAGCTGCAGACCGTGCTGGGCATCCGCACCCGGGTCGAGGTGCTCGCCCCGCACGCGCTGCCGCGCACCGACTTCAAGGCGCGACGCGTGATCGACGACCGCGAGGTGTTCCGGTCACTGAACGCGGAGCTGGAGCGGTCGCGCGGATGAGCTACGTCCCCTCCTCCGAACTGGTCGCGCGCATCGCCGACGGCGACGTGCGCGCCGCCGGCCGGCTGATGTCGCGCGCCGAAGCCGGCGCCGAAGAGGCGCGCGCGGCGCTGGCCGAGATCTATCGCCGCGCCGGGCGCGCGCACGTGATCGGGCTGACAGGAGTGCCCGGCAGCGGCAAGTCGACGCTGGTGGCAAAGATGGCGCAGGCGCTGCGCGCGCGCGGCGAGAAGGTCGGCATCGTCGCGGTCGATCCGTCGAGCCCCTACTCCGGCGGCGCGATCCTCGGCGACCGCATCCGGATGACGGAACTCGCCAACGATCCCGGCGTCTTCATCCGCAGCATGGCCACGCGCGGCGCCACCGGCGGCATGGCCCGCGCCGCGCTCGATACGGTCGACATCCTCGATGTCGCCGGCTATTCGACGATCGTCATCGAGACCGTGGGCGTCGGCCAGGACGAAATCGAGATCGCGCACGCGTCCGACAGCACTATCGTGGTGTCGGCGCCGGGACTGGGCGACGAGATCCAGGCGATCAAGGCCGGCATCCTCGAGATCGCCGACATCCATGTCGTGTCCAAGTGCGATCGGGACGACGCCAACCGCACGCTGACGGATCTGAAGCACATGCTGGCGCTCGGCGCGCTGACCAGGGACAAGCCGCTGTGGCAGATCCCGGTGGTCGCAGTCAGCTCCTACACCGGCCAGGGCATCGACGCGCTGATCGCGCGCATCGACGCGCACCGCGAAGTGTTGAAGTCGACCGCGCTCGGCGCGCAGCGGCGCGGCCGCGTCGCTGCGTTCCGGCTGGCCAAGACCGCGGAGACGGTGCTGCTCGAAGGCTTTCGCAGCGCCGCCGCGACGATTTCCGCACCGCTCGCGCAGCGGCTCGCGCAGCGCGCGTCCGACCCCTACTCGCTCGCGCGCGAACTGATCAACGACACGATACGCAAGGAGTACTCGAATGAACTTGCTCGATGAATCCGCGGTCGCCAGGCTGCGCGCGCAGGAGCGCCGCTGGGAGAACGAGGAAGTTGCCGCGTTCCTGAAGAAGCAGGCGGAGAAGCGCGAACAGTTCTTCACCACCGGCGACATCCCGGTCAAGCGTGTGTACACGGCGGCCGACGCCGCGGCCACGCCGCTGGAAGACATCGGGCTGCCCGGCCAGTACCCGTTCACGCGCGGGCCGTATCCGACGATGTACCGCAGCCGCACGTGGACAATGCGGCAGATCGCGGGCTTCGGCACCGGCGAGGACACCAACAAGCGCTTCAAGTACCTGATCGCGCAGGGCCAGACGGGGATCTCGACCGACTTCGACATGCCCACCCTGATGGGCTACGACTCCGACCACCCGATGAGCGACGGCGAGGTCGGCCGCGAAGGCGTGGCGATCGACACGCTGGCCGACATGGAGGCGCTGCTCGACGGCATCGATCTGGAGAAGATATCGGTGTCGCTGACGATCAACCCGACCGCGTGGATCCTGCTCGCGATGTACGTCGCGCTCGCCGAGAAGCGCGGCTGCGACCTGAACAAACTGTCGGGCACGGTGCAGGCCGACATCCTGAAGGAGTACATGGCGCAGAAGGAGTACATCTATCCCATCGCGCCGTCGGTGCGCATCTGCCGCGACATCATTGCCTACTCGGCTCGGAACCTGAAGCGCTACAACCCGATCAACATCTCCGGCTACCACATTTCCGAGGCCGGGTCGTCGCCGCTGCAGGAAGCCGCGTTCACGCTGGCGAACCTGATCGTCTACGTCGAGGAAGTGCTGAAGACCGGCATGAACGTCGACGAGTTCGCCCCCAGGCTGGCGTTCTTCTTCGTGTCGCAGGGCGACTTCTTCGAGGAGGTCGCCAAGTTCCGCGCGCTGCGCCGCTGCTACGCGAAGATCATGCGCGAGCGCTTTGCTGCTGCGAACCCGGATTCGATGCGGCTGCGCTTCCACTGTCAGACGGCGGCGGCGACGCTGACCAAGCCGCAGTACAAGATCAACATCGTCCGCACCGCGATGCAGGCCTTGTCCGCCGTGCTCGGCGGCGCGCAGTCGCTGCACACCAACGGCTACGACGAGGCGTTCGCGATCCCGACCGAGGACGCGATGAAGATGGCGCTGCGCACGCAGCAGATCATCGCCGAGGAGACCAACGTCACGCAGGTGATCGATCCGCTCGGCGGCAGCTACTTTGTCGAAGCGCTGACCACCGAGTACGAGCAGCGCATCTTCGCGATCCTGCGGGAAGTCGAGGAACGCGGCGGCACGATCAAGCTGATCGAACAGGGCTGGTTCCAGAAGCACATCGCGGATTTCGCCTACGAGACCGCGCTGCGCAAGCAGTCGGGCGAGAAGCCGGTGATCGGCGTCAACCGCTTCGTCGGGCCGGAAGAGCAGCACGACATCGAGATCCACCCGTACGACCCCACCACCGCCGAGCGCCAGATCGCGCGCACGCAGCGCGTGCGGCGCGAGCGCGACAACGCCAGGCTCGCGCGACTGCTCGACCAGCTCGTCGAGGTCGCGAAGGACGAGCAGCAGAACATCATGCCGATCACGATCGAGCTGGTGAAAGCCGGCGCGACGATGGGCGACATCGTCGAGAAACTGAAGGGCTTGTGGGGAACGTATCGCGAGACCCCCGTGTACTAGCCGTTGCCCCGGCGCAGGCCGGGGCCCAAGTTCCAGCGTGCAAATCAGGCCCCGGCCTGCGCCGGGGCGACAACCATGCCACCCGCACTCACCCCTGACTCCACCGCCGGCGTCATCGCGCGCTTCCTAAAGGCGCGCGCCGTGACGACCGTCTTCGGCCTGTGCGGCGGCCACATCATGCCGATCTGGATGCGCCTCGATGCCGAGGGTATCCGCATCGTCGACGTGCGCGACGAGCGCGCAGCGGTCTACATGGCACACGCGTACGGCGAATTGACCGGCACGCTCGGCGTCGCGCTGGTGACCGCCGGGCCGGGCGTAACCAACGCCATGACGGGAATCGCCAACGCGCATGTCGCCCGCGCGCCGCTGCTGGTGCTGTCGGGCGTGCCGCCGCGCGCGCAGGAAAACCGCGGCGCGCTGCAGGACATGAGCCACGTCGAACTGGTGCGGCCGATCACGCGCTATGCGCGCACGGTGCGCGAGCCTGCGCTCGCGTTGCCGGAGCTCGACGCGGCGGTCTCGTACGCAATCGGCGACGGCGGTGATCCCGGGCCGGTGTACCTCGATTTTCCGACCGACACGCTGCGCGCCGAAGTGCCGCGCGCGCTGCAGTTGCCCGAGCATTTCCGCCCGCGCGCGCGATGCGAAATCACGCCCGCTGAAGCCGCCGTCGCTGCGGCCGTCGCGCTGCTGTGGAAGGCGAAGCGACCGCTGGTGATCAGCGGCCGCGGCGCGCGGGGGGCGGGGCACGAACTCGTCGCGCTGCTCGACGCGCTCGGCGCGCCGTATCTCGACACCGGCGAAAGCCGCGGGTTGGTGCCCGACGATCACCCGTCGGTGGTCGCAGCGATGCGCGGCACGGTGATGGGCGAAGCCGATCTCGTGCTGACCCTCGGGCGCCGACTCGACTTCCAGCTCGGCTATGGCTCGCCCGCGGTGTTCGGCGGCGCGCGCTTCGTGCGCATCGCCGATGCGCCGGGCGAGTTGCACGACAACCGGCGCGGCGAGGCCGAGATCTTCGCCACGCCACGGCTTGCGCTCGCCGCTCTCGTGCGCGTTGCCGCGGGGCGCGCTCCCGCGCTCGACCGCGCGTGGGTGCAGTCGCTGCGCGCGCGCCACCTCGAGCGCGCGGGCAGGCTGCGCGCCACGATGCGCGTTGCCCCCGATGGCGCCGACGGCCGCATGCATCCCAATCGCCTGCTGGCCGCGCTCGCCGAGCGGCTGCCGAACGACGCGGTGATCGTTGCCGACGGCGGCGACTTCCTGTCGTTCGCGCGCGTCGGCGTCCACGCGGCGACGTATCTGGACCCCGGCTCACTGGGCTGCATCGGTGTGGGCACGCCGTTCGGCATCGCCGCCGCGCTCGCTGCGCCCTCCCGCACGGTCGCGGTGCTGACGGGCGACGGCGCCTTCGGCTTCAACGCGATGGAGATCGACACCGCCGCGCGGCATCGCGTGCCGCTGCTGATCGTCGTGGCCAACAACGGCGCGTGGCAGATCGAGGTGCACGACCAGACGCACACGCACGGCAAGGTGGTCGGCACGCAACTGCAGTTCGCCGACCACGCCGCGATGGCGCGCGCGTTCGGCCTCGCCGGCGAGCGCGTGGAGAAAGCCGCCGATCTGCCCGCCGCGATCGACCGCGCGCTCTCTGCAGTTGCCAACGGCCGCCCCGCGCTGCTCGACGTGCTCGTGACGACCGACGCGGTGTCGGCCGATGCGAAATCGGGTCTCGCCTGGGTGCCCGATCTGCAGCCGCTGGCAGCGTGGGACGAGGCCGAGCGCGCGTGGCGCGCCCGCTAAACTACGCGCATGACGACGCAGATGAACCTGCTTTCCTACGGCGGCGTGGCGCCCGCGCTCGCCGGCCCGCCGGTGCAGTTCGCCCGCACCGCGGCCGTGATTGGTCGCGTCACCCTCGGTACCGACGCCTGGCTGGACGACCACGCGGTGATTCGGGCCGACGGCCACTACGTGCGCGCCGGCGCGGAACTGATGCTGGGTACGCGCGCGACGGTCCACATCGCGCATGAGGTCTATCCGACGCTGATCGGCGATCGGGTCACCGTCGGCGAGTACGGCGTGGTGCACGCCTGCACCGTCGGCGACGATTGCGTGATCGAAGACGGCGCCGTCGTGCTCGACGGCTGCGTGCTCGAAGCCGGCCTTGTGCTGGCTCCCGGCAGCATCGTGTTTCCGCGCACCACGCTGGCCGGCGGATACCTCTATTCGGGCCGCCCGGCGAAGCCCGAGCGGCGCCTCGAGGCAGGTGAACTCGGCCAGCGCCGCGAACGGCTGCGCCAGCGCATCCGCACCGTCGACCGGCTCGCGCTCGCCGGCACCGCGCAGCGCGAGTTCGAGGCCGGCGTCTTCATCGCCAACACGGCCACGCTGCGCGGGCGCATTCGCGCCGCCGCGCAGGCGCAGGTCTACTACGCCTGCGACCTCGACGCCGGCAGCGGGGAGATCGTGCTCGGTGCCCGCAGCAACGTGCAGGACAACTCGCTGCTGCGGGCGGGCGCAGGAAACATCGTGATCGGCGTCGATTCGACGATCGGCCACAACGTGCGGCTGGCCGCCTGCACGATCGGCGATCGCAGCCTGATCGGCATCGGCGCGGTCTTGGCCGAAGGCACCGTGGTCGGCGACGACGTATTCCTCGCCGCCGGCGGCGAGACTACGCCGGGCCAGGCGCTGCAATGCGGCTTCTGGGTCGGCTCGCCCGCGCGCCGCGTGGGCGACCTCGACGAAGCGAAGAAGAAGATCATCGCCGACACGATCCCGACCTACTGCGCGTACGCGCGCGAGTTGGCGCGCGTGCAGTCGGCTATCGGCGCCGCCGCTTGAGCGATTCGCTGCTGAAGTTCCTGTTCCAGCGCGCGCCGGTGCGCGGCGGCATCGTGCGGCTGGACGAGTCGTGGAAGCAGATGATCGCCTTTCAAGACTACCCCGCGCCGGTCACGCGCCTGCTCGGCGAAATGACGGCTGCGGTCGCACTCCTGGCGACCAACATCAAGTTCAACGGCGCGCTAGTGCTGCAGATCCACGGCGACGGCCCGGTCAAGCTGCTGGTGGTCGAATGCCAGCCCGATGTCGGCCTGCGCGCCACTGCGAAGCTGCGCGACGATGCGGCGATCGAAGAGGAAGCCGGCCTGCAGTCGATGGTGAATCGGCACGGGCGCGGCCGCTGCGCGATCACGCTCGATCCGCGCGATCCTCGACCGGGCCAGCAACCGTACCAGGGCGTGGTCCCGCTGGAGGGCGACACGATCGCGCGCGCGCTCGAGTCGTACATGCGGCGCTCGGAGCAGCTCGATACGCACCTGCAGCTCGCTGCCGACGGCGACATCGCCGCCGGCCTGCTCCTGCAGAAGCTGCCGCGCCAGGGCGGCCGCAGCGGCGTGTCGGAGGACGCGGACGCCTGGGGCCGGGCGCTCGCGCTCGCCGGCACGCTGGGAAGCGCGGAGCTGCTCGCGCAGCCGCCCGACACGCTGGCGCATCGGCTGTTCTGGCAGGAGAAGCTGGAGGCGTACGCGCCGATTACACCTCGTTTCCAATGCACGTGCTCGCGCGGCCGCATCGGGCGTATGCTGATTTCGCTGGGGCGCGAGGAAGTCGAATCGATCGTTGCCGAGCAGGGCCGCGTCGAAGTCACCTGCGACTTCTGCAACGCGAAGCGCGTGTTCGACGCCGTCGATGTGGCGCAGCTCTTCGCCACCGGCTCCGCGGCCGAACTCGACGACACCGCGCGCCCGCATTGATCGAGGCTGCGATGAGACGCAGATGGTTACCGCTGCTCTGGGTGGTGCTGCTCGCCGGCTGCGCGACCACGTTGCCCGACGGCAGCAGGATCGAACGCCTGCCCGCCGATGCCGCGACCGGCGCGCCGGCGCTCACCCCGCAGGAGGCGCAGAAGCTGGCGCAACTGAACGCGCAGGTGCTCGTCGAACAGGACGCGGCGCGCGCGCGAGAAGCGCGCGAAGAAGCGTGGCGCCGCGCGCAGCAGCAGTTGTACTTCGACCTGTATTACGGTCCCGGCTGGTGGGGCGGGCACGACCGCTGGAGCCACCGGCACCCGCGCTGGTCGTTCGGGCTGGGCTGGTACGCGCCGTGGCCGTACTGAACGGCCGTTCCTTTCACTGCGGCGCGGCCGGCTTCTCGGCCTTCGGCACCGGTACGAACTGGAAGTACAGTTCGTCGCCGCGGATCATGTTGAGCTGAGAGCGCGCCCGCTCCTCGATCGCTTCGCGCCCCGCCTTGAAGCTCGCGACTTCCGCCGCGAGCTGCGCGTTGCGCGCGGCGAGTTCCTCGTTGGCCGCACGCTGCGCCGCGAGCTGGCGATCGAGTTCGGAGACCCGCAGCCAGCCGCCCTTGCCGAACCACAGCGGCCACTGGATCGCGGCCAGCAGGACGGCGAGGGCAATTGCGAGCAGCCGCACTCCCTTCACCGCGCGCTGTAAAACGCGCCGCGCCCCGGATAGCTGGCTACGTCGCCGAGGTCTTCCTCGATGCGCAGCAGCTGGTTGTACTTGGCGATGCGGTCGGAGCGGCTCATCGAACCGGTCTTGATCTGCTGCGCGTTCAGCCCGACCGCGATGTCGGCGATGGTCGAATCCTCGGTTTCGCCGGAGCGATGGCTGATCACGGTGGTCCAGCCTGCGCGCTTGGCCATCTCGATCGCCGCGAAGGTCTCCGTCAGCGTGCCGATCTGGTTGATCTTGATCAGGATCGAATTGGCGATGCCGCGCGCGATCCCGTCGCGCAGGATGCGCGTGTTGGTGACGAACAGATCGTCGCCCACCAGCTGCACCTTGCGGCCGAGCAGCCTGGTCAGTCCGGCCCAGCCGTCCCAGTCGTTCTCGGCCATGCCGTCCTCTATCGACAGGATCGGGTACTTGTCGCACCAGGTCGCCAGCAGGTTGGCAAAGCCCGCCGCCTCGAGCGTCAACCCTTCGCCCTCGAGCACGTACTTGCCGTCCTTGTAGAACTCGCTCGCCGCGCAGTCGAGCGCGAGCGCAACCTGCGTGCCGGCCTCGTAGCCCGCGCGGTCGACGGCCTCGAGGATCAGCTTGATCGCCTCCTCGTGGTTCTTCACGCTCGGCGCGAACCCGCCCTCGTCGCCGACCGCGGTGCTCATGCCGCGGTCGTGGATCAGCTTCTTCAGCGCGTGGAACACCTCGGCGCCGTAGCGCACCGCCTCGGCGAAGCTCGGCGCGCCGACCGGCACGATCATGAATTCCTGCAAATCGAGGTTGTTGTTCGCGTGCGCGCCGCCGTTGATCACGTTCATCATCGGCACCGGCATCTGCATCGCCGCACTGCCGCCGAGGTAGCGGTACAGCGGCAGCCCCGACTCCTCCGCGGCCGCCTTCGCCACCGCCATCGACACCGCGAGCATGGCGTTGGCGCCGAGCCGCATCTTGTTCTCGGTGCCGTCCAGATCGATCAGCGTGCGGTCGAGGAACGCCTGCTCGTTGGCCTCCAGACCCATCACGGCTTCGGCGATCTCGGTGTTGATGTTCTCAATCGCCTTCAGCACCCCCTTGCCGCCGTAGCGGCCCTTGTCGCCGTCGCGCAGCTCGATCGCCTCGCGCGACCCGGTCGACGCGCCCGACGGCACTGCCGCGCGCCCCATCACGCCGCTTTCCAGCAGCACGTCGCACTCGACGGTCGGGTTGCCGCGCGAGTCGAGGATCTCGCGGCCTATCAGGTCAACGATGGACGACATGTTCTTCTTTCGCGAAGTCAAGGTTGGGCGGCAACGCCTTCCACCACGATCATGTTGAAGTATTCGGTCGCGCCCTTGCGCTTGGCGCGCGCCGCGCGGTACTGCTCGCCGTCGTACCACGCCTGGGCCGCCTCGAAGCTCGGGAACTTCAGCACCGCCACCCGCCCGGGTTGCCAGTCGCCTTCGAGCACCTCGCTGCGCCCGCCGCGCGCGAGGTACTCGCCGCCCGCGGCGGCGACCGTCGCCGGCGCGGCCGCCATGTACTGCTTGTACTGCTCGGGGTCGGTGAGCTTCATTTCGACCAGCACGTAGGCAGCGGGCATCGTGCTCGCCTCAGTTGAAGCCGCGCTCGATGAAGCCGCGCTTCTTGGTCACGCGGTCGAGTTCCAGTAGCGTCTCGAGCAGTTCGGCCATCCGGTGCAGCGGCACCGCGTTCGGACCATCCGACAGCGCTTTCGCCGGGTCCGGATGCGTTTCCATGAACAACCCCGCCACGCCGGCCGCGACCGCCGCGCGCGCCAGCACCGGCACGAACTCGCGCTGCCCGCCGCTCGACGTGCCCTGCCCGCCCGGCAACTGCACCGAATGGGTGGCGTCGAACACGACCGGACAGCCGGTCTCGCGCATGATCGCGAGCGACCGCATGTCCGAAACAAGGTTGTTGTAGCCGAAGCTCGCGCCGCGCTCGCAGACGAGGAAGCGGTCCTCCGACAGGCCGGCCTCACGCGCGGCGTCGCGCGCCTTGTCGACGACATTCTTCATGTCGCCGGGTGCCAGGAACTGGCCCTTCTTGATGTTGACCGGCTTGCCGCTGACCGCGCAGGCGCGGATGAAGTCGGTCTGCCGGCACAGGAACGCGGGCGTCTGGATCACGTCGACGACCTTGACCACGTCGGCGATCTCGTCTTTCACGTGAACGTCGGTCAACACCGCAACGCCGATCTTCCTTTTCACCTCCGACAGGATGCGCAGCCCGGTTTCCATCCCCGGCCCGCGGAACGACTTGCCCGAGCTGCGGTTGGCCTTGTCGTAGCTGGATTTGTAGATGAAGTTGACGCCCAGCTTTGCCGTGATCTCCTTGAGCCTGCCCGCGGTGTCGAGCGCCATCGCCTCGCTTTCGACCACGCACGGGCCGGCGATCAGGAACAGCGGCCGCTCGAGCCCGACGTCGAACCCGCACAGCTTCATGCGGCAACCTTGGCCAACTGCGGCTCGCGCGACCGCTTGAAGGCGACCGCCGCCTCGACGAACGCCTTGAACAGCGGATGACCGGCGCGCGGCGTCGACGTGAACTCGGGGTGGAACTGCACGCCGAAGAAGAACGGGTGGCCCGGCAGTTCCATCATCTCGGGCAGGTTCTCGCTCGGCGTGCGGGCCGACACCTTGTAGCCCCTGGCCTCGAGCTGCGGCACGTAGACGTTGTTGACCTCGTAGCGATGCCGGTGCCGCTCGTTGACCTCGGCGCCGTAGATGCGATACGCGAGCGTTCCGGGCTCGACCGGGCACTTCTGCGAGCCGAGCCGCATCGTGCCGCCAAGGTCGGACTTCTCGCTGCGGCGCTCGATGCGGCCGGTGCGGTCGAGCCACTCGGTGATCAGCGCGACCACCGGATGCGGCGTGTCGGGGTCGAACTCGGTCGAATTCGCGCCGGCCAGCCCGCAGACGTTGCGCGCAAACTCGATCGTCGCGAGCTGCATGCCGAGGCAGATGCCCAGATACGGCACCTTGTGTTCGCGCGCGTACTGCACCGCCTTGATCTTGCCCTCGGTGCCGCGCTTGCCGAACCCGCCCGGCACCAGGATCGCGTCGAGGTGGTCGAGCTTCACCGGCCCCGGCTTCTCGAACTGCTCCGAGTCGACGTACTCGATGGTCACGCGGGTGCGGGTGTGGATGCCGGCGTGGACCAGCGCCTCGTTCAGCGACTTGTAGGAATCCGACAGCTCGACGTACTTGCCGACCATGCCGATCCGCACTTCCTGCTGCGGATGCTCGAGCGAGTGCACCAGCGCATCCCAGACCGACAGGTCCGCCGGCTGCGCGTGCAGGCCGAGCTTGTCGCACACGATCGCGTCGAGGTTCTGCCGGTGCAGCATCGCCGGAATCTTGTAGATGGAATCGACGTCCCACACCGAGATCACGCAGTCGACCGGCACGTTGGAAAACAGCGAGATCTTGGCGCGCTCGTCCTCCGGGATCGGCCGATCGGCACGGCACAGCAGCACATCCGGATAGATCCCGATCTCGCGCAGCTTTTGCACGCTGTGCTGGGTCGGCTTGGTCTTCAGTTCGCCCGCGCTCGGGATGAACGGCACCAGCGTCAGGTGCACGAAGCAGCACGAATTGCGGCCGAGGCGCAGGCTCATCTGCCGCGCCGCCTCGACGAAGGGCAGCGACTCGATGTCGCCCACGGTGCCGCCGATCTCGATGATCGCCACGTCGGTGGCGCCGTCCCACGCGGCGCGCGGCGCGCGCTGGATGAACTCCTGGATTTCGTTGGTGATGTGCGGAATCACCTGCACCGTCTTGCCGAGGTATTCGCCGCGACGCTCCTTCTTGATCACCGACTCGTAGATCTGGCCGGTGGTGAAGTTGTTCACGCGCCGCATCTTGGCGCTGATGAAGCGCTCGTAGTGGCCGAGGTCCAGATCGGTCTCGGCACCGTCCTCGGTCACGAACACCTCGCCGTGCTGGAACGGCGACATCGTGCCGGGGTCGACGTTGATGTAGGGATCGAGCTTGACGAGGGTGACTCTGAGGCCGCGCGACTCGAGGATCGCGGCCAAGCTGGCGGCGGCGATGCCCTTGCCGAGGGAGGACACCACGCCACCGGTGACGAAGACGTACTTGGTCATTGGTCTTCCGCCTTCGTGCGTGAAGGCGCTACCGGTAAAAGCGAAGTATACCGACGCGAGGCGCGCGCACTCACTCGGATCTGATCGAGTGCCCGGGCGCGCCTTCAGCCCGGAACAGCAATCCGGCGCGCTTGGCCTCGTACATGCGGCGGTCGGCGGTCTCGAGCAGTTCGATCTCGTCGCGGCCGTCGTGCGGATACAGCGCGCCGCCGATGTTGACCCCGATCTCGACGATGCGGCCGGCCACGTGCATCGGCTCGCACAGGTGATCGGCCAGCGCCGACGCGCGCGCCAGCAATGCCTTGCGGTCGGCCAGGCCGGCGAGCAGCAGCACGAACTCGTCGCCACCGACGCGCGCGACCGCATCGCCCTCGCGCCTGGCCGACCGCAGCCGCTGCGCGACGATGCGCAGCACCTCATCGCCCATGTGATGGCCGTGGCGGTCGTTGAAGCGCTTAAAGCGCGTCAGATCGAGGAACAGCAGGCCGAACGGACGCCCGGCCTCGGTGGCCACGCGCAGGCGGTGCAACAGGAAACGGCGATTGCCGATCTGCGTCAGGCTGTCGATCTGCGCTTGCGAGCGCGCCTCGTTCAGCCGGTCGCGCATCGGCGCGGCATCGCGCAGCACCGCCACCGCATAGGTCACGCCGCCGGCGTCCAGCGTGGCCACGGCGATCGACACCGGCACTTCAGCCCCGGCCCGGTTCAATGCCGGCAGCACCGGCCGCTCGGTCATCGCGGTCGGCCGACCGCTGGCGCGGAAGCGCTCGATTTCCCGCTCATGCCGCGCGCGGAAACGCTCGGGAATCAGCACGGTGTGCGGCTTGCCGATCAGCTCGGCCGGGTCAAACTCCAGCAAGCGCTGCACCGCCGGATTGACCATCGCGATGCGGCCAGCGGCATCGACCACCACCACCGCGTCGGGCAGCACTTCGAACAGCCCCTGCAACGAGATCAGCGCTTCGGCCATCGGCCGGGCCAGCGTAGCATCGGCAGCGCGCGCATCGACATGGCATTCGTCAGGTGCGATGCGCGAAACGCTGATCGAATCTGCACACGGGGCCAATCGTTGGCGGACACGCAACGCCTCCGGATCGTCGACGCGCTGCGCGGCTTCGCGGTCGCGCAGATGATC
Source organism: Pseudomonadota bacterium (assembly GCA_029778535.1). GTDB lineage: Bacteria > Pseudomonadota > Gammaproteobacteria > Burkholderiales > Burkholderiaceae_F > JAKOQB01. The sequence continues at coordinate 26,659 of JAKOQB010000178.1, read as the reverse complement.
GTCTACCACTTCATCTACGACCTCAATTACTTCGGCTACGTCCGCGTGCGCATGCTGGTCGATCCGCAATGGGTCGGCTGGCGCACGGCGATCGTCACCCAGTTCCTGCTGCTGGTCGGCGTGAGCCTCGCGCTGCGCGCCGCGCACAAGCCGGCGTGGCGCGACTTCGGCCGGCGCTGGCTGCAGATCGCCGCGGCGGCCGTGCTCGTGTCCGCCGGCAGCTGGCTCGTGTTCGGCCCACGCTTTATCTGGTTCGGCATCCTGCACTTCATCGCGCTGGCGCTGCTCGTCGCGCGACCGCTGGTGCGGCTGGGCGCGTGGAACCTGCTGCTGGGAGCGGCGGCGCTTGCGCTCGGTCTTTTGTACTCGAATCCGGTCTTCGATCCGGCGCCGTTCACCGCGATCGGCTTCGTCACGCGCAAGCCGTACAACGAGGACTACGTGCCCCTGTTTCCATGGATCGGCGTGGTGCTGATCGGCGCCGGGCTCGGATCGCTATGGGCGCGGCGCGGCTTCGCGGTGGCGCCGCTGTTGGCGCCACTCGACCGCGCACCGCCGCGCGTGCTGGTGTGGCTCGGCACCTGGGCGCTGACGGCCTACCTGCTCCACCAGCCGATCCTGATGGGATTGCTGCTGCTGTTCAGGAAACTCGCTTGATCGGCACCGCCGCCGAGGGCGGCTCGCGCCGCAGCCACTCCGGCTGCAGCGTCACGTGATCGATGTGGAACTGCGTGACGAGCAGGCTGCGCGCCTGGCGCAGGATCACCGGCCAGTGCTCGATGTCGTCGACCAGCACGTGCGCCGACAGCGCGCTGCGCCCCGGCACCATCGCCCACACGTGCAGGTCGTGGACCTGCAGCACGCCTGGCACGCGCGCCAGCGTCTCGCCGACCTTCGCGTAGTCGACACCCGCCGGAACGCTGTCGAGCAGCACGAACGTGGTCTCCTTCAGCACGCCGATCGTCGAGCGCAGGATCAGCGCGGCGACGAACATCGACAGCAGCGGGTCGGAGATCAGCGGGCCGCCGAACCAGATCACCACGCCGGCGACGATCGCAGCGACCGATCCGAGCAGATCGCCGAGCACGTGGATGAAGGCCGCGCGCGTGTTGACGTTCTCGCGGTCGCGCGACAGCGCCCACGCGACCGCGACGTTGACCAGCAGGCCGATGCCGGCGATCACGAACACCTCCCCACCCTTGACATCCACGGGACTGCGGATGCGGTCGATGGCCTCGATGTAGATCCACGCCACCACCGCCAGCATCGCCAGCGCATTGACGAACGCGGCGATCACTTCGACCCGCGCCAGCCCGAACGAATGCCGGTCCGACACCGGGCGGCGCGCGATGTAATTGGCTGCGAGCGCGAACAGCAGGGCTGCCGCGTCCGTCGCCATGTGCCCGGAATCCGCCAGCAGCGCCAGCGAGCCGGACCACAGGCCTCCGATCAGCTCGACGACCGCATAGCCCGCGGTGAGCGCCACCGCGATCGCCAGCGGCCGCGAGCCGCCGGCGTGCGACTGGTGCGTGTAGGCGCTGTCGCCTTCGCGATGCTCGCCGAGATGGTTCTGCGCGCCGCTCAACGGTGCCCTCTTCGCGCTCCGCGCCGTCGCTTCGAGCGAAATTCAGGAGCCCACCGGGCTCGCGGGGCCCGGATTCGCTACGTCGTCGCCTGCAGATGCGAAAGCCCCACGTGGCAGCCGGTCTTCACCCGCACTTCCTCCTGCGTAACCCCGGTCGCCAGTTCGACCGTCTTCAGTCCGCCCGGAGTCACGTCGAACACGCCGAGGTCGGTGATGATGCGGTTGACCACGCCGACCCCGGTCAGCGGCAGCGTGCACTTCTGCAGGATCTTGTGCTCGCCGTTCTTCGCGCAGTGCTCCATCAGCACCACCACGCGCTCGACGCCGGCCACCAGATCCATCGCGCCGCCCATGCCCTTGACCAGTTTGCCGGGGATCATCCAGTTGGCCAGATCGCCCTTCTCGCTGACCTGCATCGCGCCGAGGATCGCCAAATTGATGTGGCCGCCGCGGATCATCGCGAACGAATCGGCGCTGGAGAAGTAGCTCGAGCCCGGCAGCGCGGTGACGAGCTGCTTGCCGGCGTTGATCAGGTCCGGATCGACCTCGTCCTCGGTCGGGAACGGGCCGATGCCGAGCAGGCCGTTCTCCGACTGCAGCATCACGTCCATGCCGTGCGGGATGTAGTTCGAAACCAGCGTCGGCAGGCCGATGCCGAGATTGACGTAGTAGCCGTCGCGCAGTTCCTGCGCGGCGCGCGCGGCCATTTCTTCACGGGTCCAGGGCATTTGGGAACCTCGGTCGGGAGTCGGAGAGTTGGCAGAAAGGGCACTGCTTCTTCAAGCAACGCGTTGCATCTTGTTCGCGTAATCGCGGCCCGACGTGGGCGGAGGCAGCGGTCGGCCCTCGCGGTGATACAACTCGATCACTTCGTCCACGACCTGGCACAGTTCTTCGAACACCGCCTTCTCATCGGAGCCGTGGCAGCCGCCGTAGATCAGACCCGGCGAACTGCCGACGAAACATTGGTCTTCGTCAGACCACTCGACGATCTTTGCGTACCTTGCGCTTTCTTTCATGACTTCGACTCCTCGATTGCGAGTCTTACAGCGCGAACCTGATAATGCTTTGCATCGTCACCCAGCGCGCCGGAGATTGTGATTGGTTTCGAAACCTTCGGGTGGATGAAATTTCTGTGACTGCCCTTACCGCCGCGGTTGCTGAAGCCGGCACGCTCCAGTTCGGCGACCAGATCCCTCACCTTCTGCGGCACGAGTGTTTTGCTCCGTACCTGTCGCTGCTTTGCTCATTCATCCCGTACTGACCGCACCTGACCGCATGCCGTCTACTTCCCTCGCACCGTGCGCTGCTCGATGCGCTTTTCCGGGTGCGCGTTCAGCACGATCCGCTGCACGAAGATGCCGGGCGTGTGCACTTGATCGGGATCGATCGCGCCGTTGTCGACGATCTGCTCGACCTCGGCGACGGTCACCTTGCCGCACATCGCGACCACCGGGTTGAAGTTGCGCGCGGTCTTGCGGTACACGAGATTGCCCTGCTTGTCGGCCTTCCACGCCTTGACCAGCGACACGTCGGCGCGGATCCCGCGCTCCATCACATAGTGGCGGCCGGCCCACGGGCCGTCGAATTCGCGCACGTCCTTGCCCTGCGCGATCACGGTGCCGTAGCCGGTCGCGGTGTAGAAGGCGGGAATGCCGGCGCCGCCGGCGCGCATGCGCTCGGCGAGCGTGCCCTGGGGCGCGAACTCGAGCTCGAGCTCGCCGGCGAGATACTGCCGTTCGAACTCCTTGTTCTCGCCCACATACGACGAGATCATCTTCCGGATCTGCTTGGTTGCCAGCAGCAGGCCGAGACCGAAGCCGTCCACGCCCGCGTTGTTGCTGACGCAGGTCAGGTTCTTCACGCCGCTGTCGCGCAGCGCGGCGATCAGCGCCTCGGGGATTCCGCACAGGCCGAAGCCGCCGACGGCGATCGTCTGCCCGTCCTTGACCACGTCCGCGAGCGCCGCCGCGGCCGATGGGTAGATCTTGTTCATGCCAATCCTCTGTTCAGTCGCGTCGCGAGACGGCGAATTCTAGCGATCCCGGTCAACTTGCCGTGGCCGGCGCGGCCGCGCGCAGCGCGACCAGGTGGCGCAGCACGATCGGCGCCACCAGCGCAGCGCCGACCAGCGTCGAGACGAGTCCCGGCGCGATCAGCAGCACCGCGGCGAACACCGCGAGCCAGCGTTCCCACAGCCGCATCCCGACCAGGAAGAAGCGCGACAACGCCGCCCCCAGCGCGACGATGCCGAGCGCGCAGCCGGCAAATGTGACGAAGAACTCGCTCCAGGCGAAGTTCTTCGTCACCAGCAGCAACGCGGGCGAGAACGCGAACACGAACGGCACCAGCGCCTTGCCCAGGCCGAGCCGGAACGCGGTGTTGCCGGTGCGAAACGGTTCGCTGCCGGCCATCCCCGCCGCCGCGTAGGCGGCGATGCACACCGGCGGCGTGATGTCGGCCAGCACGCCGTAGTAGAAGACGAAGAAATGCGCGACGATCGGCTCGACGCCGAGCTGAACCAGCGTCGGCGCGGCCACGGTGACCATGATCAGGTAGTTGGCCGTGGTCGGAATGCCGCTGCCCATCAGGATGCACACGACGCCCGTCATCAGCAGCGCGGCGAACAGCATCACGCCGTTGGGGGTGAACAGTCCGAACGGCACCCACGGCGTCACGAAGGCCGCGATCGACTGCGCCGCCGACGTGATGATGAAGCTCACCTTGAAACCCACGCCGGTCAGCGTGACGACGCCGATCACGATGCCGACCGTGGCCGCCGCGGCGCCGACCGCGAGCGCGTACTTGGCGCCCGTCTCGAACGTCTCGATGAGCGACACCGCGTCGATGCGGCCGCGGATGTCGAGCCGCTTCAGCGCGAACGGCGTGACGACGATCGTCACGACGAACAATGCGACGCCCGCGTGGCCGAGGTCACCGAACATCAGCGCCAGCAGGATCGCGTGCAGGATGGCCAGCGCGATCATGCCGCGCGCGGTGTTGCGGATCTCCGCGGTGGTCAGCCCGACGATCATTGCCGATGAGATCCCGGAAAACGCCGCCAGGTACGGCGTGTAGCCGCTGACGATGATGCTGATCAGAAGCGCCAGCGGAATCAGCGTCGGCCAGCGGCGGCGGAAGCTGTCGGAGAGTTTCGGCAGCTCGTCGGGCGTCAGCCCGCGCAGGCCGGTGCGCTTGGCCTCGAAGTGCACCTGCATGAACACGCCGAAGAAGTGCATGAACGCGGGCACGATCGCGGCGAGGATGATCGACTGGTACGGCAGTCCCAGGAATTCGATCATCAGGAACGCCGCCGCGCCCATCACCGGCGGCGTGATCTGGCCGCCGGTCGAGGCGGTCGCCTCGACCGCCGCGGCGAAGTGGCGCGGATAGCCGACGCGGATCATCGCCGGGATCGTCAGCGATCCGACGGTGACCGCGTTGGCCACCGACGAACCCGACAGCATGCCGAACATCGCCGAACCGAACACCGACACCTTGGCCGGGCCGCCCGCATAGCGGCCCGCGATCGTCGAGGCGATGTCAAGAAACAACCGACCCAGTCCGATCCGGGTCGCCAACACGCCGAACAGCACGAAGTGGAAGACGTAGGTCGCCACCACGCCGACCGCGATGCCGTAGATGCCCTGGCTGGTCAGGTACTGATGGTTGACGAGCTGGCTCCACGTGTTGCCCGAGTGCCTGAGCAGCCCGGGAAACGAATCGCCGAACAGCGAATACAGCATGAACACGATCGCGATCACCGGCAGCGGCCAGCCCATCGCGCGCCGCGTCGCTTCGAGCAGTACCACGATCAGGATCGAGCCCATCGCGACGTCGAGCGTGCTCGGATTGCCGACGCGGAACGCCAGCTCGTCGAAGATGTACGGCACGTACAGCACCGACACGGCAACCGCGATGCCGAGCGCCCAGTCGGCGAGCGGCACGCCACCGGGCGCGGCCCACGACGAACGCCGCTGCGTGCCCTGCCCGCGCTTGCTGAACGCGAAGACGAGGAAGATCAGCCCGAGCACGAACGCGAGGTGGATTCCGCGGTGCGTGGTCTCGCGCAGCAGGCCGAAACCCGCCGTGTAGTAATGGAAGCACGACAGCGTGACCAGCAGCCACTTGACGACGTGCGTGGCCGGTGGCACGACCGGCCGGAAGCGCATCTCGGGGTCGAACTTCTCTTCGAGTTCCTGCAGCTTCCGCTCGTCGACGGGCGCCGGAACGGCGGTCATCAGAACTCCGAACGGTCGAACGTTGTCGCCCCGGCGCAGGCCGGGGCCCAAGTTTGGGCGCGGCCAATCGGGCCCCGGCCTGCGCCGGGGCGACGGATGCGACTTGGCTGCACGCCGGGCGCTACTTCAGCAGCCCGACTTCCTTGTAGAAGCGCTGCGCGCCGGGGTGGAACGGAATGCCGGCGCCCTGCACCGCGTTCTCGCGCGTGATCACCTTGCCCTTCGCATGGCCGGCGTCGAGCAGTTTGCGCGAGTTGGAATTCCACAGCGCCTTGGTGATCTCGTAGATCAGGTTCGCGTCCTGCTTGTCGGAAGTCACCCATTGCGCGCCGACCGCCAGCGTCATGACCTCGGCCACGCCCTTGTAGGTGTTGGCCGGGATCGTGTCGGGTGCGAAGAACGGGTACTGCGCGCGCATCTTGTCGATCTCGGGGCCGGCGATCGGCACCAGTTCGATGCCGGTGCCGGCGGCGGCAAGCTCGGAGATCGCGCCGGTCGGATAGCCGCCGACGAAGAAGAACGCGTCGAGCGCGCCATCGCGCAGCTTGTCGCCCGACTGGTTCGGCTTCAGGTACTCGGCCTTGATGTCCTTCTCCGTGATGCCGTACGCGCCGAGGATGATGCGCGCGTCGACCAGCGTGCCCGAACCGGGCTCGTCGAGCGACACGCGCTTGCCGCGCAGGTCGGCGACCGAGCGGATGTTGGCGCCCTTGCGCGCGACGATGTGGATGCTTTCCGGGTACAGGTTCGCGATCAGCCGCAGGCCGGCGACCTTCGGCTTGCCCTCGAACACGCCGGTGCCGGTGTACGCCCAGTACGCGACGTCCGACTGCGTGAAGCCCGACTCGAGCGCGCCGCCCTGGATGCCGTTGATGTTGGCGACCGAACCGTTCGAAGCCACCGCGGTGGCCACCAGTCCCGGCACGCCGCAGCTTCCGCCTTCGTTGCACGGGCGCGAGCCCGGCGGGTTCGAGATCGCGTTGGCAATCAGCCCGCCGACCGGGTAATACGTCCCCGCGGTGCCGCCGGTGCCGATGCGGAAGAACTTGATGTCCTGCGCGGTCGCGGCGCCGAGCGCCAGCGCGCCTAACAGACCGATACCAAGAAGTCGCAGCAAACGCATGTCCTCTCTCCTGTGTTGCGGTTGAAAACGGCGCGCGAACTCTACTTCATTCGAGCGCCGCGCGGACGTGCTCGGGCCACGGCGCCGACTTGCCCTTCGTGTAGTCGTACCACACGATCACCGTGCGGCCGGTCGCGTAGACCACACCCGGCTCGTCGGTGCGTTCGATCACGATCGACATCTCGATGCTCGAGCGCCCGAGCCGCGTCACGATCTGCTTGACCAGCGCGGTGCCGGGATAGGTCATCGCCCGGACGAAGTCGCACGCCGCGTGCGCGAGGATCGGCGCCTCGCCGGTCGGCAGCGTCGGAAACCCGAACTGCGCGAACCACTGGATGCGCGCCTCCTCCATCAGCCGGAAGTACTGCACGTTGTTCAGGTGACTCATCGCGTCCATGTCACCCCAGCGCAGCGGGATTTCTACGAGGAACTCTTTCATCGCTTCAATGGGTGATGCTCCCGTACAGATCGTCCCAATTGGGATTCATTTCCTGGATCAGATTCACTTTCCAGTCCCGATGCCACTTCTTGATCTGCTTCTCGCGCGTGATTGCCTCGACCATCGAAGCGTGCTGCTCATACCAGACGAGTGACTTGAGGCCATGTTCCTTCGTGAACCCCTTCACGAAGCCCTCCCTGTGTTCCCAGACGCGCTTGACGAGATCGGAAGTAACGCCGACATACAAGGTGCCGTACGGCTTGTTGGTCATGATGTACACGTACGCCGCCTCACGCATCGCTCGTCGCCCCGGCGGAGGCCGGGGCCCAATTTTCAACGCTGCAAATTAGGCCCCGGCCTACGCCGGGGCGACGGGTCACGTAACGCTGAGCCCATCATCGGCCGCGATGATCGCGCCGTTGATGAACTGCGATTCGTCGGCCACCACGAGCAGCAGCACGCCGTCCAGATCCTCCGGGTTGCCGACGCGACGGCGCGGCAGCATCTGCATCAGCTTGCGCCCGGCCTCGGTGTCCCAGTGTTCCTCGTTGATCTCGGTGCGAATGTAGCCAGGACAGATCGCGTTGACGTTGATGCCGTAGCGGCCCCACTCCAGCGCCTGCGCGCGCGTCATCTGCACCACCGCGGCCTTGCTCATCGCGTACACGCCGATCTGCGGCACCACGCGCAGGCCCGCCACCGACGCGATGTTGACGATGCGGCCGCGGAAGTCGGGCTGTCCCTTGCTGCGCGCGATCATGCGCTTCGCGACCGCCTGCGCGACGAAGAACGCGCCCCTGACGTTGGTGTCGAACATGTAGTCGAAATCGACCGGCTCGACATCCGTCAGCCGCTGCGTGGTCGACACGCCCGAGTTGTTGACCAGGATATCGATCGGGCCGTTCTCGGCCTCGACCTTGGCGACTGCGGCGTTCACCGACTCGAGGTTGGTCACGTCCATCGGCACCACGTCGGCCTCGCCGCCGGCCGCTTCGATCTCGGCGCGCAGGTCCTTCAGCCGTTCCTCGCGCCGCGCCGCCAGCACGACCAGCGCGCCGTTGGCCGCCAGCACGCGCGCGAAGCGCGCTCCGAGTCCGCTGCTGGCCCCCGTCACGAGGGCGATTTTTTCCTTCAGGTTCGTTCGCATGTCCTCTCCCGCGCAAGCACGCGGATGATCGCACACCGGCCCCTCTAGAATCCGCGCTCTACGCGCGGCGGCGACAATCTCCGAAACACGGAAGCGGGGGCACCATGCAGGACATCGTGCGCGAATCGATGGAGTACGACGTGGTCGTGGTCGGCGGCGGACCCGCGGGCCTCGCCGCGGCGATCCGCATCAAGCAGCGCGCCGCTGCAGCCGGCAAGGGCGTCGGCGTCTGCGTGCTGGAAAAGGGTTCGGAAATCGGCGCGCACATCCTGTCCGGCGCGGTGATGGACCCGATCGCGCTCAACGAACTGTTCCCCGACTGGAAGGAGCGCGGCGCGCCGCTGAATACGCAGGTTACCGAAGACCGCTTCTACATCCTCACCGAGAAGAGCGCGCTGTACAACCCGCACTGGCTGCTGCCGGACTGCTTCATCAACGACGGCTACTACATCGTCAGCCTCGCCAACGTCACGCGCTGGCTGGGACAGCAGGCCGAGGCGCTCGGGGTGGAGATCTTTCCCGGCTTCGCCGCGGCCGAAGTGCTGTACGACGACAAGGGCGCCGTGCGCGGCGTCGCGACCGGCAACATGGGCATCGGCAAGGACGGGCAGCCGACCGCGAACTTTCAGCCCGGCGTCGAGCTGCACGGCAAATACACGCTGTTCGCCGAAGGCGCGCGCGGGCACCTCGGCAAGCAGGTGATCGAGAAGTTTCGCCTGAACGAAGGACGCGATCCGCAGACCTGGGGCATCGGCATCAAGGAAGTGTGGGAGCTCGACCCGGGCAAGCACGTGCCGGGTCTGGTGCTGCACAGCGCCGGCTGGCCGCTCGACAACGCGACCTACGGCGGCGGCTTCATGTACCACTTCGAGAACAACCAAGTGTCGCTCGGCCTCGTGGTCGGGCTCGGCTACACGAATCCGTACCTGGAGCCGTTCCAGGAATTCCAGCGCTACAAGACGCACCCGACGATCCGCGCCTTCCTCGAAGGCGGCAAGCGCGTCGCGTACGGCGCGCGCGCGATCAACGCCAGCGGCATCCAGTCGCTGCCGAAACTCGTGTTCCCCGGCGGCGCGCTGATCGGCTGCGACGCGGGGTTCCTCAACGCGCCGCGCATCAAGGGTTCGCACGCGGCGCTCAAGACCGGCATGCTGGCCGGCGACGCGGCGTTCGACGCGCTCGCGGCCGGGCGTTCGCACGACGAACTGACCGCGTACCCTGAGGCGTTCAATTCATCGTGGCTGTTCGACGAGCTGTTCCGCGCGCGCAATTTCAAGCCGTACCTGGACAAGGGGCTCGTCACCGGCGCGGTGCTGTGGGGCATCGACCAGCTCGTCTTCCGCGGCAAGGCGCCGTGGACCTTGCATCGAACCAAGGCCGACCACGAGAAGCTGAAGCCCGCGTCCGAATGCGCGCCGATCGCGTATCCGAAGCCGGACAACACGATCACGTTCGACAAGCTGTCGTCGGTGTTCCTGTCGAACACGAATCACGAGGAGAACCAGCCGGCGCATTTGACCTTGAAGGACCCGACCGTGCCGGTGGCGATCAACCTCGCCAAGTACGCGGGCCCGGAGAGCCGCTACTGCCCGGCCGGCGTGTACGAGTTCGTGAAGACGGACGGGCAGGACCGGCTGCAGATCAACTTCCAGAACTGCGTGCACTGCAAGACCTGCGACATCAAGGACCCGACGCAGAACATCGTGTGGGTCGTGCCCGAGGGCGGCGGCGGGCCCAACTATACGAATATGTAGCCAGTACGGCGCCGCCGTGTCCGAACCTGCCGCGGCCGGTCGAGTTGCGCGACCTTGTAAGCCAGGCGTTGTCTCTCGTCTCGCTCTAACCCCGGCGGGCCGAGGTTACAGAAACACCCGCGCCTCCCCTACCGACGGCGCGCACCGCGGCGACGGTGCACGGTGACACCGAGAAGCGCGAACAAGAGAAGCGACAGGCTGTTCGGTTCAGGAACCGCGTTTGTCCCGGTGCCACCACCCTCGGTGCCGGTCGCGATCACCGCGCCGGATGCGGTCCTGAACAGCGTGGTGCCGGGATCATCCGTGTACGGATTCGCGGCAATGACGGTTCCGTCGGGCACGGTGATGAAGAAGTCTGCGCTGTTCAGAAAGTCCACGCTGACGGGACCCTCGGGCGCATTGCCGACGGCAACCTGCAGAAGAGGATTGAAGTACATCGTGCCGTCGTCGACGAGGAGCGTGAAGGTCAAGGAGTTTGTCGCACTCCCAATAGGGTCTCCAAAGAGCCCGCCCCAGCAAGCGGTGTTGTGAAATGTCTGGTTGAAGGTATTGCACGAGATTGCCGCCTGGTTCGTGACCGGAAAGCCTGCCGCCGGCTCGGTGTAGAAGTTGACGATCCCGCCAGTGCCCGGCGAAAAACTCCCGTGAAGGCTCACGCTGATCGTTATGGTGTCGCCGGGAGTCGTGTCGCCGAAGACGAGTCCGAAGAATACCTGCGCGTACGCGCCGCCGATTCCGGCGACTGAAGCGAGGTTCGGGCCATCGACGGCGGCCCCTAGATGCCCCGTCGACAAGTTGGCAACAGCCGTGGAAATGCCGCCGGACGCACTCGTCTGCGTACCGCTCGTGCTGGCACTCGCGTCGATGACGCTGATCGTCATCGCACTCGCGTGATTGGCGATGGTGAACGCAGCGATGCAGATCAGAGCAGCAGCCCAATTCGAACGTTTCATTTCGTCACCTCGCCTTTGAAGACTTCCACGTGCTCGAAGGTCGCATTCATGCGCCCCGGGTATCGTTGGGACCGCGGACGCGTGTCATTTTTAGCAATGCACGTACCGTGCCATCCTGGCAAGTCGTTGAATCACGAGCCGCCGGTTCGAGGATGGACTGCGGCACGTCAGATGTGCCGACTCCACCATCTGATGGAGCGAACACTGAAGCGAGCCGTCGGCCGGTGTGTTCCCGTCCGTGGCCTGCTTCAATGCCGCGGCTCACACCCGTCCGCAGGGGACGCACCGCTGTAAAGGCGCCCGACTCCATCACTCAAAGGAGTGCTCGGGCAGCGCCTTCCTGCCGCGCCATCTCGGAATCCAGCGCCGAGTCCGCAGGGCTGGACGCCATCAATCGGACGAGTTCCGCCTGCCACCGCATTCCGGTCCTCTTTGAGGCACGCTGCGGATGCGTGCGCGCGATGGCGACGCTGATGCCCATGCGCGCGGCCACTTCGCGCACTGTGCGGCCGATTGCCACGAGCACGACTACCTAAGCTTTGGCCGCAGTCAGCCGATGCGGTGCCTGTAGCGCGGCGGTCGACAAGTTGAGCGCTTCTGCATACCTAGCGGAGCAGTCGTCGGCGATCGGGAACGGTTCGGCACACGTATCCGAGCCGGTGTTCGAAAGGCTCAGCACCGTGCCGCGATTGTTGTTGTAGAAATCCGGGTCGCTCGTCTGCACCAGCGTGACCAATGCGGTTGCGCCAAAATGGAGTGCCAGCACGGCAATGGTGGCCAGCAAGAAGGTGCCGTCGCTGATGCTCAGCACGCCGTTGTCGCCGCCGATCGGTGCCGGATCCATCGGTCCGCCGAGGACGACGGGACCGGACAGTTTCACCGAGCCACCGGTTTGATTGAAAACTCCGAGGTTGGGACTGAACACCGGCAACTGTCCCTTCAGGCCGGAAATGGTCTGGCCGTTGCCCACCACCAGTCCCCCGGCACTGAGGTAGCCCGCGCTGATGTTGTAGGTGCCGGTCGGTCCGGCGGTCGGGAACAGGATGGTTCCGAGCGCGATCGCGTTGGTCGATGAAACGACGCTGCCGCTCTGGTTGAAGGTGCCGCTGCCGATCTCGATTTCGAACGTATTGCTGCCGCCGACGTTCAAGGTGCCACCAGAGAGATTGAAGGTTCCGGAGAAGCTATTGGCGATGCCTACGAGCACGCCATCGGCACCAAGCGTGTTCGCCGCCTGATTGAGCGTGCCGAACACATCGATCTGCGACTGCTGTGCAGCGACGTCGAGCGTCACTGTCGAAAGCGGCGAGATGGAGACCACCTGGCCGGGAAGGGGGCGTCTGCACATTCGGGAACGTGGCGCCGTTGACCCAGCACGTTCCGTCGCTCCGGACGCTGTTGCAGCCAGGCTGCGTCGCGACCTGAGCAAGGGCGGCCGGCGCCTCGGCTGCGGAGGCGGCACCGACCGACAGAACGAAACATGCGCGGAATTCCCTCGTAATCGGCCACTCCCTTCAGAGCACTCGCTTCGGTTCGAGGCCCCGTTCTCCGCTGCAGCTCGCAGTCCCCGACCCGCAGCGTCGAACGGAGCTTCAGAACAAGAGCATCTTCCGTGCCTTCGCTGCAAGTGCCTGAATCGCAAGAGCGGAACCCGACGCGATGCGCAGCGTGTCAGGCGGTCCGACACAATCGATTGATGGAGGCCGCGGCTCTTCAGTCGCCCGCGCGCCGCGCAGTGCAGCGGCACCGACTCGAATTCGGTCCCCGGAGTCTGCGTGCGCGCCCCGCGCCGCTGTCAATTCGGCTGACTCGATCATTCGATGGAGGCCGCGCGCCTTTCCGGCCGGTGCGTCGCTTGGCAGCGCCTCACGCATCGAATTAGACAAGCTCGAGGCGATCAGTCCGACCAGCTCCGCCTGGCGCCGCGTGCCGGTCTTGCGCAGCGCGTGGTGCAGATGCGTGCGCGCGGTGGCGATGCCGATGCCAAGCTCCGCGGCGGCTTCCGCTACCGTGCGACCGCGCGCAAGCCGCAGCACGACCTGCGCCTCGGCGGCGGTCAGACCGTGAAGCGACTGCAGTGCATGCGCCGAGCCGGTAACGGCGCTGCAGATGTCCTTCAGCATCACGACGAAGCAACGCCCGAGCGCGGACTCCTCCGTCGCGTGCACCACGAGTTCGAGCGCGCCGAGGCCATTGGCCGAGATCGGGGCCACGCAGGGGCGCACGCCACTGGCGCACCGCGCTGACTGCAGCAGGGCGACGAGGTCTCGCGTCGCCCTCGGATGCGCACCGACGACGCGACCATCATCGATTCGCAGGTGCGTGCCTTGCGCGAAGAGCGCGTGCGCGGACGGATTGGCGTGGCGCAGTCGCAACTGTGCATCGATCACCGCGACGCCGATCTGCAGCCAGTGCACCATCGCGACGATCGCCGCATTGACGATGCTTTCGTCGAGTGCGGCGATTGCCGCGATTTCATCCGGGGACATCGGTGCCTCCGTCGCGGATCAGTCGAGCGCGCCGCTCGCACGCACGCGTTGCACGACACTCGGCGGAAAGAAGCCGGCGCCGAAGCCGTCGCCGAAAGCCTTACGGTCCCGGGCGTCCGCTTCGCGCAGTGCCTGCACAAGTTCGTCCGCGAGCCTTTGCTGGTCCTCGGGCGTCAGGTCCGCCAATCGCTGCTTCATCGCCTGCAGCTGCGGCAGCAGCATCGCCTTGAGCATCGCGCCGGTCTGCCCAAGCGCAGCATCCGCCGATGGAGGCGCCAGCAGAATGCAGCCGCGCGCCTCGCTCCGCATCGCGGGCGTCAGCACGCCGACCTGCGCCATCTCATCGAACACCGCGAGCGTCTCCGCGCGCGACAGCGGCTGTGCCATCGCCTGCTGCATCTGGCCCATGATTTGGCCGACCTGTGCCGCCTGCGCAGGGTCGAGTTGCGTCGCAGCCTCGACGCCGCTCATGGCGCCCAGCGGCGACTGGCGCGCGGCCGCCGCGATTTCGCGTTGAGCCAGCGCGTACGCGCCTGCCAGGTCGGGCGCCCTGTCGGCCCCCGCGACGTTGCCGCTGCCAATATGGACGGGGCCGCCGGTGATGCGTTGCGCCTCGGCGACCGCCGGGTGGGCCGCCGCATCGGCCGGCGTGGCGATGCGGTCTTGCGGCGCGGCGCCGCCGACCATCGAGCGCATCGCGTTGCGCAGCGAGCTGAGAATGCCGCCACCTCCGGATGGCGCCGTGGCAGTGCCTGTTGCCGCCACATCCGGCATGGCCGCACCGGTCGGCAGCGGCACCTTGGCCGCACCCGCCGCGACATGCCGCGCATCGATCGTCGCGATCACTCCCGCAAGCGCGGCGCCCTTGCAGCCCATCTGCGCGAGCGAGCCGATCAACTGGCCCTTGATTTCGCCGAGGATCAAGTTCTGCAGGATCTGCTTGCCAAGACCTGCAATCAGCGGGACGACGGCCGGGGCTGCGGTGGCGACGGCAGCAAGTGCCGCCGAGACAAGCGCCGCGCGCAACCGAAAAGCGTACGGATTCATCGAGTTCTCTCCCTGCGATCGTTCGTCGCTACTGCCGCAGCGGCGTGAAGTTCCAGGTCATCGTCTCCGTCCCGGAAGCGCCGTTGGAAAGGGCGCGCGGGAAACTGCCGTGGATCGTTCCGTCCTGCAGGACTTCGACCTTCATATCGCTCGCGGCCGGCAGTTCGAACCAGTCCCAGCTGTTCTGGCCGTCGCTGGTCGAATCGGGAACGTTCGGGCACGCGACGACCGTGTGGGTCTGTCCCGTCGCCGAGCCCGAGCCGCTGACCGCGCGAGACACGACGCCGGTGCCGAGATCGAGCCCGAGGTCGGCGTTCAGCATCCCGCTAGCAGGCCCAGGGGTCATGTTGTCGTTGCTGCGCTCGGTGACCGTGCAGCCGGCCTTGTTGGTGCCATTCAGGCTGCCGGTGATGGCGCCGCTCACCACCTGGAACGTCTCCTTGCCGGGAACGCCGTTCGGAAGCTGGGGCGTGCGAAAGCGCTCGAACGTCACCGATCCGTCGGCGGACGAACTGAACGAGTTCCACGCTGGCGACTGCCCGCTTGCCGTGACGCTCGCGCTGCCCTTGTAGCGCCAGCAGCCGACATTGGACACCGAGACGCGCGGCTGCATCTGCGCGGGAACGTCGGTGATGTCTTTCTTCGGATCGAAGTTGCTCATGACGATTACCAGGTCGACGACGCGCTCGGCAATCAGGTCAAGGCAGTAGGCCTTCACGCCGTCGACCTGGATCGGCTGATCGCTCCAGTGCTCGTACTGCCAGATGCCGCCCTCCTTCTTAATGAACGCCTGCGTCGCGACGGTCGGACTGCCGGGCGGGTAGAAGGCCTCGATGTGATTGAAGAAACTGAGCGACCGCACGTTCGGATCCGCGATGCGGAACTCGTAGTAGTGGCTCGCCAGGTGCTTGATGTTGCCGTTCAGCGGCTGCGTGCCGCCGCCCTGAGTTGTCACGCGGACGTCCAGCGGCGCGCCACCGCGCAGCGCCGGCGTCAGCTTCAAGGCGTCCCAGCCCTCGAACGAGTTCGTATTGACCGGGTCCTGGTTCCACAGCAGCTTGGCGAACTTCGGCCATTGCTGCTTGAAGCCGCCCGCAATCGCCTTGTCGACCGCCAGCACCTGGTCGGTCTCGGACTCGGTCATGGCCCAGATCTGACCGATGACGCTCGGCGAGTTCGTGCGCGCGAGGAACTGGAAGAACAGGTAGCTGGCGTACATCCTCTTCGGCACCGCGGAGGTGTCCTCGAGGCTCGCGTCCGGCGTATCCATGAAAGGCTTGGCCCAGCACTGCTCGAAATGCGGCGTCGTGCAGTTCGGCGTTTCGGTCGTGCCCTTGGGCAAGGTGGGATAGACGACATCGATCATCGCCTGCGCGGTCGACTCCTTCAGCCACTGGTAGCTGGCGTTCCTGAGTGCCGCGACGTTGTAAGCCCACTGGCTGGCGTGCGTGAATTCGTGCGCCAGCGTTCCCTTCAGTTCGTTGTCGTCGAGCGTTGACTTCACCGTGATGAACACCGGCAGGTTGTCGGTGGCCCACGTGCGGATGGGCCACGTGTCTCCGAGGTCGGCGGACGCGGCGGCCGAAACCGTGATTCCGCCCGTCAGGTACACGTCCAGGCGTCCGTCGCCGCCGTTGCAGTTCGTGTAGGTCGCGTCGCTAAGCGGCGCTTTCATGCCGGCCGTGCCGACGACAGTAGGCCAGATGCGCGTCTCGAGCTCGTTCAGCGCCAGCGCGGCCTTGGTGGCCATGCCGGCAACGCGCGTGTCGTACCAGACCTTGACGTGACCATCCTGCGTGGCCGGCATCGAAGCCCAGTTCGGGTCGATCGCCGGCTGCGCGCAGATCGGCACGCTCAAGCTCTGCGGGCGCGCGTGATCGCCACCCGGTGCCGCGAGGGTTCTGGCCCGATCCCTGGGCGCTGTTCGTAGGACACCGGGCCCCGCCGACGGCAGGCTGGTCCAGCTTCCCTTGTATGCAGGCGGAATCAGGAACGGTTCGAGCGTTTCCTTGGTCGCGTTGGAGAACGTTTCCCAGCGATCGTTGACCTGGTCGAACACGTCGGACTCGAACTGCGCCGAGTCGTCGCCCTTGTAGGCGCTCGGCAGGCGCGTGTCGCCGAACGCCGCGAACACCTTGTAGGTGATCGCGGTCCCTTCATCGAGGACGCCGGACGCCTGCGCGGCGTCGATCAGTTCGAAGCTGCTTTGCGTCGGCGCAGTGACCGAGGCCGTGATCGTCAGTGCTGCCGGGCTGCTCGTTACCGAATCGGCAGTTGCCGTGATCGTGACGGCGCCCGCGGCCACGCCAGTGACGACACCGTTGCTGTCGACCGTCGCCTTGGTCGTGTCCGAGGAGGCCCAGGTGACCGGGCGCGTGAGTGCGGCGCCCGCAGCGTCGAGCGCCTGTGCGGAGAGCGTGACGGTCTTGCCGACATCGACGCTGGCGCTCGCCGGCGTTACGACCACCCGGGCGACGCTCTGTTGGGCGGGAGGCTCCTGTGTCGCGCTTCCGCCTCCGCCGCTGCAGCCAACGAGTTCCGCCGCGGCCAGCAGCAACATGGCCGAAACGAAGCGACCTGCCTTCCATCCGCACATCGGACTGCCCTCCTCCCGGTGTCGCGCGAACGCCATCCGCCGCCGCGGGTTCGTTGCGCCGGCCTGCCGTGCGCCTTCTACCCTCGACGACGGGCGCCAAACGTACCGGCCGGCGGGTAACGGATTGGTTGCGGATTCGTTTCGTTCGAATATTCACGCCGCGCGATCGCCGCTATGCTGATTGCGCATTTCTTAAGTTTCGATCTCGCCGATGACGCGACCAAGACGGGCTGCGCGTTCTTCCCGCCCCACCGCAGCAGCAAACGAAGAACTCTCGATCGGCATGCCGGCCGGGCTCGACGACGGCGCTTCCCTACTGGCGACGCACGGCGTGCAGGGACTGCGCATCGCTCTGCCGACCGCCGATGAAACCGCGACCGGTAACGGCTGGACGTCGTTCTGGCGCGGCTACGTGGCGCAGTTCGACGATCTCGGCCGCGCCCGCGCCGAGTGGGTACGGGCCGAGGAATGCTTTGCGCGCGGCGGCGACGCGACCGGTCTGGCGATGGCGGCGTGCGGCCTGGTGCAAGCCGCGGTGCTGAACAATCAGGCTTTCGACGGCTTCGAGCAGCGCGCCGAACGCGTCGCACAGATCGAGTTCGCCCCGAAGCCGGCCAATGCGCTCGATCTGTTCCAGCTCGCGGCGCGCCTGGCGGTCGCGGTCCAGAACCGGGAGGGCGAAGGGTCGGCCGCGCCGTTCGCGGCGCGCGCGTTCGCGGCGCTCGCGCTCGACGTCGAGCCGCAGCAGCGCCTGCGCACGGCGGTGGCGGCGCTGCCGGCGCTCGGCCTGGCGCTCGACCGCGTGCAACTCGACGACTTCTTCCACGCGGGCGCCGCGTTGGTTCGCTCACCGCTCGTGACCGATTACGACCGCGCGCTATGGCACCTGCACGTCGTCGAAGCGCTGTTCTACGACGCTGGTCGCGGCCCACAACTTCGCGCGGAACTTGATGCGCTCGAGGCGCTGCCGGCCTCCGGCGGCCTGCGCGTGCTTCGTGCGCGTGCTCTTGTGCTGCGAGCGGCGCTCGCGCTGGGCGACGGCAAGGCGGCGGAAGCAAAGGCGCATCTGGACGCCGCGCACGTGCTGCTCGATCCCTTGCATCCGCACGACTACTCGCTGCTGCACTATTACCTGTCGCGCCATGCGCTGCTGGTGGGCAACGCGGACGACGCTTGGGCGCACCTGCGCTTGTGCCGTCAGAAGCAGGGCGAAGCACACATGCATCCGGAGCGCTCCACCACGTTGCTGATGCAGGAAGGCTTCGTCCAGTCCGCATTGCACCGATACGAAGACGCCGCGCGCGTCTTTCAGCAGGCCGGGGACCTGTCGCTCGGCGCGCAGGCCACGCCGTGTCATTGCCATGTGCATCTGACGCGCGCGCTGCAACGCTTGCGCGAGGGCGCGCATTCCGACGCGCGCGCCGAGCTGCTGGCCGGTTTCACCCATGCGCGGGCGATCGATCTCACGCACTTCTTCCGCGCGCTGCCGGCGCTCGCGGCCGAGCTGTGCGGCACCGCCCTCGATCTGGACGCCGACGCCGCGTTTGCATGCAAGGTGATCGCGGCGCGCCGCCTGCCCTGCCCCGACCGCGGCATCGCGCACTGGCCGTGGCCGCTGCGGCTGCGCCTGCTCGGCGACATGGCGATCGAACGCGACGGCGCTGCGTTCAAGCCCGCGCGCAAGGCGCCGAAGCGGTTGACCGACCTGATGCGGCTGATCGCCGCCTGGGGCGGCCGCCGCGTCGACGCCGCGCGCGTCGCGGCCACGCTGTGGCCGGACGCCGAGGGCGACGTCGCGCGCGATTCGCTGAAGGCCATGCTGCATCGGGCGCGCGGGCTGCTCGGCGCCGACGCGTTGCAGGTGCGCGACGGCCAGATCTCCTTTGACGACGGCACGGTCTGGCTCGACACCTGGGCATTCGAGCACGTGACGGCGCGCATCGAGTCGCTGCTCGGATCGACCGGCCGCGCCGCCGACCAGTTCGACGATGGCGAGCTGGCGCGCCGCGCGCTGCAGCTACTGGCGCTTTATCGCGGCCACTTCCTCGGCGAAGGCGAAGTCCCGGCCTGGGCACTGCCGATGCGCGACCGGCTGCGCGCGCGCTTCGTGCGCAGCGTGGAGCTGCTCGGGCAACGGCTCGAGCGGCTCGGGCGGCAGGACGAGGCGATTCACCTCTACCGTGCCGCGCTCGAACAGGACAACCTCGCCGAGGAGCTCTATCAGCGGCTGATCGAATGCCATCTTGCGCGCGGCGAACAGTCGCAGGCGCTCGGCGCGTACCGGCGCTGCCGCGAGCTGCTGTCGATCGTGCTCGGGCTGCGACCGTCGGCACGCACCGAGGCATTGGCGGCGCGGATCAGCGCCCGCTGACCTGGCGGGAACGACTCAAACTCCGAGGTACCGCCCCGGCTTGTGGTTGATCGCGATCACGAGGTTCAGCGCGATCGCGCCGAGCACCGACAGCGCGATGCGCTGCACGTCGACGACCGCGAAAGCGGCGAGCACGACGGCGCAGTCGACGGCCATCTGAACCGTGCCGGCGCGCCAGCCGTAGCGGTCCTGCACATGGAGCGCGAGCACGTTGACGCCGCCCAGGCTCGCCTGGTGGCGGAAGAACATCAGCAACCCGGCGCCGGCAAGGAACCCGCCCATCACGGCGGCGTAGACCGCGTTCACGCGCCCGAAGCCGACGACCGCCGGCATCATCTCGGTCGCGAGCGAAAGCAATGCGACCGCGCAGAAGGTCTTCAGCGTGAAGCGCCAGCCGAGCGTGCGCACAGCGAGCCAGTAGAAGGGCAGGTTCAGGACGAAGAACACCGCGCCGAAACGCCAGCCGGTCGCATAGTGAATCAGGAACGCGATTCCCGCCGTGCCGCCGGTGAGCAGCCCGGCTTGCGCGAACAGCGCGATGCCAAGCGCGACGAACAGGGCGCCGGTGACGAGAGCCTGCGCATCCTCGTAGGCGGAGTGGCGGACGTCCGGTGGCGGCGACAGCATCGCGGCGCGCGCGGCTACGGCAGGCTCGCGCGTGCGCGGCACTCGACGGTGTCGCCGTTGCCGTGCCCGGAGCGGCACACGTAGACCGCGCGCTCGGTCTGGTCGTAGAACCACGCGAACGAAATGCCGTTGGACGACGAACTGCCGATCGGCACCACGGCCGGGCGCACATCCATGCGCCCCTGGGCGAGCGCGTGCAGCGCATAGCCGACGACGACGGCAGCGGCGATAGAGGCGGCGATTGTCTTCATCGTTCTCTCCTCGGGAATCGGAGCATCATTGCACCACAGGCGGCGGCCGGTCGGGCCGTGCCATGACGTCACGGGAGTCGTATGTCGTACTCGAACTACCACAAGAAGTCCATCCTGAACCGCGAGCTGCACCCGGAAACGCAGATGATGTCGTACGGCTATGACCCGTTCCTGTCCGAGGGCGCGGTCAAGCCGCCGGTGTTCCTCACCTCGACCTTCGCGTTTCGCACCGCCGAGGACGGCGCCGATTTCTTCGACGTCGTCGCCGGCCGCAAGCCGCCGCCGCAGGACGCCGGCGCCGGGCTGGTGTACAGCCGCTTCAACCATCCGAATCTCGAAATCGTCGAGGACCGGCTGGCGCTGCTCGACGGCGCGCAGGCGGCCGCCGTCACCTCGAGTGGGATGGCGGCCATCGGCACCACGTTCATGACGCTGCTGCGGCCAGGAGATCAGATCGTGCATTCGACGCCGCTTTACGGCGGCACCGAGACGCTGATCCGCAAGATCCTGCCCGAGTGGGGCGTGGGCGGGCATCCGTTCGTCGACGGCCTGTCGCCGGCGCAGATCGAAGCCGCGCTCGAGGCCGCGGCCGCGCGCGGCAAGGTGGCGCTCGTATACATCGAGACACCGGCCAATCCGACCAATGCGCTGGTCGATTTCCAGGCGGTCACGCAGGCGCTCGCGGCATTCGAGCGCAGGCACGGTTACCGGCCGCTGTCCGCGTGCGACAACACGATGCTGGGGCCGATCTTCCAGCACCCGATCCGCGACGGCATCGACCTGTCGATCTATTCGCTGACCAAGTACGTCGGCGGCCACAGCGACCTGGTGGCGGGCGGCGTCACCGGCAGGACCGAGCTGATCCAGCGGCTCAAGCTGATGCGCGGCGCGTTCGGCTCGCAGCTCGATCCGCATTCGTCGTGGATGATCGCGCGCTCGATGGAGACGCTGGTGCTGCGGATGCGCCGCGCCGCCGCCACCGCGAGCCGGGTGGCGCACTGGCTGGCGGACAACCCGGTGCGCAAGGTGCAGGTGCTGCACCCGCAGCTGAACGCCGACCCGGCTTACCAGGCGGTGTACCGGCGCCAGTGCAGCGGCGCGGGTTCGACGTTCTCGATCGTGCTCGACGGCGGGCGGGCGACCGCGTTCCGCTTCATTAACGCGCTGACGCTGTTCAAGTCCGCGGTCAGCCTCGGCGGCACCGAGTCGCTGATCTGCCATCCGGCGTCGACCACGCACTCCGGCGTGCCGGTCGACGTGCGCGCGCAGGTCGGCGTGTCGGAGGGCCTGATCCGCATGTCGATCGGCCTCGAGCACGAGGACGATCTGATCGCCGATCTGCAGAATGCGCTGCGGGCGTGCTGAGATTCACCTCGCCGGCCATTGGCCGGCGAGGTGCTGCTGCAACCAGTACGCGCCGACGATCGTCTTCACGTCGGTCACTGTGCCGGCGCGGATCCAGCCGTGCAGGTCATCGAGCGTGGCGGTGAACACCTCGATCACCTCGCCGTCGTCGGTGCGGGCGGCGTCGAGCGCCAGCCCGCGCGCGAGATAGACGTAGATCGCCTCGTCGCAGTAGCCGATCGCGTTGTGGAAGCTGCCGAGATAGGACCACTGCGCGGCGCGGTAGCCGGTTTCCTCCAGCAGTTCGCGCTGCGCGCAGTCGAGCAGCGGTTCGCCGGGATCGATCTTGCCGGCCGGAAACTCGATGAAGCTCGCCCGCAGCGGATAGCGGTACTGCCGCTCCAGCACGAGCCGGCCGTCGTCGAGCAGCGGCATCATCATCACCGCGCCCGGGTGGCGCAGGTACTCGCGCGGCGCGATGTGCCCATCCGGGCAGCGCACGCGGTCCTCGTAGACCTTCAGGAACACGCCCTCGTAAGCGAGGCGCGATTCCAGCGTTTCTTCGGCTAGCGGGTCCTTCGCCATTCAAGAGGATTCAGGATCGGGGATCGAGGATCGAGGATTGCGGATTGCGAGCAACGAGCAACGGATCACAAATCACCCGCCCAACGCCTTGACCATCGCGTTGGCGCACAGCGCGAGCAGCCATTGCGGCAGGATGCCGAGCACCAGCACCAGCGCGCCGTTGAGCGACAGCGCGACGCGCATGTCCTGCGTGGCGACGATCGGGCGCGCGTCGGCGGGCTCGTCGAAGTACATCACCTTGACCACGCGCAGGTAGTAGTAGGCGGCAATCAGCGAGAACGCGAGCGCGATCACCGCCAGCCACACGATGCCGGTCGTGATCGCGCCGCCGAGCAGCGCCTGCAGCACGACGAACTTGGCGTAGAAACCCATCGTCGGCGGGATGCCGGCGAGCGAGAACATCAGCAGCAGCATCACGAACGCGTACCACGGGCTGCGCCGGTTCAGCCCCTTCAGGTCCGCGATCTCCTCCGCCTCGAAACCCTGGCGCGCCAGCAGCAGGATGATGCCGAAGGTGCCGAGCGTCGTCAGTGCATAGGTAATCACGTAGAACATCGCCGCGCTGTACGCGTTGGCCGTGGCCATCGTGTCGGCGCCGACCACCCCCGACAACATGGCGAGCAGCATGAAACCCATCTGCCCGATGGTCGAATAGGCGAGCATGCGCTTCAGGTTGCTCTGCGCGATCGCGGTCACGTTACCGAGCGCCAGCGACGCGAGCGCGAGCAGGATCAGCATCTGCTGCCAGTCGACCGCCAGCGGCAGCAGCCCCTCGACCAGCAGCCGGAACGCGATCGCGAACGCGGCGATCTTCGGCGCCGAGCCGATCATGATCGTCACCGGCGTGGGCGCGCCGTGGTACACGTCCGGCACCCACATGTGGAACGGGGCGACGCCCAGCTTGAACGCGATGCCGGCGACGATGAACACGGTGCCCAGCACCAGCGCGGCGCGGTTGGGCACCGCGCCGCCGCCGATGTTGCGCGCGAGCTGGCCGATGTCGAGCGTGCCGCCGGCGCCGTACAGCATCGACATCCCATACAGCAGGAAGCCGGACGCGAGCGCGCCGAGCACGAAGTACTTCATCGCCGCCTCGGTTGCCTTGGCGTCGTCCCGGCGCAGCGCGACCAGCGCGTACAGCGACAGCGACTGCAGCTCGAGCCCGAGGTAGATCACGAGCATGTTGCTGCCCGAGATCATCACGAAGATGCCGAGCAGCACGAACAGCGTCAGCGAGAACAGCTCCCCCTTCCACAGCCCGCGGTCGCGCGCGTAGCCCTGCGCGTAGACCAGCATCAGCGCCGCGCACAGCACCGAGAAGAGCTTGAGCACGTGCGCGAACGGATCGGCCACGTACATGCGGCCGAACGCGTAGGCGACGGTGTCGTCAACCAGCAGCGCGATGCAGGCCGCGGCGGCGGCGCCGAGCGCGAGCAGCGTCAGCACGTAGGTGACGTTGCGCCGCGCGTCGCTGACGAACAGATCGATTGCCAGCACGGCCAGCGCGCCGGCGAGCAGCACGATCTCCGGAGCCGCGGCCCAGGCGTTCAGGCTTTCCATCATTGCCCCACGGGAACCTTCGACTGGCCGACGTGCTGCAGCAGCTCGGCCACCGACGCGTGCATCAGGTCCGTGTACGGCTTCGGGTACACGCCCATCGCGAGCACCGCCACCGCCAGCAGCGCCAGGATCAGGAATTCGCGCGCGCCGATGTCGGTCAGCGCCGCCACGCGCTCGTTGGCGATGGCGCCGAAGATCACGCGCTTGTACATCCACAGCGTGTACGCGGCGCCCCAGATCATTGTGGTGGCGGCGATCGCGCCAACCCAGAAGTTGAACTTGACCGCACCCAAAATCACCATGAACTCGCCGACGAAGCCGCTGGTCGCAGGCAGCCCGCAATTGGCCATCGCGAACAGCATCATGAAGCTGGCGAACATCGGCATCGTGTTGACCACCCCGCCGTAGTCGGCGATGTTGCGGCTGTGCATGCGGTCGTACATCACGCCGATGCACAGGAACAGCGCGCCCGAGATGAAGCCGTGCGAGATCATCTGCACCAGCGCACCCTCCACCCCGATCTGGCTGAAGATGAAGAAGCCGAGCGTGACGAAACCCATGTGCGCGATCGACGAGTACGCGACCAGCTTCTTCATGTCGGTCTGCACCAGCGCGACGAGGCCGATGTAGACCACCGCGACCAGCGAGATCGCGATGATGAACCAGGCCAGTTCGTGCGCCGCGTCCGGAACGATCGGCAGCGAGAAGCGCACGAAGCCGTACGCGCCGAGCTTCAGCATGATCGCCGCCAGGATCACCGAGCCGCCGGTGGGCGCCTCGACGTGCGCGTCCGGCAGCCAGGTGTGCACCGGCCACATCGGCACCTTGACCGAGAACGCGGCGAACAACGCCAGGAACAGCAGCACCTGCGCGTTCAGCGGCAGCGGCAGCTTGTTCCAAACGGCCAGCGCGAAGCTGCCGCCCGACACGTAGTACAGGTAGATCAGCGCGATCAGCATCAGCAGCGACCCGGCCAGCGTGAACAGGAAGAACTTGAACGCCGCGTACACCCGGTTGGGCCCGCCCCACACGCCGATGATGATGTACATCGGGATCAGCGTCGCCTCGAAGAAGATGTAGAAAAGCAGTCCGTCGGCGGCGCTGAACACGCCGATCATCAGTCCCGACAGGATCAGGAAGGCGGCGTTGTACTGCGCAACCTTCTCCTCGATCACCTCCCAGCCGGCGATCACGACGATCACCGTCATCAGCGCGGTCAGCAGCACGAACCAGATCGAGATGCCATCCACACCCAGGTGGTACCAGGCGTTCAACCGCCCGATCCAAAGCGCGTGCTCGACGAACTGCAGGCCCGCCTGCGCGGGATCGAAGTGCAGATACAGCGGCAGCGTCACCAGCAGGCCGAGCAGCGACCCGGCCAGCGCGACGGTCTTGATCACTCCGGCGTTCTGGTCGCGTCCCGCGGCCAGGATCACAAGGCCGAAGAAGATCGGGATCCAGATCGAGAGGCTGAGCCAGGGAAAGGTGATCATTCTTGTTCGGTCCCGGTACGGCTCAGCGACCCATCACGTACGGCAGGGTGAGATAGAAGAAGAGCACGATCCCGATGCCGACCAGCATCGCGAACGCATAGTGGTAGATGTAGCCCGATTGGGCGAAGCGGATCACCCCGGCGGTCCAGGCGACCAGGCGCGCGCTGCCGTTGATCGCGACGTTGTCGATGATGCCGACGTCGCCGCCCTTCCACAGACCGCGCCCGATCAGGCGCGCGCCGCCGGCGAACACGATCTCGTTGAAGCGGTCCATGTAGTACTTGTTGACCAGCAGGCGGTAGATGAAGGAGAAGCGCGCGGCGATCGCCGCCGGGATGTCGGGCCGCTTCAGGTAGAAGAACCACGCCAGCGCGGCCGCCCCGATCACCAGCATGAACGGCAGGCCGGTCAGGCCGTGCAGCGCCATCGCGGTGGCGCCGTGGAACTCCTCGGCCAGTTGCTGGATCGCCGGATGCCGCGCGGCGTCGACGACGATCGACGTGCCGAAGAAGCCGCCGAACAGGAACTTGTCGATCGCGACGAAACCGATCACGACCGACGGGATCGCCAGCAGCACGAGCGGCACCCACACGACCGCGGGCGACTCGTGCGGCTTCTCGCCGGGCGCCAGCCCGTGATGCTCGTCGCCGCTCGGCTCCTCCTCGTCATGGTCGCCGTGATGGTCGTGCGCCTTGCCGAAGCGCTCCTCGCCCCAGAAAGCGAGGAAGTACATGCGGAACGAATAGAACGCGGTGACGAACACGCCCGCCGTCACCGCGTAGTACGCGAACGCCGCACCGGGCTGGCCGGCGTGGTAGGCGGCCTGCGCCGCGATCAGGATGCTGTCCTTCGAGTAGAAGCCGGAGAAGAACGGCGTGCCGACCAGGGCGAGGCTGCCGACCAGCGAAGTCCAATGCGTGACGGGCATGTACTTGCGCAGTCCGCCCATGTGGCGCAGGTCCTGGTCGTGATGCAGCCCGATGATCACGCTGCCCGCGGCCAGGAACAGCAGCGCCTTGAAGAACGCGTGCGTCATCAGGTGGAAGATCGCCAC
>JAKOQB010000177.1 GCA_029778535.1 Pseudomonadota bacterium | reverse complement strand
GCGCCTGCCCGTGCGCGGCCAGCGCTTCTCTGACGGCCTGCGCGCCTTGCTGGCGCCGAATGATCCGCAGTCGTCCCTTTGCAGTACTCTTGTTCATGGCGGTTTCCTCTCGGTTCAAGGTTTCGTTTCGGCAAACTCGATTCTCTCGAATTCGCCTGGAAACCGCCGCCTGAACTTTCAACTACGCGCGGGACATCGCCGCTCGGCCTCGGCCAGTCACTGATCTACTCGATCCAATCGACCGACGTGCCGATGATGCTGATCGTGCTGCGCAAAGGCACCGCCGCCGCGCACTACGTGATGGGCGGGCCGACCGCGAACCGCCACAACGCGTTCACGCTCGGCACCGCCGCGACCGAGATCTACGTGATGCACGGCGAGACCGCCGCGGTGGCCACCTACGCGCGTCGCGCGGTGAAGGACAAAGACGCCGGCAAGCCGCTCGAGCCGATCGCCGCGAAGATGAACGAGATGGCGAAGAAGTACTACGACACGTCGCGGCCGGACTACTGCGCAAGGCGTGGCTTCGTCGACGAGATCGTGGACCTGAAGAAGCTGCGCGGGTATCTGAAGGCGTTTGCGGGGGCGGTGTATCAGAATCCGGCGTCGATCTGCCCGCGGCATCAGATGCTGTTGCCGAGGGTGATCAAGGGGTAAGTTCTGTATCGGAATCGAGCTGGATTCGAATTGACCGTGAACGTCATCTACAAAGTCACTTACCCGAACGGAAAGATCTGCGTTGGCCAAGATCGCACGGACAACATCAAGTATTTTGCCTGGAAACCGCCGCCTGAACTTTCAACTACGCGCGGGACATCGCCGCAACAATGACAGCAGGAGCCAGCGACGCAATGATCAAGCGGGTCGTTCCCATGCGCTTAACGTCGTTAAGGGCGCGCGCGTTTCGCGCGTTGCCCCTTGAACGCGTTGTTATGCCGCACAGCCGCGGGTTGTCTATTAACGCTCATAGACGAGTACCCCAGAACTTGCTACGTACCCAGCAACGTTGGACGCGTCGCCAACACTGGCCTCAAGATGCACCAACAAGCCAGACAACCGAATGAGTTCGGTTCGCCAAGCAAAGAGAGTGTGCTCGTGAAACTCCTCGACCGCGGTCTGATCCGCAAGTCGGTCAATCTCGAATGCAATGTCCAGATCGCTGTCCGGCCGGTGAGTGCCAAGCGCTCTACTTCCATAGACCCAAAGTCGTCGCAGCCCTCACTGCCTCGCCGCCCACGCAGCCAGCTCGCTGCGCAGCGCTTCAATTCGTGCGTCCATGACCATATGCCGCATAGATTGATCAATTCGTGCTTACTGCAGGATAACCGTGCCTCTGCGTCCTGTTAACAGGAAATGTCACATCGACCCGAAACCGGCGTCACGCCTTGCCCGGGCGGCGGTCGTCCCGAATTTGTGGCGTGCCAACAAGCCGGGAAACTAGGCAGACTCCGCGGCGACCCTCCTTCACGGCATCAGCGAGCTTCGAGGCGGCGGAAGCGCGCACACGACCTGCGATCGAGGTCGGCGCGTCCTTCTATTGGTGAACGACCACGCGAAGCGGACAGCCCGAATCGCACGGTGTCGTTGCTCTACCTCGGCTTCCGCGTTCCGGGCTTCGCAAACGCCGCGTGCATCTCCCGTGGCGGCAACCCCGTGTGCTGCGTCAGGATCCTGCCCTTCGTCACCGCCGACACACGCTCGCCCTTCGGCGTCGAATTCTTTCGCCGCGCGCTGTGATAGCTGCCGTCGGTGGCGGGCTGCCACGTGGGCACGAGGTGCCGCTTGCCGTCGCCGATCAGGTCTTCGCGGCCCATCGCGCGCAGCGCTTCGCGCAGCAGCGGCCAGTTGTTCGGGTCGTGGTAGCGCAGGAATGCCTTGTGCAAGCGGCGGCGGCGCTCGCCGCGCACGATGTCGACCTTTTCGGCTCCGCGCGTGATCTTGCGCAGCGGATTGCGCCCGGAGTGATACATCGCAGTGGCGGTGGCCATCGGCGACGGATAGAACGTCTGCACCTGGTCGGCGCGAAAGCCGTTCTTCTTCAGCCACAGCGCGAGGTTCATCATGTCCTCGTCGGTCGTGCCCGGGTGCGCGGCGATGAAGTACGGGATCAGGTACTGCTCCTTGCCGGCCGCCTGGCTCGCGGCGTCGAAGAGCTGCTTGAAGCGGTCGTAGGCGCCGATGCCGGGCTTCATCATCTTCGCGAGCGGCCCTTCCTCGGTGTGCTCGGGCGCGATCTTCAGATACCCGCCGACGTGGTGCGTGGCCAGCTCGCGTACGTACGCGGGCGATTCGTTGGCGAGGTCGTAGCGCACACCGGAGCCGATCAGCACCTTCTTCACGCCGGGCACCGCGCGCGCGCGGCGGTACAGGTGGATCAGCGCCGAGTGATCGGTGTTCAGGTTGGGACAGATGCCGGGGTACACGCAGCTCGGCTTGCGGCAGGCGGCTTCGATCTCGCGCGACTTGCAGGCGATGCGGTACATGTTGGCGGTCGGGCCGCCGAGGTCGGAGATGACGCCGGTGAAGCCCTTGACTTGGTCGCGGATCGCCTCGATCTCGCGGATCACCGAGTCCTCCGACCGGCTCTGGATGATGCGGCCCTCGTGCTCGGTGATCGAGCAGAACGTGCAGCCGCCGAAGCAGCCGCGCATGATGTTGACCGAGAAGCGGATCATTTCCCACGCGGGGATCTTTGCGTCGCCATAGCTCGGGTGCGGCGCGCGCGCGTACTGCCGGTCGAACACGTAATCCATCTCCGCGGTGGTGAGCGGGATCGGCGGGGGGTTCAGCCACAGGTCGCGGTCGCCGTGCGCCTGCACCAGTGCGCGCGCGTTGCCGGGGTTGGTCTCCTGGTGCAGCACGCGGTTGGCGTGCGCGTACAGCGCCGGGTCGCTTTTCACCTGCTCATAGGATGGCAGGCGGATCACGGTGCGGTCGCGCGGAGGGAGGGCGAGTTTGCCGGTCCTCGAGTGGAGGAAGGTGATTAGCTGAACGGTGCACGATTCGCCGTTGCGGCCCTCACCCTCGGTCCCTCTCCCGCAGGGAGAGGGACGCAAGCCCCTCTCCCTCCGGGAGAGGGGTTGGGGTGAGGGCGCAGTGCGCTGCTGATACGGACTGACGTGCTCGTCGACGCGCCCCGGCGCATCGATCTGCGTCGAGTCGATCTCGAACCAGCCTTGCGTGCTCGGATCTTCCGTGCGGCGCATGAACGCGGTGCCGCGCACGTCGGTGATCGACGCGATCGGCTCGCGCGCCGCCAGGCGATGCGCGATCTCGACGATCGCGCGCTCGGCGTTGCCGTAGAGCAGCAGGTCGGCCTTGGCGTCGACGAGGATCGACCTGCGCACCTTGTCCTGCCAGTAGTCGTAGTGCGCGATCCGGCGCAGGCTGGCTTCGATGCCGCCGAGCACAATAGGCACGTCGGCAAACGCTTCGCGGCAGCGCTGCGCGTAGACGAGCGAGCTGCGATCCGGCCGCTTGCCGCCGATTGCGCCCGGCGTGTACGCGTCGTCGCTGCGGATCTTGCGGTCTGCGGTGTACCGGTTGATCATCGAATCCATATTGCCGGCGGTGACGCCGAAGAACAGGTTCGGCCGGCCGAGGGCGGCAAACGGCGCCGCGCTCGTCCAGTCGGGCTGGGCGATGATGCCGACGCGGAAGCCCTGCGCTTCCAGCACGCGGCCGATGACGGCCATTCCGAAGCTCGGGTGATCGACGTAGGCGTCGCCGGTGACGATCACGACATCGCAACTGTCCCAGCCGAGCGCCTCCATCTCCGCGCGCGACATCGGCAGGAAACGCGCGCTGCCGAAGCGCTTGGCCCAGTAGGGGCGATAGCTCGTCAGCGGCCTGGCGGAGGGCGGGGTGATGGCGGGCATGGCGGACGAATTATCCGCGCGAACTTCGTCGCCCCGGCGAAGGCCGGGGCCTAAGGCCAACGCCGCAAATTGGGCCCCGGCCTGCGCCGGGGCGACGTGCGCCTCAATACAATGCCTCAATGAACCTGACCGACGTGCCCGACGCCGACCTGCAGCGCCGCTTCGGCGGCGTGGCGCGGTTGTACGGGGGCGCCGCGTACGAGCGCTTCGCGCGCGCGCACGCGGTCGTGATCGGCGTCGGCGGCGTCGGCTCGTGGACCGCGGAGGCGCTGGCGCGCAGCGGAGTGGGCGCGCTGACGCTGATCGACCTCGATCACATCGCCGAGAGCAACACCAACCGACAGATCCACGCGCTCGACGACGAGTTCGGCAAGGCGAAGGTGCTGGCGATGGCGGAGCGCATCGCGGCGATCAACCCGGCCTGCCGCGTGACGACGATCGAGGAGTTCATCACGGCGGAAAATGCGGCCACCGCGCTGCCCGCCGCCGACATCGTGATCGACTGCATCGACCAGGTGTCGGCCAAGGCGGCGCTGATCGCGCACTGCCGCGCGCAGCGCGTCGCGGTGGTGACCTGCGGCGGGGCGGGCGGGCGCATCGACCCGACCCGCATCCGGCAGGACGATCTGGCGCGCGCGCACGGCGATCCGCTGCTGTCGAAGGTGCGCTATCGGCTGCGCCGCCGGCATGGTTTTCCGCGCGAAAGCGAGCGGGGCACGCCGAAGTTCGGCGTGATCGCAGTATTCTCCGATGAGCCGGTGCGCGCGCCGTCGGAGGACTGCGATCCGTCCGCTCGTCTGGCCTGCGCCGGCTACGGGTCGAGCGTGGCGGTGACCGCACCGCTGGGTTTCGCCGCCGCGGCCGCTGCGCTGCAGTGGCTGGCGCGGGCGGTTGATCGCAGTCAACAATCGGCCGCGGCGCCGGGCCTAGGATGATTTTGACTGGTTCAGGGAGCGTTGAATGTTCAAGAAGATCCTGCTGCCGACCGACGGTTCCGAGCTGTCGTCGCGCGCCATCAGCGGCGCGATCGACATGGCCAAGAAGCTCGGCGCGAAGATCGTCGGCATGACGGTGGTCGAGCCGTATTCGTACTCGTCGCTGTCCGAATACCGGCCGGAGTCGTACGAGGACTACGAAGCGCGGATGAACAAGGTCGCGCAGGAGCGGCTGGATGCGCTCGCGGCGGCGGGCAAGGCGGCGGGCGTGGAGGTCGAGACGAAGATCGCGCGCTCGTTCTCGCCGTACGAGGCGATCATCGAGATGGCGAAGAAGAACGACTGCGACGCGATCTTCATGGCGTCGCATGGCCGGCGCGGCCTGAGCGCCGTTCTACTCGGGAGTGAAACGCAGAAAGTACTGACGCACAGCACGATCCCGGTTCTGGTGTATCGGTAGATACACCATCTCGAGCGGGCATCCGTGCCCGCCACGGAGGGGCCAGACACCGCAACGGTGCTGGCCCTTCCTTTCTTGCAGCGACGCTGCAGCGGCGGTCGCACCTCCCGTGGCACACTGAGGCGCCATGCTGCTGGGCTGCATCGCCGACGACCTCACCGGAGCGACCGACCTCGCGGTCAACCTGCGGCGCGAGGGTCTCGCCGTCGTGCAGGTCAACGGCGTGCCGCGTGCGGGACTGGCGCTGCCGGCGGTCGACGCGGTGGTGGTCGCGCTGAAGTCGCGCACGATCACCGCGCGCGATGCCTGCGCGCTGGCGCTCGATTCGCTCGCGTGGCTGCGCGCGCAGCGCGCCGAGCGCATCTACTTCAAGTACTGCTCGACTTTCGATTCCACGCCGGCCGGCAACATCGGTCCGGTCACCGGCGCGCTCGCCGATGCGCTCGGTGCTTCGATCGTTCCCGCCACGCCCGCCTACCCGCGCAATGCGCGCACCGTGTACCTGGGACATCTGTTCGTCGGCGACGTGCTGCTGTCGGAGTCGAGCATGCGCCACCACCCGCTCACACCGATGACCGACGCCAACCTCGTGCGCGTGCTGCAGGCGCAGACCGCGCACAAGGTCGGACTCGTGCCGTATGCGACTGTCGACGCGGGAGCCGATGCGATCCGCGCGCGGCTGCAGGCGCTGCGGGGGCAAGGCTGCCGGCACGCGGTGCTCGATGCGACGGTCGATGCGCATCTGATCGCCGCCGGGCAGGCGACGCTCGATCTGCCGCTGACCACGGGCGGGGCAGGGCTGGGAATGGGGCTCGCCGCCGCATTGCGGTCGCGCGCGCGCGGCGGCGCAGATCTCGCAACGCGCGCGCCGCACGGCCCGGCGGTGATCCTCGCCGGAAGCTGTTCGCAGGCCACGCTCGGACAGATCGCGCAGGTGCGCGAGCGATGGCCGTTCCGCCAACTTGCAGTGGAAGCGCTGGCCGCCGGAGCGGACGAGCTCGCGGCAGCGACCGCATGGGCGCACGCGCATCTCGGCGCGCAACCGATCCTGATCGCGGCGTCGCAGCCGCCCGATCAGCTCGCGCGCACGCAGGCGGCACTCGGGCGCGAGCGCGCGGCGACGCTGGTCGAGGACGCGTTTCGCCACCTCGCGCGCGAACTCGCGACCGCCGGCGTGCGCCGCTTCGCCGTCGCCGGCGGCGAGACTTCGGGCGCGGTGGTCGAGGCGCTCGCGGGCGTGCTCGGGTTCCAGGCGCTCGCGGTCGGCGCCGAGATCGCGCCGGGCGTGCCGTGGATGACGTCGGTCGACGGCGAGCCGGTTGCGCTCGCGCTGAAGTCCGGCAACTTCGGCGGCCCGGACTTTCTCACCCGCGCGTTCGAGGTCGCGCCGCAATGAGTGGACAACATACAAGCGAATCGCTGCTGCGCGAGCAGGTCGTGCGCGTCGCGCGCTCGATGTACGAGCGTGGGCTCACGCACGGTTCGACCGGCAATATCAGCGTGAAGCTCGACGACGGCTGGTTGATGACGCCGACCGGATCGAGCTTCGGCGATCTCGATCCGGCACGGCTCGCGAAGCTCGCGCCCGACGGCCGCCTGCTGTCGGGCGATGCGCCGACCAAGGAGGCGTTCCTGCACCGCGCGATGTACGGCGAGCGGCCCGCGTGCGGCGCGGTCGTGCACCTGCACGCGACGCACTCGGTCGCGGTGTCGGTGCTCGACGACGTGAACGCCGATGACGTGCTGCCGCCGCTGACCGCGTACTACGTGATGCGCGTAGGCCGCCTGCCGCTGGTGCCTTACTTCGCTCCGGGTGACGAGCAACTGGCACGCGCGGTACGCTCGCGCGCCGGTCGCCATCACGCGCTGCTGCTGGCCAATCACGGTCCGGTCGTCGCAGGCTCGACGCTGGCGGCGGCGGCCGACGCGATCGAGGAGCTGGAAGCGACCGCGAAGCTCTTCCTGCTGCTGCGGCATGAGAAGCTGCGTGCGCTGAACGCCGAACAGGTCGCCGAGCTGCGCGCGCGCTTCCCCGCGTGACGCGTTCGGAGAAATGGCTTTGCCCGGAACACGATCGACCGTTCGGACGTCCGCGCGAAAGTGCGCCGCGCGTTAGTCTCTGCGTACGCAACCCGCAAGGACGATGCCATGAAGAAGATGCTTGCCGCCGCGATCGTCGCCGCCGCGATCGCGCCCGCCGCGCACGCGACCGATGTCGGCGTGTCGATCGGGATCAGCCAGCCCGGCGCGTACGGCCGCATCGACATCGGCCGCTTTCCGCAGCCGGCCGTGGTCGTGGCGCAGCCGGTGATCGTCGCGCCGCCGCCGGTCGCGGTGGTTCAGCCGCAGCCGGTGTACCTGTGGGTGCCGCCGGGCCACAGGAAGAAGTGGGGCAAGCATTGCCATGAATACAACGCGTGCGGCGTGCCGGTGTACTTCGTGCGCGACGACTGGTACGAGCGCAACGTGCGCTATGCCGACGATCACGGCCGCGGCAAGGGCGGGGGCCACGGCAAGGGGCACGGCAGGGGCCACGACTGAGGCCTGTCGCCCCGGCGCAGAGCCTGCCCCGGACTTGATCCGGGGCCGGGGCCCAATTTGCAGCGCCGAAACTTGGGCCCCGGCCCCGGATCAAGTCCGGGGCAG
>JAKOQB010000176.1 GCA_029778535.1 Pseudomonadota bacterium | reverse complement strand
GAACGCGTCGAGGTCGTCGAGGCTTTCCGCGCGCGCGCGCGCCAGTTCGGCGTCGCGCACGCCCGACGAGTAGCCCATCCGGGTGAGCAGCCCCTGCGCGCGGTCCATGCCGAGCGTGTCGATCAGGTCCTTGCGCAGGCTGGCCTGCGCCTCCGCGTGCACCAGCAGCATCCGGTGCTCGTGCAGCCAGATCTGGCCGGTCTCGGCGCAGAAGTGCACCTGAGCGCGCAGGTCTTCGTTGTCGGCGTGGTCGTAGCTCCGGAGCCTGGTCATCGCGTCGGCGTCCGATGGCTGAGCAGAAGAACGAGTTCTAGGCGCCGGGCGCTGCGGACGCCTTGATCGACGTCAACCGGCTCCGATCGCGTTCCGGCGGCTGCGCCGCGGTCGACGCCGCGACAGTTCATCAAATGATCAAACCCGCACCGCCGGCCGGGCGGATTGTCACCAAACGATCAACGGTCGCCGCGCGCCGGCCCACTGCCCGGCGTGCGCGTGGCACCGGCTGCGCGGCCGCCCCTGCGCAGTTGCACCAATCGGCCGGAACGCTTGCCGGTGGCCGATGTCGCCGCGGTTCCGGGCCGCCGGGATCGGCTGCTTTGCTGCGATGCGGCAAGCGGCGGTGGCACGGCGATTGCAATCGATGGGGGACGAACCCCGGGCGCGAAGCACGTCCGGTCGCCCCGAGGGGCATCCACGAATCAGAGGAGCGGGCAAGCGATGAAGTTTCCAGTGCCGCACGACGTCAAGGCGAAGGCCATTCCCGGAACCGAAGGCTGGGAGCGGATGTATCCGTACCAGTACCAGTTCGTGACCGACGACCCGCAGCGCAACCAGTACGAGAAGGAGACGTTCTGGTTCTACGACGGGCTGCACTACCCCGAGCCGCTCTATCCGTTCGACACGATCTGGGACGAGGCGTGGTACCTGGCGCTGTCGCAGTTCAACAACCGGATCTTCATGGTGCCGCCGGTGCGCGGCGTCGACCACCGGATCATCAACGGCTACGT
>JAKOQB010000175.1 GCA_029778535.1 Pseudomonadota bacterium | reverse complement strand
TGGCGCAGCTCGACGGCAGCGTGGTCACGTCGCGGCGCACCGCGGCCGCTTCGGCGCTCGCCGCATCGTGGCTCGCCCGCGACGACGCGAGCCACCTGCTGGTCGTCGGCGCGGGCCAGGTCGCGCGGCTGCTGCCTGCCGCGTATCGCGCCGTGCGCCCGATCGAGCGCGTGACGGTGTGGGCGCGCCGCGCCGGGGCCGCGGGGGCGCTGGTCGACGAGTTGCGCAGCCAGGGCTTCGAGGCCAGCGCCGCCCCGCGACTCGACGCTGCGGTGGCGGCGGCCGACATCGTCAGCTGCGCGACGCTGGCCACGGAACCCGTCGTGCACGGCCGCTGGCTGCGGGCCGGCCAGCACCTCGACCTGATCGGCAGCTTCACGCCGGCGATGCGCGAGGCCGACGACGACTGCTTCGCCGGCGCGGCGCTCTACGTCGACACCGACGAGGCGCTGAAGAAGAGCGGCGAACTGCTCGGTCCGCTATCGCGCGGCGTGTTCGCGGCCACCGACGTTCGCGGCACGCTGGCCGCGCTCGCGCGCGGTGAGGCGCCGGGACGCCGAAGCCGCGACGAGCGCACCGTGTTCAAGTCGGTGGGCACGGCCCTCGAGGATCTCGCCGCGGCGACGCTGGTCTGGGAGACCACCGCCGGCTGAGCGGCGCGGGCCCTAGATCAACGACCCGCGATGGGCCATGCCGCCATCGATCGTCACGATCGTACCGCTGGTGTACGACGAGAGGTCGGAGGCGAGCAGCACCACGGTCGCCG
Source organism: Pseudomonadota bacterium (assembly GCA_029778535.1). GTDB lineage: Bacteria > Pseudomonadota > Gammaproteobacteria > Burkholderiales > Burkholderiaceae_F > JAKOQB01. The sequence goes on along the minus strand of JAKOQB010000175.1, from coordinate 848 downwards.
CGATCTCGTCGACCGTCGCCGCGCGGCCGAACGGAAACGACGCGGCGAGCTCCTTCCAGCGTCCCGGGTCGCCGAGGCGCGTGCCCGCCTCCTTCTGCATGAGCCGAACCAGCCGCTCGGTGGCGACCGGCCCGGGGTTCACGCCGACGACGCGCACCCCGTCGACCGGGCTGTTGCCGCCCAGCGCACGCGTGAACGCCATCAGCGACGCGTTGCCCGCGGCGCCCGCAATGTAGCCGGCGTCGACGCGCTCGCCGCCGTTGCCGAGGATGTTGACGATCACGCCGCTGCGCCGCGCCTTCATCGACCGGTAGTACGCGCGGCACATGTTGATGTAGCCGAAGACCTTCAGGTCCCAGGCCTGGCGCCAGGTGTCCTCGTCGATCTCCTCGATCGACCCGCGCGGAATCGACCCGGCGTTGTTGACCAGGATGTCGACGTCCGGAGCGCGCGCGGCGAGTTCCTCGACGCGGCCGCGCTGCGAGAGGTCGATCGCGTGCACGTGCACGTCGATGTCAGCGACCTCGCGCAGGCGCGTTCGCGCCGCCTCGAGATCGCCACCCGAGCGGGCCACCAGGTGCAGGTGGCAGCCCTCGGCCGCCAGCATGCGCGCGATCGCGAAGCCGATCCCCTGCGATCCCCCGGTGACCAGCGCCGTGCGCCCGGCAAGCTTCATGTCCATGTCGCGTCTCCGATCTGTCTCGCGATCCGGCTCGAGATGCCGCTTCCGATTCCGCTTCCGGTTGTGCCTGCGACGACGGGCTCAGTCGGCCCCATCGGCCGGCGCGCCGACGACCTCGACGTAGCGCGTCTTGCCCGCCTCGCGCGGCAGCGACCCCGGCGGCAGC
>JAKOQB010000022.1 GCA_029778535.1 Pseudomonadota bacterium | reverse complement strand
TGTTCGTGGTGCCCAGGGCGCGGATCGAACGCGCGACCTCTCCCTGACCAAGGGAGTGCTCTACCACTGAGCCACATGGGCGGACACCCTGAAAATCGCAAGCCCCGTACTGCTCCGGGATCCCCCTTCCGGATTCCTGCGCAGCCCGAAGCACGCTGGAGCGGGTGAAGGGAATCGAACCCTCGTCGTAAGCTTGGAAGGCTTCTGCTCTACCATTGAGCTACACCCGCCGAGGTTCGGTCCGGTCCGGGCGAACCTCGGTGGCCCGCGCTTTCCGACACCCTTCCCGACGAACTTCCCGACGAACTTCCCGACGCAGAAATCTGGTGGAGGAGGTTGGATTCGAACCAACGTAGGCGTAAGCCAACAGATTTACAGTCTGCCCCCTTTAGCCACTCGGGCACCCCTCCAGGGAACCGCGAATTATGGCCGGCGCCGCGCCGACTGTCAATTTCCAGGGCGTGACGCGGCGGCCTGCGGACCGAGCCTGGGGGGCGCCGCGCGCTGCCCGGATCCACGCTGCGGCACGCGCGGCAGCTCGAACCCCTGCGTGAAGCCCGCGCGCACGATCACGGTGAACTTCCAGGCCGCGCCTGCGGCGATCGCCGCCGCGCCGGCCAGCGCCAGCAGGACGCTCGCGGCGCCCGGCAGCGCCCAGCCGGCGGCCGCCAGCGCGACCGGCGCCAGGTGGCCGACCGCATGCAGCGGCGCACTGAACGCGCGCAGCACGCGCCGCGCGAGCGGCCCGATGCCCTGCGCCGCCGCGCCGGCGACGTAGCCGCGCCAGAGCAGCGCGTTGGCCAGTGCCAGCGCGATGCCGGCCGCCGCGAACGGCGCACCGCCGGACGCCCCGCTCGCCGACTGGGCGATCGCCAGCGCACCCCAGCCCTCGAACAGGCCGGTGCCGACGATCATCCACGGCACCAGCGGGGCCCGCCACGTCGGGATCCCGCGGGCCCGATGCAGGATCTTCGCCTGACAGAACAGAAAGCCTGCGGCCGACACGCTGGCGAGCGCGAACGGCAGCGGCCCGGGTGCGAGCAGGCAGGCCAGCACCGACGGGAAGTAGACGAGGGCGACGTACAGCTCGCGCGTCATCCACGACGTCTGCCAGCGTGTCGCGGCGCGCCAGAAGCGCATCTGGCGCCCGATCTTCAGGAACACGAAGAACAGCCCGGTCGCCACGAGGATGCCCGAGGCCAGGTACAGCGCCGGCGCGCGCGACGGGTCGACGAGACCCAGCGAGAGGCCTGCCCCGGTCGCGATCGCGAGCCCGCTGCCGACGCCGCCGAGCATCCAGTTCAACGCGGCGCGCCAGTCCCAGAACTTCTGCAGCGCGCCGACCAGCGGATTGGCCGGATCCGCGCGTCGCTCCTCGTCGTCGGGCTCGGCGGCCGCTTCGCGCCCCGGCACCGCAGGCGTCGTGTACAGGTAGCGGATCTGCGGGTCGGTGCCGACCTCGGCGTTCAGCTGCACGCTCGGCTGCTCGCGCACCAGCCGCGAGACCTCGCTGCCCGGGTCGTTGAAGTCGCCGAAGCGGATCGCCTGCGCAATGCACGCCGCCGAGCAGGCCGGGGTCGCCTCCGGATCGACGCCGGGCACCAGCCCGCGCGCGATCCCGTCGTCGATTCGCCCCTGGCAGAACGTGCACTTCTGCGCCACGCCGATGCGCTCCGGATGCGCAGTGGCCTCCTCTTGAAGCGTCGTGACGCCGCGGTAGTAGCCGCGCGGCTCGTGAACGATGGTGCGCGCCTGGTACGGGCAGGACACCGCGCAGTAGGCGCAGCCGATGCACACGTCGTAGTTCATCGTGACCAGGCCGTCCTCGCGCTGGCGCGTGGCGCCGGTCGGGCACACCGGCACGCACGGCGGCTCGGCGCAGTGCTGGCAGCCGGTCACGAGGAACAGCC
>JAKOQB010000174.1 GCA_029778535.1 Pseudomonadota bacterium | reverse complement strand
GTCACGCCGATGCCGTTGAACCCGCTGCCGCCGGCGCCGTAGAGCGAGGTCGCGTAGACGTCGGCGAACTCGGCGCGCGAAGACTTCGCGCCGACCGTGTTGGCGTTGGCGACGTTGTTGCCGATGACGTCGAGGTTGCGGGAGGCGGCATTCAGGCCGCTGAGACCCTGCTGGAAGGACATGTGGCGCTCCTGTCGAAAAGAGGGTTCGGGTCGGGGAAGTCGCTGATCGGAGGTGGGGTTGCGGGCCGCGCCGCTGTCAGAGCACCGCGCGGATCGCCGACGCCGGCTGCGCGGCACGGCCGCCCAGTTCGACGCGGGCGCCGTCGCTCGCCTGCGAGACGGCGGTCACGCGCGCCGGCGCGAGTGCCTCGACGGCCAGTGCGGCGCCGTCGTAGCCCAGCGCCGACGCGCGCAGCCGGTAGGTGCCGGCCGCGGCGCTCGAGCCGTCGGTTCCGACGCCGTTCCATTCGAACATGCCGACGCCGGCCTGCGCGTCGGTGGCCTCGTGCGCGAAGACGACCCGGCCCGCCGTGTCGACCAGCTCGACGCGCACTGCCTTCGCCGCAGCCGGCAGCTGGAAGCCCAGCCGCAGCGGCGCCGCCGCCGAGGCGGCCGGATCGGCGCCCGACGCCGCGGAGGCGGAGCCCGGCCAGTCGACCGAATCGGCGGCGACCAGCACCTGGCGGCCGAGCAGGCCGACCGCCGAGACCGGCGAGACCGTGCCCGACGCGGCGGCCATCTTCGACATCGACGCGTTCAGCTGTTCGATTCCGCGCACTGTGTTGATCTGCGCGAGCTGGCTCGTCACCTGCGCGTTGTCCAGCGGATTGAGCGGGTCCTGGTTACGCATCTGCGCGACCAGAAGTTTCAGGAAGCGGTCCTCGGTGCCGGCGGCCGAGTCGGTCGCGGCAGCGCCCGAAGGCGCGCTCGTCACGCCGGCCGCAGCCGCGGAAGCCGCGGCCCTGGAAGTGTCGATGGTGGCCACGCGCCGAATCCCCCGTCACTGGCCCAGCTGCAGCGTCTTGGCGAGCAGCTGCTGGGTCGTGTTCATCACTTCGATGTTGTTCTGGTACGAACGCGAAGCGGAGATCATGTTCACCATCTCCTCGATGACGTTGACGTTGCTCTGCGTCACGTAGCCGTCGGCATCTGCCATCGGATTCTTCGGGTCGTGGATCCGCTTGCCGGGCGTCGTGTCCTCGACCACGTTGCTGACGCGCACGCCAGGCGTGACCGCAGTCGCGCCCGCCGTCGGTTCGGACTGGAACACCACCTGCCGCGCCTTGTACGACTGCCCGTCGGGACCGGCCACGCTGTCGGCGTTGGCCAGGTTCGATGCCACCACGTTCAGGCGCTGGCTTTGCGCCGACACGGCGCTGCCCGAGATGCCGAGGATGTTCAGGAGGGACATGGTCGATTCCTTGTCGGGGTCGCGCGATCCGGGGTCGCTCAGTCGCCGCGGATAGCGCTGACGAGGTTGCGCACGCTGCCGTTGATGAAGCGCAGCGTCGCCTCGTAGCGCAGGGAGTTGTCGGCGAAGTTGGCGCGCTCGCGGTCGAG
>JAKOQB010000173.1 GCA_029778535.1 Pseudomonadota bacterium | reverse complement strand
TTCGCAAGAAAGCTTACCCCGCAAGACTCGTCGCGGTGCAGCGCTAGCAGCCTGTCAGGTCGTCGCCCGCTCCAGCGCGGCGAGAAAGCGCATCGCATGCACCTGCGTGGCCGCCGCGTCGGGAGATTCGCCGCACATTTCGGGCGAAGGCTGCAGGCTGCTGCACACCGCCGGCCGCGCCGGGTCGCCAAAGATGCGGCAGCGGTTCGCCTCGTCCAGCTGCGCGCAGCGCATGCCAGCCGGTTTGCCATGCGGCATTCCCGGAATCGGCGACGAAATCGACGGCGCGATGCAACAGGCGCCGCAGCCGGGGCGGCAGTTCATCGCATCGCCAGCAGAACTACGGCGCCAGCCGCTCAATATGCCAACCACCAAACTGGCGCATGTAGACGAGACGATCGTGCAGGCGCGAGCGGCGGCCCTGCCAGAACTCCACGCGCTCCGGCACGATCAGGTAACCGCCCCAGTTCGCCGGGCGCGGCGGACCGTCGGGCAGGATGCCGTAGCGCGCAGTAGCCGCGGCAACACGCGCCATCAGCGCCTCGCGGCTGCCAATCGGCTCGCTCTGCGGCGAGGCATGCGCGCCAATGCGTGAAGCCAGCGGGCGCGACTTGAAATAGGCGTCCGATTCGGCATCCGGCACCTTTTCGACATGCCCTTCGATACGCACCTGCCGCTCCAGCTCCACCCAGTGAAAGGTCAGCGCCGCCCACTGCGATTCGCCCAGCTCGCGGCCCTTGCGGCTTTCGTAGTTGCTGTAGAAGACGAAACCGCGCTCGTCGCAACCCTTGAGCAGCACGATGCGCGCCGACGGGCGACCCTGCGCGCTCACCGTCGCCAGGTTCATTGCGGTCGGCTCCGGCAGCTCAGCCTTGATCGCCTCGTCCATCCACTTGTTGAACTGGACAATCGGGTCGGCAGCGAGGTCGCGCTTGCCCAGCGAGGCGAGCTTGTAGTCCTTGCGGAGATCGGCGAGGGCGGGGGCGGGCATATTCATGCGCCGTATCATACGAGCTTCCACGCGTACGGCCTTGACCCGCAACAAGCGGGCGCTGGCGCCACGCTTGTCC
>JAKOQB010000021.1 GCA_029778535.1 Pseudomonadota bacterium | reverse complement strand
CCGCCGCCGCACCACGACATCTATTCGATCGAGGACCTGGCGCAGCTGATCCACGACCTGAAGAACGCCAATCCGCGCGCGTCGATCAGCGTCAAGCTGGTCAGCGAGGTCGGTGTGGGCACGGTCGCCGCGGGCGTGTCGAAGGCGAAGGCCGACCACGTGACGATCGCCGGCCACGACGGCGGCACCGGCGCGTCACCGGTTTCGTCGATCAAGCACGCCGGCACGCCATGGGAGCTGGGGCTCGCGGAGACGCAGCAGACGCTGGTGCTCAATCGCCTGCGCGGCCGCATCGCGGTGCAGGTCGACGGCCAGATGAAGACCGGCCGCGACGTCGTGATCGGCGCGCTGCTCGGCGCCGACGAGTTCGGCTTCGCCACCGCGCCGCTGGTGGTCGAAGGCTGCATCATGATGCGCAAGTGCCATCTGAACACCTGCCCGGTCGGCGTCGCCACGCAGGACCCCGTGCTGCGCCGGCGCTTCAAGGGCCAGCCAGAGCACGTGGTCAACTACTTCTTCTTCGTCGCCGAGGAAGTGCGCGAGATCATGGCGCAGCTCGGCATCCGCAGGTTCGACGAGCTGATCGGCCGTACCGACCTGCTCGACATGAAGCGCGGCATCGACCACTGGAAGGCGAAAGGGCTCGACTTCTCGCGCATCTTCTACATGCCGCGGATGCCCGCCGAAGTGGCGCGCTTCAAGTGCGAGGAGCAGGACCATGGCCTGGCGCGGGCGCTCGACATCAGGCTGATCGAGCAGTGCAAGCCGGCGCTGGAAAAGCGCGACCGCGTGAGCTTCATCGCGCCGATTCGTAACGTGAACCGCACCGTCGGCACGATGCTGTCGTCGGAAGTCGCGCGCCGCTTCGGCCAAGAGGGGCTGCCCGACGACACGATCCACATCCAGTTCAACGGCACCGCCGGGCAGAGCTTCGGCGCATTCCTCGCCGCGGGAATCACGCTCGACCTCGTCGGCGACGCCAACGACTACACCGGCAAGGGACTGTCGGGCGGCCGCATCATCGTGCGCAGCCCGAACGACTTCCGCGGCTTCGGCCCCGAGCACATCATCGTCGGCAACACGGTGCTGTACGGCGCGATCGCCGGCGAGGCGTATTTCAACGGTGTGGCGGGCGAGCGCTTCGCGGTGCGCAACTCGGGCGCAGCCGCGGTCGTCGAGGGCACCGGCGATCACGGCTGCGAGTACATGACCAAGGGCACCGTGGTCGTGCTCGGCGGCACCGGACGCAACTTCGCCGCCGGCATGTCGGGCGGCATCGCCTATGTCTACGACGAGCACGGCGACTTCGCGAAGAAATGCAACGCGGCGATGGTCGCGCTCGAGCCGGTGCTGACCACGCAGGAGCAGCAGGAGAAGGTCGACGAGGCGATCTGGCACCTCGGCGAGACCGACGAGTTCATCCTGCGTGGCCTGCTGGAGAAGCACTTCCGCTACACCGGCAGCTTCCGCGCCAAGGAACTGCTGCACAACTGGCCGGCGATGCGCGCCAGGTTCGTCAAGGTGTTCCCGCACGAGTACAAGCGCGCGCTGAAGCAACTGCACGAGGCGCAGCGCAAGGTCGAGCCGCAGAGACTGGCGGCGTGAGGTCACAATGGGCAAGGTCACCGGATTCCTCGAGTACCAGCGGCTGGAAGAAGCTGCCGAAGCGCCCGCGTCGCGCAAGAAGCACTGGCGCGAGTTCGTCACGCACCTGACCGACGAGCAGGCGTCGATCCAGGGCGCGCGCTGCATGGACTGCGGCATTCCCTTCTGCAGCAACGGCTGCCCGGTCAACAACGTCATCCCGGACTTCAACGACCTCGTCTACAGGCAGGACTTCAGGACCGCGCTCGACGTGCTTCACAGCACGAACAACTTCCCCGAGTTCACCGGCCGCGTGTGCCCCGCCCCATGCGAGGCCGCGTGCACGCTGAACATCAACACCGATCCGGTCGGCATCAAGTCGATCGAGCACAAGATCATCGACAAGGGCTGGGAAGAAGGCTGGGTCGTGCCGCGGCCGCCGCAGGCGAAGACGGGCAGGAAGGTCGCGATCGTCGGCAGCGGGCCGGCGGGCCTGGCGGCCGCGCAGCAGCTCGCACGCGCGGGGCACGAGGTCACCGTGTTCGAGAAGAACGATCGCATCGGCGGGCTGCTGCGCTATGGCATTCCCGACTTCAAGATGGAGAAGTCGCACATCGACCGCCGCATCGCGCAGATGGAAGCGGAGGGCGTGAACTTCCGCACCGGCGTGCTGATCGGCAGGCAGAAATTGAATGGCGGCGTGGTCGACTGGTCGAAGCAGACGGTCGATCCCGCGCAACTGCTGAAGGATTTCGACGCCGTCGTGCTCGCCGGCGGCGCCGAGCAGCCGCGCGATCTGCCGGTGCCGGGGCGAGAGCTGAAGGGCATCCATTTCGCGATGGAGTTCCTGCCGCAGCAGAACAAGGTCGTCGCCGGCGACAAGGTCAAGGACCAGATCACCGCCACCGGCAAACGCGTGCTCGTGATCGGTGGCGGCGACACCGGCTCCGACTGTGTCGGCACCAGCAACCGGCACGGCGCCAAGAGCGTCACGCAGTGGGAACTGCTGCCGCAGCCGCCGAAGAGCGAGAACAAGGAGCTGACGTGGCCGTACTGGCCGCTGAAGCTGCGCACGTCGAGTTCGCACGAGGAGGGCGTGGAGCGCGACTGGTCGATAACCACCAAGCGGTTCAACGGCGACGCCAGGGGGCACGTCAAGTCGCTCACCGCGGCGCGCGTCGAGTGGCAGAAGGACGAGACGACCGGCCAGATGAAGATGGTCGAGGTCCCGGGCTCGGAATTCGAGATGCCGGCCGATCTGGTTTTGTTCGCGATGGGTTTCGTGTCGCCGGTGGCGGCGGTGCTCGACGCGTTCGGTGTCGAGAAGGATCCGCGCGGCAATGCGCGCGCGGCGACCGACGGCGCGGGCTGCTACCGCACCAGCGTCGACAAGATATTTGCCGCCGGCGACATGCGGCGCGGCCAGTCGCTCGTGGTGTGGGCAATCAGGGAGGGGCGACAGTGCGCCCGCGCGGTCGACGAATTCCTGATGGGAACGTCGACGCTGCCGCGCTGATCAGTCGGTTTCCGGCAACTGCGGCCGGTCGCGCTCTTTGCTGACCAGGCACAGGAATCCGAGCGCTTCGTCCGCGTCTGCCTGGAACTGGTGCCACGTCAGCGGATCGATGGTCACGAGGTCGCGCTCGGCGATCGCGTGCGTCTCGTCGCCGATGCGCACCGTGCCGCGGCCGCGCAGGATCAGCACCGCGTGCGTGTGCGCGTGCCGCTCCAGCGTCGAGTAGCCGCCGGGCGCGATCTCGAAGTAGCGCAGCTCGCACGCCTGGTCCGGCTGCGCGAACAGCACCTGGCGCGTGATGTCGCGAAAAGGCGCCGTGCCTTCGACCTTGTAGCGCACGCGCTCCACTTCATGCCAGCGAAAATCGCCGGCGGTGTCCGTCACGAAGCGCCGGATCGCGCTCATGCAGCCACCGCCGCCGCCGCCGCGCGCACCGCCTCCACGAACGCGCTCGCTCGCTCGCCCAGATGCTCGCGCGCGATCAGCAGCGAGCCGCCGATCAGCAGCATCGTGTCGCGCCCGTACTCGGCGACGATCTCCGCGCATCGTTCCACGCTCATGCCACCGGCGGGCGTCGGCAGCGCGCAGCGCAGTCCGTGCCAGTCGGCGCGATTGTGGGCGGCGATCGCCGCGCACACCGCGCGCGGGTAGGTGAAGCGCCCGCCGTGATTCGGGAAGATCACCGCGTCGGCGCCGAACAGGCGGAACAGCTTGCCGAGCAGCGCCGGCGGCGCGATGCGCGCATTGCCGCCGAGCGCGGGATGGGCGAGGAACGCCATGTCCGGCTGTTCGCGCTTGAGCGCGTTCAGCGTCGCCACCCCGCACACCATCGGCGCGATCAGAACGATCTTCACCCCGTGCGCGCGCGCCAGTTCGATCTGCCGCTGCATCTGCGAATGCGTGCCGTACAGGCTCGGCGCGTACAGCGCCGACCGGCCCGTCGCTGCACCGGCTTGCGCGATCGCGCGCTGGCAGGCGGCCACGCGCTGCGCGAACGGCGCGCTTGCCTGGTCGGCCCAGCCGTGATCGTCCTTGATCACGTCGACGCCTGCGCGCGCGAAGCTGCCGCACAGCGCCGCCAGATGCGCGATGCCGGACCCGATCGGTTTGAGCGCCGTGCAGGTCAGCGCGCGGTCGTGGGCGCCGAGGATCCGCCGCAGTCCCTCGATGCCGAGATTGGGTCCGCCGAACTGCGCTGCCAACGGTGCCGGCACGTCGAGGTCGACCACTTCGATGTCCGGCTGCAGCGAGCTGTTGCCGAACATCATGTTCATCAGTTGGCCGGCATCGTCGCCGACCGTCTCGGCGCTCAGCGAGACCACCGCGAGCGACGTGCCGTCGGGTTGCGCGTCAACGCGCTCGACGCGGGCGACCACGTCGTCGAGCACGCGCTGCTCCAGCACCGCCTCGGGCGGCATCTCGATGCTCTGCTCGATCGCGAGCAGTCGAGCCCGGCGCAGCCCGTCGGCCGCCGGCACGTGCAGCCGGTAAGTGACGAGGATGCGCTCGGCAGTCATGCGCGGATTCTAAGTGCCCGCCTCCGGTGGACCGCGTGACGTGCCGCGTCGGAACCGCCAGCCGAAGCGCCGCCCGGCTTGGGCATTGCGGGTCGATCCGGGCGCAACCCCGGTAGCGGGGTGTTGTGTCGAGTCGCTATCATCGGCGCCGGCGCATCGGTCCGGATTGACGGCGCGCTTTCCATCAACGGCGGTGCAGCGAGGCCGACCACGCCGCAACGGACTCGACTTGAGCGACAACGACACGCAGCCTCCCGATCCGAACGCAGCGCGCCCGATCGCGGCGGACGAGTCGTCCCTGTCCTTCTACCGCGACATCGTCGAGTCGCTGGATGACGCGGTGTGCCGCTGGCTGCCCGACACCACGCTGACCTACTGCAACGCCCGCTACCGCGAACTGTTCGGCATCGGCGGTGAGGACGGCGACGGGCGCAAGTGGCTCGAATTCGTTCCGCCGGCGCAGCGCGCGACGCTGATCGGGTTCTACGACGCGCTGGCGCGCGAACCGCGTGCGGTCACGTACGAGCACGAGGTGACGACCGCCGACGGGTCGCTACGCTGGCTGTCGTGGCGCGACGTTCCGCTGCGCGATGCAGTCGGCGCGCTGGTCGGTTTCCAGTCGGTCGGGCGCGACATCACCGCGCTCAAGCGCGCCGAGCGGGCCTTGCTCGAAAGCAGCGCGCGGCTGAACGAGGCGCAGCGCATGGCGAGCATCGGCAGCTGGGAGCTCGACCTGACGACCTGGCGACTGACGTGGTCGGACGAGGTGTTCCGCATCTTCGAGATCGATCCGGCGAAGTTCGGCGCCCGCTACGACGCGTTTCTGGCCTTGATTCACCCCGACGACCGCGAGCGGGTGCGCCACGCCTACTCCGAATCGGTCGCCAATCGCACGCCGTACGAACTGCTGCACCGGCTGCAGATGGCCGACGGGCGCATCAAGTGGGTGCGCGAGCGGTGCGAGACCTTCTACGACGAACAGGGCAGCGCCGTTCGATCCGCCGGCACGGTGCAGGACGTCACGCGGCAGGTGCTGGCGGAGCACGAGTCGAAGCGCGCGCACGAGCTGCTGCAGTTCATCATCGATGCGTGTCCCGACTGGATCTTCGCCAAGGATCTGAACCATCGCTTCATGGTGGTCAACCGCGCCTTCGCGCGCGCGCAGGGGTTGGCGCCGGAGCAGATGATCGGCCGCGCCGACACCGAATTCTGGTCGCGCGCGCAGTGCGAAGGCGACCCCGCCGCAGGTTTGCGCGGATTCCACAACGACGACCGACGTGCGTTCGCCGGTGCGACGGTGCACCATGCGCACGACGTGGCCACGCTGCGCGACGGCAGCCGGCGCATCCTCGACGCCTACAAGGGGCCGCTGAAGGACGCCAACGGCCGGATCATCGGCGTGTTCTCGTACCAGCGCGACGTGACCGACCGCGTCAACGTCGAACGCGAACTCGAGGCCAGCCGCGCGCACCTGCGCGCGATCGTCGAAAGCGAGCCGGAGTGCGTGAAGCTGCTCGACCGCAACGGCAACGTGCTCGACATGAATCCGGCCGGCCTGGCGATGATCGAGGCCGACACGCTCGGCGAGGTGCGCGGCCGCTGCGTCTGTCCGCTGGTGTCGGCGCACGACCGCGCGGAATTCGACGCCATGCTCGCTGCGGTGTTCCGCGGCGAATCGTTCCGGCTGTCGTTCGAGATCACGGGTCTCAAGGGCGGCCGGCGGCACCTCGAGACGCACGCGGCGCCGCTGTGGGACGAGGAACGCCGTACCGTCAAGGCGCTGCTCGGCGTCACGCGCGACGTCACCGAGCGCCGGCGCGTCGAAGAGGAGCTGCGCCAGCACCGCGAGCGGCTGGAAGAACTGGTGCAGAAGCGCACGCGCCATCTACAGGCGGCGAAGAACGAGGCCGAGCGCGCGAACAAGGCCAAGAGCGAGTTCCTTTCGCGCATGAGCCACGAGCTGCGCACGCCGATGAATGCGATCCTCGGTTTCGCGCAGGTGTTGGAGATGGAACGGCTCGACCCGCGCCACCGGCGTTTCGTCGAGGAAATCCATCGCGCCGGCGATCACCTGCTGCGGCTGATCGACGATCTGCTCGACATCTCGCGCATCGAGGCCGGCAAGGTCACGGTGGCGGTGCAGCCGACGCCGCTGCACGCGGTAGTCGCCGAGGCGCTGCAGATCGTGCAGCCGCTCCTGGCGCGCCGCGGCCTGACGCTGAAGGATCTGTGCCAGGCTAGCGCCCACGTTCACGTGATGGCCGACCCGGTCCGACTGCGCCAGATCCTGGTGAACCTGCTTTCGAACGCGGCCAAGTACAACCGCGACGGCGGCGCCGTCGCCCTCGACTGCCGCCCCGCGGGCGCGCGACGTATCCGCATGGTGGTGATCGACACCGGACCCGGCATCGCGCCGCATCGTCTGCCGCGGCTGTTCGAGCCGTTCGAACGGCTCGGCGCCGAGTCGACCGCCGTCGAAGGCACCGGCATCGGACTGGCGTTGTCGAGGCAGCTCGCGCAGCTGATGGGCGCGGAGCTCGGCGTGGAGTCGACGCTCGGCGTCGGCTCGACCTTCTGGATCGACCTGCCCGCGGCGGAGGCCGCGCCGCAGCGGGGCGAGGACACCGCGCGCGCGCCGCGCGCGGCCGAAGGCGAGGCCACCGTGCTGTACGTCGAGGACAACCTCGCCAATCTGCGCGTGGTCGAAGCGCTGCTCGGCCTGCGTCCCGGCCTGCGCATGCTGTCGGCGGCCGACGGCGAGGACGGGCTGCGGATCGCCCGGCGCGAGCGGCCGGACGTGATTGTGCTCGACATCCATCTGCCGGCGCTCGACGGCTACGCGATCCTGGCGCTGCTGCGCGCCGATCCGGCCACGCGCGCGATCCCGGTGATCGCGCTGTCGGCCGACGCGATGCCGGGCGACATCGAGCGCGGCCTGCAGGCCGGATTCGAGCATTACCTCACCAAGCCGGTGCGGGCGGACCAGTTGAACGCCGCGATCGAGTCCGGGCTGCGCCGGCGGGGCGCCGCGCGACCCGTGAGCACGTAATCCCGATCCCCGCGCTCCGACTACATCGGTAACCGGATGCGCGCGGGCGCTGTGCGACAATCCGCGCGCCGCGTCGTCGCACCAGCGGCGCCCAGCGGGCCCGTGCGGCCTGCAGCGTCGGCAACCCGCCGGCGCGATCCGTGTCGAACAACAAGCAAGCGATCTGGCTCCCCTGCGCCCCTCCGTCGTGACTTCCGACGCCTTCATCAACATCGATCGGGTCACGTTCGGCTATGACCAGCGCGTGATCCTGTCCGACGTCTCGCTTACCTTCCCGCGCGGCAAGGTGGTGGCGATCATGGGCGGCTCGGGCTGCGGCAAGACGACGCTGCTGCGCCTGATCGGCGGCGTGATCCGGCCGCAGAAGGGCCGCATCACGTTCGACGGCGAGGAGGTCGATCCGCGCAATCGCGAGCGCCTGTACGCGCTGCGGCGGCGGCTCGGCATGCTGTTCCAGTTCGGCGCGCTGTTCACCGATCTGACGGTGTTCGAGAACGTCGCGTTTCCGATCCGCGAGCACACCGGGCTGCCCGAGTCGATGATCCGCGACATCGTGCTGATGAAGCTGCACGCGGTCGGGCTGCGCGGCGCCGCGCACCTGCGCATCGCCGAGGTGTCCGGCGGCATGGCGCGCCGCATCGCATTGGCGCGCGCGATCGCGCTCGACCCGGAACTGATCATGTACGACGAGCCGTTCGCGGGGCTCGACCCGATCTCGATGGGCGTGACCGCGAACCTGATCCGGCGCCTGAACGACGCCACCGGCGCCACCTCGCTGATCGTGTCGCACGACGTGCACGAGTGCTTCCTGATCTGCGACTACGCGTACCTGATCTCCGCCGGGCGCATCGTGGCGCACGGCACGCCGGCCGAGCTGCAGTCGTCGAGCGATCCCGACGTGCGCCAGTTCATCCGCGGCGAGCCGGACGGGCCGGTGCCGTTTCACTATCCCGCGCCGCCGATCGCGGCTGATTTCGGGTTGCGCGCATGAAGCCGGCGGACCTGCTGGCGCAACTGGGCGTGCGCACGCTGCGGTGGCTGCGCGCGCTCGGCCACAGCGCGTCGTTCTTCGCCGAGATGATCGGCAACACCCCGGCGGCGCCGCGCCGGCTGTACCTCGTGGTGGCGCAGATCCACGCGATCGGCAACTACTCGCTGATCATCATCGTCGCCTCGGGGCTGGCAGTCGGATTCGTGCTCGGCCTGCAGGGCTACTACACGCTGAGCCGCTACGGTTCGGCGGAGTCGCTCGGCCTGCTGGTCGCGCTTTCCCTGGTGCGGGAGCTGTCGCCGGTCCTCACCGCGCTGCTGTACGCTGGCCGCGCCGGCACCTCGCTGACGGCCGAGATCGGGCTGATGAAGGCGGGCGAGCAGCTGGCCGCGATGGAGATGATGGCGATCGATCCGAAGCAGCGCGTGCTGGCGCCGCGCTTCATCGGCGGCATCGTCTCGATGCCGCTGCTGGCGGCGATGTTCTCGGCGATCGGGATCTTCGGCGGCTACGTGGTCGGCGTGCAGATGATCGGCATCGATTCGGGCCAGTTCTGGTCGCAGATGCAGGACGGCGTCGACGTGTTCGACGACGTGGGCAACGGCATGATCAAGAGCGTGGTGTTCGGCCTCGTGTGCACCTTCGTCGCGCTGTACCAGGGATTCGAGGCCGAGGCCACGCCCGAGGGCGTGGCGCGGGCCACCACGCGCACGGTCGTGATCTCTTCGCTGTCGGTGCTGCTGCTCGATTTCGTGCTGACCGCGGTGATGTTCTCGACCCCGCGCTGACGGAGTGAACGATGGGACGCAAAGGCATTGAAACGCTGGTCGGGCTGTTCGTGCTCGCCGGCTTCATCGCGATCGGCTATCTGGCGCTGAAGGCGGCCAACCTCGCCAGCTTCAACATCGGCGAGACCTACACCTTGACCGCGAAATTCGACAACATCGGCGGGCTGAAGGTGCGCGCGCCGGTGCGCAGCGCCGGCGTGACCGTCGGTCGCGTATCGGCGATCTCGTTCGACAACAGGACCTTCCAGGGCATCGTGACGATGCAGATCGAGAAGAAGTACCAGTTTCCGAAGGACACGTCGGCGAAGATCCTGACCGCGGGCCTGCTCGGCGACCAGTACATCGGGCTGGAGGCCGGCGGCGACGACAAGTACCTCGCCAACGGCGACACGATCAAGATGACGCAGTCGGCGGTCGTGCTGGAGAACCTGATCGGCCAGATGCTGTACAACAAGGCCGCCGAGGGCCCGGCCGACGCGAAGAAGTGAGCCGACGATGCGCGCTCTCGGACAACCGATGTTGCGGCTCGCCCTGGCGGCCGTGCTGGTGCTGCTGGGCGGCGCGTGCGCGACGATCCCGCCCAACGCGGGCGGCAACCCGGCCGATCCGCTCGAGCGTTACAACCGCCACATGCTGGAGTTCAACGACCGCGTCGATCGCGCGCTGTTCAAGCCGGTGGCGCAAGCCTACGTGGATTACGTTCCGGGCTCGGTGCGCGACTGCGTCGGCAACGTCTTCAGCAACATCGGCGACGTGCCCGGTGCGCTGAACAACCTGCTGCAGGGCAAGCCGCGCGAGGCGGTGAGCGACATCTGCCGCGTGGTGATCAACAGCACGATCGGCGTGCTCGGCTGCTTCGATGTCGCGAGCAAGGCAGGACTGGAGAAGAGCGACGAGGATTTCGGCCAGACGCTGGGTCGCTGGGGTTTCCCGCAGGGAGCGTATTTCGTCTGGCCGTTCCTCGGGCCCAGCACGATCCGCGATTCGTTCGGCCGCGTGGCCGGCTTCTACACCGATCCGGTCGACTACATCGATTCGGTGCGCTGGCGCAATTCGCTGTGGGCCACGCGCTTCATCGACACGCGCGCGTCGCTGCTGCCGGCCGAGAAGCTGTTCGATACCGCGCTCGACCGCTATCAGGCTATCCGCGATGCGTATCTGCAGCGGCGCCGCAATCAGGTTTATGACGGCAATCCGCCGCGCGAGCGCGATCCGGACGAGGAGGGGGAACCCAAACCCGCGACGCCGCCGGATCAACCGGAACCGGCGCCGCCGCGTTAACGGCACGTTCCGGAACTGACCGGCTTCAGCGATACCCCAATGATGGAAATTGTGATGATCCGTAACGACAGCATCCTCCGCCGCATCACCGCCGCGGCCGCGTGCGCGCTGCTCGCGCTCGGCGCCGCGCACGCGCAAGGCACCGCGGCCGCCAACGCGCCGGCCGGCGCGGCCGCGCAGGCGCCCGATGTGCTGGTGCGCACGCTGTCGAACGACGTGCTCGATGCAATCAAGAAGGACCCGTCGCTGAAGGCCGGCGACCTGTCGAAGCTCAACGCGCTGGTCGACGAGAAGATCCTGCCGTACGTCGACTTCGAGAAGATGACGAGGCTGGCGGTCGGCCGCGGCTGGCGCCAGGCCACGCCCGAGCAGCGCAGCCGCCTGACCAAGGAATTCCGCACGCTGCTGGTGCGCACCTACGCCGGCGCAGTGTCCGCGGTCACCGATCACAAGGTGCAGCTGCGGCCGTTTCGCGCCCAGCCCGGCGACACCGACGTCATGGTGCGCACTCAGGTCGTGCCGTCGCACGGCGAGCCGATCCAGCTCGACTATCGCCTCGAGAAAACCGACGCCGGCTGGAAGATCTACGACGTGAGCGTGCTCGGCGTGTGGCTGGTGGAGAACTATCGCAGCCAGTTCGCGAGCGAGATCCAGCAAAGCGGAGTCGACGGCCTGATCAAGGCGCTCGCGGAGCGCAACCGCCAGCTTGCGGAAGGGAAGAAGTCGTGACGAATCGGGCGGAGCCGGCGTGAAGATCGAGGTGGCTCGCATCTCGAACGAAAACGTCGTCGGCCTGCTCGAGCAGGGACTGGCCGCGATCCGCGCCGGCGACGCCGCGTTCGATCTGTCCGCGGTCAGCGAATGCAACAGCGCCGCGGTCGCGATGGTGCTCGCCTGGCGGCGCGAAGCGAATGCGCGCGGGGCGAAGCTGCGGTTAACCGGCCTGCCGGCCAACCTGACCAGCCTGGCACAGCTCTACGGCGTCGAGGCGCTCGTCAACGGCGGCTGACCCGCTCCCGTAGAATTGCGACCCCGCCGCCCCGACAACCGGGGCGGCGTCGTTTCCATGCCGCTGCCCGCGATCGAAGCCATCGACGTCGCCAAGCGCTACGCGACCCGGGGCGCGGGCGTGACCGCGCTCGACGGCGTCAGTCTGCAAGTCGAACAGGGCGAATTCTTCGGCCTGCTCGGTCCCAACGGCGCCGGCAAGACCACGCTAATCTCGATCATCGCCGGGCTGGCGCGCGCCACTCGCGGCACGGTCACGGTGATGGGGCACGACGTGGTGACCGACTACCGCAACGCGCGCCGCGCGCTCGGCGTGGTGCCGCAGGAGCTGGTGTTCGATCCGTTCTTCACCGTGCGCGAGACGCTGCGCATCCAGTCGGGCTACTTCGGCCTGCGCGACAATGACGCATGGATCGACGAGGTGATGGCGAACCTCGATCTCACCGGCAAGGCGAACGCCAACATGCGCGCGCTGTCGGGCGGCATGAAGCGGCGCGTGCTGGTCGCGCAGGCGCTGGTGCATCGGCCGCCGGTGATCGTTCTCGACGAGCCCACCGCGGGCGTGGACGTCGAGCTGCGGCAGGGGCTGTGGCAGTTCGTGCGCCGCCTGAACCGCGAGGGCCACACGATCGTGCTGACCACGCATTACCTCGAAGAGGCGCAGGAGCTGTGCGGCCGCATCGCGATGCTGAAGGCGGGCCGCATCGTCGCGCTCGACGCCACGCGCGCGCTGCTCGCCCGGCTCGCCGGCGTGCGCGTCAGTCTGCGGCTGCGCGGCGCCCCGCCCGAGGCGCTGCGCGCGCGCGTGATCGAGGAAGGCGACGGCCGCCTGTCGCTGCGACTCGCGTCGGCGTCCGAGGTCGAGGTCGTCCTGGCCGCCTGCCGCGCGGCGGGCTGCACGATCGAGGAGCTCGAGGTCGGCCACGCGGATCTGGAGGATGTGTTCCTGCAGTTGATGGCGGACGATCGGGAGCGGGTGGCGGCATGAACGAAGTCGCACGTCGTCCCGGCGAAGGCCGGGACCCAATTGCCGGCGCTGGCGAACTCGGACCCCGCCCCCGGATCGAGTCCGGGGCAGGCTCTGCGCCGGCGCGACCACCGGTATCGGGCTTTCAGACCCTGCTGCACAAGGAAGTGCTGCGCTTCTGGAAAGTGAGCTTCCAGACCATCGCCGCGCCGGTGCTGACCGGTGTGCTGTACTTGCTGGTGTTCGGCCACGTGCTGGAAAGCCGCGTCGAGGCGTTTCCCGGCGTCGGCTACACCGCGTTCCTGATCCCCGGGCTGGTGATGATGAGCGTGCTGCAGAACGCGTTCGCCAACAGTTCGTCATCGCTGATCCAGTCGAAGATCACCGGCAACCTGGTGTTCGTGCTGCTGCCGCCGCTTTCGAACGCGGAATTCTTCGCCGCCTACGTGATCGCGTCGATCGTGCGCGGGCTGGTGGTCGGCGCCGGAGTGTTCGCGGTCACGCTGTGGTTCGCGCCGCTCACTTATCTTGCGCCGCCGTGGATCCTGGCGTTCGCCGTGGCCGGAGCCGCGCTGCTCGGCGTGCTCGGGCTGATCGCCGGCATCGTGTCGGACAAGTTCGACCAGCTCGCCGCGTTCCAGAACTTCATCATCATGCCGGCGACGTTCCTGTCCGGCGTGTTCTATTCGGTCAAGGGACTGCCGCCGTTCTGGCAGGCGGTGTCGCACTTCAATCCGTTCTTCTACGTCGTCGACGGCTTCCGCTACGGCTTCTTCGCGCAGGCCGACGTGTCGCCGTGGGTCAGCCTCGCGGTCGTGACCGTCGCGCTGGCGCTGGTGTCCGCGATCGCGCTGGCGATGCTCGAACGCGGCTACAAGATCAGGCACTGATGGAACCGACCGCCGCCGACGTCAAGCGCTATATCGCCGAGGGCCTCGACTGCGAGGTGTTGCAGGTCGAAGGCGACGGCCGCCATTTCAGCGCGCTGATCGTTGCCCGCGCGTTCGAGGGCAGGAATCGCGTGCAACGGCACCAGCTCGTTTACGCCGCGCTCGGCGAGCGGATGCGCGCGCAGGTGCACGCGCTGTCGATGCGCACGCTGACGCCGGCCGAGTACGCGCAGGAGCGGCGATGACGCGGGCTTCACATCAACTTCACAATCGCTTGGCGTGCCGCTCACGGCACGCAGCGATCGTTCTCCCCGCCGGACCGCAGTCCGCGGCCCGGGTTCGGACAAGGAGAACGACATGCCCGATTCGCCCCGCGTCACCGCCGCAGTGCGCCTGCGCTATCCGCCGCACGTTCACGCCACGGAGCCCGCGATGGACAAGCTGAAAATCGTCGGCGGCGCGCCGCTGCGCGGCGAGATCGCGGTGGCCGGCGCGAAGAACGCCGCGCTGCCGATCATCGCCGCCGCGCTGCTGACGAAGGATCCTCTGCGGTTGACCAACGTGCCGCAACTCGCCGACATCGCGACGATGGCGAAGCTCGCGCGCGGCATGGGCGCGCGCATCGAGCGCGAGCCCGGCGCGCTGACGATGCAGGCGGCGGACATCACGTCGACCGAAGCGCCGTACGAACTGGTCAAGACGATGCGCGCCGCGATCCTGGTGCTGGGCCCGCTGGTCGCGCGCTTCGGCCGCGCGCGCGTATCGCTGCCCGGCGGCTGCGCGATCGGCGCGCGCCCGGTCGACCAGCACATCAAGGGCCTGCAGGCGCTCGGCGCCGACATCCGCGTCGAACACGGCTACCTGGTCGCGACCGCGCCGCGCCTCGAGGGCGCGCGCATCGTCACCGACATGGTCACCGTCACCGGCACCGAGAACCTGATGATGGCCGCCTGCCTGGCCCGCGGCGAAACGGTCATCGAGAACGCCGCGCGCGAGCCGGAGGTCGTCGATCTCGCCAACTGCCTGAACGCGATGGGCGCGCGCGTGCGCGGCGCCGGCACCGACCGCATCGCAATCGACGGCGTGCGCGCACTGCACGGCGCCGATCACCGCGTGATGCCCGACCGCATCGAGAGCGGCACGTTCCTGGTTGCCGCCGCCGCGAGCGGGCAGTTCGGCGGGGCCGACGTGCGCCTCGCCGGCGCCGCGCCGGCGACCTTCGACGCCGTGCTCGACAAGCTGCGCGAAGCCGGCGCGCAGGTCGATGTCGAGGGCGGTGCGATCCGGCTGCGGATGAGCGCGCGGCCGACCGCGGTCAGCCTGCGCACCGCGCCGTTTCCCGCGTTTCCGACCGACATGCAGGCGCAGTTCATGGCGCTCGACTGCACCGCCTCCGGCGTGGGCCGCATCACCGAGACGATCTTCGAGAACCGCTTCATGCACGTGCTCGAACTGCAGCGGCTCGGTGCAAGAATCGACATCGAGGGCAACACCGCGATCGTGCAGGGGGTGCCGCGGCTGTCGGGCGCGCGCGTGATGGCGACCGACCTGCGCGCCTCCGCGAGCCTCGTGATCGCGGGACTGATGGCCGACGGCGAAACGCTGGTCGACCGCATCTACCATCTGGATCGCGGTTACGATCGGATGGAAGCGCGGCTGGCTCAGCTCGGCGCGCGCATTGAACGGGTGAAATGAAGCAATGAACCACAGAGGCACAGAGACACAGAGGAAATCCGCTCTTCTATGTGCCTCTGTGGCGAAACAAGGCCTTTGACGTGATCACCCTCGCTTTATCGAAAGGCAGGATCTTCGACGAGACCGCGCCGCTGCTGGCGCGCGCGGGCATCACGCCGCTGGAGAGTCCGGAGACGTCGCGCAAGCTGATCATCGGTACCTCGCATCCGGGCGTGCGGATCGTCGTCGTGCGCGCGTCCGACGTGCCGACGTACGTGCAGTACGGCGCGGCCGAGCTCGGCGTGGCCGGCAAGGACGTGCTGATGGAGCACGGCGGCGGCGGGCTGTACCAGCCGCTCGACCTCGGCATCGCCAAGTGCCGGCTGTGCGTCGCGGTGCCGGCGGGATTCGATTACGCGAGCGCGGTGCGTCGGGGCGCACGGCTGCGCGTGGCGACCAAGTACGTGGCCACCGCGCGCGAGCACTTCGCGTCCAAGGGCGTGCACGTCGACGTGATCAAGCTGTACGGCTCGATGGAGCTGGCGCCGCTGGCGGGCTTGGCCGACGCGATCGTCGATCTGGTGTCCAGCGGCGGCACGCTGCGCGCGAACAACCTGCTCGAGGTCGAGGAGATCGCATCGATCAGCTCGCGACTGATCGTCAACCAGGCGGCGCTGAAGCTCAAGCGCGAGGAAGTCATGCCCGTGATCGACCGCCTCGAAGCGGCGGTGCAGCGATGAAGATGCGGCGGCTCGATACGCGCGCGGCAGATTTCGACGCCGCGTTCGCGCAACTGGTCGCGCACGACTCGGCGATCGACCGCGCGATCGCGCGCGCGGCGGAAGCGATCGTCGACGACGTGCGCGCGCGCGGCGACAGCGCCGTGCTCGAATGCACCAACCGCTTCGACCGCATGAGCGCGCCGAGCGTCGCGGCGCTGGAGATTCCGGCCGCCGAGATGGGCGCCGCACTCGACGCGCTGCCCACCGAACAGCGTGCCGCGCTGGAAGCGGCCGCGCGCCGCATCCAGGCTTTCCACGAGAAGCAGCGCGCCGAGTCCTGGACGATCACCGAGGCCGACGGCACCGAGCTCGGCCAGCGCGTGAATGCGCTCGACAGCGTCGGCGTGTACGTGCCGGGCGGGCTGGCGGCGTATCCGTCATCGGTGCTGATGAACGTGGTGCCGGCGCAGGTCGCCGGCGTGCGCGATATCGTGATGGTGTCGCCGACGCCGACCGGCGCGCGCAACCCGCTGGTGCTGGCGGCGGCAAGCCTGGCCGGCGTCACGCGCGCGTTCGCGATCGGCGGCGCGCAGGCGGTCGCCGCGCTCGCGTACGGCACCGCGACCGTGCCGCGCGTGGACAAGATCGTCGGCCCGGGCAACGCGTACGTCGCGGCGGCCAAGCGCCACGTGTTCGGCGTGGTCGGCATCGACATGATCGCCGGGCCGAGCGAGATCCTGGTGATCTGCGATGGCAAGACCGATCCCGACTGGATCGCGATGGACCTCTTTTCGCAGGCCGAGCACGACGAGCTGGCGCAGTCGATCCTGCTGACGCCGGACGCCGGCTTCGTCGATTGCGTCGAGGCCTCGATCGCGAAGCTGCTGCCGACGATGCCGCGGCGCCCGATCATCGAGCAGAGCCTGGCGAATCGCGGCGCGCTGATCCTGACGGCGAGTCTGGACGAGGCCTGCGCGGTGGCCGACCGCATCGCGCCCGAGCACCTCGAGATCTCCACCGACGAGCCGGAAAAGTGGGCCGCGAAGATCCGCCACGCCGGCGCGATCTTCCTCGGCCGCTACACCAGCGAGGCGCTCGGCGACTACTGCGCGGGGCCGAACCACGTGCTGCCGACCGCGCGCACCGCGCGCTTCTCGTCGCCGCTCGGCGTATACGACTTCCAGAAGCGCACGAGTCTCATCCGCGTGTCGCGCGCCGGCGCGCAGTCGCTTGGCCGCATCGCGTCCACCCTCGCGCACGGCGAGCGGCTGCCGGCGCACGCGCAAAGCGCGGAATACCGGCTCGATCGATGAGCCGTCCTGATCTTTCGGTGCTCCGCGACGACGTGCGCGCGATCAGCGCCTACCACGTGCCGCCGGCGGCGGGCTTTGTCAAGCTCGACGCGATGGAGAACCCGTTCGGGCTGCCGGCCACGCTGGCGCACGAACTGGGCGCGCGGCTGGCGCAGGTGGCGCTGAACCGCTATCCGCCGTCGGATCCGCACGTGTTCAAGGCCAAGCTCGCGCACGCGATCGGGCTGCCGGCCGGCATGCAGCTTCTGCTCGGCAACGGCTCCGATGAGCTGATCCATCTCGTGATCCAGGCGTGCGCGAAGCCGGACGCGTCCGTGCTGTCGCCGTGGCCGAGTTTCGTGATGTACGAGCTGAGCGCGCGCTTCGACGGCTGCCGCTTCATCGGCGTGCCGTTGCGCGCGGATTTTTCTCTCGATCGCGATGCGACGCTGGACGCGATCGCGCGCGATCGGCCCGCCGTGGTCTTCATTGCGTGGCCCAACAATCCGACCGGGAATCTGTTCGACCGCGCGGCGGTGACCGCGATCCTCGACGCGGCGCCGGGTCTGGTCGTGATCGACGAGGCGTATCTGCCTTTCGCGCAGGACACCTGGATCGAGCAGCTCCTGGCGCGGCCGAATCTCCTGGTGCTGCGCACGTTGTCGAAGCTCGGCCTGGCGGGGATCCGGCTCGGCTATCTGGCCGGCGATCCCGCGTGGATCGAGCAATTCGACAAGCTGCGCCCGCCGTACAACGTCAACGTGCTGACGCTGGCCGTGGCCGAGTTCATGCTCGACCAGCTACCGCTGCTCGACGAGCAGGCCGCGATCATCCGCGCCGAGCGCGCGCGCTTGTCGGCTGCACTGCGCCTGCTCGCGAACGTGACCGTGTTCGACTCGGCCGCCAATTTCATCCTGTTCCGCGTAGCCGATCCCGACGGCGTCTTTGCGCGGCTGAAGGAGCGCGGCATACTGATCAAGAACGTCTCGCGCATGCACCCGCTGCTCGCCGGCTGCCTGCGCACCACGGTCGGAACGCCGGCGGAAAACGACGCGTTCGTCGACGCATTGAAGACGAGCTTGAGCTGAGACCATGAATTCCCGCAGCGCCGAAGTCGTCCGCAACACGAAGGAAACGCAGATCCGCGTGCTCGTCAACCTCGACGGCAGCGGGCAGAGCGCGCTTTCGACCGGCGTCGGGTTCTTCGACCACATGCTCGACCAGTTGGCGCGGCACGGCGCGCTCGATCTGACGATCGAGGCCAAGGGCGACCTGCACATCGACGGCCACCATACGATCGAGGATGTCGGCATCACGCTCGGCCAGGCGGTGGCGAAGGCGGCGGGCGACAAGGCCGGCATCCGCCGCTACGGTCATGCGTACGTGCCGCTCGACGAGGCGCTGTCGCGCGTGGTGGTCGATTTCTCCGGCCGGCCGGGACTCGAATGGCACGTGCCGTTCACCCGCGCGATGATCGGCGAGTTCGATGTCGATCTCGCGCACGAGTTCTTCCAGGGCTTCGCCAACCACGCGCTGGTCACGCTGCACGTCGACAACCTGCGCGGCGACAACGCGCACCATCAGTGCGAAACCGTGTTCAAGGCCTTTGCGCGCGCGCTGCGCATGGCACTGGAGCCGGATCCGCGGGCGGCGGGGGTGGTGCCGTCGACCAAGGGAACCTTGTGATCCGTGATCGGTGATCCGTGATCCGTGATCCGTGATCAGTGAAGAACGGGACATGGACGCGGTGGGCACGAACAACGGATCACGGATCACGAGCCACGGATCACGATGATTGCAGTCATCGACTACGGCATGGGCAACCTGCGCTCGGTGGCGAAGGCGCTGGAGCACGTCGCGCCGAAGGAATCGGTGCTCGTGACCAGCGACGGCGCCGCCATCGACCGCGCGGCGCGGATCGTCTTTCCCGGCCAGGGCGCGATGCCGGACTGCATGCGCTACCTGCGTGAGGCCGGACTCGAGGACGCGGTGCTCCGCGCGCTGCAGTCCAGGCCCGTGCTGGCGGTCTGCATCGGCGAGCAGATGCTGTTCGATTACTCGGAGGAAACGCACACGCCCGGCACGACGACGCCCGGGCTCGGGCTGTTTGCCGGGGCAGTCGTGCGCTTTCGCGATGCGGACATGCGCCGCGACGGCGCCCGGCTGAAAGTGCCGCACATGGGCTGGAACCGCGTGCGGCAGGCGCGGCCGCATCCGCTGTGGTACGGCATTGCCGACGGCGCGTACTTCTACTTCGTCCACAGCTATTACGTGGCGCCGGCCGCCGTGCAGCTCACGGTCGGCCAGACGGACTATGGCGTCATCTTTACCTGCGCGGTGGCGCGGGATAATATTTTTGCGACGCAGTTCCATCCCGAAAAGAGCGCCGCCGCCGGACTCAGGCTCTACGAGAACTTCACGCGCTGGAATCCCTGATTCCGGCCCCTCCGGCATCTCCCACTCCCGCCCGCCCGCAGCGACGTTTTCGAGCCGCGGCTCTTCTCAAGAAAGTCAATGCTGCTGATCCCCGCCATCGATCTGAAAGACGGCAAGTGCGTGCGCCTGCGCCAGGGCGACATGAAGGACGTGACCGTGTTCTCCGAAGATCCGGTCGCGATGGCGCGGCACTGGGTCGCGCAGGGCGCGCGCCGGCTGCATGTGGTCGACCTGAACGGCGCGCGCGCCGGGCGGCCGGTCAACGAGGCGGTGATCAAGAAGATCGTGCAGGCGGTCGGCGACGACGTGCCGGTGCAGCTCGGCGGCGGCATCCGCGACATGGACACGATCGAGCGCTACATCGACGACGGCGTGCGCTACGTCGTGATCGGCACGGCCGCGGTGAAGAATCCAGGCTATCTGCACGACGCCTGCAGCGCGTTCGGCGGCCACGTGATCGTCGCGCTCGACGCGAAAGGCGGCAAGGTGATGACCGACGGCTGGAGCAAGCTGACCGGCCACGACGTCGTCGATCTGGCACGCAAGTTCGAGGACTACGGCGTCGACGCCATCCTCTACACCGACATCGGCCGCGACGGCATGCTGTCGGGCGTGAACATCGGGGCGACGGTCGAGCTCGCCCGCGCCGTCAAGATCCCGGTCATCGCCAGCGGCGGCGTCGCGTCGATGAAGGACATCGACGCGCTGTGCGCGGTCGAGGGCGAGGGCATCGAAGCGGCAATCCTCGGCCGCTCGCTTTACGAAGGCACGCTCGATTTCAAGGCCGCGCAAGCGCACGCCGACGCGCTCGCAGAGGAAGGCTGAGCCTGGCCTCTGCGCGTATGGATCAATCATTGCACCTGACGACCTCGCACGGGCGCTGATACCTGAATGCGCCGCCGTCATTGTTCGCCAGCATGGTGAGGTCCGACGACGACTTGTCCAGGTACGGGTTGCAGGGCCCGTCGCCCTTGCCCCGGATCCCGTGGCAGCCCGCGCAGTCGGATTCGTACTCGCGCTTGCCGAAATCCGCCTTTCCCTGCGCCGGCGTGACGCTGGCCCCACACAGCAATGACAGCCCGACAAGCGCGGCTTTCGTCAGCGAACGTGTCATTGACAGCCTCCCTTCGCCCGGCCTTGACGGGACTGCGATCCACTTCGGATCGCTTCGAAACACGCATTGAACCGACCGATGCCGGTCATCTTGACCGCTGTCAGGTCGGGAGCGGCGCGGCGATCTCGTTGTCGTTGCCGTCCAAGCTGGCTCGCATCAGCGACGCTCGCCAATGCATTGATGCGGGGCGCGCCGCGTTGACCTCGACACGCGGCACGTGCAATCCGGCGCTACTGCGTCCCACGCTCCGTGCAGGCAGCGAAATCCTCGAACGCGCCGTAGGCCGGCACCGAAGGCCGCGCAACGCCGCACAGTTCGGGTGCCGCAGACTCGCCGCTGTTGTGCACGCGCGGCGGTGCGCCGGACCAGCGCAGATCGAGCTCGTTCGGATTCCTGAACAGGCGCAGCACGGGATGCAGCCCAATGAAGCTGAATGCGAGCACGCCGGTCCGGTTGTCCGGCGCGTGCAGCGTGGCACCGTCGCGGGTGCGCAGCGGGCCATCGATCAGATTGCCGTATGCCCGCGCCGAGCTATCGGGATAGCGCACCACGACTCCCGCCGTGTCGATGACCGTGTTGTGCAACAGCAGGGCGCGCGCGGCGCGGTTCAGGTAGATGCCTTCGTCGGAACACGACGCGATCAGGTTGCCTGCGATCTCGCCACCTTCATGCTCGACCACGCAGCGCCGGTCGCGGCAGCTAGCCATTGCGCTGCCGCCACCTCCCAGCGACAGCCCGACGCGCCGGCCGGGCACGCCGCGCAGGCGATGCTCGCACAGCACGACGTTGCGGATGAATCGGTTATTTGCGCCGCCCCCTTTGGCGAAGCCGCCGTAGCTCGTCCCATCTCCGCGCGCTTTGACGAAGTCGGCGATCAGGTTGGCTTCAATCGTCCAGTCGCTCGCGGCGACCAGGTCGATCGGCGTCACCGGCGTGTCGGTCTGGCGCGGCGCCGCGTTGACCAGGGTGTTGGACACGATCTGTCCTGCATCGGGAAAGTGCCCGCCATCTCCATTGATCTTGATGTGAGCGTTAAAGTCGCGCAGCAGGTTGTTGCGGATTACGACGTTGCGAGCCGGGCCGACGATATGAAACGCATGCTCGCACTCAACGTGCGACGCGCACGCGCCGCGTACAACCAGATTCTCGAAAATCCAGTGCGGCGCGCGCACGTGAAATCCTTCGAGCATGGCAAATTCGAGGACGACCCGGCCGAGACGCTCCGCGCGGACGGTGATCGGCAACTCGGCCCGGCCCGCGCGCGTGACTTCAAGCGCGCGGCCGATGAAGCGATACGTTCCGGGCAGGAACTCAATCACGTCCCCGGGTTCGGCGTACTCGATCGCTCTGGCAGCGGCATCCGGGCTGCCGACCAGGATGACCCGTCCGGGTCCGGCCTCGGGCGTCCCATCGCGCGGCCGAGCGACCGTTCCGATCCAATCGGGGTAGTCGATGCGCGGAATCAATTCGCCGCGGTCGACCGCGAGCAGCCGGCCGCTGACGAATTTCGCTGCGATCTCGATCAGGGCGTTGTGGCCGCTGGCCCGCCGGTCGATATATGGCGCGAGCAGTCGCGGCGATATGCCCAGCGTTTCGATCGCGACTGCCGCAGCGACGAGCGCGGTGAAACAGGCGGCGGCGAGCGCGGCGAGGACGGCTGCGCCGCGCCGATGCCGGCGTGCGGCCGGTTTGCGCGAACCTCGGGGCGGCTGATCGGGTTGCACTATGCTTGGCTCCAGTGTGGCCTCCAATGCTCGCGAAACGCATTATTCCCTGCCTCGACGTGACCGCCGGTCGCGTGGTCAAGGGCGTGAACTTCGTCGCGCTGCGCGATGCCGGCGATCCGGTCGAGATCGCGCGCCGCTACGACGAGCAGGGCGCCGACGAGCTGACCTTCCTCGACATCACCGCAAGTTCCGACCAGCGCGAAATCATCCTGCACGTGATCGAGGCAGTGGCCGAGCAGGTCTTCATTCCGCTGACGGTCGGCGGCGGTGTGCGCAAGGTCGACGACGTGCGCCGGCTGCTGAATGCGGGCGCCGACAAGATCTCGGTCAACACCTCGGCAGTGCAGGATCCGCAACTGGTCGCCGCCGCGACCGCGCGCTTCGGCTCGCAATGCATCGTGGTTGCCATCGACGCGCGACGCCGCGTCGATCCACAACCTGATGCGCGGCGCCGCCAGGCGCACGACCCGGCGCGCGGATGGGAGGTGTTCACGCACGGCGGCCGCACGCCGACGGGGCTCGATGCGATCGCCTGGGCACGCCGCGTGGCGGACCTTGGCGCGGGCGAGATCCTGCTGACCAGCATGGACCGCGACGGCACGAAAATGGGCTTCGACCTCGAACTGACACGCGCGGTCACTGAGGCGGTGCCGATTCCGGTGATCGCTTCGGGCGGCGTCGGCACGCTGCAGCACCTGGCCGACGGGATCATCAAAGGCGGTGCCGATGCGGTGCTCGCGGCGTCGATCTTCCACTACGGCGAGTTCACCGTGCGCCAGGCCAAGGAGTTCCTGGCCGCGCAGGGAATTCCGATGAGGCTCGAGGCATGATGAATCGGGTGCTGCGGCTGGCGCGCGACAACGCCGGCTTTCTGGCCTTCCTGCTCGGCATGTTCGTGTTCCGCTCCGCGGTCGCCGACTGGAACTACATCCCCAGCGGCTCGATGGAGCCGACGCTGCAGGTCGGCGATCGCGTGCTGGTCGACCAGCACGCCTACGCATGGCGCCTGCCGTTCACGCGCGTGCACCTCGCGCAGCGCGGGACGCCGCGCGCGGGCGACATCGTTACGTTTGCCTCGCCGGTCGACGGCGAGCGCCTGATCAAGCGCGTGGTTGCGGTCGGCGGCGACACGGTGGCGGCGCGCCGCGGCGTTCTGTACGTGAACGCGATGCCCGTGGGGACCGCCGGACGCATCGAGTTCGGGCCGGTGAACGTGCCGGACGGCCACGTGTTCGTGATGGGCGACAATCACGACGACAGCTTCGACTCGCGCTTCTGGGGGCCGCTGGCGGTCGATCGCGTTTACGGCCGCGCGCTGAGGGTCGTTGCATCCTTCGACGGCCTGCGGCCGCGCGGCGACCGCTTCTGGATCGAGATCGGGAAGCACAGATGAACTGGCTCGACGACATCGCCTTCGATGAGCACGGGCTCGTCACCGTGGTCGCGCAGGATGCATCGTCGCGCCGCGTGCTGATGGTCGCGTGGGCCAACCGCGACGCGCTGGCCGAAACCGCAGCGAACGGGCAGGCGGTGTACTACTCGCGCTCACGCGGCAGGCTGTGGCGCAAGGGCGAAGCTTCCGGCCATCGGCAGCGCGTCAGCGAGGTGCGGCTCGACTGCGACGGCGACGTCGTGCTGTATCTGGTCGAACAGGCCGGGGGCATCGCCTGCCATACCGGACGCGAGAGCTGTTTTTTCCGCCGGCTCGACGGCGAGGCGTGGCGCATCGTCGACCCGGTGCTGAAGGATCCCGAACTCATCTACCGCAAATGAACGAAGACATCCTGCGCCGGTTGGCCGGCGTGATCGAATCGCGCAAGGGCGGCGACCCGGACAAGTCGTATACCGCGCGCCTGCTCGCCGGCGCGCCGGATTCGATCCTGAAGAAGATCGGCGAGGAAGCGACCGAGACCGTGATGGCCGCGAAGGACGGTGACGCGCAGCGCATCGTCGCCGAGACCGCCGACCTGTGGTTTCACTGCCTGGTGCTGCTCGCCCATTACGGTCTTCGTCCCGAGCAGGTGCTGGACGAGCTCGACCGCCGCGCCGGCGCCTCCGGGCTGGAGGAGAAGGCCACGCGCAAAGCCATCAGCCGCGGCGCCTGATCCACGACTGCCGACTGAAATCATGACCCACGACCCCAACTGCATCTTCTGCCGCATCGTCAAGGGCGAGCTGCCCGCCAAGCGGATCCACGAGGACGACGAGTTCATCGTGTTCCCCGACATCCACCCGGCCGCGCCGGTACACCTGCTGATGGTCCCGAAGGAGCACTTCGCCACGCTCGCCGACGCGCAGGCGAAACACGAGGAGCTGTTGGGTAGAATGCTGCTTCTCGCACCGCGGCTTGCACGAGAACAGGGCGCCACGAACGGATACCGTGTCGTCATCAATAACGGCCCGGACGGCGGGCAAGAGGTTTACCACTTGCACGTGCACGTGCTGGGCGGTGCCCGGCCGTGGAAACGTCTATAGGAGCTGAAAGATGGGTTCGTTCTCGATTTGGCACTGGCTGATCGTCCTTTTGGTGATCGTGCTGATCTTCGGCACCAGCAAGCTGAAGAACATCGGCAAGGATCTCGGCGGCGCGATCAAGGGCTTCAAGGAAGGCATGGCCGAGGGCAGCGCGGAGCCGGCCAAGCCGGCCGCGAAGGTCGAGGAAACCAAGCAGGTCGCCGGCCAGACCATCGACGTCCAGGCCAAAGAGAAGTCCTGACCTCCCTCGTCGGGCGTTGGCGTCGGGCGTCGGGCGTAACTGCCTCGACGCGGGATGCCTGACGCTCGACCGGCGCCCATGTTCGATTTCAGTTTCGGTGAAATCGCCGTGATCAGCGCGGTCGCGCTGGTCGTGCTCGGCCCTGAGCGCCTGCCGAAGGTCGCACGCACGGTCGGCGACTGGGTCGGCAAGGCGCAGCGCTACGTCAACCAGGTCAAGGCCGACATCAACCGCGAGATGGAACTCGCTGAGCTGAAGAAGCTGCAGGAGGAGGCGCGCAACGCCGCGCAGTCGCTGCAGTCGGCGGTCCAGGACGTGCAGTCGGGATTCAAGACCATGGCGAGCACCGTGCAGAGCTCTGTCGCCTCCACCGCGCCCCCCGCGGCGACCGACGACTCCTGGGAAGGCGCCGGAGAAAGCTGGCAGCCGCTGACCTTTCCCAAGCGCTACAAGCCCGGCCCGTCGGTCGACGAACTCGCCGAGGAGATCGCGCGGCTGAAGCGCGAGTTGGCGCAGCCCGACGCTTATGCCGGTACGCGGCGCAAGTACGCGCCGCGCGCGCGCGTCAATCGGCCGCGCATTCGACGCTGACCCTGCCGATGAGCGCGCCCGAACCGGATTCGCCCGACCAGGAACAGAGCTTCCTGTCGCATCTGATCGAGTTGCGCCAGCGGATCGTGCGCGCGGCGCTCGCGGTGGTGATCGTGTTTCTGGTGCTGACGCCGTTCATGAAGCACATCTTCGAGCTGCTGTCGGAGCCGATGATGGCAGCGCTGCCGGCCGGCACCAAGCTGCTCGCCACCGGCGTGACGACGCCGTTCCTGGTGCCGCTGAAGGTCACGCTGTTCGCCTCGTTCCTGCTCGCGCTGCCGTACGTGCTCTATCAGGCGTGGGCGTTCGTCGCGCCCGGGCTGTACCAGCACGAGCGGCGGCTGGCGCTGCCCGTGATCGTGTCCAGCGTCGCGATGTTCGCGCTCGGCGTGGCGTATTGCTACTACGTCGTGTTCGGATTCGTGTTTCGCTTCATCGCCGGCTTCGCGCCGGCCACCGTCAACGTGGCGCCGGACATCGAGGCGTATTTCAGTTTCGTGATGGGGATGTTCCTCGCCTTCGGGCTGGCGTTCGAGCTGCCGATTGCCGTCGTGCTGCTGGTGCGCTTCGGCATCGCCAGCGTCGACAAGCTCAAGCGGGCACGGCCATATGTGATCGTCGGCGCGTTCATCATCGCCGCGATCTTCACGCCGCCCGATGTGCTGTCGCAGTTGCTGCTCGCCGTGCCGCTGTGCCTGCTGTACGAACTGGGCGTGCAGCTTGGCCGTTTCGTCACGCCGCGCGGGGCGCCGGAGCCGGCCGCCACGGAAACTTCGACCTGACCGTCAGAATTCGCGTCTCGGGACGACCCAATGCCATGAGCCTCTGTCGCTTTGCCGCCCTTGTGCTGCTTCTGCTTTGCGCGGCGGCGTCCGCGCAAAGGCTGCAGATCGTGCCGGACGACGATATCGATCTGGCGCGCGGCTGGGCCGCGTACCAGGCCGCCGACCCCGCCAAGGCGCTCACGCATTTCCGCAAGGCCGCGCAGCGCAACCAGCGCGTCGCGCAGTTCAACCTCGCGGTGATGCTGGTCAAGGGCGAGGGCACGGCCGCAGATCCGAAGGAGGGCGTGGCCTGGCTGCGCAAGGCCGCCGACAACGGGCTGGCGCGCGCACAGTACTCGCTCGCGGTGCTGTACGACCGCGGCGAGCACGTCGCCAAATCGCCGGCCGAGGCGACCGCGTGGTACGCGAAAGCGGCCGAACAGGGCTGGCGCGACGCGCAGGTCAGTCTGGCGACCCAGTTCTTCCTCGGCCGCGGCGCGCCGAAGGACTATGCGCAGGCGGCCAGGTGGTACGAGCGCGCCGCGGAGCAGGGCGACGAAGGCGCCTGCTACATCCTCGCCAGCATGTACGAGAACGGCGACGGCGTGCCGAAGGACCTGAACCGCGCCGTCTACTGGTACGTGCAGGCCGCGGCGAACGGCGATGCGGTGGCGCGCGCCAAGGCGAACGAAGTGGCCGCGCGCATCCGGAACAACTGACTACTTCCGCTCCTGCGGAATCGGCCGCTCGCCGACCGTCACGTCCAGATCAACCTCGCGGCCCGCGCGCAGCACCTTCACCTTGGCCACGCTGCCCGGCGCCAGTTGCGCGATCTGGTTCAGCATGCCCGGCGTGTCGCGCACATCCAGGCCGTTGATCGAAACAATCACGTCGCCGGGCTCCATTCCGGCTTTGCCCGCGGGCGCATTGCGCTGCACGCCGCGCACCACCACACCTTCGTTGCGCGCGAGCTTCAGTGCGTCGACCAGTTCGGGCGTGATATCGACCGGCTCGATGCCGAAGTAGCCGCGCACCACCTTGCCCGACCGGATCAGCTGCTCCATCACCTGCGTGACGATCGTGGTCGGGATCGCGAAGCCGATGCCGATCGAGCCGCCCGAACGCGAATAGATCACCGAATTGATGCCGACCAGGTTGCCGCTTGCGTCGACCAGCGCGCCGCCGGAATTGCCCTGGTTGATCGCCGCATCGGTCTGGATGAAGTTCTCGAAGCGGTTGACGCCGAGGTTGTTGCGGCCGAGCGCGGACACGATGCCCATCGTCACCGTCTGGCCGACGTCGAACGGATTGCCGATCGCCAGCACCACGTCGCCGACCGACAGCGCGTCGGCGCGGCCGAAAGTGATCACCGGCAGCCTGGGCGCGTCGATGCGCAGCACGGCGAGATCGGTTTCCGGATCGGCGCCGATCAGCCTGGCGTCCATGCGCCGGCCATCGGCGAGCGCGACCGAAATCTCGTCGGCCGCCTGCACCACGTGGTGGTTGGTCAGGATGTAGCCGTCGGCCGAGGCGATCACGCCGGAGCCGAGGCTGGAGACGCGCTCGGCCTGACCGCGCAGACGGTCGCCGAAGAAGCGCTCGAACAGCGGATCGTCCATCGACGGCGTGCGCCGGATCTCCTTGGTCGTATAGACGCTGACCACCGCGGGCATCGCGCGCCGCGCCGCGTCCGCGTAGGAGTTGACCGCGCCGCCGCGGGCCGGCGCGCTCGCCACCTGCTGGATCGACACTTCGCGCACCCCCGGCGTGGCCGCGGGCAGCGGCGCGCGCCGCAGCCAGTCCGGCTTCAGCGTCGCGACGATGAACAGGATGGCGAGGCCGACCGTCGACGCTTGCGCGAACAGCAGCCAGAGACGACGGAGCATGGCGACGACGGCCTCCGATGGGTGAGGCATCGATTGTATCGGCGCGCCGCTGCTCCGCGCGGCGGCCGACGCGGGGAGCCGCGGACCCCGCTGCGCGCTTGCGCTACTTCTTCAACGCATCGCGGATCTCGCGCAGCAGCAGCACGTCCTCCGCCGGCGCGGCGGGCGGCGCCGGCGGCGTCTGGCGCTTCAACCGGTTCATCGCCTTGACCATCCAGAAGATGATGAACGCCAGGATCACGAAGTTGATCAGCACGGTCGCGAAGCTGCCCCACGCGAACACGGTGCCCGCCTTCTGCGCCTCGGCCAGCGAGGCTCCGGCCGGCACGCTGCCCGACAGCACCCAGTACTTGTTGGAAAAATCGATCTGGCCGCCGGCGATGAAGTTCACGATCGGCATGATCACGTCCTTGACCAGCGAATCGACGATCTTGCCGAACGCCGCGCCGATGATCACCCCGACCGCGAGGTCCATCACGTTGCCCTTGACCGCGAATTCGCGGAACTCCGACATGAAGCTCATCGTTCTTCTCCTCCGTAGTCGCGCCGGGCCGGGAGGTCCGGCGGCCGGGCGATTATGGCGAGGCCGATCGCGCGGCCGGGCCAATCCGCATCCCGCCTGGCCGCGATTGAGCGGCGCCGAACCCCGTGCGACGGCCGCGGCTCCTGCTGCGGCGTGAAGCGGCCATGCGGTAAACTCGCGCGCTGCGCGCGGGCTGCGCCCGTCCCTTTAGCCCTTCCCGAAGAACAATCTCCCATATGTCGACACTTGATCCGAACGACGCTGTCGATGGCAGCCGTCGCGCTGCCCTGATACTGACCAGCGTCGCCGGGGGTGCCGGCGCCGTGGCTGCCGCCGTTCCCTTCGTGGCGTCGCTGACGCCGTCGGAGCGCGCCAAGGCGGCCGGCGCGCCGGTCACCGCCGATATTTCCCAGATCCCGCCCGGCGAGAAGATCACGGTCGAATGGCGCGGCCAGCCGGTGTGGATCCTGAACCGCACGAAGGACATGCTCGAGTCGCTGAAACGGACCGACAGCGAGGTGGCCGACCCGAACTCGGTGCGCACCGCGTTTCCGACGCCGTCCTGGGCGCGCAACGAGTGGCGCTCGATCAAGCCCGAGTACCTGGTCGTGGTCGGCATCTGCACGCACCTGGGCTGCAACCCGATCGGGCCGCTGGCGGCCGGAACGACGCCCCAGCTCGGCAACGATCCGGGCTTCCTGTGTCCATGCCACGGCTCCACGTTCGATCTGGCCGGCCGCGTATTCAAGAACAAGCCCGCGCCCGACAACCTGGCGGTACCGCCGTACCGGTACCTGTCCGATACCGTCATCGAGATCGGTGAACCGCCCAAGGCCGCCTGACCGGGATCGAACGATGGGACTGCACAAGACCGAATACACCGGCCTCGCCGGCTGGATCGACGCGCGTATGCCGACGCTGATGTCGGAATACAAGAAGCACATGTCGGAGTACTACGCGCCGAAGAACTTCAACGTGTGGTACGTCTTCGGCGGGCTGGCGATCACGGTGCTGATGCTGCAGATCATCACCGGCATCTTCCTGACGATGAACTACAAGCCCGACGCGGCCACCGCGTTCGCGTCGGTCGAGTACATCATGCGCGACGTGCAGGGCGGCTGGTTCATCCGCTACATGCACTCCACCGGCGCGTCGTTCTTCTTCATCGTCGTCTACCTGCACATGTTCCGCGGGCTGCTCTATGGCAGCTACCGCAAGCCGCGCGAGCTGGTGTGGATCTTCGGCTGCCTGATCTTCCTGTGCCTGATGGGCGAGGCGTTCTTCGGCTACCTGCTGCCGTGGGGGCAGATGAGCTACTGGGGCGCGCAGGTGATCGTGAATCTCTTTTCCGCCATCCCGCTGATCGGGCCGGATCTGGCGGTCCTCATCCGCGGCGACTACGTGATCGGCGATGCGACGCTGAACCGCTTCTTCGCGTTCCACGTGATCGCGATCCCGCTGGTGCTGCTGGGCCTGGTGGTGGCGCACGTGCTGGCGCTGCACGACGTGGGCTCGAACAACCCCGACGGCATCGAGATCAAGGACACGGTCGATTCGAAGACCGGCAAGCCGCTCGACGGCATTCCGTTCCACCCGTACTACACGGTGCACGACATCTACGCGCTGTCGCTGTTCCTGATCGCGTTCTTCGCGGTGCTGTTCCTGGCGCCGGAAATGGGCGGCTACTTCCTCGAGTGGAACAACTTCATCCCGGCCGATCCGTTCCAGGGCCCGCCGCACATCGCGCCGGTCTGGTACTTCACCCCCTTCTATTCGATCCTGCGCGCGACCACCGAGTACTTCATGTACGCGCTGGCCGCCTTCACAATCGGCTACGCGCTGCTGGTGTTCTTCACGCTGAAGAGTTCCATGGCGCGCGCCGCCACGCTCGCGATCGCGCTGGTGCTGGCGGTGTTCATGGTGGCGCCGGGACTGAAGCTCGACCCGAAGTTCTGGGGCGTCGTGCTGATGGGCGTATCGGTGGTGATCTTCTTCGGCCTGCCGTGGCTCGACCAGTCGCCGGTGCGCTCGATACGCTACCGGCCGGGCTGGCACCTGGTGCTGCTGCTCGCGTTCGCGGTGATCTTCCTGGTGCTCGGCGCCTTCGGCACGCTACCGCCGGAGAACACGCGCAACGTGATCTCGCAGGTGCTGACGCTGTTGTACCTCGGGTTCTTCCTGCTGATGCCGTGGTGGAGCCGGATGGGCGAGTTCAAGTCCGCTCCCACCCGCGTCACGTTTGCCGCGCATTGACGGGGAGAAGGATCACGACATGAAGAAGCTGCTTGCATCCCTGGCCGCCGTCGTCGCCCTCGGCGTCGCGGCGCCGAGCGCGCTCGCCGCCGGCGGCGAACTGCCGATCGATCACTGGCCCGAGAAGCGCGCGCACGAACTGGCCGCGCTGCAGAGCGGCGCGCGGCTGTTCGCCAACTACTGCCTGAACTGCCACAGCGCGAACCTGATGCGCTGGAACCGGCTGCAGGACATCGGGCTGGACGACGCGCAGATCAAGGACTTCCTGATCTTCGGCAACCAGAAAGTCGGCGACCTGATGACGATCGCGATGCGACCGGCCGACAGCAAGGTGTGGTTCGGCAAGACGCCGCCGGACCTGTCGGTGATCACGCGCGCGCGCACCTCGTTCGAATACAAGGGCACCGATTACATCTACTCGCTGCTGCGCGGCTTTTATCGCGATGCGTCCTCGCCGACGGGCTGGAACAACGTG
Organism: Pseudomonadota bacterium; assembly: GCA_029778535.1. GTDB lineage: Bacteria > Pseudomonadota > Gammaproteobacteria > Burkholderiales > Burkholderiaceae_F > JAKOQB01. The sequence goes on along the minus strand of JAKOQB010000021.1, from coordinate 17,597 downwards.
GTCTTCCCCAGCATCGGCATGCCGCACGTGCTGTGGCAGCGCCAGGGGCCGCGCGAGGCGACGATCGACCGCGTGCTGCCCGTGGTGGACGAGAAGACGGGGCGCGAGACGATGGTGCGCGAGGTTTCGGTGTACGACGCGGCCGGCAACGCGCAGGTCACGCGCACGCCGCTGACGGGCCACGCAGCCGAGTCGTTCGAAGTCACCTTCAAGGCGGCCGATCCGGCCGCGGCGCGCCAGTACGACTCCGAGGTCGCCGACCTGGTCGCCTATCTCGCCTTCATGACCGATCCCAGCGGCGCCGAGCGCGTGCGCATCGGCGTCTGGGTGCTGGTCTTCCTGGCGTTCTTCGCCGTGCTGACCTGGTGGCTGAACCGCGAGTACTGGAAGGACATCAAGTAGCCGCCCCGGGGCCGCCGCGAGGTGCGGCCCCGTCGCGCACTGCGGGGTGAGGCGCCAGCCTCACCCTGAATTGTTTTCAGGGGACAACAGATGATGGTGCTCTACTCCGGAACGACCTGCCCGTTTTCGCAGCGCTGCCGCTTCGTGCTGTTCGAGAAGGGCATGGACTTCGAGATCAAGGACGTCGACCTCTTCAACAAGCCCGAGGACATCAACGTGATGAATCCGTACGGGCAGGTGCCGATCCTGGTGGAGCGCGACCTGATCCTGTACGAATCGAACATCATCAACGAGTACATCGACGAGCGCTTTCCGCACCCGCAGCTGATGCCGGCCGACCCCGTGATGCGCGCGCGCGCGCGCCTGTTCCTGTTCAATTTCGAGTGCGAGCTGTTCATCCACGTGCAGACGCTGGAGAACAGCAACAACCAGAAGGCGATCGACAAGGGCAAGCTGTTGATCCGCGACCGGTTGACGCAACTGGCGCCGATCCTGCTGAAGAACAAGTACTTGCTCGGCGACGACTTCTCGATGCTCGACGTGGCGATCGCGCCGCTGCTTTGGCGCCTCGACCACTACGGCATCGATCTGCCGAAGAGCGCCGCGCCGCTGATGAAGTACGCCGAGCGCATCTTCAGCCGCCCCGCGTACATCGAGGCCCTGACGCCGAGCGAAAAGGTAATGCGGCGTTAGGATTGCGGATCGCGGACTGCGGATTGCGCGCAAGCCGGTCCGCTGCTCGCGGACGCCCGACGCCAGCGCCCGACGCCAAATGCCCGAAGTCTCCACCAAGCCCTACCTGATCCGCGCCATCTGCGACTGGTGCAACGATGCCGGCTTCACGCCGTACATCGCGGTGGCGGTCGACGAGTCGGTGCGCGTGCCGATGGAGTTCGTCAAGAACGGCGAGATCGTGCTGAACGTCTCGGCGCTGGCGACCAACCGGTTGAAGCTCGGCAACGACGCGATCGAGTTTCAGGCGCGCTTCTCCGGCGTGCCGCGCGAGGTCTACGTGCCGATGGCGCGCGTGATCGCGGTGTACGCGCGCGAGAACGGGCAGGGCATGGCGTTCGAAGTGCCGCGCGCCGAGCCGCCGGCCGGCGCGCCGGCGCAGAGCGCGGCCGAAAGCGCGCGCGAGCGCGGCGCGCTGGTGCCGGTCGAATCGGCGCCGGGCTCGACGCCCGAACCGACGCCTACGCCACCGAAGCCAGGCGACCGGCCCAAGCTCACCCGGGTCAAGTGACGCGATAGCGGACGCGTTGCGCCGTTATCGCGTGCGCTCGTTCGAGCGGACTTGCGCCGCTCAACTCGCGCGCTGGCTTGCTGCGCAGAGGTATCCTTCCCCGTATGTACGCGCGTTTCTTCGGGCTGAAGCAGCCGCCGTTTTCGATCGCGCCGGATCCACGCTACCTGTTCATGAGCGAGCGCCACCGCGAGGCGCTCGCTCATCTGCTGTACGGCGTGCGGGGCGGCGGCGGCTTCGTCGTGCTGACCGGCGAGATCGGCGCCGGCAAGACGACCGTGTGCCGCTGCTTCCTGGAGCAGGTGCCGCAGCGCTGCAACGTCGCCTACATCTTCAATCCGAAGCTGACGGTCGAGGAATTGCTGCGAACCGTGTGCGAGGAGTTCGGCATCCCGTACCGACACGAGGGGCCGGGGGTGCCGACGGTGAAGGACTACGTCGATGCGCTGAACGAATACCTGCTGCGCACGCATGCGGTCGGGCACGACAACGTGCTGATCGTCGACGAGGCGCAGAACCTGTCGGCCGAAGTGCTCGAGCAGTTGCGCCTGTTGACCAACCTGGAGACCAACGAGCGCAAGCTGCTGCAGATCGTGCTGATCGGGCAGCCGGAGCTGCGGACGATGCTGGCGCAGCCCGGGCTGCGCCAGCTCGCGCAGCGGGTGATCGCGCGCTATCACCTCGACGCGCTGTCGGAGGCGGAGACTTCGCAATACGTGCGCCATCGGCTGGCGGTCGCCGGACTGACGCGGGCGCTGCCGTTCGACGCGCGCGCGCTGCGGCGCATCTTCCGCTACTCGGGCGGCATTCCACGGCGAATCAACCTGCTGTGCGACCGGGCGCTGCTCGGCGCCTACGCGAAGGGGTCGGCGACGGTAGGACCTGAACTCGTCGAGCGCGCCGCGGCCGAGGCGCTCGATCCGCCGGCGACGGCTTCGCCGCGGCGCTGGGATCCGTGGCGGATGGCTTCACTAGGGCTCGGTCTGCTGGCGCTCGCCGTGCTCGCCGTCGTGCTCGAAGGCTCGGTGCCGGATCCGGCCGCGCTCAAGACCAGCGCGGAGGCGTCTGCGGTCACGCTGGTCGTGCCGCCGGTGGCCGCCGGCGTGACGCCCTCCGCGGACGCCGCCGCGCTCGCGCCGGCGACACCGGTTGCGCCGAGCGAGCCGACGGCCTTCGACCTGCCCACCGGGTTCGCATCGCTCGCCGACGCCGAGCGCGCGTGGCGCGAACTCGCTGGCGAATGGAACATCGCGCTCGGCGATGGCGACCCGTGCCAGGCGGCGATCAGGCAGCAGGTGCACTGCTTCAAGCGCACCAATGCCACGCTGGCGCTGGTGCGCCAGCTCGATCGCCCGGTCATCCTGACGCTGCGCGACGCCGGCGGCCGGGCCGCGTACGCGCTGCTCGACGGCCTGTCGAGCCGGACGGCGTTGCTGCGTGTCGAAGGCAGCGCACGCACCGTTTCGCTCGTGTCGCTGGCCGATTACTGGCGCGGTGAATTCGCCACGCTGTGGCGCGCGCCGCCGGATTACCTAGGGCCCGCCACCGACCTTCGCACCGGACCCGCGGCGCACTGGCTGGCCGCGCAACTGGCCGCTGTGCGCGGCGAACCGCTGCCGGCCAACAAGCGCGTCGACGGCAAGACACTGAAGGATTGGATCTATTCGTTCCAGCTCACGCAGGGCCTGCCGCTCGACGGCGTGGCCGGTCCCGTGACGCTGATGCTGCTCAATCGCGCGGCGGGCATCGACGAGCCGCATCTGCAGAAGGTCGAGTGACGCCGTGTCGATGATTCTCGACGCCCTGCGCCGGGCCGATTCGGAACGCGAGCGGGGCTCGGTGCCCGGACTGCACGCACAGCCGGTCGCGCCGCAGTCGGTCGACGGCGCACGGCACGCGCCGCCCATGCGCTGGCACTGGGTGGCGATCGGCGTTCTGGCCGGGCTGGTCGCGGTGCTCGCGTGGCTGATCGTCGGCCGCGAAGCGCAGCGCCCGCCCGCGGTCCGCTCCGCCGAAACGGCCGCCAGCGTTGCGCCTGCAGGGTCCACCGCGGCCGCCGCGCCCGTGGCCTCGCCGCCGCCGGCCGCGGAGGACCGCCGATCGTTGCCGATCGCCGAGGCCGCGCCCTGGCCGCAGCCTGAGCCGCGCAACGCGGCGGCGAAGGCGGTTGACGCGGCGGCGCCGGCACGCGCGCGGCCGGATGCGACAACTCCTGCGTCGACGGGCGCGGCGGCGGCCGGGACGCCGATCTACGCCCGCGAGCAGCTTCCGGAAAACATCCGCGCGACGCTGCCGGCGCTGGCGCTCGGCGGATCGATGTATTCGTCCAACCCGGCCAACCGGACGCTGGTCGTCAACGGCGCGCTCTTTCGCGAGAAGGACCAGATCACTTCCGACCTCGCGCTCGAGCAGATCGGGCAGAAGACCGCGGTGTTCCGGTTCAAGGGCTACCGGTTCGAACTCGCTTACTGACTGCGGTAGCCGTTCGGATTCCGTTGTTGCCAGCGCCAGCCGTCGGCGCACGCCTGCCCGATCGTGCGCGTCGCGCGCCAGCCGAGCAGTTGCGCGGCGAGCGCCGGATCGGCCCAGCATGCTGCGATGTCGCCGGGGCGGCGCGCGGTGATCGCGTGCGCGACGCGCCGGCCAGTGGCGGCCTCGAACGCGCGCACGAGTTCAAGCACGCTGGTGCCGCGGCCGGTGCCGAGGTTGATCGCGGTGAAGCCGGGGCGGCTTTGCGCCACTTCGATCGCGCGCAGATGACCGAGCGCAAGGTCGACCACGTGCAGGTAGTCGCGCACGCCGGTGCCGTCCGCGGTCGGCCAGTCGTCGCCGAAGACGTTCAGTCGCTCGCGCTTGCCGATCGCGACCTGCAGGATGAACGGGAACAGGTTGTTCGGGATGTCGTGCGGGTCCTCGCCGATCATCCCGCTCGGGTGCGCGCCGATCGGGTTGAAGTAGCGCAGGCTGATCAGCGACCACGCGGGGTCCGACGCCGCCAGGTCGCGCAGGATCTGCTCGACCATCGCCTTGGTCGCGCCGTACGGGTTGGTGGTGCGGATCGGCGCGTCTTCGCCGATCGGAAGCGCATCGGGCGCGCCGTAGACGGTCGCCGACGAGCTGAACACCAGCCGCGTGACCCGCGCGCGCCGCATCGCCGCCAGCAGCGCGAGCGTGCCGCCGACGTTGTTGTCGTAATAGGCGAGCGGCTGCGCGACCGATTCGCCGACCGCCTTCAGCGCGGCAAAGTGGATCACGCCGTCGAATGGGTGCGCGGCGAACACGCGGTCAAGCAGCGTCGCGTCGCGCAGATCGCCCTCGACCGCGGTGAGCGACCGGCCGGCGATCGACTGCACGCGCGCCAGCGCCTCGGGCGAGCTGTTCGAATAGTTGTCGACGCAGACGACGCGATGCCCGGCCGCGAGCAGTTCGACGATCGTGTGCGAGCCGATGTAGCCGGCGCCGCCGGTGACGAGGATGGTGGCCATGGGAGTCCGTTGCGGGGCGCCGCCCGAATGATACGGTGGACTAAACTTCGTGCCGCGCCGGCATAGCTCAGTTGGTAGAGCATCTGATTTGTAATCAGGTGGTCGGGGGTTCGAGTCCCTCTGCCGGCACCGTCCGCGCTCCTCGCTCGCCGATCCGGCGGTGCAATGGAGCTCGGAAAATGCTCAGACCGAGCCAGCGATGCGCAGGTATGCCCGCTTTCAGAACCGCCGTTGACCGCCGCGACCTACTTGCTTATACGCTGGCCGAGGCGGCCCATTACCTCGGGGTATCGGAGTCGACACTGCGGTCGTGGTTCGTCGGCATGCCGTAGTCACATCGCGGCGAGACGCGGCGCTTTCATGCGGTGATCAAGCCCGCTGCGGCGAAGCCGCTGGCCCTGTCGTTTTCGAATCTTGTCGAGGCCTATGTGCTGACGGCGATCCGCCGCAAGCATCACATCGGTCTGCCGACGATCCGCTAGGCACTGCGGTTTCTCGCGGAGAGATTCGATTCATGTCGGCCCCTGCTGGAAGAGCAGTTCGCAACACACGGCGCCGAGCTCTTCGTCGAACGTCCAGGGCAGATCATCAACTTGTCGAGGCACGGACAGGTCGAGATCGCCGAACTGATTCGCGTGTACCTGTCGCGTGTCGTGCGCGATCCCAAAGGCCTGCCGATCAAGCTGTATCCGTTCACGGGAGCGCATCCCGCGGCCGACCAGCGGCGCAGTGTGGTCATCGGCCCAAGCGTTGCCTTCGGGCGTCCCGTTCTAGCCGGCACGGGCATTCCGACTGCGGTGCTGGCGGAACAATTCAAGGCAAACGACCTTCCGCGCGATCTGGCGCGCGAATACGGTGTCAGCGTAGAGGCGGTCTCAGACGCGATCCGCTGCGAACTCAACCGCCAGGTCGCTTGAGCCCCTGACGCTCTTCCCGGACGAGTCGCCCGACAGCGAGAGTCTCGCGACTGCCTTGCTCGATTCAGGTGTCGCGGTGGTCCGCGGCAGCAGACGCTTCCCGCGCGGTACACCGGATGAAGTGTGGCTTCCCGAATGCGGACGTAATGCCTGGGCGATGCTCACCCGCGACAAGCCAAATCGCTACCGCGTGCCGGAGCGCACCGCGTTGCAGGAAGCGGGCGTCAAGGCCTTCGTCTTCACGGGCGGTAACGTCAGTCTGGCCGACACGGTCAGGATCCTGATCCGCGCATTGGGCAGGATCTGTCAGATCGTCCGCGACGAGCCGGCGCCGTTCATCTACCACATCGGAGGCAGCGGCCGGCCGGCGCGGATGGACTGACATCAGCCCGGACCGCGCATCCCGCCCCAGCGCGGCGCCAGATCGTGCTCGATCTCGAACAGGTCCAGCACGCGCGCCAGCGTGTGGTCGACCATCTGCTCGATCGACTGCGGCCGCTGGTACAACGCGGGCACCGGCGGAAAGATCACGCCGCCCATTATCGTCACCGCCTCCATGTGACGGATGTGCGCGAGGTTCAGCGGCGCCTCGCGCACCAGCAGCACCAGCCGGCGGCGCTCCTTCAGGCACACGTCGGCGGCGCGCGTGATCAGGTTGTCGGCGAGCCCGAGCGCGCAGGCGGCGAGCGTCTTCATCGAGCACGGCGCGATCACCATGCCCGCGCTCGCAAACGATCCGGACGCGAGGCTCGCGCCGATGTCGTTGACGTTGTGAACCACGTGCGCGAGCTGCTCGACCTCGGCGCGCTTCAGCCCCAGTTCCTGGTGCACGTTCAGCACGCCCGCCGACGACAGCACGAGGTGCGTTTCGATGTCGGTGAGCGCGGACAGGTGCCGCAGCAGCCGGACGCCGTAGATGGCGCCGGAGGCGCCGGTGATGGCGACGATCAGCCGCCGGCGCGCGCTCACCAGGCCACCCTCGCGCTGCGCGCGCGGGGTTCGCGCTTGGGGCGCCCCGGCGCGCTCACACGACCTGCGCCTTCTTCAGCAGTTCCTGCAGCTCGCCGCTCTGGTACATCTCCATCATGATGTCCGAGCCGCCGACGAATTCGCCCTTCACGTAAAGCTGCGGGATCGTCGGCCAGTTGGCGAACTCCTTGATGCCCTGACGCACGTCGTCGTCCTCGAGCACGTTGACGGTGGTCAGGTTCTTCACGCCGCACGCCTTCAGCACCTGGATCGCGCGGCCGGAGAAGCCGCACTGCGGGAACTGCGCGGTTCCTTTCATGAACAGCACCACCGGGTTGTCAGTGACGGTCTTCTGGATGAATTCCTTGGCGTCCATTGGGTCTGCCTGTTCGGAAAAGGTTTGCGGCCAGTTTAAGCGCCGAGCCGGCGCGGTCGCAAACGGGGGTTATCGACCGGTTCGCCCCCAACTTGAGGGCGCGGACGGTTGAAATAAACGGCCACCCCGTGCGGGTTATCGACGGCTCACGATCGGCAGCCGCCGCTATCGTGCGTGCCGATGCCTCCGCGCGCAGGCGTTGCGAAAAAAGCGGGAGAGCCCGGCCACGGCTCTCCCGCGCGCGCATTCAGGCGCGGCCGCTGCACACGCGCTCGATGCCGGCCGCGTCCCGCAAGGTCCTCACCTTGCCGAGCCCTGCCGCCGCGAACAGCGCCCTGACCGCCGCGCCCTGGTCGTAGCCGTGTTCGACCAGCAGCGTGCCGCCCTCCCGCAGGCGCGACGGCGCGCCGGCCGCGATCGCGCGCAGGTGCGTCAGTCCGTCGGCGTGGTCGGTCAGCGCGTGCAGCGGTTCGTCGCGCAGCGCCGGAAGATGCGGATCGCCCGCCGCGATGTAGGGCGGATTGGCGACGATCGCATCGAAGCGTCCTTCGACGCCCGCATACCAGTCGGATTCGAGAAAGGTCACGCGCGCGCGGAGCCGCTCGGCGTTCGCACGCGCGACCGCAAGCGCGGCGGCCGAACGATCGGTCGCGGTGACGATCGCGTCGGCGCGCTCGAGCGCGAGCGTGATCGCGATGCAACCCGAACCCGCGCCGAGGTCGAGAGCACCCGGCGCGCGAACCTCCCGCAGCGCATCGAGTGTCGCGTCGACCAGCAGCTCGGTCTCCGGCCGTGGAATCAGAACGGCCGGATTCACCGCGAACTCGCGGCCGTAGAACTCCTGCACCCCGATCAGGTATGCGATCGGCTCGCCGCGCGCGCGCCGCTCGGCGAGCGCGGCGAATTGCGCCTGCTGCGCCCGGTCCACGACCGCTTCCGGATGCGCGATCAGCCATTCGCGCCGCGCACCGAACACGTGCGCCAGCAGGGCGCGCGCCTCGCGCGCCGGCAGCTTCGCTGCGCGCAGCAGCTCGCCGACCGTCATTCGACGCCGGGCTTTGTCATCGCCGCCGGCACGACCCAGGCGTCGAACTGCGCCGCGGTGACGAAGCCCGATGCGAGCGCCGCCTCCTTCAGCGTCAGCCCTTCACGATGCGCGTGCTTGGCGATCGCCGCCGCCTTGTCGTAGCCGATGTGCGGCGCCAGCGCGGTGACCAGCATCAGCGAGCGGTCGAGCAGCTCCGCGATGCGCGCGCGGTTTGGCTCGATGCCGCGCGCGCAGTGCGCCTCGAAGCTCGCCATGCCGTCGGCCAGCAGCCGCACGCTCTGCAGGCAAGCGTGCGCGATCAGCGGCTTGAACACGTTCAGCTCGAAATTGCCGGACGCAGCGCCGATGCCGATGGCCACGTCGTTGCCGAGCACCTGCGCGCTCACCATCGTCAGCATCTCGCATTGGGTCGGATTGACCTTGCCCGGCATGATCGACGAGCCGGGCTCGTTCTCCGGGATCGTCAGCTCGCCAAGGCCCGCGCGCGGACCGCTCGCGAGCCAGCGCACGTCGTTGGCGATCTTCATCAGCGCCGCCGCGAGCGTCTTCAGCGCGCCGTGCGCCGCGAGCAGCGGCTCGTGGCCGGCCAGCGCGGCGAACTTGTTCGGCGCGGACGCGAATGCGAGCCCCGTGCCGGCTGCAAGCGCGTGCGCCACGCGCGCGCCGAATTCCGGATGCGCATTCAGCCCCGTGCCGACTGCGGTGCCGCCGATCGCGAGCTGCAGCAGCGCCGGCAGCGCCGAATCGATCGCACGGCCGGCCGCGTCGAGCTGCGCGACGTAGCCGGAGAATTGCTGCCCGAGCGTCAGCGGCGTGGCGTCCTGCAGATGCGTGCGGCCGATCTTCACGATGTCCGCGAAAGCCCGCGCCCTGGCGTCAAGCGTGCCGCGCAGCGCGCGCAGCGCCGGCCGCAGCTTCTGCTCGATCGCGAGCGCCGCCGCCACGTGCATCGCGGTCGGGAACACGTCGTTGGACGACTGGCAGCGGTTGACGTCGTCGTTCGGATGCACGAGCCGCCCGGTGCCGCGCGGCCCGCCGAGCAGTTCGGAGGCGCGATTGGCCAGCACTTCGTTGACGTTCATGTTGGTCTGCGTGCCCGATCCGGTCTGCCACACCGACAGCGGAAACTCCGCATCGTGCTTGCCGTCGAGCGCCTCGTCGCACGCAGCGACGATCGCGTCGGCCTTGCGCGCATCGAGCAAGCCCAGTTCGCGGTTCACGCGCGCGGCCGCGCGCTTGACCAGCACCAGCGCGCGGATCAGTTCCGGCGGCATCTTCTCGGTCGACACCGCGAAGAAGTGCAGCGACCGCTGCGTCTGCGCGCCCCACAGCCGGTCGGCGGGGACGTCGATCGGGCCGAAGGTGTCCTTCTCGATCCGTGTCGTCATGCCGTTTCTCCCAGCGCCGCCAGCAACTCGGCCTGGTGTTCGGCCGTCAGCGCGGCAGTGAGTTCGTCGAGGTCGCCGTCCATGATCTGGTCGATCTTGTACAGCGTCAGGTTGATCCGGTGGTCGGTCACGCGCCCCTGCGGAAAGTTGTAGGTGCGGATGCGCTCGCTGCGGTCGCCGGAGCCGATCAGGCTCTTGCGCGTCGAAGCCTCCTTGCGCTGCTGCTCCTGCACCTGCTTGTCCTTGATGCGCGCGGCGAGGATCTTCAGCGCGCGTTCGCGGTTCTTGTGCTGGCTGCGGTCGTCCTGGCACTCGACCACGATGCCGGTCGGCAAATGCGTCAACCGCACCGCGCTCTCGGTCTTGTTCACGTGCTGCCCGCCGGCGCCGGAGGCGCGGAACACGTCGATGCGCAGCTCGCTCGGATCGATCTTCACGTCGTCGATCTCGTCGGCCTCGGGCAGCACCGCGACCGTGCACGCCGACGTGTGGATGCGGCCCTGCGCTTCCGTCTCCGGCACGCGCTGTACGCGGTGGCCGCCGGACTCGAACTTCAGCTTCGAATACGCGCCCGGGCCGATGATGCGCACGATCACCTCCTTGTAGCCGCCCAGGGCAGACGGGCTCTCGGAGATCAGCTCCGCCTGCCAGCGGTTACGCTCGGCGAAGCGCGTGTACATGCGCAGCAGGTCGCCGGCGAACAGCGCCGATTCGTCGCCGCCGGTGCCGGCGCGGATCTCGAGGAACACGTTGCGCTCGTCGTTCGGGTCCTTCGGCAGCAGCAAGCGCTGCAGCTCGTCCTCCAGCGCGGCGATCCTGCCCTTGGCGACGTGTATCTCTTCCTCCGCGAGCGCCTTCATGTCGGGCTCGGCCAGCATCTCCTGCGCGCCGAGAAGGTCGGCCTGCGCGCGTTTGTAGTCGTGAAAGCGCGCCACTACCGGTTCGATCTCCGCGCGCTCCTGCCCGAGCGCTCGCAAGCGGTTCATGTCGCGGGTCGCGTCCTCACTCGACAGCGCGGCGTCGATTTCGTTCAGTCGCCGCGCCAGCAGCGCGAGCTTGTTTTGCATCGTGGGCTTCATAGGGTCGGCAAAAAAATCACGCGCGGCGACCGCGGACGGCCGCCGCGCGCACCGGGTCGCTAATTGTCGGAGGAGGAGGCGTAAAAGCGCGACAGCAGCGCCACCAGGCGCGCGCGCTCTTGGTCGTTGTCGTGGCCGGACGCCTGATGCAGCGCGGCCACCGGCGCGTGCAGGAACTTGTTGGTCAGCGCCTGCGACATCTGCTCGAGCACCACCTCGGGAGATTCGCCGCGCGCCAGCAGCTTGCGCGCGCGCTCGAGCTCGTACTGGCGCAGCTCGTCGGCGCGGCTACGCAGTCCCTGGATGATCGGCACCGCGGCGCGCGTGCGCAGCCAGGTGTCAAAATCGCGCACGCGCGATTCGATGATCGCCTCGGCCTGCGCGACCGCGGCCTGCCGGCTCTCGGTGCCGCTCTGAACGATCTTGCCCAGATCGTCGACTGTGTACACGTACACATCGTCGAGCCGCGACACTTCGGGCTCCACGTCGCGCGGCACCGCCAGATCGACGATGAACATCGGCCGGTGGCGGCGCGACTTGATCGCGCGCTCGACCATGCCCAGTCCGATGATCGGCAGCGAGCTCGCGGTGCAGGACACCACGATGTCGAAGCGCGCGATCGCCTCAGGCAGCTCCGCGAGCCGCATCGAGCGGCCGTGCAGCTTGGCGGCCAGCGTGTCGCCGCGCTCGATGGTGCGGTTGGCCACCGTGATCGATTTCGGATGCCGTGCGGCGAAGTGCGTTCCGGTCAGTTCGATCATCTCGCCGGCGCCGACGAACAGGCAGTCGCTGTCGGCGAGCGAACCGAAGATGCGCTCGGCCACCCGCACCGCGGCAGCGGCCATCGACACCGAATGCGCGCCGATCTCGGTCGTCGTGCGCACTTCCTTGGCGACCGCGAAGGTGCGCTGGAACAGATGATTGAGCATCAGCCCCATGCCGCCGGCGTCGCGCGCCAGCCGCTCGGCCTGCTTCATCTGGCCCAGGATCTGCGGCTCGCCGAGCACCATCGAATCCAGCCCGCTGGCGACGCGGAACGCGTGCCGCACCGCATTGGTCTGCGGCAGCGCGTACGCGGAGCGGCGCAGCTCGTCGGCGTCGAGCTGTTTCTCCGCGGCGATGAATTCGGCCAGCGCCGTGCTCGCCGCATGCGGCTCGGCGACCGCGCAGTACAGCTCCGTGCGGTTGCAGGTCGACACGATCGCCGCTTCGGACAGCGCGCCGGCCGACTTCAGCGCCAGCCGGTCGCGCAGCCGCGCGATCGCGGGGCCGATCTCCTCGGGGACGAACGCCACCCTTTCGCGCAGCGCGAGCGGCGCGGTCTGGTGGTTGATTCCGAGCGTCAGCAGTTGCATCGGCGTTTCGGCAAGGCCTTGAATTTTAGGCGGTTTGCCGCGAGGTTCGAAGCAGGCGATCAGGCGACCGCTGTTACGGTAGCGGTGACAAGCTCCCCGAGCGGATTCTGTCGCAGCCGCGGGGCCGCCCGGGTTGTCTCAGATCAAGGTACAAAGCGCTCATACGCGTCGATCGGCCCGGAGGAGAACGATGCCCCGCACGAAAACCCAGCCTCTCGCCCTGGTGCCTGCGAGCACCCGCGACATCGACGCCGCAGCGCATCGCTGCCGCAAGGCGGTGATGAAGCGCGCGCTGATCTGCGCGACGGCCGCGGTGGTGCCGATCCCGGGCATCGACCTGGCGGTCGATATCGGCGTGCTGATGAAGATGCTGCAGGAGATCAACGCCGAGTTCGGCCTGACACCGCAGCAGATCGAACTGCTGGCGCCGAAGCGGCGCCTGTCCGCGTACAAGGCCATCGCTGCAGTGGGTTCGAGCGTCGTCGGGCGCGCGATCACGCGCGAGGCGCTGTCGCTGATCGTCAAGCGCATTGCCAGGCGGATGGCTGCGCAGACCACCGTCAAATACATCCCGCTTGCCGGCCAGGCCGTCGCGGCGACGATCTCGTTCGCGGCCATCAAGTACATCGGCGATGCGCACATCGACGACTGCGTCGCGGTCGCCGAAGCGGTGGCGGGCCGGAGACGGCGTGCGCGTCATCGCGACTGAACGCGGCCGATCGATGCTCGCTCGCCCGCTGTTGCGCCTGGCGTGGATCGCGTTCGGTGCGGCGGCCGGTATCGCGCTGGCGCTGACGCTCGCGGCGCCGCCGGTTTCTCCGTTCCTGCTGGCGTCGCTGGGCGGATCGGCGGTGTTCCTGTTCGGTCTCACCCGCGCGCCCGCCGCGCAGCCGCGCGCGCTGTTCGGCGGCCATCTTGGCGGCGCGCTGGTCGGCATCGCCTGCTATCAGCTTTTCGGCGACGCGCTGTGGGTCTACGCGCTGGCGCAGGTGCTGGCGCTGTGGCTGATGCTGCTGACGAAGACCGTGCACCCGCCCGCCGGCGCCAATCCGCTGATCATGATCCACGGTCACGCCGGCTTTGCGGCGCTGTGGCAGCCCGTGTTCGCCGGCGTGTTTGCGCTCGCCGTGGTCGCGGCATTGTGGAGCCGCCTGTATCCGGGCCTGACGCGCTATCCCGTCGCGTGGCTCGACCGCTCGCCGCCGACGACGTTCTGGGGCGGTTGGCGCGACTGAACGGCGGCGCGTCGCGGCGAGCCCGGCGCGCTAACTGCAGTTCGTCGTCACGTCGTGCAGGTGGGTGCCGAACAGGGTGCTCATGTCGATCGTCGATTGCACCACCACCGCGTTCATCGACTTGATCGAAGCAAGCTGCGCCGGCGTCAGCGTGATCGTGTGATCGTGATCCGCCGTGCCGCGGATGCTGTACGTCTTGTTGGTCGTTGAATCGAGATCCGCCGCGGGAATCGTCAGCGCATGACCGTGGTTGGCGCTGATGGAGACCGCACCGCAGGTGAGCGCGCCCGGTGGCGGCGGCGGTGTCGGCGCGGGCGGCGGTGAGGTCATCGGCGGCGGCGCCGGTGACGAGTAGCCACTGCCGCCGCACGAGGCCAGGACGAGAGCCAGCGCGCCGCCGCCGGCGCTCGAAAGCAACTGTCTGCGCGATTTGTCCATGTCCGAACTCCCCATGAGCGCACGTCGCGTATCGATCGAAGGTCTGTCTCGCAGCCGATGAACGTCGGTGCGGCAGCCGACGGCCGATGCGATGAGGCGTGAACATCGGCCGCGGATCGCGCATTCCGCGCGGCCGATCACCCATTCATGCGAGACGCATGCGTCCGGTGCTTCAATCGCTCAGGTAACGCAACTGCACGCGCACGCTCGTCAGCGGCTCGCTTTCGCTGGCAAGGCCCGGTGAGCGCCGCACGTCGAGCGGCACGTGCATCACTTCGGCCGCGACGCTCCAGCGCCGATCGAGGTCGCGCCGCAATCCGAGCGCGAAGTACGGCAGCACGTCGCGCGCCAGCAGCCGTGTTCGGTCGCGCACGCCGTCGGTCAGCGCATCGACCTGCACCGCGAGCTCGGTGCGCACGGCGCCGACGCCGCCATGCAGGTGCCACGCGCCCGCGTTCCAGCCTGCGGTCAGGTCGGCGCCGTAGTAGTTCATCGTCAAGCGGTCGTTCGAGGCGGCCTGGCAACCGTACGGATTGCGCGCGCGATCGGTCACGTTGGCGAGTTCCGCCGGACAGGTGATGTCGCCGCGCACCGATCCGTTCTGCCCGAACGCGCGCGCCGACAGCGTCCACGCGCCGCGCTCGAGCAAACGGCGTCCGATAGCAAGCGCAACGAGATCGCGCGTGCGCGCGCCGTTGATCGGCACCGGCGGCGTGTAGGCCAGCTCGGTCACCCAGCCGTGCGGCAGCCCGAGCGTGAAGCGCAGCCGGCCGAAGACCGGCGACTTGTTCAGGTCCTCGAGCTTGGTGCCGTCGAAGCCGACGCGCCGCTGCGCGTCGCTGAGCCGTGGAATGTGGCCGAGTTCGGTCGCGATTGCCCAGCGCCAGGGAGCGGGCGCCGGCACTTCGCCGAACGCGGTCAGGAACGTCGTCGCGGTAAGGTAGTTCATCGCCCAGGCCTCCGGGCGATCGGAGGCCAGCGTCTCGCTGCCGCCCGCCACGGGCTGCGCGTGAACTGCGCACCCCGATGCGAGCAGGAACGCAACACAGGAGTGCCGCAGGCCGCGCATGGCCCCGTCCTTCACGCACGCGATGCGCTAACTAACAGGCGCATCATCGCGGCTATTCCAGCGCATCCCGCGCCCGCGCGCCGCCGGGCGCAGCGCGCATCGCAAGAGGCGGCAGCCGCGACCGCGTTCCGGCCGGGGTCAATCGGCGCGGCGCCGCGCACCTCTATCATCCGCGCATGACGCCGACGCTTTCTCGCCCGGGGGCGCTGGGAGAACTGGGCCGTTCGCTCGTGCGCTGGCTGGCCGGCTGGTGGCGGCTGATCCACCTGGGCGCGCAGATGCTGGTGCTGGCGCTGTCGCCGTCGACCTATGGCCGCGCCAATCGCGCCGCGCTGGCGCGCAACGTCTACCTCGACACCGCGCCCAGCCTGATGTGGTTCGCGGTGCTGTCGGCGCTGATCAGCCTGGTGCTGATCCGCATCGTGGTCGTCACCGCGGCCAGTTACGGACTGACGCAGTACGCGCTCGAAATGGTCGTGCGCGTTCTGGTGCTCGAGCTGATCCCGCTGACCGCGGCGGTGTTCGCCGCCGTGCGCGTCACGTTGCCCAACGGCACCGAGATCGCGGAGCTGCGCGCGCGCGGCGGGTTCGAGGATCTGCACGCGCGCGGACTCGATCCGCTCGCGCACGAGGTGCTGCCGCGCGTCGTGTCCGGCATGTTCTGCGTGCTGATGCTGGCCGCGGTGGCCGGCGTGCTGACGCTGGTGCTCGCGTACCTGCACGTGTACGGCTTCACCGCCGAGGGGCTCGCGACCTACACGCGCCAGGTCGGCCGCGTGTTCAACGCGCCGGTGACGATGATCTTCGCGCTGAAGACCTTCTTCCTCGCGCTCGCGGTGGCGCTGATCCCGGTGGCCACCGCGCTCGACATCACCCCGCGCCGCGCGCGCCGCAGCGCCGAGCTGCAGGGGCTGATCCGCCTGTTCCTGGTGATCCTGCTGATCGAGGCGGCATCGCTGGTGGGCAACTATTACTGATGAACGAACCCTTGTCGACGAGGCCGCCGGTCGCGCACCTCGAGTTCAAGGCCGCGCTGCTGCTCGTGCTGCTGCTGATCCTGCTGGCCGGCTCGACGGTGTACGTGATGTACGCGCGCGGAGTATTCGAGTCGACGCAGGAACTGGTGCTGTTGGCCGACGATTCCGAAGGCGTGCGCCCCGGCATGGACCTCACGTTCAGCGGTTTTCCGATCGGGCGCGTGCGCAAGATCGAGCTGGCGCCCGACGGCGCCGCGCGCATCGTGATCGACATCCCGCGCAAGGACGCGCACTGGCTGCGCACATCGAGCGTGTTCACGCTGACGCGCGGGCTGGTGGGCGGCACCAGCATCAAGGCATTCTCCGGCGTGCCCGACGATCCGCCGCTGCCCGACGGCGCGGTGCGCCGCGTGCTGATCGGCGATGCCAGCGCCGAGATCCCGCGCCTGGTCGCCGCGGCAAAAGACCTGCTGCAGAACCTGACCGCGCTGACCGCGCCGGATTCGCCGCTCGCCGCGAGCCTCGCCAACACGCAGGCCGTCACCGCGCGGCTGAAGGAACGCGGCGCGCTCAACGTACTGTTCGGCAACGACGCCGATGCGAGGAAGGTGGTCGCCACGCTCGACCGCACCAACGCGCTGCTGGCGCGCCTCAACGCGCTGACCGACAAGGCCGACGCGCAGGTGTTCGGCGCCGAGGGCGTGATGAGCCAGACGCGCGCCACCATCGTCGAACTGAAGGCCGCGCTCGCGGATACGCGCGCGACGCTGAAGCGCGTCGACGCGCTGCTGGAGGAGACGCAGGCGATCGCCGCCAACACGCGCGCCGCGACGACCGATCTTTCCGCGCTGCGCGCCGAGGTCGAGGTCAACCTGCGCAAGGTCGAGCAACTGGTCGACCAGGTCAATCGCCTGTGGCCCTTCAAGCGCGACACGGAGCTGAAGCTGCCATGAGGCGCTGGATCGCATCGCTCTGTGCCGCGCTGCTTGCCTCGTGCGCGAGCGGCCCGCCGCCGCCCGACTGGCAGGCGAGCGCCAGGGATTCGCTCGACCGCGCGGTCGCCGCGTATCTGAAGGGCGACACGCGCGTGGCCGAGGCCGAATTCGCGCACGCGCGCGGCGAGATCGCGCGTACCGGCCGCCCCGACCTGCTGGCGCGCGCGGAACTGACGCGCTGCGCTGCGCGCGTGGCGAGCCTCGTGTTCGAACCTTGCGAAGGATTCGAGAGGCTGCGCCTCGACGCGTCGCCGGCCGAGCGCGCCTACGCCGACTATCTCGCCGCGCGCATCGGGCAGCAGGACATCGCGCTGCTGCCGCCCGCGCAGCGCGCCGCCGCCGCGGCGACCGGCGAATCGGCCGGCGCGGCCGTGCAGGAGATCAGTGATCCGCTGTCGCGCCTCGTCGCCGCCGGCGTGCTGCTTCAGTCCGGTCGTGCCAGCCCCGCAGTCATTTCGCAGTCGATCGACACCGCCTCCGCGCAGGGCTGGCGCCGGCCGCTGCTGGCGTGGCTCGGCGTGCAGGTCATGCGCGCGGAGAAGGCGGGCGATGCGGCCGAAGCCGAAAGGCTGCGGCGGAGGATGCGGTTGATGGAGGAAGGGAAGTAGGGGGAGTTGGTGG
>JAKOQB010000172.1 GCA_029778535.1 Pseudomonadota bacterium | reverse complement strand
TCGCCGAGCTCCTTCTGGATCGCCTTGACCTGCTCGTTCAGGTAGTACTCGCGCTGGCTCTTCTCCATCTGGCGCTTGACGCGGCCGCGGATGCGCTTCTCGACCTGCAGGATGTCGATCTCGGTCTCGAGCTGTGCCAGCAGGCTTTCGAGCCGCTCGGCCAGGCTCGACATCTCCAGGATCTTCTGCTTCTGCTCGATCTTCAGCGGCAGGTGCGCGGCGATGGTGTCCGCCAGGCGTCCCGCCTCGTCGATGCCGGCGATCGAGGTCAGGATCTCCGCCGGGATCTTCTTGTTCAGCTTCACGTACTGGTCGAACTGCGCGACGATCGCGCGCCGCAACGCTTCAAGTTCGGGGTTGACCGATATCTCCGGCGCCAGCGGCGTCAGCTCGCAGGTGTAATGCGTCTGCGCGTCGCGGATCTCGTGGATCTGCGCGCGCTGCGCGCCCTCGACCAGCACCTTCATCGTGCCGTCGGGCAGTTTCAGCATCTGCAGGATGTGGGCAACACAGCCGATCGAGTAGATGTCCTCGGCCGAAGGCTCGTCCTTGGCCGCGTTCTTCTGCGCCACCAGCATGATGCTCTTGCCCGCCTCCATCGCGGTCTCGAGCGCCTTGATCGACTTGGGCCGGCCCACGAACAGCGGGATGACCATGTGGGGGAAGACGACCACGTCGCGCAGCGGAAGCAGCGGCAGCGAGGTACGTTCGGAAGGAAGCAGAGTGGTCGACATGTCGCGTCCTGAGGGCAGGTATGCCCGTGAAATGCGGCCGCCCGGGGGAAAAGCAAGGGCGAGACGCCGGATTCAATCTATCACGCTCGCGGCGCGCAAAGCCGCGAATGCGCAGGGTCTTTGACGGTAAGCCGAAGCGCCGGCCCGCCGTTCGGGCCGAGGCATCGAAGCCCGAATGCGTTCGCCCTTCGATACCTCAGGGCGAACGGAGTTCTCGCATCTTCAGCGCGGCGCGCCCGCGACCTTGGGCTGATCGGAGTAGATGAGGATCGGCCGCCCGCCCGCGATCGCGTTGTCGTCGACGACCACCTTGATCACGTTCTGCATGCCCGGCAGGTCGTACATCACATCAAGCAGAACCGACTCGACGATCGAACGCAGGCCGCGTGCTCCGGTGCGACGCTTCAGCGCCTTCTTGGCGATCGCCTGCAGCGCGTCCGGCCGCACTTCGAGTTCCACACCTTCCATGTCAAACAGGCGGCGGAACTGCTTGATCAGCGCATTCTTCGGCTCGACCAGGATTTCGACCAACGCCTTCTCGCTCAGTTCATCGAGCGTGGCCACCACGGGCAGCCGGCCGACCAGCTCGGGAATCAGCCCGAACTTGATCAGGTCTTCCGGTTCCGCGTCGCGCAGCACGTCGCCGACCGAGCGGTCGCGCGGACTCGACACCTCGGCGCCGAAGCCGATGCCGCTCTTCTCCGAGCGGTTGCGGATGATCTTCTCCAGCCCATCGAACGCGCCGCCGCAGATGAACAGGATGTTGGTCGTGTCGATCTGCACGAAATCCTGGTTGGGGTGCTTGCGCCCGCCCTGGGGCGGCACGCTGGCGACCGTGCCTTCGATCAGCTTCAGCAACGCCTGCTGCACGCCCTCGCCCGAGACGTCGCGCGTGATCGACGGGTTGTCGCTCTTGCGCGAGATCTTGTCGATCTCGTCGATGTAGACGATGCCCTTCTGCGCCTTCTCGACTTCGTAATTGCAGTTCTGCAGCAGCTTCTGGATGATGTTCTCGACATCCTCGCCGACGTAGCCGGCTTCGGTCAGCGTGGTCGCGTCGGCGATCACGAACGGAACATTGAGCAAACGCGCCAGCGTCTGCGCCAGCAGCGTCTTGCCGGAGCCGGTGGGCCCGATCAGCAGGATGTTGCTCTTGGCGAGCTCCACCTCGTCCTTGCTGGACAGGTGCTTCAGCCGCTTGTAGTGGTTGTAGACGGCGACGGACAGGATGCGCTTGGCCTTCTCCTGCCCGATCACGTACTGGTCGAGGATGCCGCAGATCTCCTGCGGCGTCGGCAGATCCGACTTCGCGGCGGCGGTGGTTTCGCCGCTGCTTTCATCGCGGATGATGTCGTTGCACAGATCGATGCACTCGTCGCAGATGAACACCGACGGGCCGGCGATCAGCTTCTTCACCTCGTGCTGGCTCTTGCCGCAGAAGGAGCAGTACAGCAGCTTTTCGCTCGAACCCTTCTTGTCCGACATCGCACCCGCCCCGGTCCTCGTCAGCCGGCCTCGCCGCGCTTGACGAAGATCTTGTCGATCAGCCCGTAGCTTACTGCATCCTCCGCCGACATGAAGTTGTCGCGGTCGCTGTCCTGCCGGATCTTCTCGACCGTCTGACCGGTGCGGTCGGCGAGGATCCGGTTGATGCGGTCGCGCAGATAAAGGATCTCGCGCGCCTGGATCTCGATGTCCGAGGCCTGTCCCTGCGATCCGCCCGACGGCTGGTGGATCATGATGCGCGAGTTCGGCAGCGCGTAACGCTTGCCCTTGGCACCCGCCGCGAGCAGGAATGCACCCATGCTGGCAGCCATGCCGACGCAGATGGTCGAAACGTTCGGCTTGATGAACTGCATCGTGTCGTAGATCGCCATTCCCGCGTACACCGAGCCGCCCGGCGAATTGATGTACAGCGCGATGTCCTTGTCCGGATTCTCCGACTCCAGGAACAGCAGCTGCGCGACAACGAGGTTCGCCGTCTGCTCGTTGACCGGCCCGACCAGGAACACCACCCGGTCGCGCAGCAGGCGCGAGTAGATGTCATACGCGCGCTCGCCGCGCCCGCTCTGTTCGATGACGATCGGGACCATCCCCAGACCCTGGGGATCCATTCCCGTGCTGCCGATTTGCTGCGTCATCTGCTCACACTCCATGGCCCATCAGTTCGTCGAAAGGCACGGTCACGTCGATCACCCGGGCGCGCTTCAGCACCCAATCGACGACGTTGTTCTCCAGCGTCATCGACTCGACCTCGGCCAACCGCTCGCGGCTGCCGAGATACCACTGGATCACCTGCGCCGGCTTCTCGTAGCTCTGCGCGATTTCCTCGATCGCCTTGCGCACCTGGTCCTGCCGCGCCTGCAGATTCTCCGCGCGCACCAGTTCCGCGATCAGCAACCCGAGACGAACGCGCCGCTGCGCCTGCGGCGCGAACACGTCCGGCGGCAGCGGCGCTTCCTTGGCGTCGATGCCGCGCGCGACGAGGTCCGCGCGCGCCATCTCGGCCAGCCGCTGCTGCTCCTCCTGCACCAGCGACTTCGGCACGTCGAACTGCGCGGCCGCCAGCAGCGCGGCCATCACGCTGTCCTTGGTGCGCGCGCGCAAGCGCGTCGAAACCTCGCGCTGCAGATTGGCTTGCACCTCCGCGCGCATCTTCGCCAGGTCGCCGTCGGCGATGCCGAGCGAGCGCGCGAACTCCGCGTCGACCGGCGGCAGCAGCGGCTGCTCGACCTTCTTGACCGTCACCTCGAACTGCGCGGTCTTGCCCGCGAGATCGGTGGCGCGGTAGTCGGCCGGAAACTGAACCGGAAATGTCTTCGTTGAGCCGCTCGCGGCGCCGCGCAGCGCGGCCTCGAAATCGGCCAGCATTCGCCCCTGTCCGAGCGTGAACGCGAAGTCGGTGCCGCTGCCGCCTTCGAACGGCGTGCCGTCGATCCGGCCCACGAAATCGATCGTCAACCGGTCGCCGTCGGCGGCCGCACGATCGACCGCTTCGAATTTCGCGCGCTGGCGGCGCATGATGTCGATCGTCTTGTCGATCTCGGCATCGCCGACCGGACAGACCGCCCGCTGGACCTCCGCACTCGAGAGGTCGCCGATCCTGATCTCCGGATACACCTCGAACGTGGCCGAAAACGCGAGCTGCTCGCCCGCGCCTTCCTTCGGCGTCAGCTGCGGCGTTCCGGCCACGCGCAGGTTGCTTCCCTTCAACGCGCTGTTGAAGGCCTCGCCGACCTTGTCGTTCAGCACCTCCGCCTGCACCTGTGCGCCGTATGACGACGCCACCATCTTCATCGGCACCTTGCCGGGACGGAAGCCGGGCATCCGCACGGTGCGCGCCAGCTTGGTCAATCGCGCAGTGACTTCCTTGTTGATCTCGGCCGCGGGGACGGCAATATCGATGCGCCGTTCCAGCGCGCTCAGCGTCTCAAAATTTTGCATGTTCCGATCGAGTTGCCTGCCCGCGTCCGACGCGCGCGGGGCTTAACGAGTCACTGGTGCGAAGGGGGGGACTCGAACCCCCACGCCGGTGAAGGCGTCAGGACCTAAACCTGGTGCGTCTACCAATTTCGCCACCTTCGCGACGACCTCGGCGGCGGACGTCCTGCATGCACCGAGCGCCGATTCGGCGCGCATTCTAATGGATCGACCGGCATGCTCGCCCCGCGTGCTAGCGTCAATCGCATGGGTGCCGGCCACTACGAGAACTTTCCCGTCGCCTCGGTGCTGCTGCCCACGCTATTGCGTCCGGCGGCGCGCGCGATCCATTGCTTCGCTCGCGCCGCCGACGACCTCGCCGAGGAAGTCGATGCGCCCGCCGCGCGACGCCTCGCGCAGCCGGCCGCGCTCCAGCGGCAGCTCGACGCGATCGCGGCCAGACACGAGGGCCAATGGCCGGATCTCGCCGTGGCGAGCCGCGCGCACGACTTGACGCTCGCGCGGCTGCGCGGTCTGCTGTCGGGGGTCGCGCGGGACGTGACCGTGTACCGGTACGCCGGCTTCGACGCGCAGCTCGACTGCTGCGGCCGCTTCGCCAACCCGATCTGCCGCCCGCTGCTGGCGCTGTACAAGCGCGCCGACGCCAGCGCCTGCGCGCAGTCCGATGCAATCTGCAGCGCGCTGCAACGGATCAACTTCTGGCAGGACGTTGCGCTCGCCCTCGCCGCGCGCCGGGCGGAGGCATCGGTCTCGAACTCGGCCTGGTCGTCGCAGGCGGCCGAAGGATTCTGGAGCAAATCGACGCCGTCGGCGGCGATGTCTTCCGGCACCGCCCGACGCTGCGCGTACGCACCGGGCTGCTGATGGGCGCGCGCTGCGCATTGCGACGATGACCCCCGACGAGTACTGCCAGAACGAGGCAGCGCAGACCGGCTCGAGCTTCTACTACAGCTTCCTGTTCCTGCCGCCGTCGCAGCGGCGCGCGATCACGGCGCTGTACGCGTACCGCCGCGAGATCGACGATGCGGTCCACGAGGCATCCGACCCGGCGGTCGCGCATGCGAAGCTCGCATGGTGGCAGACCGAGATCGACCGCCTGTTCGAAGGCCGACCGCAGCACCCGGTCACGCGCGCCTTGGCGCCGCACCTCGACGCGTTCGGCATCGCGCGCGCACGCCTGCTCGGAGTGCTCGAAGGCGTGAAACTGGATCTGGCGCAGACGCGCTACCTCGACTTCGCCGCGCTGGCGCGCTACTGCCACTTGGCCGCTGGCATCGTCGGCGAGCTGTCGGCGGGCATCTTCGGAGCCACCGATCCGCGCACGTTCGAGTACGCGCGCACGCTGGGGCTGGCGCTGCAGCTGATCAACTTCGTGCGCGATGTCGGCGAGGACGCGCGCCGCGGCCGCATCTACCTGCCGCTCGACGAGCTGCAACGCTTCGACGTCAAGGCGGCCGACCTGCTGAACGGGCGCTACGTCGAGGGCTACGTGCCGCTGATGAAGTTCCAGGCGCGGCGCGCGCGCGCCACCTACGCGGAGGCGCTGCGCCTGCTGCCCGCGGCGGACCGCCGCGCACAGCGGCCGGGGCTGATCATGGGGTCGATCTACACCGCGCTGCTCGACGAACTGGAGCGCGACGACTTTCCGGTGCTGCACCAGCGCGTGTCGCTGACGCCGCTGCGCAAGCTGTGGATCGCCTGGCGCACCTGGGCGTTCACGGCAGGATGACCTGCAACGTCGCGGTCGTCGGCGCGGGCTGGTCCGGGCTGGCCTGCGCGCTGACGCTGGCCGA
The DNA here is from genome assembly GCA_029778535.1 of Pseudomonadota bacterium. GTDB lineage: Bacteria > Pseudomonadota > Gammaproteobacteria > Burkholderiales > Burkholderiaceae_F > JAKOQB01. Next base: position 103,859 of record JAKOQB010000172.1, on the reverse strand, counting down.
GCGCGGCGCGCGGGACGCTGATCGACGCGGCGCCGCAGCCGCAGCCGTGCACGACGCGTCGAGATCGCGCTCGGCGATACGACCCGTGCGCTCGACAACGGCCAGCACCCGCCGCTCGATGCGCTCCGCGAAGCGCTGCGGCTGCTCGACCGCGCTCCCGATCGGATGCTGTTGCGGATGCCGTGCGAGCTGCGCTATCCGGACGGTCGGGCGATGCGGGCGCGCCGCTGGCCGGCGCCGTGGCATTTCGCGGCCGCGCACGCAACGGCGCGCGGCTTCAGCCTCGCCGACCCGATCTCGATCGCGCGATGTGCGGGCGTAGCCGCATCGCGGCTGAGGCGCGCATGACGACGCGAGCGCGCGCGGAATCGTCCGATCTGCCGCTGTCGCGCCGCGACGGGTCTGCGCTGTATGCCGAGGCGGAGCGGCAAGCGCTGCAGCGATCCGGCGCCGAAGTGCTGCTGCAGCGGCACGTCGTTTCGCTGCGCCGGCACCGTGCGCTTGAACTCGGCGACTGCTTGCCCGAGGTCGATGCGGTCGTGCCGGCATCGCCGCCGCGCCTTGCTGCGCTCAGCGCCTGATCCGTTCCAGTGCCTGCTCAAGCCGGTCGACCGCGACGATTTCGAGCCCCTCGATCTTCTGCTTCGGCGCGTTGGCCTTCGGGATCAGCGCGAGCGAGAAACCGAGCTTGGCCGCTTCGCGCAGGCGCTCCTGCCCGCGCGGCGCCGGGCGGATCTCGCCGGCCAGCCCGACTTCACCGAATGCCACCAGCCCGCGCGGCAGCGCGCGATTGCGGATCGACGAGGCGATCGCGGCGAGCACCGCGAGGTCGGCCGCCGGCTCCTGGATGCGCACGCCGCCGACCGCGTTGACGAACACGTCCTGATCGAACGTCGCGATCCCCGCGTGCCGGTGCAGCACCGCGAGCAGCATCGCCAGCCGTTGCGGCTCCAGCCCCACGGACAGGCGGCGCGGGTTCGGCACGTGCGCGGTGTCGACCAGCGCCTGCACCTCGACCAGCAGCGGCCGTGTGCCCTCCTGCGTGACCAGCACGCACGAACCGGGCACCTGCGCGTCGTGCTGCGACAGGAACAGCGCCGAAGGATTCGACACGCCGCGCAGCCCGCGGTCGGTCATCGCGAACACGCCCAGTTCGTTGACCGCGCCGAAGCGGTTCTTGAACGCGCGGATCAGGCGGAACGACGAGTGCGTGTCGCCCTCGAAGTACAGCACCGTGTCGACCATGTGCTCGAGCACGCGCGGGCCGGCGAGCGCGCCCTCCTTCGTCACGTGGCCGACCAGCACCAGCGTGATGCCGCTCGCCTTCGCCACACGGGTGAGCTGCGCCGCGCATTCGCGCACCTGCGCGACCGATCCGGGCGCCGACGTGAGCTCGTTCCAGTACAGCGTCTGGATCGAATCGATCACCGCGACCTGCGGCTTCTCTGCCTCCAGCGCGGCCAGGATGCGGCCGAGTTCGATCTCGGCCATGAAGTGCACGTTGCGCCCCTCGACGCCGAGCCGGCGCGCGCGCAGCGCGATCTGGCCGGCCGATTCCTCGCCGCTGACGTACAGCACGCGCAGCTCGGCCGACATCGCGGCGAGCGCCTGCAGCAGCAGCGTCGACTTGCCGATGCCCGGATCGCCGCCGATCAGCACCACGCCGCCCGCGACCAGCCCGCCGCCTAGCACGCGGTCGAATTCCTCGATGCCGGTTGATGTGCGCGCGACCTCGCGCGCCTCGATTTCGCTCAGAAGCTGCACCGACGCTGCCGGCGCCGGCGTCGCGTAGCGGCGCATCCCAGTCTCCACGCGCGCCTCGACCAGCGTGTTCCAGGCATTGCATTGCGGGCACTGCCCCTGCCAGCGCGGGCTGGTGCCGCCGCACTCGCTGCAAACAAATTGCGTCCTGAGCTTTGCCACGCGTCAGCCGATCTCGTCGACCGCGACGCGGCGCGCCAGCGCACACATCAGTTCATAGCCGACGGTGCCCGCGCGCTCGGCGACGTCGTCGATCGGCACGTGCTCGCCCCACAGTTCCACTTCCGCGCCAACCTGCGCGTGCGACGCGTTCGCCAGATCGACCGTGATCATGTCCATCGACACGCGCCCGGCCAGCGGAACGATCTGGCCATCGACCCACACCGGGGTGCCGTCCGGCGCCACGCGCGGATAGCCGTCGGCGTACCCGCACGCGACCACGCCAATGCGCGTCGGCCGCGGCGCGATCCAGCGGCTGCCGTAGCCGACCGCATCTCCCCGATTCAGCTGCCGCACTTCCAGCAAGCGCGAACGCAATCGCATCGCCGGTCTCAATCCAAGTTGCGCGGCCGGCGCGCCGGCCCGCGGCGTGCCGCCGTACAGCGCAATGCCGGGGCGCACCGAGTCGCCACCGACCTCGGGCCTGAGAAACAGCGCGGCCGAATTCGCCAGGCTGACCGCGCCGCGCCAGCCGTTCGCCGCCGCCGCGAAGGCGCGTAGCTGTTCAGCCACGTCGGCCATGCCCGGGGTGGTGCGGTCCGCGTTGGCCAGGTGCGTCGCCAGCGCCGCGACCCGGACGTGCGGCAGCGACTGCAACCGCGCGACGGCCTGCATGGCATCGGAGCCGAAGCCGAGCCGGCGCATGCCCGTGTCGAGCTTCACATACACGTCGATCGCGCGGCGCGGCCGATGCGCCGCGAGCATCTCCACTTGCGCGTTCTGGTGCACCACGGTCGAAAGTTCCAGCGCGTCGACCGCGTCGAGGTCGCGCGGCTCGAAGAAACCCTCAAGCAGCAGGATCGGCTTGCGCCAGCCGGCATCGCGTGCGCGCTGCGCCTCGTCGAGGTCGAGCAGCGCCAGCCCGTCCGCGGCTGCGAATGCGCGCACCGCACGCTCCAGTCCGTGCCCGTACGCGTTGGCTTTGACCACCGCCCACACCTTTCGCGCGCCCGCCTGTGCACGTGCGCGCGCGAGATTGTGGCGCAGCGCGGCGAGATCGATGGTGGCGCGGATCGGTCGTGGCATGCGGCAAGCATAGCGGCAGCAAGCACGGCAATCGATCAACGGCGCCCTGACGGCTGCGTGATATAACGCCCGCGCTTGCCGCCGCCTCCACGACCTTTGCCCGCGCAGAGACTCCCTCGCAGCCGATGAACCGCGGCTTCTACGTCATCATGGCCGCGCAGTTCTTCTCGTCGCTGGCCGACAACGCGCTGCTGATCGCCGCCATCGCGCTGCTGCGCGACATCAACGCGCCGGAGTGGATGACGCCGATGCTGAAGCTGTTCTTCTTCGTGTCGTACGTCGTGCTGGCGGCGTTCGTCGGCGCGTTCGCCGATTCGATGCCGAAGGGCAGGGTGATGCTGATCACCAACGGCATCAAGATCGTCGGCTGCCTGATCATGCTGTTCGGTCTGCACCCGCTGGTCGCCTACGCGGTGGTCGGGCTCGGCGCGGCCGCGTACTCGCCGGCCAAGTACGGCATCCTGACCGAGTTGCTGCCGCCCGAGAAACTGGTGGTCGCCAACGGCTGGATCGAAGGCCTCACGGTGGGTTCGATCATCCTCGGCTTCGTGGTTGGCGGCGTGTTGGTGTCGCCGCGCGTCGCGAACTCTCTGATCTCGCTCGACTTCCCGCTGGTCGATTTCGACATCGACCAGCCGGGCGAGGCGGCGATCGGCGTGATAGCACTGATGTACGCGGTCGCGGCGTTCATCAACACGCGCATTCCGGACACCGGCGCGCGCTACCCGCGCCAGGAGCGTACGCCATGGCGGCTCGTCCTCGACTTCGGCCACTGCGTGACCACGCTGTGGCGCGACAAGCTGGGCCAGATTTCGCTCGCGGTCACGACACTGTTCTGGGGCGCCGGCGCCACCTTGCAGTTCATCATCCTGAAGTGGTGCGAGCAGGTGCTCGGGTTGTCGCTGTCGCAGGGCGCGATCATGCAGGCGGTGGTCGCGATCGGGATCGCGATCGGCTCGGTCTGGGCGGCCGCGCGCGTGTCGCTGAAGCGTTCGCTGTCGGTGCTGCCGGTCGGCATCGCGATGGGCGTGGTGGTGATGTCGATGGCGCTGATCGATTTCTCGCCGCTGAAAAGCGGCGCACCGGCGTCGTGGCACCTCGCGCTCAGCCCGGCGGTGCTGGTCGCCTCGGCGCTGATGGTGATCGTCGGCGCGCTGGCCGGCTATTTCGTGGTGCCGATGAATGCGCTGCTGCAGCATCGCGGCCACGTGCTGCTGTCGGCCGGGCATTCGATCGCGGTGCAGAACTTCAACGAGAACCTGAGCATTCTGGTGATGCTCGGCATCTACGCGACGCTGATCTGGCTCAACCTGCGGATCGAGACGATCATCGTACTCTTCGGGCTGTTCGTCGCGGTCACGATGGCGTTGATCATGCTGCGCCACCAGTACAACCAGCGGCAGTTCGATTCCGTCGCGCTGATCGGCCAGTCGAGAAGCCGGCATTGAACGCCCGCTGCTTGACGGGCGTGTCGGCCCTTTGATGAACGAAGGGGTCCGGCTCGTTCCGGTCGCGCGCTTCCGCCCTACATCGACTTGCGTTCGGAGCGCTCGTACACGTCGTGCGCCAGGCACAGATCGGCCCACGACTTCGACTTGTCTGCGAGATTGCGCAGCAGGTAGGCCGGGTGGTAGGTCACGACGACCGGAACTGTTCGTCCTTCGACCGCGATCGAGTGCACGCGCCCGCGCAAACTGGCGATCGTCGCCTCGGTGCCAAGCAGCGATTGCGCGGCGAAGCGCCCCATCACGACGACAAGCTTCGGCTGCACCAGCGCAACCTGCCGCAACAGGAAAGGCTCGCACAGCGCGACCTCGGCCGGCTCCGGATTGCGGTTGCCGGGCGGCCGGCACTTCAGCACGTTGGCGATGTACACCGCGCGCTCGTCATCGCCGCTGCGCGCCAGCCCGATCGACGCCAGCATGTTGTCGAGCAGGCGCCCGGCCTGGCCGACGAAGGGCTCGCCCTTGGCGTCCTCTTCCGCTCCCGGCGCCTCGCCGATCAGCATCCAGTGCGCGCGCGGATTGCCGACGCCGAACACCGTCTGCTTGCGCGTCTTGCACAGCGCGCACGCCGTGCAGCCCGCGACCGCCTGCTGCAGCGTGGCCCAGTCCATGCGCCGGATCGACTCGGCGCGCGCGGCGTGATCCGTGATCTGTGATCCGTGATCCGTGATCCGTGATTCGTGATCTGGATTGGCCCACGGCGCAATGGTGGGCGCTGGTAGCTCGGGCGACTCCGGCGGTGCAGCGGCGCGCAATCGCCAGCGCGGGCCGAGGCCCATCGCGTCCCACAGGCGGGCGCGGCGCGGGTCGAGCGTCATGCGCGGCGCCTCACAGCGCGACCCGCATCACGATCGCGTCCTCGCGGCCGCCGATTGCCGGGTAGTAATCGCGGCGGCGGCCGATGACCTCGAAGCCGTAGCTCGAGTACAGTCGCTGGCCGGTGAGGTTGCTCGGCCGCACCTCGAGCAGCATCGAGCGCGCGCCGTGATCGCGCGCCACCGACGCCATCCAGTCGAGCATCCGCCAGCCATGGCCGCGGCGCTGACGCTCGCGCGCCACCGACAGGTTCAGCAAATGCGCGTCGTCGAGCGCGATCATCACCACCGCGTAAGCGATCAGCGCGCCGACGTCGCTGCGCAGGGTCCAGGCGCTGTGGCCGGCGGCGAGCGAATCGCGGAAGTTGCCGCGCGTCCACGGAAACGGATACAGGTCGTTCTCGATCGTCATCACGTCGTCGAGGTCGTCCACGCGCATCGGCGCGAAGCGGTCCTCGGCCGGGCGGACGACCGCACTCAACCGACTGCCCTCCGCGCTGCGCGCTGCGGGATGAGCGCTTCGGGCCGGCCGTGCGCGCTCATGCCGATCGTCCTCGCTGCACGCGACGCTCTTCGATCGTCAGCGCGACGTGGTTGCGCACGTACAGCGGCGCCGCGTGCGCGGGGTCGGTGCGCTCGCCGGCCGCCCAACGGCGCAGCGCGCGGGCGCACACCGCGGTCGCAGTCGCGCGCAACGTGACGACTGCTGTCGATCGTGCGGCGGCGAACGGTTCGGGGTATGCGGTCGGCGCGTCGCCGGCGACGAGGTCCGGCGCCCACCGTTCGATCAGCGCGCGCAGGTCGGCCGCTGCGGCGAGCGCGGGGGCGGCCAGTTCCTCGTGGTCGTCGCCGCTGCGCCGGTAGACTGCGACGTAGGCTTCCTGCATGCGCGCGTCGTTCGCGCACAGCACGCGCTGCACCTGCGGATGCGCGCGCAGCGCGGCCGCTGCCAGCGCTTCGAGATTGCCGACCGCGATCACCGGCCGGCCGGCGCCGTACGCGAGGCCCTGCACGACGCCGCAGGCGATTCGCAGCCCGGTGAACGCGCCCGGCCCGGCGCCGAACGCCAGTGCATCGCAGTCGGCCAGCTCGATCCCCGCTGCGTCGAGCAGCGTGCGCACCATCGGCAACACGCGCTCCGAGTGGCGATGGCCGACCATTTCGCTTTCCTCGACGATGCGGCCGGCGCGCGCGAGCGCGACCGAACACACGTCGGCCGCGGTGTCGATGGCGAGGATGGTCGGAAGCGAAGGTGGCATCACGTGCGCTGCCTCGCGCACGGATGCGCAAGCGCGCGCCGATTCTAGCGACGCGCTGCGGGATCAGGCCCGCAGGAAGTCGACCGGCGCGAACGCGCGGCCGAACACGGGCTGCGGGTCGAGCTGCCACCAGCGTGCGACCACCATCGCGTAGACGGAGCGGAAATCGGTCGTTGCCCGCAAATTGCCGTTGCCGTCCAGCCGGTCGAGCGCCGGCGCTTCGCCGTGCAGGCCGCCCTTCACGCGCGGCCCGATCGCGAACATCGCGTTGGCGGTGCCGTGATCAGTGCCGCCGCTGCCGTTTTCGTGCGGCCGGCGGCCGAACTCGGAGTACGTCAGCAGCAGCGTGCTGTCCCACAGACCGATTTCGCGCAGGGCCGAGCGCAGCGCGAGCACTCCTTCTCCGAATTGGCGCAGCAGATTCGCCTGCGGCTGCAGCTGGTTCTGATGCGTGTCGAAGCCGGCCAGCGTGACGCGGATCACCGGCACCCGGCGCGTCGACGCGATCGCCGCCGCGCCGTGCATCGCAAGGCCGAACGGTGTGCGCGAAAACTCGGTCTGAAACGCGACGTCCGGCCGCAGTTCCGCGGCCGCGCGCGAGATGTCGTGCTCGACCCGCAGGATGTGCGCCAGCGCGCCGCGCGCCGGACCGGAATCGTCCGCCGCCAGCCGCGCCTGGCGCGCGAAGCGCTCCGGATCGATCAGCGAGATCGCGCGTGCGCCGCCGGCCAGCGGGCCGAGGTCGGCGGCGCCGAGGATCACGCCGTCGGCGCTGAAGCGCGCGAACTGCGGCGCGGATGCGGCCAGCCGCGTCAGCCATCCCTGCGTCAGATACTGCGCACTGTCGGACGCGGTGTCCCAGATCTCGATCGAGCGGAAGTGCGACAGGTTCGGTTGCGGATAGCCGACGCCCTGCAGAATCGCCAGTTCGCCCGCATCCCACAGCGGCTTGGCGCCCAGCGCAGCGTTCAGCCCGACCCGGTCGCTCAGCGCGACCACCGCATCGTCGCGCAGCGCCAGCCGCGGCCGCAGATCGAAATAGCGGCCATCGTCCAGCGGAACCACGGTATTCAGTCCGTCGTTGCCGCCGCGCAGTTCGATCAGGATCAGCAACCGCGGCGGCGCGTCGCCCGCCCACGCGAACGGAATACTCGTCCACGCCGACAACCCGGCGCCGATTCGCAGCAGGTCGCGCCGCTTCATCGCTACTTCAACTGGTAGGAGGGATCGAGCAGCAGGGTGCGCAGCGCGTCGAGCCCGAGTTCGCCGGACGGCACCGCGGACACCGGCGGCAGCACCAGCAACTGCGCCGACAGCTTCGATGCACCGGCGGCATCGACCGCGCGTTCGGGCTGAAAGCCGCCCAGCGTCTTCAGCGCGGCGGCCGCATCGACGTGCAGCGCACCGGCCAGCAGCGCCTGAACGCGGCGGCCGATTGCGCCCTTGTCGTCCGCGCGCGCCGGGCGCGCCATCATCGAGCTGTCCGCCGGCGCGGCGTCGAGCGCATGGCGCACGAACTGCCTGCGCGCGAGCAGGGTCTGCGTGTTGATCCACGCGTCGCCTCCCGGCCAGCCGCGCACGTTGGGTGCGGAAAACAGGTTCTGCCCCATCGCGGCTGATGCGATCGCCGCGCCGATGCCGTCGCCGATGCCGCTGCCGGTCTGCCGCGCAAGCCCGACGATCAGCTCCACCGGCGACTTGACCAGCGCGTTGTCTTGGTCGCGCCGGACCACTTCCGGCTGCAGCAGAAGTTCGCGCACCGCCACGTCGATCCGATAGCCGCTGGCGCGAAACCGGGCGGCGATCGCCTCGACGCGTGCCTCGTCGGGCTGCGGCGACACGAATTCGCGCCAGAGCTTGCGCGTGACGAATTCCGCGGTCGCCGGCTGCGCGAGCAGGATGTCGAGCACCTGGTCGCCGTCGAAATCGCCGCTCCGGCCGAGCAAGGACTTCTCGCCGTCGTCATGCATCCGGGGCCGCAACACGAACGATCCGGTCTGCGGATCGATGCTCCAGCCGGTGAAGGCGCGCGCCGCTTCCTTGATGTCGCTCTCGGTGTAATGGCCCGGGCCGAGCGTGAAGAGTTCCATCACCTCGCGCGCGAAGTTCTCGTTCGGCGCCGTCTTGCGGTTGGTCGCCGCGTCGAGGTAGATCATCATCGCCGGGTCCTTCGCCACCGCGTGCAGCAGGTCGCCGAAGCTCCCCATCGCGAGGCGGCGCAGCAGCACGTTCTGCCGGTACATCAACTCGCTGGCGCGCACCTTGGGCTGTGCCGACACGAAGTGGTTGTGCCAGAACAGCGTCATCCGCTCGGTGAGCGGCGACGGCGTGGCCACCATCTCGCGCAGCCACCAAGCGCGCAGTGCCAGGCCCCGCCGGATCTCCTGCTCGCGATACGCGCGGCGCTCGTCGACGCTCATCTGCCGCAACTGCCGCGGCGCGACCCAGGGCTCGTCGATCCAGGCGGGCGGTGGCGTGACCGCCGCGGTGCGCGCCTGCGCGAGCATGCGGTCTACCGCCTGCTCCTGCGTCAACGGCGCATAGTGTGCAACCTCCTCCGGGCTCGGCGCGAAGCCGGCGCGCGTCAGCAGCAGGCGCGCGCCCTGCTCGCCGATCGCAGCGGCGTGGACCGCACTTGCCAGCAGCAGCAGACCTGCACCGACCCGCCAGCGCGGCATCAGCGTTCGCGGCCCCGGCGCCGCTCCATTCCCATGTGCCGCCGCTGCTCGCGCAGATCGCGCGTGGACTCCATGATCTGCTCGCGCAGCTTCTGGCGCTCCTCCGGCGACAGCCGGCGCGGACCCGGCCCTCCCGGCGGCATGCCGGGCATCGATTGGGCGCCGGGAGCCAGCGGCGCGTCCGGCGGCAGTCCGCGTCCGCGCTCTTCCATCATCCGCTGGCGGATTGCATCGCGCTGCTCGGGAGGGATCTGCTGCCGGATCGCCTGCCGCTGCTCCGGCGTCAGCCGGCGCCAGAAATCCGCGCGCTGCTGCGGCGTCATCGATTGCCACAGGTTCTCGCGCTGCTGCGGCGTCATGCTGCGCCACGCTTCGTCGCGCACGCCCTGCGCAAGCGCGCCGCCGGCGGCGAGAAGCAGCAACGCGGTGGCGATTTGGGCACGCAGGCGCATGGAGCGGAAGTTCACAGCGCGAATGTTATGCGCTGAACGTCGGAACGGAGTCACCTGGCGACCCGGTCAGGGCGGCGGGCGCGGTAAATTCTGTAACACTTTGTGGGCCGCGACTTTGCGCGAGCACGACCGTACGTAGCATCGCGCCGGCTCGAACCAGGAAACCGACCATGCACCGAAGCGGTCCTCCGAAAGTCCTGGTCGTCGACGACGACCCCCGGCTGCGCGACCTGCTGCGCCGGTACCTGACCGACAACGGCTTCACCGTCTACACGGCCGAGAACGGGCAGGCGATGAACAAGCTGTGGCTGCGCGAGCGCTTCGACATCCTGATCCTCGACCTGATGCTGCCGGGCGAGGACGGCCTGTCGATCCTGCGGCGGCTGCGCGGCGCCAACGAGACGACGCCGATCATCATGCTGACCGCCAAGGGAGAGGACGTCGACCGCATCGTCGGCCTCGAAATGGGCGCCGACGATTACCTGCCCAAGCCGTTCAATCCGCGCGAGCTGCTCGCGCGCATCAGCGCGGTCCTGCGGCGCAAGGGCGCAGACGAGGCCCCCGGTGCTCCGGCGCAGGAGCCGAAGACGGTCGAGTTCGGCGCTTTCGTGCTCGACCTGGCGACGCGCACCTTGACGAAGAACGGCGAGCAGGTGCCGCTGACTACCGGCGAGTTCGCGGTGCTGAAGGTGTTCGCGCGCTATCCGCGCACGCCGCTGTCGCGGGAGAAGCTGATGGAGATGGCGCGCGGTCGCGAGTACGAGGCGTTCGACCGCTCGCTCGACGTGCAGATCTCGCGCCTGCGCAAGATGATCGAGCCCGACCCGTCGAAGCCCAGGTACATCCAGACGGTGTGGGGGCTCGGGTACGTTTTCATACCGGACGGACAGACTTGAACCTGCGTTCGCCGAACCTGTTCTGGCGCACGTTCCTGCTGATCCTGCTGCTGATCGTGGCCTGCCTGCTGGCGTGGCTGCAGAGCTTCCGCGTGTTCGAGCGCGAGCCGCGCGCGCAGCGGATCGCGCAGCAGATCGTCTCGATCGTCAACATCACGCGCGCGGCGCTGGTCTACTCCGACGCCGCCGAGCGGCGCCAGCTGCTGGCCGAGCTGGCGGAGAACGTCGGCATCCGCGTCGTGCCGCTGGAACCGGGCGACGACGTGCGGCCGCTGCCCGACCTGCCGGTCGTGCAACTGGTGTCGGAGAAGGTTCGCGCGCAGCTGGGCGGCGCGACGCGCATCGGCGGCGAGGTCAACGGCGTGCCGGGCGTGTGGGTCAGCTTCGACATCGAGGGCGACGCGTACTGGGTCTTCATCGAGCGCGACCTGCTGACGCGCGACGTCGGCACGCAGTGGATCGGCTGGGCGATCGTGGCCACGCTGCTGTCGCTGCTGGCCACGGTCGCGATCACGCGGGTGGTCAACCGGCCGCTGCAGCGGCTGTCGCGCGCCGCGCGCCAGCTCGGCGCCGGGCGCCAACCGGTCCCGCTGCCGGAGACCGGTCCCAGTGAAATCCGAACCGTCAACCAGAGCTTCAACCGGATGGTCAGCGATCTGGCCAAGCTCGAGCAGGATCGCGCGGTGCTACTGGCCGGCATCTCGCACGACCTGCGCACGCCGCTGACCCGGCTGCGGCTCGAGGTCGAGATCAACGACCTGCCCGGGGAGACACGCCGCGCGATGATCGGCGACCTCGAACAGATGGATGCGATCGTCGGCCAGTTCCTCGATTACGCGCGCGCGAAGCCGCAGCAGGCGGCGGAGCCGCTCGACCTGTCCGCGCTCATCGACGACGCGCTCGCCCACAGCCGGCTGATGCACGCCGAGGCGGCGACGATCGAGCGCGACCTGCAGCACGGCATCCGGGTCTCGGGCCATCGCACCGAGCTGCTGCGCGCGATCGACAACCTGCTGACCAACGCCGATCGCTATGGCCGCGCGCCCGAGAGCGGCCGGCTGGAGCTCGCGGTGACCTTGCGGCGCGACGGCGCCGACGCCGTGCTCACGGTGGCCGACCGGGGCCCGGGCGTTGCTGCCGAGCGCATCGAGCAACTGATGCGTCCGTTCGAGCGCGGCGACAGCGCGCGCAGCGAAGTCAAGGGCGCGGGACTCGGGCTGGCGATCGTCGACCGCATTGCGCGCATGCACGGCGGCTCATTCAGGCTGGCCGCCAACCCGCCGCACGGGCTGCGCGCGCAACTGCGGCTGCCTGCGGCCTAGTCGCCGAAGAGCAGCGCGACCGCCAGCGCGGCGATCCCTTCGCCGCGACCGGTGAAACCGAGCTGCTCGGTCGTCTTGCCCTTGATGCCGATCGCATCGACCTCGATGCCGAGCGCGCCGGCGATGCGCTCGCGCATCGCATCGACATAAGGCGCGAACTTCGGCTGCTGCGCGATCACGGTGCTGTCGATGTTGCCTATCCGCCAGCCCGTCGCCTGCACGCGCGCGGCCGCTGTCTTCAGCAGCTCGAGGCTGTCGGCCCCGGCGTAGCGGGCGTCGGTGTCCGGAAACATGCGGCCGATATCGCCCAGCCCCGCCGCTCCGAGCAGCGCGTCGGTGATCGCGTGCAGCAGCACGTCGGCGTCCGAATGGCCGGCCAGGCCGTGCGTGAACGGGATCTCGACGCCTCCCAGCACGAGCCGGCGGCCGGTCACCAGCGCATGGACATCGAAGCCTTGCCCGACGCGGAACTTCATTCGATTCGCCCTCGCGCCTTCAGGATCGCCACCGCGAGCGGCCAGTCGTCCGCGGTCGTGACCTTGATGTTGGTGGCCGATCCCGCGACGAGCCGCGGCCGCAGGCCGAGCCGCTCGACCGCGCTCGATTCGTCGGTGATCGCGTCCAGATCGGGTGCGGCCTCGAGCGCGCGCAGCAGCAGGTCGCGGCGGAACATCTGCGGCGTTTGCGCGCGCCACAGCGCCTCGCGCGGCAACGTGGCATCGACGCGATCATCGCGCGCGCGCTTCAGCGTGTCCGCGAGCGGCAGCGCGAGCAGCCCGCCGACCTCGTCGTCGATCACCGCGCCGATTAATCGCGCGAGCTCGCGCGGCGACAGGCACGGCCGCGCCGCGTCGTGCACCAGAACCCAGTCTTCGCCGCTCGCTTCGAGCGCGCGCAGGCCGTTGCGCACCGATTCCGCGCGCGACGCGCCGCCGACCGGGACAACGCGAACGCGCTCGCGCGGCGCCAGCGATCGATGGCGCTGATCGTCGCCCGCCACGACGACCACGATCTCGCGCACGCGCGCATCGGCCGCCAGCGCGTCGATCGAGTGCTCCAGCATCGCGCGGCCGCCGATCGGCACGTACTGCTTCGGCACGTCGCCGCCGATGCGCGCTCCGCTGCCGGCGGCAGGTATCAGTCCGATCAGTCGCGCGGCGCGGTTCAACTTGGGCGGTCGGGTGAGTGTGCGGACCTATAATAGCGGCGTGTTCGCGGCGGTCGGATCGGATTCGGCCGCCGCGTGTTGTTTGTGCAGTCCGTGGACGTACTGGCTGAAGCATCGCGGATCGAACTTGCGCTGCCCGAGATCGCGGCGGGGAATCGCTTTACCTTGCCGCTGCCGCCGGGCTCGGGCGACGCGCTGCTGATCGCGCAGTATGCGGCACGCGCGCGCCGGTGCGGCCAGTTGGTGTGCGTGATCTGCGCCGACGCGCTCGACGCGCAGCGCCTGACCGACGAGCTGCCCTATTTCGAGCCCGCACTCGCGGTGCGGGCGTTTCCCGACTGGGAAACGCTGCCGTACGACATCCTGTCGCCGCACCAGGACCTGGTGTCCGACCGGCTCGAGGCGCTGTACCGGCTGATCACGCGCGATGTGAATGCGCCGATCGACGTGCTGGTCGTTCCCGCAACGACCGCGCTGTACCGGCTCGCGCCGACCGCGTACGTCGCCGGCCACACGTTCTTCTTCCGCCAGGGCGAGCGCCTGTCGGGCGACGCGCTGCGCGCGCGGCTGGTGCTTGCGGGCTATCAGAACGTTTCGCAGGTCGTGGCACCCGGCGAGTTCTCCGTGCGCGGCGGGCTGATCGATCTTTATCCGATGGGTTCGGCGCTGCCGTACCGGCTCGACCTGCTCGACGATGCGATCGAGACGATCCGCACCTTCGATCCCGACACGCAGAGGAGCCTGTACCCGGTACCCGAGATCCGGCTGCTGCCCGGGCGCGAGTTCCCGCTCGACGATGCGGCTCGCACCGCCTTTCGCGGCCGCTGGCGCGAGGCGTTCGAAGGCGATCCCAGCCGCGCCGGCGTGTACAAGGACATCGGCAACGGCATCGCCAGCGCCGGCATCGAGTACTACCTGCCGCTGTTCTTCGATTCGACCGCGACGCTGTTCGACTACCTGCCGGCCGATTCGCACCTGGTGCTGCACGGACCGATCGAGGCGGCCGCGCACCGCTTCCTGAACGAGACCAACGAGCGCTATCGCTTTCTCGCGCGCGACCGCGAGCGGCCGTGCCTGCCGCCGGCGCGGCTGTTCATGGATGCGGAGGAGTTCTTCTCGCGCGCCAAGCCGCACGCGCGGCTGGCGCTGGTGGCAAGTGAAGGAGCTGCGCCCTCACCCCGGCCCTCTCCCCGTGATCGGGGCGAGGGGGTGCCTTATCCCTCTCCCGCCTCAGCGGGAGAGGGTCGGGGTGAGGGAGTCTTTTCCCCCCCACCCGCGATCGCCGTCGACCGCAAGGCGGACGATCCGGTGCAGCGGCTGCGCGAGTACGTCGAGCGCCTCGACGGCCGCGCGCTGCTGCTCGCCGATTCGCACGGCCGCCGGGAGACGATCGCGCAGATGCTGCGCGAATACCGGCTCGACTTTGCCGACAACGCGGATTTCAACGCGTTCCTGGCGGGCGATGCGAAGCTTGCGCTCGGCGTGGGCCCGCTGCACGGCGGCTTCGTGCTGCGCGCGCCGCAGATCGCGCTCCTCACCGAGACGGAACTCTTTGCGACCAGCCCGCGCCGGTTGCGCGGCAAGGCGCGCGAACGCGCGTCGAACGTCGAGGCGATGGTGCGCGACCTCGCCGAGCTGCGCGTCGGCGATCCGGTCGTGCACGTCGAGCACGGCATTGGCCGCTATCTCGGCCTCGAATCGCTGGACGTAGGCGACGGGCCGGCCGAGTTCCTGCACCTGGCGTACGCCAATGACGCGAAGCTGTACGTGCCGGTCGCGCAACTGCACCTGATCTCGCGCTACAGCGGCGCCGATCCGGACGCCGCGCCGCTGCACCACCTCGGCGGCGGCGACTGGGAGAAGGCGAAGAAGAAAGCCGCCAGGCAGGTGCGCGACACCGCGGCGGAGCTGCTGAACCTGTACGCGCTGCGCGCCGCGCGCAAGGGGCATTCGTTCGAGTTCAAGCCGCACGATGTGGAGGCGTTCGCCGAGGGCTTCGGCTTCGAGGAGACGCCGGACCAGCTCGCCGCGATCGAGGCGGTCACGCGCGACATGAGCGCCGGCTTTCCGATGGATCGGCTGGTGTGCGGCGACGTCGGCTTCGGCAAGACCGAGGTCGCGCTGCGCGCCGCGTTCATCGCGGTGGCGGGCGGCAAGCAGGTCGCGGTGCTGTGCCCGACCACGCTGCTCGTCGAACAGCACTTCCAGACTTTCCGCGACCGCTTCTCCGACTGGCCGGTGCGGATCGTCGAGCTGTCGCGCTTCCGTTCGCAGAAGGAGGTCGCGGAGACGGTGGCCGGCATCAACGCCGGCGCGATCGACATCGTGATCGGCACCCACAAGCTGCTGAGCGAGGCGGTCAGATTCGATCGGCTGGGGCTGGTGATCATCGACGAGGAGCACCGCTTCGGCGTGCGGCAGAAGGAGAAACTGAAGTCGCTGCGCGCCGAGGTCGACGTGCTGACGCTGACCGCCACGCCGATCCCGCGCACGCTGGCGCTGTCGATGGAGGGCATCCGCGAATTCAGCGTGATCGCGACCGCCCCACAGCGGCGGCTGGCGATCAAGACTTTCGTGCGGCCCGAGTCGGCGAGCCTGATCCGCGAAGCGTGCCTGCGCGAACTGAAACGCGGCGGTCAGATCTACTTCCTGCACAACGAGGTCGAGACGATCGAGAACCGCCGCGCGCGGCTGGCGGAACTGGTGCCGGAGGCGCGGATCGAGATCGCGCACGGGCAGATGGGCGAGCGGGAACTCGAGCGCGTGATGCGCGACTTCTACCAGCAGCGCTTCAACCTGCTGCTGTGCACGACGATCATCGAAACCGGCATCGACGTGCCGACCGCCAACACGATCATCATCCACCGCGCCGACAAGTTCGGCCTGGCGCAACTGCACCAGCTGCGCGGCCGCGTCGGCCGCTCGCACCATCAGGCCTACGCGTACCTGATGGTGCCCGATGAAGGCGGCATGACGAAGAACGCGGAGAAGCGGCTGGAGGCGATCCAGAACCTGGAGGAACTCGGCAGCGGCTTCTACCTGGCGATGCACGACCTCGAGATCCGCGGCGCCGGCGAGGTGCTGGGCGAATCGCAGAGCGGCAACATGCAGGAGGTCGGCTTCGATCTGTACACGCAGATGCTGAATGCCGCGGTGCGCGCACTGCGCTCGGGGCGCGAGCCCGACCTGCTGGCGCCGCTGCAAGCGGTGACCGAGATCAACCTGCACGTACCGGCGCTGCTGCCGGCCGACTACGTCGGCGACGTGCACCAGCGGCTGTCGCTGTACAAGAAGCTGGCGTCAACCGACGGCGATGACGCGCTGTACACGCTGCAGGAGGAACTGATCGACCGCTACGGCAAGCTGCCCGATGCCGCGCGCGCATTGATCGAGACGCACCGGCTGCGGCTGGCCGCGGAGAAGCTCGGCGTGAAGAAGATCGACGCCGCGAACGAGACGATCGTGATCACGTTCGTGCCCGATCCGCCGCTCGATCCCGCCCGACTGATCGCGCTGATCCAGCGCGAGAAGAACATGCGGCTGGCGGGGCCGGAGCGGCTGCGCATCGATATCAAGACACCCAACCTCGATGCCCGGCTCGCGCAGCTGCGTTCCGTCTTCAAATCACTGGCCTGAACCGTGACCGATCTCCTCATCCAGTCGCCCCACCTGCCGTCCGCCGCGGTCGAGGCATTCAAGGTCGGCTGCATCGCGCGGCGCGTGCAGCGCGAACTCAACAGCGCGCGGCTGGTCGAGATCCAGGACGACGCCGACACGCGCAAGGTCGCGGCGGCGCTGTCCGCGTACTGGAAATGCGACGCCGCCTTCGTGGCGCCGGGCCTGAGGCTGTCCGACTTCCGGCTGCTCGCGCTCGACATGGACTCCACGCTGCTCACGATCGAAACGCTCGACGAAGTCGCCGCGCATGCCGGCATGGGCGCGGAAGTCGCCGCGATCACCGAAGCCGCCAGGCGCGGCGACATCGCCGACTACAAGGACAGTCTGCGCCGCCGCGTGGCGATGCTGGCGGGCGCCGATGCCGGGCTGCTGCTGCGCGTCTACCAGGAGAAGATGGGTCTGAACCCGGGCGCCGAGCAACTGCTTTCGCCTGCCGCGCGGCGGGGCTGAAGACGCTGCTCGTCACCGGCGGCTTTCGCTTCTTCACCGAGCGGCTGCGCGCGCGGTTCGGCTTCGATTTCACGTGCGCCAACGAACTGAAGGTCGTCGACGGCCGGCTGACCGGCAAGGCGTTCGGCTCGCCCGAGAATGGCAGCGAAATCTTCGATGCAGACGGCAAGGCGCGCGCGCTGCGCGATGCGTGTGCGGCGCTCGAGTGCCCGACGCGCCAGGCGATCGCGATCGGCGACGGCGCCGACGATCTGACGATGATGAAGCTCGCCGGCCTGTCGGTTGCGTATCGCGCCCAGCCGGTCGGTCGTGCAGCAACAGGCGGCGCAGGCGCTGAACTACTCGGGACTCGACGGCGTGCTGGCCTGGTTCGGCTAGCTACTCGACGATCACGTGCCCCTGCACGTCCTTGTGCTCGTCGCCGGGCAGATGGCCGTTGGCGCGATACGTTCCCTTGACCAGCGGCACGAACTCGAGCGCGAACGAGCCGCCGCGGCGCGCGACTTCGAACGAGGAAAACGGCGGCGCGGTGACTTCGACCTGGTCCCGGACGGTCAGCTCACGCGCGGCGACCGTGCGCAGGAATTCCGGCGCGTTGAAATAGTGCGCCACGCCGCCGCTGTTGAACACGGTCAGCCGGTACGCCTGTCCCTGCTTCAACCGAAGCTGCGACGGCGCGAAGCCGTAGTCGCGCAGGTCGATGCGCACCTCGATCGGGTTGCTCCAGTCGGCGCGCGAGAGGGCCGCCGCGCGTGCCTCCGCCGAGGGTTCGGTCGACGGCGCGGTCGAGCTGCAGCCGGCGACGATGGCGACGAACGCAATGACGCACGCCTTCGAACTCACTCCGGCTCCGCGCATGAAAAGGGCCGGCGCGCGCGCCGGCCCGGGATGTTCCGTACGAACACGCGGCCCCTCACATGCGCTCGAAGATCGCCGCGATCCCCTGCCCGCCGCCGATGCACATCGTCACCAGCGCGTAGCGGCCGCCGATGCGCTGCAGCTCGTACAGCGCCTTGACGGTGATGATCGCGCCGGTCGCGCCGATCGGATGCCCGAGCGAGATGCCGCTGCCGTTCGGATTCACCTTCTTCGGGTCCGCGCCGAGGTCCTTGGTCACCGCGCACGCCTGCGCGGCGAAGGCCTCGTTGGCCTCGATCACGTCCATCTGCGCGACTGTCAGCCCCGCCCTCTTCATCGCGTTGTGCGTGGCCGGCACGGGGCCGATGCCCATGTACTTCGGGTCGACGCCGGCGTGGCCGTAGGCGACCAGCCGCGCCAGCGGTTTCAGCCCGCGCTTGTCGGCGACGCTCTTCTCCATCAGTACGACGGCGCCGGCGCCGTCGTTGATGCCGGATGCGTTGCCGGCGGTGACCGTGCCGTTCTCCTTCACGAACACGGGCTTCAGCTTCGCCATGTCCTCGAGCGTCGCATCGGCGCGGAAGTGCTCGTCAGTGTCGAACATCACCGCGCCCTTCCTGCCCTTGATCTCGACCGGCACGATCTGCGTCTTGAAGCGGCCTTCCCTGGTCGCGGCAGCGGCGCGGCGATGGCTTTCGACCGCGAGTTCGTCCTGCATCTGGCGCGTGATGCCCCACTTGGCGGCGACGTTCTCTGCGGTCACGCCCATGTGGATGCTGTGGAACGGGTCGTGCAGCGCGGCGACCATCATGTCGATGATCCTTGCGTCGCCCATGCGCTGGCCGAAGCGCGCGGTCGGCAGCGCGTACGGCGCGCGCGACATGTTCTCCGCCCCGGCGCCGATCGCGATGTCGGCGTCGCCGAGCAGGATCGCCTGCGACGCGGAGATGATCGCCTGCAGCCCGCTGCCGCACAGCCGGTTCAGCGTCAGACACGGCACGTGGTCCTTGACGCCGCCGTCGAGCGCAGCCACCCGCGACAGGTACATGTCGCGCGGCTCGGTGTGCACGACGTTGCCGAACACGACGTGCCCGACCTCGCCGCCGTCGACCTTGGCGCGCGCGAGCGCTTCCTTGACGACGATTGCGCCGAGCTTCGTCGGCGGCACTTCCTTCAGGCTGCCGCCGAAGGTTCCGATCGCTGTGCGTACTGCGCTGACGACGACGACATCTCGCATAATCCGCTCCCGTTCGTTTCGGCTTCGCCAAGGCGGCCACGATACCGCCTTGTCGACCCCCGCGTCTGCGCCCGATCAACCCGGCCGTCCCGATGTTCCGCTATCCCCCTGCCGCGCTCGCGCTCGGCGCCATCGCGCTGTGGATGTCGGTGGCCGCGCTGGCGGTCTCGCTCAAATCCGTGCCGCCGTTTCTGCTGGTCGGCGCGCCGATGATGATCGTCGGGCTGGCGACCTTGCCCACGTGGCGCGCATGGCGCGTGCCCGCGACCACTCTCGCGGTCGGGGTGTACGGGCTGTTCGGCTTTCATCTGCTGCTGTTCACCGCGCTGCGGCTGGCACCGCCGGTCGAAGCGAACCTGATCAACTACCTCTGGCCGCTGCTGATCGTCGTGCTGGCGCCGCTCGTGCTGCCGGGCGAGCGGCTCGCGCCGCGCCACGTGGTCGGCGCGCTGATGGGCTTTGCCGGCGCCGCGCTGGTGATCACCGGCGGGCGCTGGACGCTGTCGGCCGAGCATTGGCCCGGCTATCTGCTCGCGCTCGGCGCGGCGATCGTGTGGTCCACCTATTCGCTGCTTACCAAGCGAGTGCGGCCGTTTCCCACCGCTGCCGTCGGTCTGTTCTGTCTCGTGTCGGGCGCGCTGGCGCTGGCGTGCCATGGGCTCGTCGAGCCGCGCTACCCGTTGAGCGGCAGCGAGTGGCTGCGCATCGCGCTGCTGGCGCTCGGGCCGCTCGGCTGCGCGTACTTCCTGTGGGACGCGGCGCTGAAGCGCGGCGACGCGAAGGCGATCGGCGCGCTGTCGTACCTGACGCCGCTCGGCTCGACGCTGATGCTGGTGGCAACCGGCCAGGGCATGCTGACGCCGCTGGTCGCGCTGGCCGCCCTGCTGATCGTCGGCGGCGCGGTGCTCGGTTCGCTGCGGCGCTAAAAGGGCGCGGCGCGGAACTCGCTCTGCGCGAGCGTGCCGCCGAGCTCGTCTTACGCGAGCGAGCCGAGCAGATCGTGCGCGTCGCTCGCCGTGACGCGCACGTCGAAGAACTCGCCGACCTTGAGCTTGTGGTTCGGTTTGACGTGCACGACGCCATCGATTTCCGGCGCGTCGGCGGTCGAGCGCGCGTGCGCACCGTCGGGCGTCACTTCGTCGATCAGCACCCGCTGCACGGTGCCGACCTTGCGCGCGAGCCGCTCGCGCGAGACGGCTTCCTGCGCCCGCATGAAGCGCGCGCGCCGCTCCTCGCGCACGTCATCGGGCAGCGCGCCGTCGAGCTCGTTGGCGGCCGCGCCCTCCACCGGCGAATAGGCGAAGCAGCCGACGCGGTCGAGCTGCGCCTCGCGCAGGAAATCCAGCAGGTAGTCGAACTGTTCTTCGGTCTCGCCGGGGAAACCGGCGATGAAGGTCGAGCGGATCGTCAGCCCGGGACAGATCGCCCGCCACGCGCGGATGCGCTCGATGTTCTTCTCGCCGCTGGCGGGCCGCTTCATCCGCTTCAGCACCGCCGGGTGGGCGTGCTGGAACGGCACGTCGAGGTACGGCAGCACCTTGCCTTGCGCCATCAGCGGGATCACGTCGTCGACGTGCGGATACGGATACACGTAATGCAGCCGGATCCACACGCCGAGCCTCGCCAGTTCCTGCACCAGTGAAGTCATCTTCGTCTTCACCGCGCGCCCGCCGACGAAGTCGAGCTTGTACTTCACGTCCACCCCGTAGGCGCTGGTGTCCTGCGACACGACCAGGATTTCCTTCACGCCCTGTTTGACCAGGTTCTCCGCCTCGCGCATCACCTCGCCGATCGGCCGCGACACCAGCGGCCCGCGCAGCGACGGGATGATGCAGAACGTGCAATGGTGGTTGCAGCCCTCGGCGATCTTCAGGTACGCGTAGTGCTTCGGCGTCAGCTTGATGCCCGCCGGCGGCACGAGATCGGTGAACGGGTCGTGCGGCCTGGGCAGGTGGCGGTGCACGTGCCCCATCACCTCGTCGGTCGCGTGCGGGCCGGTCACCGCGAGCACCTTCGGATGCACCTTGGCGACGAGGCTCTGGCCGCCGTCGGTCTTCGCGCCCAGGCAGCCGGTGACGATCACCCTGCCGTTCTCGGCCAGCGCCTCGCCGATCGCGTCGAGCGACTCCTGCACCGCGGCTCCGATGAAGCCGCAGGTGTTGACGATCACGAGGTCGGCGCCGTCGTAGGTCGGGGCGAGCGCATAGCCCTCGGCGCGCAGCTGCGTGACGATGCGCTCGGAGTCGACCAGCGCCTTCGGGCAACCGAGCGAAACGAAGCCGACGGAGGGAACGCCCGCGGGCGCGACGGGCCTGCGCGCGCGCCGCGCGGGGAACGACACGGTCATTGCGGGTGAAGCGGCGGCGCTATTTCTTCTCGCCGCCCGGGAACGGGAAGGTGTTGAACATCGAGCGCGCCTGGTTCTGCATGTTCTCCTGCATCTGCACGAACAGGTTCTTCGATTGCTCGATGTAATTGGACATCATCGACTGGATCATCGGCGCCTGCATGTTGACGAACTGCGTCCACATCTCCGGGCCGATCTTGTTGCTGTCGTAAAAGGCCTTGCTCTGCTCCTGCAGCTTGTTCTGGATGTCGATGAACGCCTGCACGTTTTTTTCCAGATACGAGCCCATCATCCCCTGCATTGCGTTGCCGTAGCTGCGGATGATCTGCGACAGCACCGGCGGCGTGAACATCGGCGAGCCTTCCTGCTCCTCCTCCAGGATGATCTGCAACAGGATCTGCCTGGTGAGGTCCTCGCCGGTCTTGGCGTCGACGACCTGGAAGTCGGTCTGCTCGAGCACCAGCTCCTTCACGTCCGCCAGCGTGATGTAGGTGCTGGTCTGCGTGTCGTACAGGCGGCGGTTGGGATACTTCTTGATCAGACGTTGGGCGGCTGGCATCGAGCGACTTTCTTTGGGCGACGGCGCCGCACCCGCGGCGCAGGTCCCCGTCAGCATGATTACTGAAGGGAATTGTAACTACTTCACGGGATGGGCGATTTCCGCCAACTCGCCCTTGCGGCGCGGCCCGCTTCAGCCCATGTGCAACCCGCCGTTGCACGAGAAGTCGGCGCCGGTCGTGAATCCGGAATCCGGACCCGCGAGCCAGGCGACGATCGATCCGATCTCATCGGGCGTGCCGAGTCGCTTGACCGGAATCTGCGCGATGATCTTCTCCAGGATTTCCGGCTTGATCGCGCGGACCATGTCGGTGCCGATGTAGCCGGGGCTCACCGTATTCACGGTCACGCCCTTGGACGCCAGTTCCTGCGCCAGCGCCATCGTGAAGCCGTGCATGCCGGCCTTGGCGGCCGAATAGTTGGTCTGACCCGCCTGTCCCTTCTCGCCGTTGACCGAACTGATCTGGATGATGCGGCCCCAGCCGCGCTCGACCATGTCCGCCACCACCTGCTTGGTGACGTTGAACATCGAGTTCAGATTGGTGTCGATCACCGCATCCCAGTCTTCGCGCGTCATCTTCAGGAACAGGCGATCGCGCGTGATGCCGGCGTTGTTGACCAGCACGTCGATCGGTCCGTGCTCCGCCTTGGCCTTGCTGAACGCCTCGACGGTCGAATTCCAGTCGGACACGTTGCCGACCGACGCGTGGAACGTGTAGCCCTGCGCCTTCTGTTCCGCCAGCCACTTGTTGTAGTCCCGCGTCGGCCCGCAGCCGGCGATGACCTTGAATCCATCCTTGTGCAGGCGCTGGCAGATCGCGGTGCCGATTCCACCCATCCCGCCCGTGACGTATGCGACTTTCTGTGCCATCGCTGTCTCCTCTTGAAGCTGTCAGTCTGCGGTCGGCAGCCGGCAGCCCTACCGCAGGCCCGCGACCGCTTTCACTGCCGACTGCCGACTACCTTTCCACCGTCAACGCCACACCCATGCCGCCGCCGATGCACAGCGACGCGAGGCCGCGCCTGGACCCGCGGCGCTTCATCTCGTGCAGCAGCGTGACGAGGATGCGGCAACCCGAGGCGCCGATCGGATGGCCGATCGCGATCGCGCCGCCGTTGACGTTGATGCGGCTCGTGTCCCAGCCCATTTCCTTGTTGACCGCGCAGGCCTGCGCGGCGAACGCCTCGTTGATCTCCATCAGGTCGAGATCGGCGGCCTTCCAGCCCGCCTTCTCCAGCGCCCTGCGCGACGCGGGTGCGGGCCCCATGCCCATGATCTTCGGATCGACTCCCGCCGACGCGAACGAAGCGATCCGCGCCAGCGGCGTCAGGCCCAGCGCGGCGGCGCGCGCCTCCGACATCACCACCACCGCGGCCGCGCCGTCGTTGATGCCCGACGCGTTGCCGGCAGTGACCGTGCCCTCCTTGTCGAAGGCGGGCTTCAGTCCCGCGAGCGCTTCGGCGTTGGACTTTCGGTTGATGAATTCGTCGGCGTCGAACGCGACCGGATCGCCCTTCCTTTGCGGAATCATCACCGCGACGATCTCTTCCTTGAATCTACCGGCGTCCTGCGCGGCCGCGGCCTTCTGCTGTGAGGCGAGCGCGAACGCGTCCTGCTGCGCGCGGTCGATGCCGTACTGCCTGGCCACGTTCTCCGCCGTGATGCCCATGTGGTACTCGTTGTACACGTCCCATAGGCCGTCGACGATCATGCTGTCGATCATCTTCGCGTCGCCCATGCGGAAGCCGTCGCGCGAGTTCATCAGCACGTGCGGCGCAAGGCTCATGTTCTCCTGACCGCCGGCGAGCACCACCTCGGCGTCGCCGTTGGCGATCGCCTGCGCGGCCAGCATCACCGCCTTCAAGCCCGAGCCGCACACCTTGTTGATCGTCATCGCCGGTACCGCTACCGGCAGACCGGCCTTGATCGCCGCCTGCCGCGCCGGGTTCTGTCCGACCCCCGCCGTGAGCACCTGGCCCATGATCACTTCCTCGACGCGCTCGGGCGGCAGCTTCGCGCGCGCCAGCACCTCCTTGATGACGACCGCGCCCAGGTCCGCGGCCGGCGTCTTGGCCAGCGTGCCGCCGAACTTGCCGACGGCGGTGCGCGCCGCGGCAACAATCACTGCCTTGCTCATCGCTGTCTCCTACGCCTTCTCTTTAACGTAACGACCGGGGGCCGGCTCGATCACCTTGTACTGCGCGTTGCCGTACCGCTTCGGCGCCGCCACCATGCCGCCGCCGTGCTGCGCGAGCCACCTGTTCCAGTCGGCCCACCAACTGCCCTGATGCTCGGTCGCACCGTGCCGCCACGCCTCGCTGTTGGCGGGCAGCGTCGGCGCCGCATTAGTCCAGTAGCTGCGCTTGTTCTTCGATACCGGGTTGATCGAGCCCGCGATATGACCGCTGGCGCCCAGCACGTAGCGTACGCCGCCCTCTCCGGCGCCGGTCAGCAATCGCGCGGATGCGTAGGCCGCCTTCCACGGCACGATGTGATCGTCGACCGCCGCGAACACATACGCCGGCGCCTTGATCGCGCCCAGATCGACCGGCTGGCCGCAGCACTTGAGCCTGCCCGGGATGCGCAGGTTGTTCTCCAGGTACATGTTGCGCAGGTACCAGGCGTACATCGGACCCGGCAGGTTGGTGTTGTCGCTGTTCCAGTACAACAGGTCGAACGCCATCGGCTGCTTGCCTTCGAGGTAGTTGTTGACCACGTAGTTCCACACCAGATCATTGGCACGCAGGATCGAGAAGGTGTTGCCGAGTTCCTTGCCCGGCATCACGCCGCCCTTGCCGAGCGCGCGCTCGCGCATCCGCACGTGCTGCTCGTCGATGAACACTTCGAGCACGCCGGCATCCTCGAAGTCGAGCAGCGAGGTCATCAGCGTCAGGCTCGCGGCCGGCTGCTCGCCCCTGGCCGCCAGCACCGCGAGCGCGCTCGCAAGGATCGTGCCGCCGACGCAGAAGCCGAGCACGTTGATGCGGTCGTCCTTCCTGCCCTTCAGGCCGCAGATCTCCTGCACCGCGCGGATCGCCGCGATCGCGCCCTTCTCCAGGTAATCATCCCAGGTCAGGTGGCCGAGATCGGCGTGCACGTTGCGCCAGGAGATCAGGAACGTCGTGTTGCCTTGCTCGACCGAGAACCGGACAAACGAGTTCTCCGGCTGCAGATCCATGATGTAGAACTTGTTGATCGCCGGCGGCACGATCAGGAACGGCCGCGCCCGCACCTTGTCGGTCAGCGGCTTGTACTGGATCAGCTGGATCAGCTCGTTCTCGAACACCACCGCGCCTTCGGTCGTCGCGACGTTGCGGCCGATCTCGAACGCCTTCTCGTCGGTCTGCGTGATCTTGCCCTTCCGGATGTCCTCCAGAAGGTTCTTCATTCCGGCCTTCAGGCTTTCGCCCTTGGTCTCGATCAGCGTCTGCTGCGCCTTCGGATTGAGCGCGAGGAAATTGGCCGGCGACATCGCGTCGACCCACTGCGAAACCGCGAACTTCACCCGCCGCTTGGTCTTGCGGTCGGCGTCGACCGAGTCCGCCAGCGCGTTCATGAACTCCGAGTTCAACAGATAGGTGCGCGCGTAGAACGACGCCAGCGGATTCTGCTGCCAGGCCGCGTCGGCGAAGCGGTTGTCGCGGATCGGCTCGGCCGCCTTGTCGGGATGCTCAATGAAGTCCGACCACAGCCGACCCAGACGCTGCACGTAGTCCTGCTGCAGCTCGAGCACGCGCTCCGGCGCCAGGCCGATGTGCGGCACGTCGCTGCTCGTCGGCGCCAGCGCCGCCATCGAGGACCACCAGTTCAGCCACGGGTTGTCGTTCGCCTGCGGTTGCGCCGCGCCGGCGCTGCCGGCCAGTGCAGCGGATTCCGATGCGGTCTGCGACCGGGTGGATTTGCGCGCGGAACGCGTCGCCATGATCTGTTCTCCTGGGGGCTGGCCGGATGTGCACGTGCGCGCTGCGCGCGCTCTCAGTCTCGGCGAATTCTCCCCATCGTCGCAGCGGCCGTCAAACCACGGCAGCGAGCCAGATGACCGCGGCGTGTCGCCCTGTGATCCGGTCGCGCCGGAAGCTGTAGAAGCGCGACGGATCGCTGTAAGTGCACAGCGTTCCGCCGCCGACGTCCGTCACGCCGACCTGCGCCAGTGCCTGGCGCGCCAGCGCCGGCAGATCGGCGCGGAACTTGCCGCCGGCAATCGGCGCAAACGCCTCCCGCGCGCGAGGAAGCGTGCGCTCCATCGCGTCGAGCACGTCGGCGCCGACCTCGAAGTGACCCGGCCCGATTCCCGGGCCCACCCACGCGTGGACGCGCGCGTCCGCGTCGCCGAGCCGCGCGCGCAGTGCGTACGCAGTTGCCTGCAGCACGCCGGCCGCCAGCCCGCGCCAACCCGCGTGCGCGACGGCGACCGCCCGGCCCTGCCGATCCGCGAAGAA
The DNA here is from genome assembly GCA_029778535.1 of Pseudomonadota bacterium. Lineage (GTDB taxonomy): Bacteria > Pseudomonadota > Gammaproteobacteria > Burkholderiales > Burkholderiaceae_F > JAKOQB01. The sequence continues at coordinate 77,190 of JAKOQB010000172.1, read as the reverse complement.
GACCGGCAGGCAGTCCGCGACCGACACCACGCACACGACGTTCGGCTCGGCGGTGAACGAGGCGTCGGCTGCGACCGGCGCGGCCACCTGCGCCGCGTCGACCACCGTCGCGCCGTGCACCTGGCGCAGCCAGCGCGGCTCGGCGGGCACGGCCGCACGCAGCAGTTCACGGTTTCGATCCACGTGCTCGGGATCGTCGCCCGTCGAGCGGCCGAGGTTCAGTCCGAGGCAGGGCCCGGTCGACACGCCGCCCGCCCGCGTGGTGACGAACGCGCGCACGCGCGCCGGCAGGTCCCAGTCCGGAACGATCCAGTCCGGGTGCATGCACTTCGTCATTCGAACACGTCGCGCGGACGGTCGCAGCGGCCGAAGCCGAGCGCGCGCATCAATTCGCGCAGGTCGGCCGGCGGCGGGCGGAACCACGCCAGCGTCTCGCCGCGCGTCGGGTGCACCAGCGCCAGCCGGCACGCGTGCAGCGCCTGGCGCGCAAAGCGCGTCCACGGCGCCGCGTCCGGCGCCTGCAGCGGACGGCCACGCCGATACAGCGGATCGCCGACCAGCGGATGGCCGATCGATTCCAGATGCACGCGGACCTGGTGCGTGCGGCCGGTCTGCAGCCGGCATGCGAGCCACGAAAGCTCGGTGCGCCCGGCGGCCACGCGTTCGATGCGGCGAAAGCTTGTCCGCGCCTCGCGCGCCGACGGCGCGCGGCTCACCTTGAACTTGACCGGATTGCGCGGGTCGCGGCCAATCGCCGCGTCGATCGTTCCCGCCGGCGGCGCGGCTCCGATCACGATCGCCCAGTACTCGCGCAGCACGCTGCGCGCCTGCAGCTGCCGCACGAGATCGGTCTGCACCTCGATCGTGCGCGCCACCACCATCAGGCCGCTGGTATCGGCGTCGAGCCGGTGCACGATGCCCGCGCGCGGCACCTGAGCCAGCCGCGCGTCGTGCGCGAGCAGCCCGTTGAGCAGCGTGCCCGACCAGTTGCCGGCACCCGGGTGCACGACCAGGCCCGGCGGCTTGTCGAGCACGATGATCGACTCGTCCTCGTGCACGATGTCGAGCGCGATCGGTTCGGGCGCGAACGCGAGCGCCTCCGGCGCCGACGGCGGCGCGACTTCGATCACGTCGCCTTCGATCACGGCGTCGCGTGCGCGCGGAGTTTCCCGGTTCACCCGCACCGCGCCCTGCTCGATCCACTGCCGGATCCGGCTGCGCGACACCTGCGGCAGCAGTTGCGCCAGCACCTTGTCGATGCGCTGGCCGCTCGCCGCCGCGCTTACAACCAGATGCCGCAGCGGTTCAGAGGCTTTTGCGTCGTCGAGATCGTCATCGCGCGCACAAACATTCATCGGTGCGTCGATATAATCGCCGCCTGCTGAACCATCGGACTCCCGCGTGATCGACATCTCGAATCGGCTGCGTGCGCGCTTTCGCGTGGTCGCGGCGGCACTGCTCGGCTGCGCCGTGATCCTGCTCGCCGCCTGCGGGACGACCGAGCGCGATCCGTCGGCGAAGTGGGATGCCGACCGATTATATGCAGAGGCCAAGACCGAGATGGCGGCGGCCAACTGGCAGACCGCGCGCAACTGGCTGGAGAAACTCGAGGCGCGCTTTCCGTTCGGCCGCTATGCGCAGCAGGCACAGATGGAAATCGCCTATACCTACTACAAGGAAGGTGAGACCGCGCAGGCGATCTCCGCGTGCGATCGCTTCCTGAAGCTGAATCCGAACCACCCGGCCGCCGATTACGTGATCTACCTGAAGGGGCTGGCAACGTTCTCCGACGATCTCGGTCTGTTCGGCGCGCGGCTCGGGATGGATCCGAGTTCGCGCGACCCGAAGGCGATGCGGGAGGCGTTCGACGCATTCAAGGAACTGGTCACGCGCTTCCCTGACAGCCGCTACGCTTCCGACGCGCGCGCGCGCATGAATTACCTGATCAATGCGTTGGCGCAAAGCGAGGTCAACATTGCGCGCTTTTACTACCTGCGCGGCGCATACGTGGCGGCGATCCAGCGCGCGCAGGACGCGCTGCGCGAATACCAGGGCACGCCCGCGGCCGAAGAGGCGCTGTCGATCCTCGCGCGCTCCTACGGCGCGCTCGGCATGACGTCGCTGCAGGCGGACGCGGAGCGGGTGCTGCGGACGAACTTTCCGAACAGCAAGCTGCTCGTGAGCCGTGATCGGTGATCCGTGATCCGTTGGCCGCAGTGCACGGCCACGGATCACGACGAACGGATCACGGATCACGAGAGAAGAAGCCGCAGGCTTCTTGCTCCTTCCGCGTCCGCGCAAACGGCGGCAGACTCGCCAGCACGGTCTTCCCATACGGCTTCGACAGCAGGCGCTCGTCGAGGATCATCAGCACGCCGCGATCGTTCTCGTCGCGGATCAGGCGGCCGGCGCCCTGCTTCAGCAGCGTGACCGCCTGCGGCAGCTGATACTCGAGAAACGGATTGCGGCCGAGCGCGCGCAGGCGCCGGATGCGCGCATCGACCACCGGATCGTCCGGCGGCGCGAACGGCAGCTTGTCGATCACGACCAGCGACAGCGCATCGCCGCGCACGTCGACGCCCTCCCAGAAGCTGACACTGCCGACCAGCACCGCGTTGCCGGAGCTGCGGAACGCCTCCAGCAGCACGGTGCGCGTGCTCGTTCCCTGCACCAGCAGCGGCTGTTCGATGCCGTCGCGCGCCATGTGCCGGCGCAACTGCTCGGCCACGCGCTCGACCGCGCGCAGCGTCGTGCACAGCATGAACGTGCGCCCGCCCGCGGCGACGATCACCGGCCATGCGGCGTCGGCGACCTGCTCGGAGAAGTCCCGCGCCAGCGGGCTCGGCATCGTCTTGGGCAGATACAGCAGCGCCTGGCGCGCGAAATCGAACGGGCTGTCCCAGCGCTGCGACTGCGCGTCGGCCAGTCCGATCTCCTGCAGGAACGGTTCGAACGATCCGGCGAGCGTCAGCGTGGCGGAGGTCAGGATCCACGCCTGCGGGTGCTGCTCGCGCAGCCGCGCGAAGGTCTCTCCTGGCGCCAGCGGCGTGGCCTGGAACTGCGCGCCGTGCGCGGTCAGCCCGACCCAGCGCACGAACTCATCGCCGCGCGCGTACTCGTCGCTGATCTCAACCGGCGGCGCGCTCCAAGCGCCGATCGATTCGCGCAGCGCCGCGATCCGCGGCGCGAGCGCGTCGAGCTCGGCGTCGCGCCCCGCGTTGCCATTCACCGCGTCGGCCAGCGTGGCGAGCGCCGCGTCGATGCGGCCGATCTGGGCGCGCAGATCGGTCAGCCGCGCCACTTTCTCGAGCGCGACGCGGGCGCCGGGCGCCAGGCCCCGCTCGGCCAGCGCCAGCCGCACGTGCCGGCCGGCCGCCTCGATCGATTGCGTCAGCGAAATCCATTGCGCGCCGTCGGCCGCGGCGTGCAGCCCGAGCGCGCGCGCGTCGTGCGCGAGATCGTTCAACTGCGCCAGCGTCCAGCCGTTGCCGAAGAAATCGGCCGCGATCTTCGGCAACTGGTGCGCCTCGTCGAGCACGACCGTGTCGGCCTTCGGCAGGAACTCGCGGATCGCATCGTCGCGCAGCGCGAGGTCGGCGAGGAACAGGTGATGATTGACGACCACCAGGTCGGCCGCCTGCGCCGCGCGCCGCGCGCGGTACACGAAGCACTCGTCGTAGCGCGGGCACTCCTGGCCAAGGCAGTTCTCGCGCGTCGAAGTGACCGCCGGCCAGATCGACGCGTTCTCCGGCACGTCGGCGAGTTCGGCGCGGTCGCCGCTGGCGTTTGTCCTGGCGAAGCGCGTGATCGTGCGCAGGTGGACGACATCCTGGCGCGACGCCAGCAGCCCCTCGGCCTCGGTGCGCGCCAGCCGCAACAGGCAGACGTAGTTCTGGCGGCCCTTGAGCAGCGCGGATTCGAGCTTCAGCCCGAGCGCGCGCGCCAGCGTCGCGATGTCGTTGCGAAAGATCTGGTCCTGCAGCGCGCGGGTCGCCGTGGACACCAGCACCTTGCCGCCGGCGAGCAACGCCGGCACCAGATACGCGAAGGTCTTTCCGGTGCCGGTGCCGGCCTCGGCGACGAAGGTGCCGCGCTCGCTGATCGCGTCGAAGATGCGCAGCGCCATCTCGCGCTGCGAGGCGCGCGGAACGAATCCCCGCACCGCCGCCGCGAGAACGCCGTCGGGTCCGAACGCGGCCGCGACGCGGCGGCGGACCGCGGCGAGCCTGTCCTGTTCGGGGTCGGTAACGGCCGAAGCGCGGCCGCTCACGCCGGAATGTCGGGCACGAGCTGCATCTGCAGCATGTAGATCGCGTCCTTGATCTGCAGCTTGCGCTTCTTCAGCCGGCGCAGCCGGATCTCGTCGATGCCGGGCTGCTCGGCGAGTCGGGCGATCGCTTCGTCCAGATCGCGATGCTCGACCTGTAGTTCGATGATGCGGCGCTTGATCTCGTCCGACTCCATGATCCCGCCCTCCGCGTGACTTGCCTGAGGCAGCATTGCAACATGCTAACAGGACCGCTCATCCGTTCGGCGCCCGTGCGCGGTCGCGGTCGTCGCTAGACTCGCGCGACACTTCTCGCCTTCCATGTCGCGCTTCAAGGTCACCGCCTGCACCGCCGAACACATCGGCGATCGCGCCGAGCAGCAGGATCGCGTCGCACTGATCACCAGCAAGCGGCATCCAAACGCGCTGCTCGCGGTGGTCGCCGACGGTATGGGCGGGCGCAGCGGCGGGCGCATGGCGTCGGACCAGGTGATCAGCACCGCCGACCACGTGTTCCAGGAGCTGGCGGAAAGCGATGCCGGCGGGCTGCGCGCGCTGCTCGAGCAGATCGCGACCGAGGCGCACACGGTGATCCGCCTGACCGCACTGTCGAGCGAAAAGGAACCGCACTCGACGATCGTGGCGCTGATCGTGCGCAAGGACTACGCGATCTGGGCGCACGCGGGCGACAGTCGCCTGTATCTGTTCCGCGGCGGGCGGCTGCTGCACCGGACCGCGGACCAGACCTACGCCGCGCACCTCGAGGCCGAAGGCAAGACGAAGGAGGCCGAGCATGCGGCGCGCCACCTGAAGCACGTGCTGGTCAGCGCGCTCGGCGTCACGCGCCCGCCGGCGCTGGTGATCGACGAGATCGATCATCTGCGCGTCGGCGACGCCTTCCTGCTGTGCAGCGACGGCGTGTGGGCGTACTTCGACGACCAGGAGCTCGCTTCGCTGCTGCACAGCCTGACGCCGCGCGAGGCGTCCGAGCACATCGTGCGTATCGCGCGCGAGCGCGCGCAGTCGCGCGGCGACAACCTCGCGCTGGCGATCGTGAAGCTCGAGGCGCCCGAGCCGACCAAGCGGCTGCCGACCGCCACGCTGTGGTTCGACGACGAGCCGCCGCGCAACGGCGAAGACAAGCCCGCGTAGCGGTTCAGTTCGGCTGCGCGGCGGCGGCACGCTTCTTCGCTTCCGCCTCGCGCTCCAGCCGGCGCTGCTCGCGCCGGCGCGCGTTGTCCTCGCGCTCCTTCGCCTTGCGCTGCGCGTACTCGGCGGCGGCGCGCTGCTTGTCCTGCAGGTGCTTGAGGTTCGCGGCGCGCTGCTCGGCGGTGAGTTCCTGCGGCGGCGACGCCGCCTTCGGGGCGCGCGGCGTCGGTGCCTTCGATTCGCGTTGCTCGGCCGCACGCTGACGCGCCTCAGACGCCGCGCGCGACTTGGCGGCCTGTTCGGCCCTCTGCGGCGCCGCGGCGGCGCGGTGCGCTTCCTCGTCCGCCCTTTCGCGCGCGCGAGCTTCGGCATCGAGCCGCCGCGTCACCGCGCGCGCCTCGCGCCGCACGCGCTCGACCTCGCGCAGTTGCGCATCGCGCCGGCGGCGCGCGTCGTCCTGGCAACTGGTGACCAGCACCACGGTCGCGCAGCGTTGCATCGCGCGCGCGTACTCCCGCTCGAGCTCGCCGGCGCGGGCGCCGGCCGCCTGCGTGGCCGCGGCGGCCTGCTCGCGCGTGCTGATCGAACCGGCCGCGTAGTCGCGCTGCAGCGGATCCTCGGCCGCGTGAGCGGCTGCCGCCAGCAGCAGCGCCGCGACGAAGGCGCCTGCCGTCTTCATAGGCGCGCAGCGACCGCGCGCCGCGGCGCTTCGAGATAGCGTTTCGTCTGCATCTCGGCCAGCCGCGACGCCGTGCGCCGAAACTCCACCACCAGCGCGCCGGCGGTGTAAAGCAGTTCGGGATCGACCGCGGCGGAGACGATCAGCTTCACGCCGTGGTCGTAGAGCACGTCGACCAGCCACGTAAAGCGTCGCGCCTCGCTCGACTGGCCCGCCGACATCTGCGGCACGTTCGACAGCAGCACGGTGTGGAACTGGGCGGCGATCTCCAGGTAGTCGTTCTGCGAGCGCGGCCCGCCGCACAGCACCGCGAAGTCGAACCACACCACGCCGCCGGCACGCCGGAGTGCGCGGATCTGGCGCGATTCGATGCGCAGCACGGGATCGTCGTCCTCGGTCTCCGCGATCTCGCGGAACGCCGCCTGCATCCTCTGCTCCGCGGGCGCGCCGAGCGGCGTCAGGTACACGTCGATCTTCTCCAGCGCGCGCTCGCGATAGTCGATCCCCGCGTCGACCTGCAGCACGTCGAGCTGCCGTTGCAGCAGCTCGATCGCCGGCAGAAAGCGGTCGCGGTGCAGCCCATCCGGGTACAACGCCGCGGGCGCATAGTTCGACGTCATCACGAAGCCGACACCGAGGTCGAACAGGCGCGTCAGCAGCCGGTGCAGGATCATCGCGTCGGCGATGTCGGACACGTGGAACTCGTCGAAGCAGATCAGCCGGTAGCGGCGCGCGATGCGGCGCGCCACTTCGTCGAGCGGATCCTGCGTGCCCTTCAGCTCGTCCAGTTCGCGGTGCACGCCGCGCATGAACTCGTGGAAGTGGATGCGTGTCTTGCGGATCAGCGGCACCGCGGAGAAGAAGCAGTCCATCAGGAAGCTCTTGCCGCGGCCCACGGCGCCGTAGAGGTAGACGCCGCGCGGAATCTCCGGCCGGCTGACGAGCTTCAGGAACGCATTGCGTCGGGCGTACTTGTAATCGGCCCAGTCCGCGTCGAGCCGCGCCAGCCGCTCGGCGGCGCGCTGCTGCGAGCGGTCGAGCGTGTAATCCCGCTCCGCCAGCAGGGTGGAGAGGTGGGAGCGGAAGGTCATCTCGTGATCCGTGATCCGTGATCCGTGATCGGTGATCCGTGAAAGCCGATCGCAGTGCACCGTCAACGGATCACGGATCACAGATCACGGATCACTAGAGGTTCAGCGTCCGTTTCTCCACCGCCAGCGCCGCTTCCCTGGTGACCTCGGACAGCGACGGGTGCGCGTGGCAGATGCGCGCGATGTCTTCGCTGGACGCGCGGAACTCCATCGCGACGACCGCCTCGGCGATCAGCTCCGAAACCAGCGGGCCGATCATGTGCACGCCGAGGATCTCGTCGGTCTTCGCGTCGGCGAGGAACTTGACCAGCCCGGTCGTGTCGCCGAGCGCGCGCGCGCGGCCGTTGGCGGAGAACGGGAACGAGCCCGACTTGTACGCGCGACCTTCGCTCTTGAGCTGCTGCTCGGTCCGGCCGACCCAAGCGATCTCGGGCGACGTGTAGATCACCCACGGGATCGTGTTGAAGTTGACGTGCCCGTGCTGGCCGGCGATCCGCTCGGCCACCGCCACGCCCTCTTCCTCCGCCCTGTGCGCGAGCATCGGCCCGCGCACCACGTCGCCGATCGCCCACACGTTCGGCAGATTGGTGCGGCATTCGTCGTCGACCACCACGAAACCGCGCTCGTCGAGCTGCAAGCCCACGACCTCGGGTGCCAGCCCGGCCGTGTTCGGCACGCGTCCGATCGACACGATCAGCTTGTCGCACGCGAGCGTCTGCGCCGCACCGGCGTTGTCGGTGTACTCGACCGTGACCGCGTTCTTCGCCGTCTTCACGCCGGTGATGTTGACGCCGAAGTGCATCTTCAGGCCCTGCCTGGTGAACGCCTTCTGCGCTTCCTTCGCGATCGACTCGTCGGCCGCGCCGAGAAGGGTCGGCAGCGCTTCGAGGACGGTCACCTCGGCGCCGAGCCGCCGCCACACCGACCCCATCTCCAGCCCGATCACGCCCGCGCCGACCACGCCGAGACGCTTCGGTACCTCCGGGATCGCGAGCGCACCGTCGTTCGACAGGACGAGCTTCTCGTCGAACGCCACGCCGGGCAGCGCGCGCGGATTCGACCCGGTGGCGACGATCACGTGCTTGGCCGTCAGCGTCTCGTCGTTGACCTTGATCTGATAGCCCCCGTCACCCTGTCCCGCGAACGAGCCGCGGCCGTGGAAGAACGCGATCTTGTTCTTCTTGAACAGGTACAGGATGCCGTCGTTGTTCTGCGCCACCACCTTGCTCTTGCGCGCCAGCATCTGCGTCACGTCCATCGTCAGGTCCTTGACCTCGATGCCGTGGTCCTTGAAGTGGCGCGCGGCGTGCTCGTAGTTCTCCGACGACTGCAGCAGCGCCTTCGACGGAATGCAACCGATGTTGGTGCAGGTGCCGCCGGGCGCGGGGCCGCCCTTGGCGTTTTTCCAGTCGTCGATGCAGGCCACGCTGAAGCCGAGTTGCGCAGCGCGGATCGCGCCGATGTAGCCGCCCGGGCCGGCGCCGATCACGACCACGTCGAATGCCTTGCTCATGAATCAGACCTCGAGCAGCAGGCGCGCCGGATCTTCGAGCGCCTCCTTCATCGCCACCAGCGACAGCACCGCCTCGCGGCCGTCGATGATGCGGTGGTCGTACGACAGCGCGAGGTAGTTCATCGGCCGCACGACGATCTGGCCGTTCTCGACCACCGCGCGCTCCTTGGTCGCGTGGATGCCGAGGATCGCGCTCTGCGGCGGGTTGATGATCGGGGTCGACAGCATCGAGCCGAACACGCCGCCGTTGCTGATCGAGAACGTGCCGCCGGTGAGTTCCTCGATCGCGAGTTTGCCTTCGCCGGCGCGTTTGCCGAAGTCGGCGATCTTCTTCTCGATGTCGGCGAACGTCATCTGGTCGGCGTCGCGCAGGATCGGCACCACCAGCCCGCGTGGCGAGCCGACCGCGATGCCGATGTCGAAGTAGCCGTGATAGACGATGTCGGCGCCGTCGACCGACGCGTTGACGATCGGGAACTTCTTCAGCGCCGCCACCGCCGCCTTGACGAAGAACGACATGAAGCCGAGCTTCACGCCGTGCTCCTTCTCGAACTTGTCCTTGTACTTGTTGCGCAACTCCATCAGCGGCGCCATGTTGACCTCGTTGAACGTGGTCAGGATGGCCGCGGTCGACTGCGACTGCACCAGCCGTTCGGCCACGCGCTGGCGCAGGCGCGACATCGGCACGCGCTGCTCGGGGCGATCGGTCAGCGCGCGCAGATCGATCGGCGCCCTGACCTCGGGCAGCGCAGGACGCGCCGCCGGTGCCGCCGGCGCCGGCGCCGGCGCGCGCGCGACCCTCGCCGCTTCCTGCGCGGCGATCACGTCGCCCTTCAGAATGCGGCCGTCCCTGCCGGTGCCTGCGACCTGCGCCGGCGACATGCCGGCGTCGGTGAGCATCTTCGCCGCCGCGGGCATCGCAATCCCGCCGGCGGCCGCCGGCGCCGGTGCGACTTTCGGCGCCGGCGCCGCGGAGGGCGCGGTCGCGGCGGCGGACCCCGGCTTGGCGCCGGACTTGGCCTCGGTGTCGATCGTCGCGATCACCTCGCCGGATACCACGGTCGTGCCGTCGCCCTTGACGATCTGCGCCAGCACGCCTTCGCCGGGTGCCGGCACTTCAAGCACGACCTTGTCGGTCTCGACCTCGATCAGCACCTCGTCGACGGCGACCGGATCGCCGGGCTTCTTCTTCCACTGCAGCAGCGTCGCCTCGGCGACCGATTCCGAAAGCTGCGGCACCTTGACTTCAACGATGGACATTTCTTGTTCCCTGATTCATTGGGATTGCGGATTGCGCACTGCGGATTGCGCTCGACTTCAACACTGCCGCGGCCGATCCCCAAGGGGGACCACTCGCCTGCGTGACTGCGGGGATGCACTCCGTGAACTGCCGCCGGGCGCAATTCTCAATCCGCAATCCGCAATCCTTCTTTCATTTGTTCAGAACCACGCCCTTGAGCTTCGCGAACGCCTGGTCGAGCAGCGCCTTCTGCTGCTCGATATGCATCGCGTAGTAGCCCACCGCCGGCGAGGCCGACGCGGCGCGGCCGGCGTAGCCGAGCTTCTGCCCGTTCGACATGTTCTCGAGCAGATGGTGCTGCACGTAGAACCATGCGCCCTGATTCTGCGGCTCGTCCTGCACCCACATCACCTCGGCGGCGGCCGGGTACTTCTTGAACTCGGCCGCCAGCGCCTTGTGCGGGAACGGATAGAGCTGCTCGACGCGCAGGATCGCGACGTCGTCGACGCCGCGTTCCTTGCGCGTGGCGACGAGGTCGTAATACACCTTGCCCGAGCACAGGATGATCCGCTTCACGCGCTTGGCTTCGGCTTCGCCGTTGTCGGCGATCACGGTCTGGAACTCGCCACGCGCCAGCTCCTGCAGGTCGCTCGCCGCGTCCTTCGCCCGCAGCAGCGACTTCGGCGTCATGATGATCAGCGGCTTGCGGAACGGCCGGATCATCTGCCGCCGCAGCAGGTGGAAGATCTGCGCCGCGGTGGTCGGTTGAGCGACCTGCATGTTGTTGTCGGCCGCCAGTTGCAGAAAACGCTCGAGCCGCGCCGACGAGTGTTCGGGGCCCTGCCCTTCGTAGCCGTGCGGCAGCATCAGCGTCAGCCCCGATTGCCGTCCCCACTTGACCTCGCCCGAGCTGATGAACTGGTCGATCACCACCTGTGCGCCGTTGACGAAGTCGCCGAACTGCGCCTCCCAGATCACCAGCGCGTTCGGCTCCGCACACGAATAGCCGTACTCGAAGCCGAGCACCGCCTCCTCCGACAGCACCGAGTCGATCACCAGGAACTGCGCCTGGTTGTCGGCGACGTTCTGCAACGGGATGTAGGCGCCGGCGTCCCAGCGTTCCCGGTTCTGGTCGTGCAGCACCGCGTGCCGGTGCGAAAAGGTGCCGCGGCCGCTGTCCTGCCCGGTGATACGCACCGGATAGCCGCTGGCAACCAGCGACGCGAACGACAGATGCTCGGCCATGCCCCAGTCGAGCGGAATCCTGCCTTCGCCCATCGCGCGCCGGTCGCCGATCACCTTCTCGACCAGCGGGTGCAGCTTGAAGTGGGCTGGCACCGTGGTCAGCCGCTCGGCGAGCCGCTTCAGCTCCGCGATCGGCACCGCGGTGTCGGCGTGGTCGGTCCACTTTCGATTCAGGAACGGCGACCAGTCGACCGCGTACTTGCTCTTGTAGTTGGTCAGCACCAGTTCGACCGTCTGGCGTCCGGCATCCATCGCCGCGCGGTACGCCCTGACCATCTCGTCCGGCGTCTCCGCGGCGAGCGTGCCCTGCGTGACCAGGCGATCGGCGTACAGCTTGCGCGTGCCCGGGTGCTGACCGATCTTCTTGTACATCAGCGGCTGCGTGACCGCCGGCGTGTCCTGCTCGTTATGTCCCAAGCGGCGGAAGCACACTATGTCGATCACCACGTCCTTCTTGAACTGCTGCCGGTACTCCATTGCGAAGCGCGCGGCGAGCACGACCGCCTCCGGGTCGTCGCCGTTGACGTGCAGCACCGGCGCCTCGATCATCTTTACCACGTCCGAGCAGTACAGCGTCGAGCGCGAGTCGCGCGGATCGGACGTGGTGAAGCCGATCTGGTTGTTGATGATGATGTGGACGGTGCCGCCGGTCTTGTAGCCGCGCGTCTGCGCCAGGTTCAGTGTCTCCATCACCACGCCCTGCCCGGCGAACGCGGCGTCGCCGTGCACCAGCACCGGCAGCACCTTCTCGCGCCGGTGGTCGCCTCTACGCTCCTGCCGCGCGCGCACCGAACCCTCGACCACCGGGTTGACGATCTCCAGGTGCGACGGGTTGAACGCCAGCGACAGGTGCACCGGGCCGCCCGGCGTGGTGACGTCGCTGGAGAAGCCGTTGTGGTACTTGACGTCGCCCGCCGGCAGATCGGCGGCCGCCTTGCCCTCGAACTCGGCGAACAGGTCCTTCGGCATCTTGCCGAGCGTGTTGACCAGCACGTTCAGGCGCCCGCGGTGCGCCATGCCGATCACGATCTCCTCCACGCCCATCTCGCCGGCGTGCATCACGATCTCGTCCATCGCGGCGATGAAGCTCTCGCCGCCCTCGAGGGAGAAGCGCTTCTGGCCGACGAACTTGGTGTGCAGATAGCGCTCGAGCCCCTCGGCCGCGGTCAGCCGCTCGAGGATGTGCGCCTTCTGCTCCGCGCTGTAGGTCGGGGTCGAGCGCATCGACTCCAGCCGCTGCTGCCACCAGCGCTTCTCGGCCGGGTCGGAGATGTACATGTACTCGACGCCGATCGTGCCGCAGTACGTCTGCCGCAGCGCCTTGACGATCTCGCGCAGCGTCATCTGCTCCTGGCCGAAATACGTGTTCGCGGCGGAGAACACGATGTCCATGTCAGCTTCGGTCAGGTCGTAGAACGCCGGCTCGAGCTCCGGAATGTGCGGGCGCTCCTGCCGCTTCAGCGGATCGAGATCGGCCCAGCGCGCGCCGAGGAAGCGGTACGCGGCGATGATCGACTGGACGTGGACCTGCTTGCGCGCCACCGACAGATCGGTCGGCGCGACCGCCGGCCGCAGCGTGCCGGTCTTGGCGCGCAGAGCGAACGATTCGACGATCGGCGCGTGCGCCACGTCGGGTGATTGCGGATTGCCGTCGGCCGCCGGGACCAGCTGCAGCTGGTCGAAATACGCGCGCCACTTCTCGGGCACGGAGGCGGGGTGGTCGAGGTACTTCTCGTACAGCTCTTCGACGTACGGCGCATTGCCGCCGAACAGGTACGAGTTGACCTGGAACTGCTTCATCATGGCGCTCACCTTTCGAAACGAGCTTCTCGTCAAAGATGTCCGGACATGGGTCCGGGGATCACGGTGACGGATTCCGTCGCGTCGATCCGCAGCCTGCGGCGTACCGGGTGCGGTATCCGCCGACAGGGCCGCGCATCGTACCACCGCGCTTCAGCTCGGAGTTGACGGAATGCCGACACGGAACGTTCATACAACGTCATGAGGGATCAAGTCGCGCCGATCACGCATTGGAGTAATAGACTGCGAACGGCCGGGCTTCGCGCGGGTCCCACAAGGGCGAGCACGCGGACCGTCTGCGCCGATCCGGCCAACGGAAGGAGATCCCGTTGCAAGCGACCGATATCCGCAATCCCGACTATTTCCACAAGGTCGTCGATTGCCAATGGGCCTGCCCGGCCCACACTCCGGTGCCCGAGTACATCCGGCTGATCGCCGCCGGCAAATACTCGGACGCCTACATGGTCAACTGGAAGTCCAACGTGTTCCCCGGCATTCTCGGTCGTACCTGCGATCGGCCGTGCGAGCCGGCCTGCCGCCGCGGCCGTGTCGAGCAGGCGCAGCTCGAGCGCCCCGAGCCAGTTGCGATCTGCCGCCTTAAACGCGTCGCCGCCGACTGCAAGGACGACATCCGCGCGCGGCTGCCGAAGCTGCTGTCGCCGAAGACCGGCAAGCGGGTGGCCTGCGTCGGCGCGGGCCCGGCATCGCTGACCGTCGCGCGCGACCTGACTCCGCTCGGCTACGAGGTCACGCTGTTCGATCAGGACGCCAGGTCCGGCGGCATGATCCGCTCGCAGATCCCGCGCTTCCGCCTGCCGGAGCAAGTGATCGACGAGGAGGTCGGCTACGTGCTCGGCCTCGGCGTCGATTTTCGTGCCGGCGTGCGGATCGATTCGATGAAGGAGCTGCTGGCGCGGGGGTTCGACGCCGTGTTCGTCGGCAGCGGCGCGCCGCGCGGACGCGATCTGACGATCCCCGGCCGCACCGAGGCCGCCGCGCACATTCACATCGGCATCGACTGGCTGGCGTCGGTCTCATTCGGCCACGTCGACCGGATCGGCAGGCGCGTGATCGTTCTCGGCGGCGGCAACACCGCGATGGACTGCTGCCGCACCGCGCGCCGGCTCGGAGGCGAGGACGTCAAGGTGATCGTGCGCTCCGGCTTCGACGAGATGAAGGCGTCGCCGTGGGAGAAGGAGGACGCGATGCACGAGGGCATCCCGATGCTGAACTACCTGGTGCCGAAGGAGTTCCTGCACCGCGACGGCCGCCTGATCGGCATGTCGTTCGAGAAGGTCAAGGCGGTGTACGACGCGCAGGGCCGGCGCGAACTGGTGCCGACCGGCGAGCCTGACCCGATCTACGAGTGCGACGAGGTGCTGGTCGCGGTCGGGCAGGAGAACGCATTTCCGTGGATCGAACGCGACCTCGGCATCGAGTTCGACCGCTCGGGGATGCCGGTGCTCGACCAGGTCACGCTGCAGTCGACGCGGTCGAACGTGTTCTTCGGCGGTGACGCCGCGCTCGGCCCGAAGAACATCATCTGGGCCGTCGAGCACGGCCACCAGGCGGCGATCTCGATCGACAAGCTGCTGCACGCGGAGAACGTGCGCGAACGCCCTGTTCCCGGCGTCACGCTGCTGTCGCAAAAGATGGGCATCCATGAGTGGAGTTACGACAACGACGTGACCGCGGACGCTCGCCACAAGGTGCCGTGGCGCGACGTCAACCAGACACTGAAGAACATCAAGGTCGAAGTGGAATTGGGCTTCGACGCGGCCACCGCATGGAAGGAAGCGCAGCGGTGCCTGAACTGCGACGTGCAGACGGTGTTCAACCCGCCGCTGTGCATCGAGTGCGACGCGTGCGTCGACATCTGCCCGACCGACTGCATCAACTTCACCGCCGACGGCCCCGAGGACGACCTGCGCCCGCGCCTGCGCGCGCCGGCGGCGAACCGCGATCAGTCGCTGTACGTGTCGCCGCAGCTCAAGACCGGTCGCGTGATGGTCAAGGACGAGGACGTGTGCCTGCACTGCGGGCTGTGCGCGGAACGCTGTCCGACCGGCGCGTGGGACATGCAGAAGTTCATGCTGGATCTGCCCTACGCCGGCCGCGCCTGCCGGCCGCCGCGGCGAAAGGCCGCCTGATGAGCGCACCCGATCGAGGCAGCCTCGAAACGCGGTACGCGGTTGCGCGCCCGCGCCGGATCACCGCGGTCAACGACTTCGTCGTCAAGTTCGCCAACGTCAACGGCTCGGGCTCGGCCAGCGCCAACGAACTGTTCGCGCGCAGCATCCTGCGTATGGGCGTGCCGGTCTCGCCGCGCAACATCTTCCCGTCCAACATCCAGGGCCTGCCGACCTGGTACGAGGTGCGCGTGACCGAGCAGGGCCATCTCGGCCGGCGCGGCGGCGTCGACCTGCTGGTGGCGATGAATCCGCAGACGTGGGACAAGGACGTGGCAGAGATCGAGCCCGGCGGGTATCTCTTCTACGACAGCACCAAGCCGCTGCCTCCGTCGAAGTTCCGCTCCGACATCCACGTGATCGGCGTGCCGCTCACCGAGATGGCGGCGGGGAAGTTCTCCGACCCGAAAGAGCGGCAGCTGCTGAAGAACATCATGTACGTCGGCGCGCTGTCGGCGATGCTCGGCCTCGAGCCGGAGGTGATCGCGCAACTGCTCGGCGAGCAATACAAGGGCAAGGACAGGCTGATGCAGCCGAACCTCGAGGCGTTCATGACCGGCCTGCACTACGGCCGCGAGCACCTCGACGACACGCTCGGCCTGCGCGTGGAGCGCCGCAACGCGGTCGGCGATCGGATCTTCATCGAAGGCAACGCCGCAGCGGCGCTCGGCTGCGTGTACGGCGGCGCCACCGTGTGCGCGTGGTACCCGATCACGCCGTCGTCGTCGCTGGCCGAGGCGTTCCAGAAGTACTGCGCGCGCTACCGCGTCGACAAGGCGACCGGCAGGAACCGCTATGCGATCGTTCAGGCGGAGGACGAGCTGGCCTCGATCGGCATTGTGATCGGCGCCGGGTGGAACGGCGCGCGCGCGTTCACCGCGACCTCGGGCCCGGGCATCTCGCTGATGCAGGAGTTCATCGGGCTCGCGTACTTCGCCGAGATCCCCGCCGTGATCATCGACGTGCAGCGCGGCGGACCTTCGACCGGCATGCCGACGCGCACGCAGCAGGCCGATCTGCTGTCGTGCGCGTATGCGTCGCACGGCGACACCCGGCACGTGCTGCTGTTTCCGGAGGATCCGCGCGAGTGCTTCGATTTTTCCGCCGCCGCGCTCGATCTCGCCGACCGGCTGCAGACGCCGATCTTCGTGATGAGCGATCTGGACATCGGCATGAACCACCGGCTGTGCGCGCCGCTGGCGTGGGACGACTCGCGTCGCTACGACCGCGGCAAGCTGATGACGGCCGCGCAATTGGAGACGAGCCGCAAGTTCTTCGGCCGTTACCTCGACGTCGATGGCGACGGGATTCCGTGGCGCACGCTGCCCGCGACGCATCCGACCCGGGGCGCGTACTTCACGCGCGGCACCACCAAGGACGCGTACGCGCGCTATTCCGAAGCCGGGCCCGACTACGTGTACAACATGGAGCGGCTGCTGAAGAAGTTCGCGACCGCGAAGAAGCTGGTGCCGCAGCCGGTCGTTCGCCGCGCGTCGCAGAAGTCGCGTTGCGGCGCCATCTATTTCGGCTCGACCAGCCCGGCGATGAGCGAGGCGATCGGCATGCTCGAGGCCGACGGCCTCCATCTGGACCGGCTGCGCGTGCGCGCATTCCCGTTCACCGATTCGGTCGCGCAGTTCATCGCCGAGCACGACACGGTGTTCGTGGTCGAGCAGAACCGCGACGGGCAGCTGCGAACGCTGCTGGTCAACGAACTCGAGATCGATCCGGCGAAGCTGGTCCCTGTCCTGCACTACGACGGCACGCCGGTCACCGCGCGCTTCATCGCGGGCGCCATCGGAAAGATGGTCGGCAGTCGGCAGTCCGCAGTCGGCAGCCTGCGTGCCGTCGCCGGTTCAGCGCCGCGTGGCGCCAACGCGGCCGAATAGCGCAAGACGCTGCCGACTGCCGACTCAAGGCTACCGACTGCCGACTGAAAGCTGCCGACTCTCATGACCTACCTCACCAAACCCACCCTGCACCACCCGACATTGCCGACCAACCGGCTCGGGTACACGCGGCGCGATTACGAAGGAAAGATTTCGACGCTGTGCGCCGGCTGCGGCCACGATTCGATCTCGGCCGCGATCATCCAGGCGTGCTGGGAGCTGGCGATCGAGCCGCATCGGGTCGCGAAACTTTCCGGCATCGGCTGCTCGTCGAAGACGCCCGACTATTTCCTCGGCAATTCGCACGGATTCAACTCGGTGCACGGCCGCATGCCGTCGGTGCTGACCGGCGCGAATCTGGCCAATCGGGAATTGATCTACCTCGGCGTGTCGGGCGACGGCGACTCGGCGTCGATCGGGCTGGGCCAGTTCGCGCATCTGATCCGGCGCGGCGTCAACATGACCTACATCTGCGAGAACAACGGCGTCTACGGCCTCACCAAGGGCCAGTTCTCCGCCACCGCCGATGCGGGCTCGAAGTCCAAGCGCGGCGCAATGAATCGTGACGCGCCGATCGACATGGTTTCACTGGCGCTGCAGATCGGCGTGACCTACGTCGGGCGCAGCTTCTCCGGCGACAAGGAACAGCTGGTGCCGCTGATCAAGGGCGCGCTCAATCACCGCGGCGCCGCGCTGATCGACGTCATCAGCCCGTGCGTCGCGTTCAACAACCACCCCGGCAGCACCAAGAGCTATGACTACGTCCGCGCGCACAACGACGCGGTCAACCGGCTCGACTTTGTGCCGAAGCGCGACGTGATCACCGCCCGCTACGAGCCGGGCGAAGTGATCGAGATCACACAGCACGACGGCAGCACCCTGCGGCTGCGCAAGCTCGCCGACGGCTACGATCCCTGCGACCGCCTCGCGGCGATCAGCCATATCTACCAGCATCATGCGCGCGGCGAGATCGTGACCGGGCTGCTGTTCGTCGACCCGTCGGCCGACGATCTGCACGAGCACCTGAACACCGTCGAAACGCCGCTCGCCCGTCTCGGCGAAGCGGAGCTGTGTCCCGGCGCCGCCGCGCTGCAGGCGCTGAACGCCGAACTGATCTGAGCGCCACGCCGCCGGCGCGCATCCGACGTTGCTTGCCGAAGATCAATACCAGCCGGCGCCGCTCGCATGAAGCTGCGGCCTACGTGAGGTAGTTCGCCTCATCGCCGCGCGAGCCGCAGCCGCGGGCGCGCGGAGAACCGCGCAACTGGGAGACCCGCATGGCGCATGCGAACACGGACGCCGCGTACCGCATCGTCGCGCGCGAGGACTTTTCGGACGTCACCTACCTGCTCGAGGTGGCGCATCCACTGCTGGCCCGCGCCGCCAGGCCCGGCCAGTTCGTGATCGTGATGGAGCACGAGCACGGCGAGCGCATCCCGCTGACGATCGCCGACTTCGACCGCGACAAGGGAACGATCACCCTCGTGATCCAGGCGGTCGGCAAGACGACGCGCGAGATGCAGCAGAACTGCCGTGTCGGCACCACGCTCTTCGCGGTGGTCGGGCCGATGGGAATCCCGAGCCACATCGGCGCCGCGAAGAAGGTGGTGTGCGTCGGCGGCGGGCTTGGCGTGGCGCCGATCTATCCGCAGGCGCGCGCCTACAAGGAATGCGGCGCCTACGTGATCGGCGTGATCGGCTTTCGCAACCGCAACCTGATCTTCTGGCAGGACAAGTTCGCGGCCGTGTGCGACGAGCTGATCGTCTGCACCGACGACGGATCGGCGGGCCTCAAGGGCCTCGTCACCGAAGGGATCAAGCAGGCGATCGCGCGGCACAGGGACATCGACGAAGTGGTCGCGATCGGCCCGCCCATCATGATGAAGGGCTGCGCGGAGGCCACGCGCGCGCACAAGATCAGGACCGTCGTGAGCCTCAATCCGGTGATGGTCGACGGCACCGGCATGTGCGGCGGCTGCCGGGTGAAGATCGGCGACCAGGTGAAGTTCGCCTGCGTCGACGGCCCCGACTTCGATGGCCATCAGGTCGACTTCGACGACCTGATGGCGCGGCTGGGCCGCTTCAAGCCCGCGGAGCAGAAGGCAATGCTGAAGTGGCAGGAGAGCTGCCGGTTGAGCGCAATCGCCGAACCGCAGGTCGAGCGCATGGAACTCGACCGGCCTTCGACCGACGGGTGAGCACGATGGCAGCAAGGAAGAAGACGATCCGCACGATCCCGCAGGAACGCACGCCGATGCCGGAGCAGGATCCGCGCGAGCGCGCGAAGAATTTCCTGGAGGTCGCGTGCGGCTACAGCCTCGCCGACGCGCAGCGCGAAGCCGAGCGCTGCCTGCAGTGCCCGGACGAGCCGTGCGTGCGCGGCTGCCCGGTCGGCATCGACATCCCGGCGTTCATCCAGAAGATCGCCGACAAGCATTACCACGGCGCGTACGACATCATCACAGACACCAACCTGCTGCCGTCGATCTGCGGCCGCGTGTGCCCGCAGGAAAACCAGTGCGAAGGCGTGTGCACCGTGGGCGACACGCTCGAGCCGGTGGCGATCGGGCGGCTCGAGCGCTTCGTCGGCGACCTGGCGATCAAGGAAGGCTGGGCCAACGTGCCGTACATCGAGCCGAGCGGCTTTCGCGTCGGCATCGTCGGCGCGGGCCCCGCGGGAATGGCGTGCGCGGCGGACATGGCAAAGGCCGGCTGCGAGGTCGTCGTCTACGAGGCGTTCCACACGCCGGGCGGCGTGCTGAAGTACGGCATCCCCGACTTTCGCCTCCCGAACGAGGTGATCGACGCCGAGATCGACAAGCTCAGGCAACTCGGCGTGCGCTTCGAGTGCAACACGCTTGTGGGCCGGCTGTTCACGATCGAGCACATGATCACCGAGATGGGGTTCCACGCGGTGTTCATCGGCACCGGCGCGGGCTACCCGAGCTTCATGGGCATCCCGGGCGAATCGCTCAACGGCGTGCTGTCGGCCAACGAGCTGCTCACGCGCTGCAACCTGATGCGCGCGCGCGATTTCCCGAACTTCGATACGCCGCTGCAGCCGGGCAAGCACGTCGCGGTGATCGGCGCCGGCAACACCGCGATGGACGCGCTGCGCGTGTCGCTGCGGCTGGGCGCCGAAAGCGTGCACTGCATCTACCGCCGCTCGAAGAAGGAAGCGCCGGCGCGGGTTGAGGAGATCCATCATGCCGAGGAAGAAGGCATCGACTTCAACTGGCTGACCAGCCCGGTCGAGATCCTCGGCGACGCCAACAACAACGTGCGCGCGCTGAGGTGCGTGAAGATGGAGCTCGGCGAGCCCGACGAGTCCGGCCGCCGCCGCCCGGTGCCGGTGCCCGGCAGCGAGTTCGAGTTCGTCTGCGACAGCGTGGTGTTCGCGATCGGCACCAACGCCAATCCGATCATCGGCCAGACGTCGAAGCTGAAGCTGAGCAAGTGGGGCTACATCGCCACGGACGACAACCTCGCGACCTCGATCGCCGGCGTGTACGCCGGCGGCGACATCGTCACGGGGGCTGCAACGGTGATCGAGGCGATGGGCGCGGGCCGCAAGGCGGCGCGCTCGATGAAGGCGTATCTGGGGCTGCGCGACAGCGATGTCGTCTACCAGCCCGCACCGGAGACCGCCGCGCGCCGCTTCGGCATCGATCGCAACGAACACAACTTTGCGCGTGTGCGGATCGCGTAGATGAACTCACTTGGCACGTCGCCCCGGCGCAGGCCGGGGCCCAATTCGCAGCGGTTGAACTTAGGCCCCGGCCTGCGCCGGGGCGACGGAAGACCAGCCCGATGAACGCCGCCGTCCTCGAACGACCGGTTGCCAAATCCGCGACCGTCCTCAACGAACACATCGTGGAGGTGATCAGCGACTCCGGCGAAGGCGCGCAGCGCTGCGGCCAGTCGCTCGCCGCGATCGCCGCGCGCAGCGGCAACGGCATCTGGACGGTGGAGATCATCCCGGCCGAGATCCAGCCGCCGGCGCGGAGCGTGGCCGGCGCCAGCGGCATCCGCATCCGCATCGGTTCGAAGCGCGTGACCAACGGCGGCGACGAAACCGATCTGGCGGTCGCGTTCAACGAACAGGTGCTGCTCGGCCGCGTGCGCGCGGGCGAACTGAAGAAGGGCGCCACCATCCTGCTGGAAAGCATGTGGCGTGAACATCGCGATCCGGCGATCGTCAAGTCGTACACGGAAACCGTCGACGCGCTGCTGAAGGACGGCTACCGCGTGATCGAGGTGCCGCTGGAGCGCGAATGCCGCGCGCTGATGGCCGACGCCAAGCGCGGCAAGAACATGTTCGTGCTCGGCATCCTGTCGAGCATCTACAGCTTCGACCTCGGGCTCGCGCGCGAGCAGGTCGCGCTGACCTTCGGCAAGAAGGAAGACAAGATCATCCGCGTCAACCAGGGGCTGCTCGAAGCCGGCTACGCGTGGGCGGAGAAGAACCTCGATTTCAAATACTCGATCCCGGCGCAGCGCGCGAGCGTTCCGCAGATCGTCGTCAACGGCAACACGGCGATCGCGCTCGGCGTGCTCGCCTCCGGCATGGACATCTGCGCGATGTATCCGATCACGCCGGCGACCTCGGCCTCGCACTATCTTTCGGAGTGCTTCGAGCGCGTCGGCGGGCTGGTGCACCAGGCTGAGGACGAGATCGCCGCGTGCGCGTTCGCGATCGGGGCCTCGTACGCCGGCCGCTGCGCGGTCACGATCACGTCGGGGCCGGGCTACTCGCTGAAGCAGGAAGGCATCGGCCTGGCGGTGATGGCAGAGATTCCGCTGGTCGTCGTCAACGTGCAGCGCGGCGGCCCGAGCACGGGCCAGCCGACCAAGGTCGAACAGGGCGACCTCCTGGCCTCGGTGTTCGGCTCGCACGGCGACGCGCCGAAGGTGGTGATGGCGGTGTCGGGCATCGAGGACTGCTTCTACTCGATGATCACCGCGCGCAAGATCGCCGAGACCTTCAACATGGTGGTCGTCGTGCTGTCGGATGCGAGCCTCGCGACCGCGCAGCAGCCGTTCCCGCGGCCGAACTTCCGCGACGACTGGCTGGCGCCGCCGATCGACCAGGCGCCGGTGCCCGTGGGCGCAAAGCCGTATGACTGGGATCCGGTCACCGGCATCGCGCGCCGCTACGTGCCGGGCCAGCCCAACGGCATGCACACGATCACCGGGCTGGCGCACGACCGCGCCAGCAAGGTCGCGTACGACCCGGCGAGCAACGAGGAAGGCCTGCGGATGCGCAGCCTCAAGCTGGCCGCGCTGCAGAAGACGCTTAAGACGCCGCCGGTCTACGGCGATCCTGAAGGTGAACTTCTCGTCGTCGGCTGGGGCAGCACGCAGGGCGTGATCGAGGAAGCGGTCGACCGGCTGCGCGCCGAGGGACTGAAGGTGTCGTCGCTGCACCTGCGCTTCCTGCAGCCGATGGCCTCCGGCATCGGCGAGATCATGAAGCGCTTCCGCAAGGTGATGACGATCGAGGGCAACTGGTCCGATCGCATGGAGGACGAACTGATCGACGCCGACAACCGCCGCTATTCGGCGCTGGCGCTGATGCTTCGATCCCGCTACCTGGTCGACGTCGACTGCTGGAGCGAGGCGCGCGGGCAGCCGATCAAGCCCGCCAACGTGGTCGACGCATTGCGCGCGAAGCTGAACGAGAAGCCGTGAGAAGAATGAACACGATGAACTGCACAGACGGCTTGTTCGGCCCCTTCTCCCGCATCGGCGGGAGAAGGCGGGGGATGAGGGCGCTCGGATGTCGACTTGCGGCGCATGCCCCAATCGGCGATGCGTTCGTACCCTCACCCCAACCCTCTCCCACTGCTGTGGGAGAGGGAGTCACTGATTGAAGGATCTCACCCATGGACATGGCGATCCCCGTCTCCAAGACGCTGATCCGTCTGCACGAGGAGCACCACAGGCTCGAGGACTATCAGGGCGGCGTGCCGCGCTGGTGCACCGGCTGCGGCGACAACGCGATCCTCGCGGCCGTGCAGCGGCTGTGCCGCGACGAAGACCTCGCGCCCGAGCGCACCGTGTTCGTGTCGGGCATCGGCTGCTCGAGCCGCTTCCCGCACTACATGAAGACGTACGGCTTTCACGGCATCCACGGCCGCGCGTTTCCGCTCGCCGAGGGCGTGAAGATGGCGCGCCCCGACCTGCACGTGTTCGTCAACACCGGCGACGGCGACTGCTGCTCGATCGGCGCGGCGCACTGGATCCACGCGATCCGCTACAACATGAATCTGACGGCGATCCTGCACGACAACCAGGTCTACGGCCTGACCAAGAAGCAGGCGTCGCCGACCTCCCCGCTCGGCATGAAGAGCAACACCACGCCGCGCGGTACCGTGCTCGAGGCACTCAATCCGCTGACGGTCACGCTCGGGGTGCAGAACGTCTCCTTCGTCGCCCAGGGCGTGGACTGGATCCCCGAGCTGCTGTACGACATCATCAGCCAGGCTTTCCACCACCGCGGTTTCTCGTTCGTCCGCATCATCCAGCGCTGCCCCGAGTGGCTGCCGAAGATGTTCGAGCCGTGGCTGCACGATCCCGGCAAGACGCTGCTGCTGACGCACGAGAATGGCCTGCAGCCGAGCAGCGAGATTTCGCGCATCTACAAGAACCAGCGCGCGCACGACCCGCTGAACATCCACGAGGCGCGCGAGATCGCCTCGACGATCGACCCGATCCCGGTCGGCATCCTGTATCACAACCCCGACGTGCCCTGCTACGAGGATCTGCGCCATGCCGGCGGACCGCGCACCCCGGAGGCGATCCGCGCCGGGCTGGAGAAGGAACTCGACAAGTTCACGATCTGGCCGGACCAGAACCTGGCACAGGCGGCGTGATCCAGGAACACTGAAGAGGCAAGCGCCATGGACATGGCCGCGACACATCAGGACCCGATGCTGTTCCACATGACCGGCAAGCGCGCGGCCGACGCGCTGCCGATCGACGCCGAAGGCTTGCGCCCCGCGCTGCTCGCGGGCTACCGCGACTTGACGAAGCTGCGCTACGACTATCCGCTGGTGCTGATCGACGATGCGGCCGGCCCCGAGTTCGCGGCGCCGCTGTCGGCCACCGTCGATCGCCTGCTCGCCGACCTGGCGCCGCGCGGCATCGAGGGCGAGCGGCTGCGCCGTCACGTGCTGCGGCTGGAACGAGACATTCGATGGCAGGTCGCGCACGGCGTGACCGGTCGCCTCACCGAACTGTGGGAACAGGCCGCAGCGCGCGTCGCCGGCCGCGATGCGGAAGTCGAGGAGGTGCTGCGGCTCACGGCCGCGGCGCTGAAGTTCGACGGCGCGGTGATCGACTGCGACTCGGCCGCGCCGGCGCGGCTGCTGACGCACGCGTGGCGCGCCGCGCAGGCCGGCAAGGCGCGCCGTTTCCGCGCCGAGATCGACCGGCTGATGCGCAAGCTGACCGACATCCTGCGCGCTGCGTACGTTCACTCCGAAGCCGGCCAGCGTCCCGAAGCGCTGCGCGCCGCGGTCGGCGGAGCCGATGCGGACGCGTTCGACTTCCGCCTGATGTCGGCGCTGATCCGCCGCAACACGCCGCGCGATGAACTGCCGCCCGCGCGCCGGCAGCGGATCGAGTGGGCGCTGTCGCTGCTGCGCACGCAAGGCTTCTATCCCGGTCCGGATTCGACCACCCCGGCGCTCGATTACTGCTTCGACAACTGCGCCGCCGCGGCCGATGCGTATCGCACGCGGCTGCCGGCGATGGTGCAGTTGGTCAAGGCGATGGCGATCGCCGAGCTCGAAGGCGCAGGCCGCTACGTCGAGGACAAGGACGACGCGTTCTTCGCGCGCTTCGACGAACGCGCGCTGACCGCCGCGGAGCTGGCGCTGTTCCCCGATTACCTGGTGTGCATCCCGCCCGGCCGCAACGACGCGCCGGAAAACGCCGGCCTGCTCGACATGTTGTCGTCCGGCCTACCGGTCAAGGTGCTGGTGCTGGTCGACGACCTGCTCGAGGACACCTCGATCGGCACCGGCCACTTCGCCTTCGGCGTGCGCAGCGCCCGCCTGGCGACGACGGCGATGGGACTGGGCGGCATGTTCGTGCTGCAGTCGGCCAGTTCGAACCTGTATGCGCTGCGCGAGAGGATCGCGCGCGGGCTCGCCTGCCAGGGCCCCGCGCTCTTCACCGTGTTCGCCGGCACGGCGACACCGGCCGCGCGGCTGCCGCCGTACCTGACCGCGGCGGCGGCGATGGAAGCGCGCGCGTTTCCGGCCTTCTCCTACGATGCCGCCGCGGGCGAGAACTGGGCCGCGCGCTTTTCGCTCGAGAACAACCCGGAACCCGACGGCGACTGGCGGCTCGACGCGGTCGAGTTCGCCGACGAAGCATTGCAGCGCGCGCGCGAGCCCGTCGCGTTCACGTTCGCCGACTTCGCGCTGTGCGACGCGCGTTACGCCGGCCACTTTGCGCGCGTGCCGCGCGAGAGCTGGAACGCGACGATGACCCCGGCCGCGGACTGGCTGGCGCTGAACGAACGCGACGCCGCGCAGCGCGTGCCGTACCTGCTCGCGGTCGACGAGGACGATGTGCTGCACCGGGTCGTCGTCGATGCGCGGCTGATGTCCGCCACGCGCAGGAGCCTCCTGCTCTGGCACCGGCTGCAGGAGCACGGCGGCGTGCACGACTCGCATGCCGAGCGCCTGCTCGCGCGCGAGAAGGCCGCGTGGGACGCGCAGAAGCAGAAGGAGATCGAGGCCCTGCGCGGCGCCGTGCGGCCCGCCGCGGTGGTCCCGACGCCGGCGGTGCACGCCGCGGCCGAGGCCGCCCCGGCCGAGGCCGCGCCCGCCGAGAAGCCGCCGTCGGACGAGGCGTGGATCGAGACCGCGCGCTGCCCGAGCTGCGGCGAATGCACCAGCATCAACGACCGCATGTTCGCCTACAACGAGAACAAGCAGGCCTACATCAAGGACATCACCGCGGGGACCTTCCGACACCTCGTCGAAGCGGCCGAGTCGTGCCAGGTCGCGATCATCCACCCCGGCAAGCCGCGCGATCCGAACGAGCCGGGGCTGGCCGAACTGATCGAGCGCGCCAAGCCGTTTCAGTAGCGCCGCGCCCGGGGCGGACGATGCAGGTCTTCCGCTCCGACCTCGCCCACTGCGGGCAGGCGCGCGGCGCGGTGGTTGTGATCGACGTGCTGCGCGCGTTCACCACCGCCGCGCACGCGTTCGCGCGCGGCGCGCAGTCGATCGTCGCGATCGATTCGATCGAAGCGCTCGCGGCGCTGCGCCGGCGCTATCCCGACGCGCTGGCGATCGGCTCCAAGGCGGGCGGCGCACCGGTGGCCGGCTTCGACCTCGGCAACTCGCCGTCGCGGCTCGATCGCCTCGACGTGGCCGGTCGTACGCTGATCCTGTACACGGTCGGCGGCGTGCGTGGCATCGCCGCCTGCGCCGGCGCGACGACGATCCTCGCCGCCGGCCTCGTGAACGCGCGCGCGACCGCGCGGCACCTGCTCGCGCTCGGCGCGCCCGCGGTCACCCTGATCGTCACCGGCACCTGGACCGATCGCGACGGCGACGAAGACACCGCGTGCGCGGACCGCATCGAGGCGTTCCTGCGCGGCGAACAGCCGGCGCCCGAGATGCACGCGGCGCGCGTGCGCCGCTCCGACTTCGGCCGCCGCTTCGCCGCCGGAATCGATCCCAATCTGCCGCCCGCGGACCTCGAGTGCTGTGCCGAGGTGGACGTGTTCGACTTCGCGATGCCGATCGAGCGCAGCGGCGGCAGGCTGACGATCACCGCACTGCCGGCATAGATATGCAAACGGCGCCGCGCGGCGCCGTTGCTGTTGCGCGCCGTTCGGAGCTACGGCCGCTGATGCAGCGGCAGCACCCTGCGGTGCGTGCTGCCGACGTACAGCTGCCGCGGCCGCCCGATCTTGTACTCCGGATCGGCGATCATCTCGTTCAGTTGCGCGATCCAGCCGACCGTGCGCGCGAGCGCAAAAATGGCGGTGAACAGCGGCACCGGGATGCCGATCGCCTTCTGCACGATGCCGGAGTAATAGTCGACGTTCGGGTACAGCTTGCGGCTGACGAAGTAGTCGTCCTCGAGCGCGATCTTCTCCAGCGCCAGCGCCAGCTTGAACAGCGGGTCGTCGTGCAGGCCCAGTTCGCCCAGCACCTCGTGGCAGGTCTCCCGCATCAGCTTGGCGCGCGGGTCGTAGTTCTTGTACACGCGGTGGCCGAATCCCATCAGCTTGACGTGCGAGTTCTTGTCCTTGACCTGCGCGATGAACTCGCCCACCTTGGCCACGCCGCCGTTTCTCTGGATGTCGTACAGCATGTTCAGGCACGCCTCGTTGGCGCCGCCGTGCGCGGGGCCCCACAGGCAGGCCACGCCGGCGGCGATCGCGGCGAACGGGTTGGTGCCGCTGGACGCGCACAGCCGCACGGTCGAGGTCGACGCGTTCTGCTCGTGGTCGGCGTGCAACGTGAAGATGCGGTCCATCGCGCGCACCAGCACGGCGTTCGGCTTGTAGTCCTCGCACGGCGTGGCGAACATCATGCGCATGAAGTTGCCCGCGTACGACAGCTCGTTGCGCGGATACATGTACGGCTGGCCGACCGAATACTTGTACGCCATGGCCACCAGCGTCGGCATCTTGGCAATGAGCCGCACCGCGGAGATGTCGCGCTGGTGCGCATCGTGCAGGTTGATCGAATCCGGATAGAACGCGCTCAGCGCGCCGACCAGGCCGGTCATCACCGCCATCGGGTGCGCGTCGCGCCGGAAGCCGCGCAGGAAGAACTGCATCTGCTCGTTGACCATCGTGTGTTTGGTCACGCGCCCGGTGAATTCGGTCTTCTGCGCGGGGTTCGGCAGCTCGCCGTACAGCAGCAAATGGCAGACCTCCAGGAAGTCGCACTGGGTGGCGAGCTGATCGATCGGATAGCCGCGGTACAGCAGCTCGCCCTTGTCGCCGTCGATGTAGGTGATGGTCGAATTGCACGACGCGGTCGACAGGAAGCCGGGGTCGTAGGTGAACTTGCCGGTCTTGCCGTACAGCTGCCGGATGTCGATCACGTCCGGGCCGATCGTGCCCTTGTAGATCGGCAGGTCGAGCGGCGGCGTGCCGTCGGTGAAGGTCAGCGTCGCCTTCTGGTTGGAGGGAGTCAGTGCCATCGTCGTCTTCCTTCGGAGTCGGTTAGGCGCAGTCAGTTCAGGCCGTTCGTATGCGCTCGATCAGTTCACGCACGGCGATCGTATCGAGCCCGCCTTCGGGGCATTTGCGCGAAAGCAGAAGATCGAGAAGATCGCGGTCGGGCAGCGCCAGCAGTTGCGCCAGCGCCGCAGCCTCGCTGTCCTTCAGTCCGTCGCCGCAGCGGTCGAGAAAACGCGCCAGCAGCAGGTCGTTTTCCAGCAGGCCGCGGCGCGCCCGCCAGCGCAGCCGGCGCCGCTCCAGGTCGCCGACCGTCGCACCCATCGTCAGACGGCGCGCCGCGCCAGCATCGTCTTGATACGACCGATCGCGGCGGCAGGATTCAGCTCCTTCGGGCAGACATCGGTGCAATTCATGATCGTATGGCAGCGAAACAGCCGATACGGATCGTTCAGATTGTCGAGCCGCTCGCCGGTGGCCTGGTCGCGGCTGTCGACGATGAAGCGGTAGGCCTGCAGCAGGCCCGCCGGGCCGACGTACTTGTCCGGGTTCCACCAAAAGCTCGGGCAGGCGGTCGAGCAACATGCGCACAGGATGCACTCGTACACGCCGTTCAGTTCCTCGCGCTCCTCCGGCGACTGCAGACGCTCCTTCTCCGGCGGCGGCGTGTCGTTGATCAGGTACGGCTTGATCGAGTGGTACTGCTTGAAGAACTGCGTCATGTCGACGATCAGGTCGCGGATCACCGGCAGCCCGGGCAGCGGCTTCAGGACGATCGGCTCCTTCAGCTCGTTGAGATTCGTGACGCACGCCAGCCGGTTCTTGCCGTTGACGTTCATCGCGTCCGATCCGCACACGCCCTCGCGGCACGAACGGCGGAACGCAACGCTGTCGTCGAAATCGGCCTTGAGCCGCATCAGCGCGTCGAGCAGCATCTTGTCGGCCGGCTGCAGCCGCACCTCGACCTTCTGCATGTACGGCCTGGCGTCGCGGTCCGGGTCGTAGCGGTAGATCTCGAACTTCACCACGCGCCCGCCGGCGGCGGCGACGGCGTTGGCTTCGGGGGCGGAACTGGCAGTCATGCGGTGATTCCCGTCAGAACGTGCGCTTCTTCGGCACGAAGGTCTCGACCGTCAGCGGCTTCATGTTGACCGGCTTGTACGCCAGACGATTGCCTTCGGAGTACCACAGCGTATGTTTGATCCAGTTGGCGTCGTCGCGTTCCGGATAGTCGTCGCGCGCGTGCGCGCCACGGCTCTCGGTGCGCGCGGCGGCCGACACGATCGTGGCCTTCGCGGTCTCGACCAGGTTGTGCAGCTCGAGCGCCTCGATGCGCGCGGTGTTGAACACCTTCGACTTGTCGGAGATCACGACGTTCTTCGCGCGCTCGCCGAGCTTCATGATCTGCGCCACGCCCTCGTCGAGCAGCTTGCCGGTACGGAACACGCCGCAGTGCGCTTGCATCGACTTGCGGATGCCGTTGGCGACGTCCTGCACCCGCTCGCCGCTGGCGCGCGCGTCGAGCGCGGCCAGCCGCGCCAGCGTCGCGTCGCCGGCGCCTTTCGGCAGCGGCTTGTTCTCGCGCGGTTCCTTCTTCAGGGTCTCGGCGATGTGGTTGCCGGCCGAGCGGCCGAACACGATCAGGTCGAGCAGCGAATTGGTGCCGAGCCGGTTGGCGCCGTGCACGCTGACGCACGAGCATTCGCCGATCGCGTACAGCCCGCCGACGACCGCGGCGGGGTTGCCCCCCCTCGGCACCACGACCTGACCGTGGTAGTTGGCCGGGATGCCGCCCATCTGATAATGGATCGTCGGCACGACCGGGATCGGCTCCTTGATGGGATCGACGTTGGCGAACTTGATCGCGATCTCCCGGATCGAAGGCAGCCGCTTCGTGATCATGTCGGCGCCGAGGTGGTCGAGCTTCAGCAGCACGTGGTCCTTGTGCTCGCCGCAACCGCGCCCTTCCTTGATCTCCTGGTCCATCGAGCGCGACACGAAATCGCGCGGCGCCAGATCCTTCAGCGTCGGCGCGTAGCGCTCCATGAAGCGTTCGCCGTTGCAGTTCAGCAGGAAGCCGCCCTCGCCGCGCACGCCCTCGGTGATCAGCACGCCGGCGCCCGCGACTCCCGTGGGGTGAAACTGCCAGAACTCGAGATCCTGCAGAGGCAGGCCCGCGCGCGCCACCATTCCCAGCCCGTCGCCGGTGTTGATGAATGCGTTGGTCGACGCGGCCCAGATGCGGCCCGCGCCGCCGGTGGCGAGCACGGTGACCTTCCCTTCCAGGATCATCGGCTCGCCGGTTTCCATTTCCAGCGCGATCACGCCGACGCAGTCGCCGTCGGCATCCATGATCAGATCGAGCGCCATCCACTCGACGAAGAACTGCGTGCGCGCCTTGACGTTCTGCTGGTACAGCGTGTGCAGCAACGCGTGGCCGGTGCGGTCGGCCGCGGCGCAGGCGCGCGGCACCGGCTTTTCGCCGAAGTTGGCCGAGTGGCCGCCGAACGGGCGCTGGTAGATCGTGCCGTCGGGATTGCGGTCGAATGGCATGCCGAAGTGCTCGAGCTCGTAGACCACCTTCGGCGCCTCGCGGCACATGAACTCGATCGCGTCCTGATCGCCGAGGTAGTCGGAGCCCTTGACCGTGTCGAACATGTGCCACAGCCAGTCGTCTTCGGTCATGTTGCCGAGCGACGCGCCGATGCCGCCCTGCGCGGCCACCGTGTGCGAGCGGGTCGGAAAAACCTTCGACAGCACCGCGACGTTCAATCCCGCCTGCGCCAGCTGCAGCGCGCAGCGCATTCCTGCGCCGCCGGCGCCGACGATCACCGCATCGAAGCGACGTCGTGCGATCGTCATATCAGACTCTCCACAGAATCTGGACCGACCAGACCGCGCAGACGGCAAGCCAGAGCAGCGTGATCATGTACGCGAGCAGCCGAACCCAGGTCGGCTTCAGGTAGTCCATGAAGATCTCGCGCATGCCGACCCACGCGTGATAGATCAGCGCAAGCATGACCACCAGCGTGGCGATCTTCATCGCGAGCGGCGCGAACACGCCGGCCCACGCGTCGTATCCGGGTGGCAGCAGGAACACCGCGTAGATGCCGAACACGATCGCATAGACCGCCATCAGCACCGCGGTCAGGCGCTGCGCCAGCCAGTCGCGCAGTCCGTAGTGCGCGCCAACGACCAGGCGCTTGAAACCGATGTTGGAAGCCATCTAGAACGCTCCGAACAGCTTGAGCGCCGCCATCAGCGTCAGCGGCAGACTGACCACATAGACCAGCCACGCGCTGCGTTCCGCGGCGTGCTTGTCGACTCCGATGTGCAGGTCGAGCAGCAGATGCCGCACGCCGGCGCACAGATGGTGCAGCAGCGCCCAGGACAGTGCGAGCAGCATCAGCTTGACGAACCAGTTCGAGAAGAACGCCGACAGCCGCGCATAGCTCGCTTCCGACGTCAAGCTCAGATCGAACAGCCACAGCACGAGCGGCAAGCCGAGGAACATCAGCGCACCGCTGACACGGTGCAGGAACGACGCGAATCCGCCGGCCGGCAACCGGTAGCGGACGATCTGCGTCACGTGGATGTTGCGGAACTCGGGGCGCTTGATCGAGGTCAGTGGGGTGCTCATCTGCTCATTCTTCGTGGCGTTCAGTTCGCCGCAATCGCGCTGCGGACGGTCCGCTATTCTGGCCGAAGTCGCGGCATCGAAACAAATCGAGGCGTAGCGTCAATAAAGCGCATTGCGGTAATGATGCGCGGTGGTCACGCACAGGCCGCGCCGCACTTCGACCGGCCGGTCCCCATACGAAAACGACACGCGGTCCACCAGCAGCAGCGGCGAATCCTTCGGCACCTGCAGCAGCCGCGCGACGGTGGCGTCCGCCGCCACCGCGCGCAGCTGCTCCTGCGCGCGGATCATCCGCGTATCGAACTCCGATTCGAACAGCCCGTACAGCGGGCCGTGGTAGCGCGCCAGCCGCTCCGAAGTGAGCCCCTTGAACAGCGCACCCGGCAGCCAGATGTCGTCGAGCACCACCGGCTTGCCGGAAAGGAAGAGCAGCCGCCGTACGTAGACGACCGGATCGCCGGTCTTGAGCTGCAGCTGGCGCGCGATCTCCGCCGGCGCCTTCAGGCGCCGGCATTCCAGGAAGCGGCTCTCCGCCGGCACCGCTTCGCCCGCGTCGGGCACGATGCGCAGGAAGCGGAACTGCGCGCGCGGCTCGTGATGGGTGGCGACGAACGTACCCTTGCCCTGCCGCCGCACCAGCAGGTTGGCGGCGGCCAACTCGTCGACCGCCTTGCGCACCGTGCCCTGACTCACCTGGAAGCGGTGCGCGAGCTCGAGCTCGCTCGGGATCAGCTCGCCGGGCTTCCATTCGCCCTGCTCGAGGCTTGCGACCAGCAGCTGCTTGATCTGGCGGTAAAGCGGCGCGAACACCGCGCCGCTGCCGCGCCGCGCGCCGCTTTCCGCCGGGGAATCGACGTCGACCGTCATGGCGCGATTTCAGCACAGATCGCCGGGCCCGGTACTAGCTTCTATGTCTTATATAAGAGTTATACTTTGACGGTGCGCAAGCTCGCCGCCCCGGCCGTGGCCCGCCGCGCGCCCGTGCGTCGGCACTGCGCGCGATCAAACGGCGCGCCCGCGAGCGGGGATTACACTGCCCGCCACGCGTCAGGCGAGCGCAGGTCGCGCGCGGCACGCCGCGCCCGCCGTTGCCTCCATCCGCTCCTGCGAACTTCATTGATCCTCGACCCACCCGGAGACGTTCCATGACCAAAGCCCCCGTTCGCGTCGCCGTCACCGGCGCCGCCGGCCAGATCGGCTATTCGATCCTGTTTCGCATCGCATCGGGCCAGATGCTCGGCGCCGACCAGCCGGTGATCCTGCAGCTGCTCGAGATCCCCGACGAGAAGGCGCAGAAGGCGCTCAAGGGCGTGATGATGGAAATGGAAGACTGCGCGTTCCCGCTGCTGGCGGGCATGAGCGCGCACAGCGATCCGATGACCGCGTTCAAGGACGCCGAGGTCGCGTTACTGATCGGCGCGCGCCCGCGCGGCCCGGGCATGGAGCGCAAGGACCTGCTGACGGCCAACGCGCAGATCTTCACCGCGCAGGGCAAGGCGCTCGACCAGGTCGCCGCGCGCGGCGTGAAAGTGCTGGTGGTCGGCAACCCGGCCAACACCAACGCGTACATCGCGATGAAATCGGCGCCGAGCCTGCCGAAGAAGAATTTCACCGCGATGCTGCGGCTGGACCACAACCGTGCGCTGTCGCAGATCGCCGCCCGGACCGGCAAGCCGGTGGCGTCGATCGAGAAACTGTGCGTGTGGGGCAACCACTCGCCGACGATGTATCCCGACTACCGCTTCGCGACGATCGAAGGCAAGCCGGTCAAGGACATGATCAACGACGAGAACTGGAACCGCACCGTGTTTCTGCCCACCGTCGGCAAGCGCGGCGCGGCGATCATCGAGGCGCGCGGCGTGTCGTCGGCCGCATCGGCCGCCAACGCGGCGATCGACCACATTCGCGACTGGGTGCTCGGCACCAATGGCCGCTGGGTGACGATGGGCATCCCGTCCGACGGCTCGTACGGGATTCCGGTCGACACGATGTTCGGCTTCCCGGTCACCTGCGCCAACGGCGAGTATTCGCTGGTGCGCGGCCTGCCGATCGACGAGTTCTCCCAGCAGTGCATCAACAAGACGCTGGCCGAGCTGAACGAAGAGAAGGACGGCGTCAAGCACCTGCTGGGCTGACCGCACGCGATGAAGCCACTGCATCGGATTCTGCTTGCCGCGACCGCGGCCGCGCTCGCCGGCGCGGCCGCGAACGCGCAGGCTCCTGCCCGGGCCCGGGTCGGCAAGGACCGGCCGATCACGCGGCAGTGGAAATGCGAGACCGGCCGCGAGCTGCTGCTGAATTTCAATCCGCGCCGGATCAAGGAAGAAGCGTGGCTGACCTACGGCGGCAATCGCGCGCAGGTATACCGCGTTCCCGCCGCCTCGGGCGTGGCGTACGCGAGCAAGGACGGCAAGGTGAAATGGCGCGAACAGGGCGACCAGGGCACGGTCGAGTACGCCGACATCCTCGACAAACCGGTGCAGTGCACCCTGGTCGGACCGAAGCCAAGGAAGAAATAACTCCGCGCCGCGGAGCCTGCGACCCGTGGGCACCACCGTTTCCACCGTCCGCCCGAAGCCCGACCGGGTGCTGGTCGACATCGCGGACTACGTGACGCGCTACCGGGTCCGCAGCCACGTCGCGTACGACACCGCACGCCTCGCCCTGATGGATACGCTCGGCTGCGGCTTCGAGGCGTTGAAGTACCCGGCCTGCACCAAGCTGCTCGGCCCGGTGGTGCCGGGCACGATCGTTCCGAACGGCGCGCGCGTTCCCGGCACCCGATTCCAGCTCGACCCGGTGACGGCCGCGTTCAACATCGGGGCGCTGATCCGCTGGCTCGACTTCAACGACACGTGGCTCGCGGCCGAATGGGGGCACCCGTCCGACAACCTGGGCGGAATCCTCGCCACCGCCGACTGGCTGTCGCGCAGCGCGGTGGCGGCCGGGAAGAAGCCGCTGACGGTGCACGACGTGCTGACCGCGATGATCAAGGCGCACGAGATCCAAGGCTGCCTCGCGCTGGAAAACTCGTTCAACGAGGTCGGGCTCGACCACGTCGTTCTGGTCAAGGTGGCCACCAGCGCGGTGGTCGGGCAGATGCTCGGACTCACGCGTGACGAGATCGTCAATGCGCTGTCGAACGCATGGATCGACGGCCACCCGCTGCGTACCTACCGGCACGCGCCCAACACCGGTTCGCGCAAGAGCTGGGCCGCCGGCGACGCCACGTCCCGCGGCGTGCGGCTGGCGCTGATCGCGAAGACCGGCGAGATGGGCTACCCGACCGCGCTGACCGCGAAGGGCTGGGGCTTCTACGACGCGCTGTTCAAGGGCCGCCCGTTCCGGTTCCAGCGCCCGTACGCCACATACGTGATGGAGAACGTGCTGTTCAAGATCGCGTATCCGGCCGAGTTCCACGCGCAGACCGCGGTCGAGGCGGCGCTGGCGATCCACGCCGAGCTGCGCAAGCTCGGCAAATCCGACGCCGACATCCGGCGCATCACCGTACGCACGCACGCGGCCTGCCTGCGCATCATCGACAAGCAGGGACCGCTGGCGAACCCCGCCGACCGCGACCACTGCATCCAGTACATGGTCGCGGTGCCGATCATCTTCGGCCGGCTGACGGCGGCGGACTACGAGGACAACGTCGCCTCCGATCCGCGCATCGACCGCCTGCGCGCAAAGATTGCGTGCGTGGAGGACCCTAAGTTCACCCGCGACTACCACGACCCGGACAAACGCTCGATCGCCAACGCGCTGACGGTGGAGCTCACCGACGGCCGCCGACTGGCGGAGATCGTGGTCGAGTACCCGTTCGGCCACAAGCGCCGCCGCAAGGAAGGCCTGCCCCGGCTGGTCGAGAAATTCCGCGCCCATCTGGCCGGCGTGTTCCCGCCGAAACAGGCCGCGGCGATCCTCGACCTCTGTCTCGACGCCAGGCGGCTGGCGGTAACACCTGTTCACGAATTTGTCGATCTGATGGTGATCTGATGAGGGCCGAATGCATAACCCAGGAGATCGCCATGAGTCGCTACCTCGTCCCGGTCTGCGCGACGCTGCTGCTTGCCGGTTGCGCATCCACCTACGAACTGACGCTGATGCCGCGCACCAGCGGCACGCTGTACTACGGCGAAGCCGTCGAAACCGGCTCGCAGGCGGATGTCAGCGTCACGATCGACAAGAAGACCTACACCGGAACGTGGGTGTACTCGGCGCCGGACCGCACCACGGCGTTCATCAGCGGCGGCTGGGGATGGCGCCGCGCCACGATCGGTTCCACAGTGACGGTCGACAATCCGACCGGCGGCGAAGCCAAGGCGCTGCTGCGGGCACCCGACGGCTCGGGATTGCGCTGCGATTTCAGGGGCATGGCCTATGGCCGCACGGGCGGCGGGATCTGCCAGGATGACAAGGGACTGCTGTACGACGTCCAGATTCGCTTGAAGGAGAGAAAGTGACGCACAACCTGCACAGCACGCGCCAGCCGTTCGCGGCGGGCAAAGGCAAGACCGCCACGCTCTACAGCCTGCCGGCGCTGGCGAAGACCTATCCGAGCGTGAACCGACTGCCGGTGACGATCCGCATCGTGCTCGAGTCGGTGCTGCGCAACTGCGACGGCAAGAAGGTGACCGAGGAACACGTGCGGCAACTGGCCAACTGGAAGCCGACCGCCGAGCGCGCCGACGAGATCCCGTTTGTGGTCGCGCGCGTGGTGCTGCAGGACTTCACCGGCGTGCCGCTGCTGGCGGATCTCGCCGCGATGCGCTCGGTCGCCGCGCGCACCGGCAGGAATCCGAAGACGATCGAACCGCTGGTGCCGGTCGATCTCGTGGTCGATCACTCGGTGATGATCGACCACTACGGCAGTCGCGACGCGCTGGACCTCAACATGAAGCTCGAGTTCCAGCGCAACCGCGAGCGCTACGAGTTCATGAAGTGGGGCATGCAGGCGTTCGACACCTTCGGCGTCGTTCCGCCGGGCTTCGGCATCGTGCATCAGGTGAACCTCGAATACCTGGCGCGCGGCGTGCACAGCAGGGATGGCGTGTATTACCCGGATACCCTGGTCGGCACCGACAGCCACACGACGATGATCAACGGCATCGGCGTGGTCGGCTGGGGCGTGGGCGGCATCGAGGCCGAGGCCGGCATGCTCGGCCAGCCGCAGTACTTCCTGACGCCCGACGTGGTCGGCTTCGAATTGAAAGGCCGCCTGCGCGAAGGCGTGACCGCGACCGACCTCGTGCTGACCGTCACCGAGATGCTGCGCAAGGAGAAGGTGGTCGGCAAATTCGTCGAGTTCTTCGGCGAAGGCACCGCGTCCCTCTCGGTGCCCGACCGCGCGACGATCGCCAACATGGCGCCCGAGTACGGCGCGACGATGGGATTCTTCCCGGTCGACGCCAAGACGATCGATTATTTCAAGGGCACCGGCCGCACGGCCGAGGAAATCGCCGCGTTCGAGGCGTACTTCAAGGCCCAGAATCTCTTCGGAATTCCGAAGCGCGGCGACATCGACTACACCAAGGTCGTCACGCTCGATCTGGCGACCGTCGCTCCTTCGCTGGCAGGCCCCAAACGCCCGCAGGACCGCATCGAGATCGGCAAGGTCAAGCAGACCTTCGCGCGCCTGTTCAGCAATCCGGCGTCGGCCGCCGGCGCCGAGAGCGGCTTCAACCAGCCGGCGGAGAAGCTGAACCAGGTCTTCAAGACCGCCAGCGGCATCGAGGTGCGCAACGGCGACGTGCTGATCGCCGCGATCACCTCGTGCACCAACACCAGCAACCCGGGCGTGCTGCTCGCGGCCGGACTGCTGGCGAAGAAGGCGGTCGAGCGCGGCCTGACGGTGAAGAAGCACATCAAGACGTCGCTGGCGCCCGGTTCGCGCATCGTCACCGAGTACCTGGAGAAGACCGGCCTGCTGCCGCACCTGGAGAAGCTCGGCTTCGCCGTGGCCGCCTACGGCTGCACGACCTGCATCGGCAACGCCGGCGATCTGACGGCCGAGCTGAACGACGTGATCGTGAAGAACGACCTCGTGTGCGCGGCGGTGTTGTCGGGCAACCGCAACTTCGAGGCGCGCATCCATCCGAACCTGAAGGCGAACTTCCTCGCTTCGCCGCCGCTGGTGGTCGCCTACGCGATCGCGGGGACGATGCTGCGTGACCTGATGACCGAGCCGCTCGGCAAGGGCAAGGACGGACGCGACGTGTGGATCGGGGACGTGTGGCCGTCGTCGGACGAGGTCTACGCGTTGCTGAAGCACGCGATGAACCCGAAGGCGTTCCAGGCCAACTACGCGCGCGTCCGGTCCGATCCGGGCGATCTGTGGAAGAAGATCCAGGGCGCCGCGGGCGAGGTCTACACGTGGCCCAAGTCGACCTACATCGCCGAGCCGCCGTTCTTCCAGGGTTTCTCGATGCAGCCGGCGCCGATTCCGAAGATCGTCGGCGCGCGCGCGCTCGGCATCTTCGGCGACTCGATCACGACCGACCACATCTCACCGGCCGGATCGATCAAGGAGACTTCGCCCGCCGGCAGGTGGCTGATCGAGAATGGCGTGCAGAAGGCCGACTTCAACTCGTACGGCGCGCGGCGCGGCAATCACGAGGTGATGATGCGCGGCACGTTCGCCAACGTGCGCATCAAGAACCTGATGCTTCCGCCCAAGGCCGACGGCTCGCGCGTCGAGGGCGGCGTCACGATCCACCAGCCGAGCGGCGAACAGATGTCGATCTACGACGCGGCGATGAAGTACTTGGCCTCCGGCGTGCCGACCGTCGTCTTCGGCGGCGAGGAGTACGGCACCGGCTCCTCGCGCGACTGGGCCGCCAAGGGCACGCAATTGCTCGGGGTCAAGGCGGTGATCGCGCGCAGCTTCGAGCGTATCCACCGCAGCAACCTGGTTGGCATGGGCGTGCTGCCGCTGCAGTTCAAGGGCACCGACAGCGCGGCGTCGCTCGGCATCACCGGCGAGGAAACCTTCGACGTCGTGATCGGCGGTGACATCAAGCCGCAGATGGACGTGACGCTGGTCGTCAAGCGCAAGGACGGCACGACGCAGAACGTGCCGCTCACGCTGCGCATCGACACGCCGATCGAGGTCGATTACTACCGGCACGGCGGCATTTTGCCGTTCGTGCTGCGGCAACTGCTGGCGGCGTAGTCGGGGCGCGGAGCAGGAAGAAGACGCCGGCGGTTGCCGGCGTTTTCATTTGGCGGATCGATGCGCTAGGCTGCTTCAGCCCACACCATGAGCACGAGCGCGCAACCCTGCACCTGTCAGCTTGCGGCGAGCGAGCGCGGCGCGACGCTGAAACTCGCCGGCGCCTGGCGCCTTGCCGCGTTGCCCTCGGTCTGGCACGACTTGCGCGCACTGCGTCCCTCGGCACCGCTCACCCTGGACGGCTCCGCCCTGAAATCGCTCGATGCGGCCGCCGCGCTCGCGCTGCTGCGCGCGCTGCGCTCGGCCGGTGTCGATCCGCAATCGGTCGCGCTGCAGGACTTCAGCGAAGCGCACCGGCGCGTGTTCGAGGACGTGCGCCGGCGGCTGGCGGCGACCGAGCCTCCGGTGCCGCGCGCGCAGCGCCGCTGGCTCGCCGAACTGGGCGAGAAGACCGTCGCGCTCGGAGGTCTGCTCGCCGGCCACCTGAATTTCCTCGGCGAGACGGTCGCCGCGTTCGGCGACCTGCTGCTCAGACCGGCGCGGCTGCGGGTCAAGGAACTGACGGCGCAGTTCGAGCAGGTGTGCCTGAACGCAGTGCCCGTGGTGGCGCTGGTCACGCTGCTGATCGGCGTGACGATCGCCTATCTGCTCGGGCTGCAGGCGGAGAAGTACGGCGCCAACATCTTCGTCGTCGACGGTGTCGGCATCGGCATGACGCGCGAGTTCGCGCCGATCATCGTCGCCACGATCATCGCCGGCCGCTCCGGCGCGGCGTTCACCGCGCAACTGGGCGCGATGCGGCTCACCGAGGAGATCGACGCCATCCGCACGCTCGGCTTGTCGCCGCAGCAGGTGCTGGTGATTCCGCGCGTGCTGGCGCTGATGCTGGCGCTGCCGCTGCTCGTGTTCGTCGGCGACATCATGGGCATCGTCGGCGCGATGCTGGTCGCCGAGCCGATGCTGGGGCTGACGCCGACGACCTTTCTCGAGCGGCTGCACGAGGCGCTCGACATCCGCCACGTCTGGGTCGGCCTCGGCAAGGCGCCGGCGTTTGCCCTCTTCATCGCGGTGATCGGCTGCCGGATGGGCATGACGGTCGAGCGCGACACGCGCGCCGTGGGGCTTGCGACCACGTCGACCGTCGTGCAGAGCATCGTCGCGGTGATCCTGCTCGACGCCGGCTTCGCGGTGCTGTTCCAGGAGCTGGGGTGGTGACCGGCACGGAAGCGGTGATCGAAGCCGAGGGCATCGTCACCCGCTTCGGTGCGCAGTCGGTCCACGACGGCGTGACGTTCTCGATCGCGCGCGGAACGCTCGCGGCGATGATCGGCGGCAGCGGCAGCGGCAAGTCGGTCCTGCTGCGCGAGATCATCGGCCTGCTGCGGCCCACCGCCGGCCACGTGCGCGTGCTTGGCTGCGACATGTGGCATTCGTCGGCCGAAGAGGTCGCCGCGATCCGCCGCCGCTTCGGCATGATGTTCCAGGACGGCGCGCTGTTCTCGTCGCTGACGGTCGCGCAGAACGTCGCGGTGCCGCTCGCCGAGCATGCGCCGCCGCCGCGGGAGCTGCTCGACCCGCTGATCCAGCTTCGGCTGGCGCAGGCAGGACTGCCGGCCGATGCCGGCGCCAAGATGCCGAGCGAGCTCTCGGGCGGCATGCGCAAGCGCGCGGCGATCGCGCGTGCGCTCGCGCTTGAGCCGGAAATCCTGTTCCTCGACGAGCCGACCTCGGGGCTGGACCCGCCCACCGCGCGCGGCTTCGATCGCCTGGTGCGATCGCTGGTCGACGACCTCGGCATCACGGTGCTGCTGGTCACGCACGACCTCGACACGCTGCTCACAATGGTCGACCAGCTGATCGTGCTGGCCGACGGCCGCGTGCTCGCAGACGGGCCGGTGCGCGAGGTGATCGCGGCCGACGATCCGTGGATCCGGTCGTATTTCTCGATCCGTACAATGGTCGAAGCCCGCTCCTGCGCCCCCTCTCCCGCGCCGGTGCAGCGGAGTCATCGAGATGGAAGCTGAAGCCAGATATACGTACGTCGGCGCCGCGGTGATCGTGCTGATCGCGGCGCTGGTCATATCCGTCGTATGGCTGCAGCGTGCCGGCTCGGCGCGCAACTACACCTACTACACCATCTACTTCGAGAAGCAGGCGCTCGACGGCCTGCAGGTCGGCGGCGACGTCGACACGCGCGGCATCAAGGTCGGGCGCGTCGAGGACTACGCGCTGGTCGGCGCGAAAGTCAATCGCGTGCGCGTGACGATCCGCGTCGATCGTCGCACGCCGGTGCGCACCAACACGGTGGCCGCGATCACGCGCAATTTCGTGACCGGCATCGCGCAGATCAACCTGATCACCCCGGAACCGCCCGGGCCGCCGCTGGAGACCGCGCCGGAGGGCGAGCCGTATCCGGTGATCGCCGAGGGGCGCAACGACCTGGAGGAGATTGCCGGGCGCGTGAACGAGCTGTCCAACCTCGCCTCCGAAGTGCTGAACAAACTGAACCGCACGCTTTCGGCGGAGAACCGCCTGCGCCTCGGGCAGACGCTGTACAACCTGGCGCAGCTCACCGAGGCGCTGAACGCGCGCATGTCCGCCTTCGACAGTGCGTTGAAGAACGTATCGGCCGCGTCGAATTCGTTCCGGCAGGCGAGCGAGCGCATCGCCGCATCGACCGAGCGCGCCACCGCGCACCTGGACGACGCGCTCAACGATGCGCAGCGCACGCTGGCCGAGGCGCAGCGCACCGCGGCCGATGCCGGCCAGGCGGTCGCGGTGATCCAGACGGAGATGACCTCGATTGCGCGCCGCATCGACCACACCGCCACCGGCATCGACGATCAGCTCGCCACCACCGTCGTCGACCTGCGCGCCAGCATCGATTCGGTCGCGCGCGCGCTGGAACGGCTGCAGGACCCGCGCGCCGCGCTGCTCGGTCCGGGCAAGGCGCAGCTCGGGCCGGGGGAGAAATGAGAGCACTGCTCGCATCGGTCGCGCTGCTGCTCGCCGGATGCGTGACGGTCGACATCGGCGGCGAAAGCCCCGCCTACACGCAATACGTGCTCAGCGATGCGGGGCCGATGCCCGCGCGCCGCGCCGCCCCGGTCGCCGATTCGCTGCTGATCCAGAGCGACCTCGGCGATCCGCTCGCCGACACGCCGTCGATCGCGTACGCGCGCCGCAAGGGCGAGCGCGCACTGTACCAGCTCGCCACCTGGACCGAGCGGCCGGCGCGCCGCATCGCGCAGCTCGTGCAGCGGCGGCTGGACGCGCGTGGCAGCTTCCGCGCGGTGGCGGCACTCGGACAGCCGTTGCACTCGGACTGGCTGCTTGCGGTGGCGATCGACGACATCCACCACGACATCGTGACCGCGCCGGGCAGCGCGCGCCTGGCGGTGCGCGCTTCGCTGTTCGATCGCCGCAATCGCACGCTGGTCGCGCAGCACGAGTTCAGCGCCGACGTTGCGGCGGCCGAGGCGAACTCGGCCGCGGCCGCAGCGGCGATGAACCACGCGGTCGCGCAGGTGCTCGATGCGCTCGTGCCGTGGCTCGAGCAAGCGGTCGAGCACGCGCGCGGAGGCTGAACATGCGCGATTCCGATCGACCCTCGTCCGCGCGCAACGTGCTGGGCGATCCGCTCGCGAGCTGCTGCACGCGGCCGCTGACCGGCTTCTATCGCGACGGTCATTGCCACACCGGACCGCAGGACGTGGGCTCGCACACGGTGTGCGCGCAGATGACGGTGGAGTTCCTCCGTTTCTCGGTCGCGCGCGGCAACGACCTCGTGACGCCGCATCCCGAGCTCGGTTTTCCCGGGCTGAAGCCCGGCGACCGCTGGTGCCTGTGCGCGGCGCGCTGGCTCGAAGCCCATGCGGCGGGTGTCGCGCCGCCCGTCGTGCTCGCCGCCACGCACGAGAAGGCGCTCGAGATCGTTCCGCTCGCCGCGCTGCGCGCGCATGCGCTGGATATGCAATGACACGCGCAACGACTCAGCCGTCACCCCGGCGGAGGCCGGGGCCCACTTGCGCACCGCTTCAGCTTGGGCCCCGGTCCGCGCAGGGGCGACACGCCTCCTGCTGAATTCAGCCATGCAGTCCCGCGCGATGCTTCTGCACGCTCCCGGCCGGGCTCTCGCGCAGAGCACGATCGACATCGGCGCACCCGGCCCGGGCGAGGTGCGGCTGCGGGTGGCGGCCTGCGGTGTTTGCCGCACCGACCTGCACATCGTCGACGGCGAGCTGACGCAGCCGAAGCTGCCGCTGGTGCCGGGACACGAGATCGTCGGCCGCGTCGATGCGGTCGGCGCGGGGGTGACGCGCTTTCGCATCGGCGATCGCGTCGGCGTGCCTTGGCTCGGCGCCACCTGCGGCCATTGCCGCTACTGCACTGGCGCGCAGGAGAACCTGTGCGACGCGCCGCAGTTCACCGGCTATACGCGCGACGGCGGCTATGCGGAACTCGCGCTCGCCGACGCGAACTACTGCTTCGCGCTGCCCGAGGCGCTGGACGATGCGCACGCCGCGCCGCTGCTGTGCGCGGGGCTGATCGGCTATCGCGCGCTGCGCTTCGCGGGCGATGCGCGCGTGCTCGGCATCTACGGCTTCGGCGCCGCCGCGCACCTGATCGCGCAGGTGGCGGTGTGGCAGGGAAGGCGCGTGTTCGCCTTCACGCGCGCCGGCGATTCCGAGGGGCAGGCCTTCGCGCGCTCGCTCGGCTGCGCGTGGGCGGGCGACTCGAGCGAGCCGCCGCCCGAGTCGCTTGACGCCGCGCTGATCTTCGCGCCGGTCGGCGCGCTGGTGCCCGCGGCGCTCGCCGCCACGCGCAAAGGGGGCACGGTCGTGTGCGCCGGCATCCACATGAGCGCGATCCCCTCCTTCGACTACGACCTGCTGTGGGGCGAACGCACGGTGCGCTCGGTCGCCAACCTGACGCGCGCCGACGGCGTCGAATTCCTCGCCCTCGCCGCGCGCGTGCCGGTGAGAACGCACATCGAACTGTTCGATCTGGCGCGCGCCAACGAGGCGCTCGACGCGGTGCGTACCGGCCG
The DNA here is from genome assembly GCA_029778535.1 of Pseudomonadota bacterium. GTDB lineage: Bacteria > Pseudomonadota > Gammaproteobacteria > Burkholderiales > Burkholderiaceae_F > JAKOQB01. Next base: position 33,106 of record JAKOQB010000172.1, on the reverse strand, counting down.
CGTGCACGGCGCGGCGGTGCTGCGCTGTACGTGAAGACGGCCGGCTCATTGCCGCGTAAGCGGGAATTCAGCGGGCGCGAATGTCCTGGATGCCCGCCGGCGCGGGCATGACACGCGTGCGCAGCGCCATGGACCCGACGACGATCGTGCTCGACACCAACGTGCTGCTCGACCTGTGGGTGTTCGACGATCCTGGCGTCGCATCGCTGCGCGCGGCGCTGGCGAGCGGGGCCTGCGTCGCGCTGCGCTCGCGCGCGACCGACGCCGAACTCGCCGAAGTGCTGGCGCGACCGCAGTTCGACCTGAGCGCCGAACGTCAGCGCGCGCTGCTGGCGGATTGGAACGACAGCGCACGGCCGGTCGAGCGCGTGTTCCCGGCGCCGTGGCACTGTGCCGATCCGCGCGACCAGCCGTTCCTCGATCTGGCGTTCACCGCGCGGGCGCAGTGCCTGCTCACCAAGGACAAGGCTCTGCTGCGGCTCGCGCGCAAGGCGGAACCGGCCGGCCTGCTGATCCTCGCGCCGGCCCGGTTCGTGGATCCGGTGGCGGCATCCGGATAATTACCGCGCGCGGCAACGGGGTTGATTGTTGCCCGCCTCAGGCCTATAGATAGCGGCGTCGCATCCTCCATGGAGGCTGTATGCGCCGACGCCTGTACTTCGTCCTGCCCGACCTGGGCAGCGCGATCCAGACCGCCAACGACCTGTTGCTCGCCCGCATCGAAGACCGCCACATGCACTTCCTCGGCCGCCGCGGCATGTCGCTCGGCGAACTGCACGAGGCCAACTTCATGCAGAAGTCCGACTTCCGCCACAGCCTGTTCCTCGGCACCGTGCTCGGCGCGGTCGGCGGGCTCGCGGTCGGCGTGGTGCTGAAGATGACCGGTGTCGGCGACATCGGCTGGCTCATCATCGCCACGCTGATCGGCGCGCTGTTCGGCGGCTGGTCCTCGACGCTGATCGGGATCTCGGCGCCGAACCAAAAGCTCAAACCCTTCGAAGCCGACATCGAAGCCGGCCGCATCCTGCTGATGGTCGACGTGCCGCCCGGCCGCATCGACGAAGTGAAGGCGCTGGTCGCGCAGCGCCATCCGGAAGTGACCGACCGCGGCGTCGAGCCGCTGATTCCGGCGTTTCCGTGAGCTAAGCGCGCGGCGCGAGCAGCCCGTGCCGCAGCGCGCGCGCGTCGTCGAGCGCGTGATGGCGGCGCAGCCCGAGCGTGCGGATGACCTCGTCGAGGTGCTCGCTGGCGAACGGCACATGCCGCCACTCGACGTTGTCGGGCAGGTCCTCGGTGCCGAGCAGCCAGGTGAGCGACTGCCGGTCGTAGCCGGAGTCGCCGACGATCGTCACCGGCCGGTCGCGCGCGCGCGCCGCCAGCCAGGCGATGAACGCATCGCGCGCCATCGGCAGCGGCACCGCGTCGCCGTCGAGCAGCGGCAGCACGACCTGGCGCACGAAATCGCTCGCCTGCGCCTGCGGCCAGTCCTGCAGCTCGCAATAGAACGCGGTCGAATCGGTCGCCACCGCGGCCACGCTGATCAGCGTCGGCTCCTGCAGGTTGGTGCACTCGCTGTCGAAGAACACGTAGGTGCGCATGCTGTCCGGCGCGAGCGTGGCCGGAAGGGACGGCAACGTCCGCAGCAGCAGCACCTCGTCCGCGTATTCGCCGGGTTCGAGCCGCAACTGCGCCAGCAGCTCGCGCGAATCGCCGTCGGCCTGGCGGAATCCGGCGCGGCGCGCGGCGCGCAGCGCGTGCACGTTGCGGCGTGACGTGCGCAGCAGGAAGCGGTTGACGCCGTACTCGGCCTGCAGCCACTCGCACGCGAGCGCGATCGCATCCGAACCATAGCCGCGGCCCTGGAAGCGGCGCGCCGCGAGCCAGCCGTCGATTTCGACCACGTCGCGCAGCAGATCGACGTTGCGATAAACGACAAAGCCGACGTCTTCTGTGCCGTCGGAGATCAGCAGGACGCGCCCGGCCAGCGGCCGCCGGCCGGTGAAGAAATGCTCGGGGTGGCGCGCGCGGAACTCGTCGAAGGTCGGTACGCGCGGCTCGAACAGCGGCGCGTTGCCGGTCATCGTCTGCGCCAGGTCGTTGCGCGCGATCCAGTGGTAGATGCGCATCCGATCCTCCGGCAGCGTGCGGCGCAGGGCAATGCGGGAATTGCTGGCGACGATCATCGGCGCTTCGATCCGTGCAGCGGCATGGCGGGTGGCGCAGAGTATAGTTTTCGCGTTCCCGTCGCACGTCATTCGCACGCATGCCGCACCATGCCCTGCCCTTGCGCGCGCTCGCCGACCTGATCGGTCCGTCGCGCCTGCCGAACGTCGGCACCACGATCTTCACCGTGATGTCGGCGCTCGCCGCCAAGCACGGCGCGGTCAACCTCGGCCAGGGCTTTCCGGATTTCGACTGCGATCCGAGGCTGCAGCAGCACTTCACCGACGCGATGGCGGCCGGCCACAACCAGTACGCGCCGATGGCGGGCGTGCCCGCGCTGCGGCAGGCGTTGAGTGTCAAGCACGAGCAGCTATACCGGCACCGCTACGATCCCGACACGGAGATCACCGTCACCGCCGGCGCCACGCAGGCGATCATGGCCAGCGTGCTCGCGCTGGTGCGGCCGGGCGACGAGGTGATCGTGCTCGAGCCGGTGTACGACAGCTACGTGCCGTCGATCGAACTGGCCGGCGGCGTGCCCATCTTCGTCCCGCTCGACGCCGCGCGCGGCTATGCGCCCGACTGGGAGCGCGTGCGCGCGGCGATCACGCCGAAAACGCGGTTGCTGATGCTGAACTTCCCGCACAACCCGACCGGCCGCATCCTGCGCGACGACGACCTGCGCGCGCTGGAAGACATCGTCGCTTCGACCGGCATCCTGCTGCTGTCCGACGAGGTGTACGAGCACATCGTGTTCGACGACCAGCCGCACCGGTCGCTCGCGACCTCGGAGCAGCTCGCTGCGCGCACGGTCGTGATCTCCAGCTTCGGCAAGACGTTCCACACTACCGGCTGGAAGATCGGCTATGCGCTCGCGCCGAAGGAACTGACCGCCGAGGTCCGCAAGGTGCACCAGTTCATGGTGTTCGCGGTCAACACGCCGGGCCAGCACGCGTTCGCCGCGTACCTGGAGGATCCGGCGCCGTACTTCGGGCTGCGCCACTTCTACCAGGCCAAGCGCGACCGCTTCCGCCTCGGGCTGGCACGGACGCGCTTCAGGCTGCTGCCGTGCGAAGGCACCTACTTCGTGCTCGCCGACTATTCGGCGATCTCCGACCTGCCCGAGGCCGAGTTCGCGCAGAAGATGATCGTCGACTACGGCGTCGCGGTGATCCCGGTGTCGGTGTTCTACCGGCAGCCGTTCGAGAACCGCGTGGTGCGGTTCTGCTTTGCGAAGAAGGACGAGACGCTGGATGAGGCGTTGCGGCGGTTGCAGCGCGCGTGAACCGCCCCGGCGCCCCGACGCAGGCCGGGGCCTCATTTGCAATTCCCCCTACTCCCGCCGCGCCTCGAACAACTCGACCGGATTGCCGGACGGATCCTCGGCCAGAACCTGCGTGCCGCCGGGACCTTTGACCGGCTCGCTGCGAAAGCGCGCACCGGTCGGCCTGATCGCGGCCATCGCCGCTGCGAGATCATCGACCTCGATGACCAGCCGGTTCCAGCCGCCGGGCGCCGGCACCGATCCATCGGGCAGCGCTCGCCGCGCCGACGAATCGGGCCCGCTGATCCACAGCGTGAGATCGCCGCGTTCGAGCATCGCAAATGGCGGACCCCAGCGTTCCTTCTCCGCGAAGCCCAGCGCGGCGTAGAACGGCAATACAGCGTCGACATCTTCGACGAGGTAGCGAATCGTGGCCATCGAGTTCCTCGTTGGTTAGTTCCCCTTGCGCGTGTCACCCATCCTCCGCCCGCTCCACCGGCAGCAATCGCGCCGCCTGTTCGACCGGCAGCGCCTCGACGCCTTTCAGCGCGCGGCTCATCTGTCGCGTGCGCGTCTCGGCGGCGTCGATCGTGTTCGACGCGGTCGCGAGCTGCGCCTTCAGTTTGCTCAGCACGTCGCCGAACTTGCCGAACTCGGTCTTCACCGCGCCGAGCACCTGCCACACCTCGGCGCTGCGCTTTTCCAGTGCGAGCGTACGGAAGCCCATCTGCAGGCTGTTGAGCATGGCAAAGAGCGTCGTCGGCCCGGCGATCACGATGCGCTGCTCGCGATTCAGCGCCTCGGCCAGCCCCGGCCGGCGCAGCGCCTCGGCGAACAGGCCCTCGGTCGGCAGGAACAGGACCGCGAAGTCGGTGGTGTGCGGCGGCTCGACGTACTTGTCCCGGATCGTCTTCGCCTCCAGTCGGATGCGCGCCTCGATCGCCTTCGCGGCGGCTTCGACCGCGGCCGGATCGGCTGCCTCCTGCGCGGCGAGCAGACGGTCGTAGTCCTCGCTCGGGAACTTGGCGTCGATCGGCAGCCAGCACGGCGACTCGCCGTCGCCGCCGCGGCCGGGCATCCGCACCGCGAACTCGACCCGCTCGCTCGATCCCGGCCTAGTCGCCACATTGGTCGCGTACTGGTCGGGCGCGAGCACCTGTTCCAGCAGCGCGGCGAGCTGCACCTCGCCGAAGGTGCCGCGCGACTTCACGTTGCCGAGCACCTTCTTCAGATCGCCCACGCCCTGCGCCAGCCCCTGCATCTCGCCCAGCCCGCGGTGCACCTGCTCGAGGCGCTCGGACACGAGGCGGAACGATTCGCCCAGCCGCGCCTCGAGCGTGGTCTGCAGCTTCTCCTCGACGGTGGCGCGCATCTGCTCGAGCTTGGCCGCGTTGTCGCTCTGCAAGCTGGCGAGCTGGGTGGCGAGCGTGCCGCGCATTTCGGAGAGATTGAGCTGGATCGAGCGCGTCAGGTCGACGAGCTGCTGCTGCATCGTCTGGCCGTACGCATTCAGGTTCTGCGCCAGCGCGCTCGCCGCCTGCGTCGCCTGCACGCTCAGCGCCGATTGCAGGTCGGTGAAGCGCGCGCCGGTCTCCACGCGGGTGCCGGTCGCCGCGGCGTCGATCGCCGCGCGCAGCTCGCGCTCGAGCCGTTCGTTGCTCCGGCCCTGTTCGTCCTTCAGGCGGCGCAGTTCGGATTCGACCTTTGCGAGCGTGCCGCGCCGCGCCAGCACGAGCGCGACCAGCGCGACGATCAGTGCAACCGCGAGCGCAACGACGGCGACGTCCGGCATCCCCACTCCTCGATAGAAGCAGGGGCGATCTTAGCCGCGGTCAGTGCGCCGCCTGCCGGCTGTCGGCGCGCAGCGCGAGCGCAAGCGGAAGCAGCGCGATGGTCGCGAACGCGGCGACCCAGTGGCTGTCGATGAACGCGGCCATCGTCGCCTGCTTCTGCACGACGGCGGCGAGCACGGCGGCGCCCGCGGGCGATTCGGGCGCGACGCCCAGCGGCGCGAGGTAAATGTTCGCCGCCGGCGACAGCGCGTCGATCAGCGCGCGCATCTCGCCCCAGTAGTAGTCGAAGCCGTGGGTGGTGTAGGCGGACATCGCGCCGATCGCCGCCGCCGACGCGACCGTGCGCACCAGGAAGTACAGCGTCGAGGCCTCGGCTGCGAGTTCCTTGGGCAGCGTGACGTAAGCCATCACGACGATCGGAGTGACGATCAGCCCGAGCCCGACCCCCTGCACCGCGAGCGGCGCGATCATCCACTGCCCGGTCATGTCGGGCGACATCTGCGTCATCCATACGCAGCCGACGCTCGCGATCGCGCCGCCGGCGAGCAGAAACGCCGAGGCGCTGAACCTCGCCGCGATCCGGCTGTACAGGTACATCGACGCCAGCGCGCCGAGCGCGCGCGGCATCAGCAGCAGCCCGGCATCGACCGGCGTATGGCCGTACTGCTGCTGGAACAGGAACGGCTGCAGCACCTGCCCGCCCCACAGCGCGATCGAGAACGGTATTACCGCGAACAGCGCGAGCACGTAGTTGCGGTCGCGCAGCGCCGCCAGCCCGAGGATCGGCGCCGCCGGCCGGCTCGCGTAGTGCACGATCAGCATCGCCACCGCCGCCAGCAGCGTGAAAGCGCAGGCGAGGATGAACGGCGAATCGAAGCCCTTGTCGTTGCCGTGATCGATCACGAGCTGCAGCGACACCAGCGCCGCCGCGAGCACGACGAATCCGGTCCAGTCCATCAACCGTTGCGCGCGCGGCGTCTCCTCCATGAATCGCAGCGCCATCAGCACGATGCCGATGCCGATCGGCACGTTGGCGAGGAACAGCCAGCGCCAGCCGAATTCGCCGGTGACGTAGCCGCCGACCGCGGGGCCGACGATCGGAACGATCACCATGCTCATGTTCAAGTACGACATCACCGTCGGCAGCCGCTCGGCGGGATACGACGCCGCCAGCACCGCGTTGCCGATCGGCGCGATCGGCGCGGAAAAGAATCCCTGCACGAAACGCGCGAGCACCAGCATCGGCAACGTCGTCGCCACGCCGCACAGCAGCGACGACGCGGTGAAGCCGGCCACCGTGCCGGCGAACAGGTTGCGCCGCCCGAGCCGGTCGTTCAGGAAGCCCGTCAGCGGCAGCCCGAGCGCGGCGCCGACCACGTAGGCGGTCAGCAGCCATGCCGCCTCGTTCAGCGTCGCGCTCATCTGGCCGGCGATCGTCGCCAGCGAAATGTTGGTGATCGTGAGGTCGAGTCCCTGCAGGAGATTCGCCATCACCACCGTGGCCAGCAGGACACGGCTTTGCCGCGACTGCATGGCTAACGGACTTGGACCGTGACGTTGGCGCTGGCGCCGATCGGCAGCGCCGTGCCGGGCGCAAGTTGCGTCAGCCGGATGCGCACCGGCACGCGCTGCGCGGTCTTGACCCAGTTGCCGGTGGCGTTCTGCGGCGGCAGCAGCGCGAACGCGGCTCCGGTGCCGGGGCTGATGCTCTCGACCACGCCCTTGAAGCGCGTGCCCGGCAGCGCGTCGAGTTCGACTTCGGCGCCCTGGCCCGGGGCGATGCCGGGCAGCTCGCCCTCCTTGAAGTTGGCGTCGACCCAGTAGCCCGTTTCCGACACCAGCATGAACAGCGGCGCGTTGGCCTGCACCTGCGTGCCGACGGTGAGCTTCATGTTGGTCGCGCGGCCGGCAGCAGGCGCGCGCACGTGCGTGTATTCGAGGTCCAGTTCGGCCTGCCGCAGCTCGGCCAGCGCTGCCAGCACGGCCGGATGCTGGTCGACGTCGGCATACGCCTCGGTGCGTGCGCGCACCACGCGCGCGCGCGCCGCGTCGAGGCTTGCCAGCTCGATCGCCAGTTGTGCCTGCGCGTCGTCGGCGCTCTGCGGCGCGATGAAGCCGCGCCGCGCCAGATCGTTGGCGCGCGCCAGCCGCGTGCGCGCCTGTCCGATCTGGTGCTCGACGCGCTTGACCTCGGCTTCGGCGGCGGACACTTCGGCCAGGCTCTCGCGCGCCGCGAGCCGCGCCTGCGCGAGCTTGGCCTGCGCGCGCTCGATCGCGACCTGGTACGGCCGATCGTCGAGATCGAGCAGCGGCTCGCCGGCTGCGACCGATGCGTTGGGCTTCACGTGCACCTGCGTGACGCGGCCGGCGATCTGGGTGGCGACCGGAATCGCGTCGGCACCGACGTAGGCATTCTGCGTCGAGCGTGTCGGTTTGTTGGCCTGCGTCCAGGCGAAGCCCGCGAGCGCGGACACTGCGATCACGCCAAAGATCGCGAGCTTCGTGACTTTCTTCACGTCTCCCCCTGCACCTTCTTGTGCGCACGTCCCGCCGCGCGCGCCGCGCACAGCATACCGGCGCTGCCGCGCACCGCGCTACTGCCGTACGCGGATGCGCGGTGCCCGCGCGCGACACCCCGCCGGTTGCCCCGGCGGTCCGGTGGTGCTACCTACTTCTTCGGCGCGGCTTCCGCCACGTAGATCTCGACGCGGCGGTTGGCCGCGCGGCCGGAGTCGGTGTCGTTGCTCGCCACCGGCTCGCGCTCGCCGTGCCCGGCGATCGCGATGCGCGTCGCCGCCACGCCGTGCTGCACGAGGTAATCGCGGGTCGACTGCGCGCGCTCGAGCGACAGCCGGTCGTTGAACGCATCGGATCCGGTCGAGTCGGTGTGGCCGATGATCTCGATCGTCGTCACCGTATGCTGGTTCAGCGTCGTCGCGTACTTGTTCAGCACCGTGCGCATCGCGGGCTTCAGTTCCGCGCGGCCGACGTCGAATGACGCGTCGGCGGGGATGTCGAGCTTCAGCCGGTTGTCCGCGGTCTGCTCGACCTTGACGCCGGTGCCCTGCGACGCCTGCTCCATCGCGCGCCGCTGGTCTTCCATCTTCTTGCTCCAGACGTAGCCGCCGGCCGCGCCGATCGCGGCGCCCACCGCCGCGCCGGTGGCCGCGCTGCGCCCCGTGTGCCCGCCGGCGGTGGCCGCGCCGAGAATGCCGCCGACCGCGGCGCCGATGCCGGCACCGGTCGCGGTGCCCTTCTGAGTTTCCGACATGTTGGCGCAGCCGGCGATCAGGCCGCCGGCGGTGATGGCCACGATGATGCGTGCGCACTGCATTGATGCTCCCGTTCAAGCGAAAAGAGACGGCGCCGAGTATGAACGGAGGAAGACGCACCGCGCGAACGCGCAGCGCGCGGATCGGCTAATCCGAACGCAAGGCTTGCGTCAGCCGTCGCGGTTGCGCATCCAGTCGGCGGTGCCGAAGAATGCCTGCAGCAGCCGCTCCCGCAGCGGTTCGTCGACGCCGCACTCGATCAGCGCCTGCCGCATGCAGGCCATCCATTGATCGCGCTCGGCGACGCCGATCGCAAACGGCAGATGCCGCGCGCGCAGCCGCGGATGGCCGAAGCGCTCGATGTACCGGTTCGGCCCGCCGAGCCAGCCGGACAGATACCAGTACAGCTTGTCGCGCGCGTGCGCCAGGTCGGGCTGGTGCAGCTTGCGGATGCCTGCATACGCGGGTTCGAGTTCCATCAGGTCGTAGAAGCGGTCGACCAGCGCGCGCACGCCGGCGTCGCCGCCCAGCAGCGCATACGGCGTGTCTTCCGCACGCGTGATTTCTTCAGTGGGGTTCGGAACGCTCACGTGGCCCCCTTCGCGCCTGCGGCGCTGTCCCCCCAAGGGTGGTGAGAGCCGCGGCTCCAAGCTCGCCTGCGCGAGCTTGGACGGCTCGAACGCCCATCGCGTCCTGCGACGGGCTCTTCGATCCATCTTGGGGCGGCGCGGCGATGGATCATGCTTCCCTCAGCGTCGTCAGCGGTGGCGTCTTCAGCACGCTGCGCAGGCCGAACCAGCCGCCGATGAGCGCGCACGCGGCGCCGCCCGCGATGCCCAGCACGAACACCCACGGCGCGACCGTGTACTCGAACTCGAACGCGTACTTCGCGAGCGCCCAGCCGATCGCTGCTGCGCCGACCGCCGCCAGCAGGCCGGCCAGTCCGCCGAGGCAGATCATCTCCGCGACCTGCGCCTGCGACAGCTGGCGGCGCGACGCGCCGAGCGCGCGCAGCAGGCCGGCCTCGCGCACGCGCTCGTCGCGGCTGCTCGCGAGCGCCGCGTACAGCACCAGCACGCCGGCGATCAGCGTGAACACGAACAGGAACTCGACCGCGGCGATGACCTGGTCGAGCACCGCCTGCACCTGCCGCAGCAGCGCGCTGGTGTCGATCACGGTCAGGTTCGGAAACTCGCGTACGAGATCGGCTCCGACCGCGGCCTGCGTGCGCGGCAGGTGAAACGCGGTCATGAAGCTCTTCGGCTGGTCGCGCAGCAGCGCACTCGGCATCAGCACGAAGAAGTTCGCTCGCATCGAATCCCAGTTGACCTTGCGCAGCGAGCTCACGCGCGCGCCGATGCGGTTGCCGGCGATGTCGAACACCAGCTCGTCGCCGAGCGCGATGCCGAGCGTCTTCGCGATCCCCTCCTCCAGCGACAGCTCGGCTGCGCCGGGCTTGAACCAGTGCCCGGCGACGATCTGGTTGTACGACGGCTGCTGGTCGGTATACGACAGGTTGAACTCGCGGTCGACCAGCCGCTGCGCGCGCTCGTTGCTGAAGTTCTCCGGACCGATCGGCCGGCCGTTCTTCTCGATCAGCCGGCCGCGGATCATCGGGTACAGCGTCGCGTCGCCGATGCCGTCCTGCGCCAGCCGCTGCGCGAACGCCTGCGCCTGATCGGGCTGGATGTTGATCACGAAGCGGTTCGGCGCATCGGGCGGCGCCGCGCGGCGCCAGGCATCGATCAGATCGGTGCGCGTGACCGTCAGCAGCAGCAGCGCCATCAGCCCGACCGCGAGCGCGACGAGCTGGACGATCGTCGCCACCGGCCGCCGCTGCACGGCGGCGATCGCGAAGCGCCACGAGATGCCGAGCCGCCCGGTCATCGCGCGCAGCGGCGCCAATGCCTTCAGCGTCAACCACGCGACGAGCGCGAACGACGCGATGCCGAGCGCGAAGCCGCCCGCGATCAGGCTGCCGATCTTCAGATCGTTCGAAGACCACAGCAGCAGGCCGAAGAAGCCCGCGCAGCCGAGCACGTAGCCGAACGCGGCGCGCCCCGTCGGCGGCCCGAGTTCCTTGCGCAGCACGCGCAGCGGCGGCACCCGCCGCAACTGCGCGAGCGGCGGCAGCGCGAAGCCGAACAGCAGCACCAGTCCGACCGCGCCGCCCTGCACCGCCGGCGCCGGCGAAGGCAGCGGCAACTGCGTCTGGATCAGCGTGCGCAGCACTTCGAGCAGCAGGAAGTGCGCGCTGAACCCCAGCACCATTCCCGCCGCGCACGCGATGAGCCCGGTGATCAGGAACTCGAGCGCGAACAGGGCAAAGATGTCGCGCTGCGCGAGACCCAGGCAACGCATCATCGCGCACGAATCGAGGTGCCGCAGCGAGAAGCGGCGCGCCGCGGCCGCGATCGCGACCGCCGCGATCATCGCCGCCAGCAGCGCCACCAACGCGAGGAAGCGCTCCGCGCGCTCGAGAGTGCGCTGCATCTCGGGCCGTCCGCCCTCGGTCGATTCGAGATGCTGGCCGCGCGCGAGGTTCTCGTTGGCCCAGGCCGCGTACGCGCGCACCGCGGTGGCGTCGCCCGCGACCAGCAGCCGGTACGTGACGCGACTGCCGGCCTGGATCAGCTGCGTGGCCGGCAGGTCGGCGAGATTCAGCAGCACGCGCGGCGCGAAGTTGATGAACTGAGCGCCGCGGTCCGGCTCGACGGTGATGATGCGGGCGATGCGGAAGCTCGCCTCGCCCAGCCGCAGCCGGTCGCCGACCGCGAGCCGCAGCGACTGCAGCAGCGGCGCGTCAACCCACACGGTGCCGGGCGCGGGAATCTCGCGCGTCGCCGCGTCGGGCGCGTCCGGTTGCGTGGCCACGCGCAGCGCGCCGCGCAGCGGATAGCCGGCCGACACGGCCTTCACCGCCGCCAGCGCGGTGTCGCTCGGATCGCGCTCGCTGACCGCCATGCTCGGAAAGACGACCGTCTGCGCCGTGCGCAGTCCCGCGTTCTGCGCGCGCGCGCTGTCGGCGTCGGTGATCGGGCGGTCGGAACTGAGCACGACATCGGCGCCGAGCAGTTGCTTCGCATCGCGCTCCAGTCCCAGCCGGATGCGGTCGACGAAGAAGCCGACGCTGGCCACCGCGGCCACCGCGATCACCAGCGCCGCCGCCAGCAGCCTCAGCTCGCCCGCGCGCCAGTCGCGCCGCGTCATGCGCAACGACTGGCGCAGCAGGGCAGGGAAGTGCATCAGACGAGCCCCGTCACCGGCAGCGCCGCGCCATGGATCGCGCGCGCGGCATCGGAGGCGAGAAACACGATCACGCTGGCGAGGTCGCCGGGCGCAACCCAGCGCGACGGATCGGCGTCCGGCATTGCGGCGCGGTTTTCCGGCGTATCGATCGTCGCCGGCAGCACGCAGTTGACGTTGATGTTCTTCTCGCGCAGCTCCGCCGCCATCGACTCGGTGAGCCGGATCACCACGCTCTTGGATGCAGTGTAGGCCGCCATCCGCGCCGCGCCTCGCTGCGCGCCGAACGCGCCGACGTTGACGATGCGGCCGGCGCCGCTTGCGAGCATGCGCGGCACGACCGTGCGCGCCATGTGCAGCACGGTGCGCGCGTTCAGATCGAACAGGAAGTCCCAGTCCGTCGACGGCGTCTCGTGCACCGCCGGACCCATGCGGAAGCCGCCGGCGATATTGCACAGCGCGTCGATGCGGCCGAAGCGCTCGACCGCGCGCGCGACCGCGGCGTCGACCTGCGTCTGGTCGAGCAGGTCGATCGGCGCGAACATGCGGTGCGCGTCCTCGGCGCCGAAGGCCCTTTCCAGGCTGTCGCGCCGCAGATCGATCAGCACGAGCTTCGCGCCGCGAGCGGCGAACGCTTCCGCCACGGCGCGGCCGAGATTGCCGGCGGCGCCGGTGACGATCACGGTGCGGTTGGCGAATTCCATGCGAACTCGGATCTGGCGGAGGCGGTGAGATTCGAACTCACGAAGGGTCGCCCCTTGCCGGTTTTGGCTTCGGCCGCTCGCTTCGCGAGCTTAACGCGGGCTTGGCCCGCGTTAGCCTTCGCCGCAACATCGCGCATCGCGCGATGTTGTCAAGACCGTCGGTAGTGGCGGAGGCGGTGAGATTCGAACTCACGAAGGGTCGCCCCTTGCCGGTTTTCAAGACCGGTGCCTTAAACCGCTCGGCCACACCTCCTTGCATGCCGAAGCATACCGGCCCGACCGGCCGACTTGCCTCCACCTGCTGCGAAGATCGACGGTTTGCTCACCCGCCGATATACGCCCACCCCTCGCGCTGGCGCTTGATGACTTCGCCCAGGCCCGCCGGCACGTAGCCGATGTCGGACAACATGTCTTCCTTCTGCAGCTTCTGCCGCCGCATCGTCACCTGGCAGGCGACGACCTTCACGCCGGACTTCAGCGTGTCGGCGACGCGGGTGGCCATCGGCGAGTCGAGCTTCAGCACGCCGAGGCCCTGGCCGAGCGCGACGATCTCGATCTCGACGTTGTCCTTGCCGTACAGCTCACGCAGGTTTTCCGCGTAGTTCAGCGACTGCGCCCACATGCGCTGATCGGGCGTGCTGACCTGGATCACGACGCGCTCCTTGGTGCCGGTCGACTGGCCCCATGCGGCGCCGACTGCAACGAGGCTTCCGAAAACCAACGCGGCGAGAAAGGCAAGCAGGCGCTTCATGACGGATCTCCTTGGGGTGGGTGGTGAGGCCGGAATAGATGCGTGAACTGCGGCAACGCGGTCAGCCGCCCTTCACGTATTGCCAGCCTTCGCGCTGGCGGTCGAGGATCTCGATCAGTCCGCCCGGCACGTAGCCGATGTTCGGCAGCATGTCGTCCTTCTCCAGCAGCAGCGCCTTCATCGTGACGCCGCAGGCCAGCACCTTGACGTCCTGCGCCAGTGCGGCGGCGACCAGTTCGGCGCTGGGCGAGCCCTGCTTCAGCATGCCGATCCCCATGCCGTTGGCGACGACCTCGATCTCGACGTTCTGCTTGCCCGCGTTCTTCGTCAGCTGCAGCGCGTTGTTCAGCGTCTGGTTCCAGCCGCGCGGGTCGGGATCGCTGACCTGCATCACGACGCGGTACTTCTTCGCCGCGCCCGGCGACGCGGTCTGAGCACCGGCCGGCACCGCCAGCGCAGCGAACAGCAACGCAAACAAAGCGAGAAACCAGCGTCGGATCATCGGGTCCTCCTTCACGAACAAAGCCGTTTCCCCTGCGTGCGCGCGACCGGTCACTGCGTTGCAACCTTCGCCCGCGCCGTCTCGATCGCCGCACTCAGAAAGCCTTCGTAGAACCCCGAGCGGTCGATGCCGACCAGCGGATCGGCCAGCGGCATCAGATCGCCGTTGACCAGCACGACCACCGGCGCCACGCGGACGTTGAAGCGGACCGCCAGCTCCGATTCGCTCACCGGCCTGCCGTCATGGCCCGCGACCGTGCGCCGGCTCGTGATGTCGACCTCGCGCACGATCACGCCGGCCGTCCTGCCCTGCTTCACGCGCGGCGCGAGGTAATTGCGGCGGACCTCGAGGCAGAACGGACAGCCCGGCGTGGTGAAGAAGAGCAGCACCGGCAGGCGCTCGCGCCGGCTCTGTTCGCGCAGGCGGCCGAGGTCCTCGATGACCTGCAGCGCCTCCTCATCGGGCACCGCGCCCTGCGCCGCGCTCCAGCGTCCGGCCAATGCGATCGCTGCGGCGCCGAAGGTCTGCAGAACCGCCCTGCGCTGCCGCGTCCGACGCATTCGATCGCTCCCGGCCGATTCAGGCGATGCCCGGGTTGCCCTGCACGCCCGCGAGCCGGGGGTTGTTCAGCTTGCGCGGCTTGATCATGCGCTGGTCGCGCAGATACTTCGCGACCACGTCCCACACCGGTTCGCCCTGCACGCCCTCCTGCACGCTCGCCCAGCCGGCGACCTTGTAGGTCTTGTTCGCTTCGATCGGCTTGCCGTCCAGCCGCATGTCGCTGATGCGCGCGCCCATCTTCGCGTTCGGATCGAGCGCGTACGTGAGCCCGCCGACGCGCACCATGTCGCCGCCCTGCTGCAGGTACGGATCGGGATTGAACAGGTTGTCGGCGACGTCCTCGAGGATCGTCTTGATCATCTCGCCCGACAGGTCGTTGACCGTCGTGGCCGGATAGGTGACCGCGGTCTGGTCGAGCACGTGCTCCATCAGGACCGGTTGCCCCGGCAGCAGCGACGTGCCCCAGCGGAACCCGGGCGAGAACGCGATCGGCGCACCCTTGACCGCCATCAGCGCGTCGAGGATCAGCTGGTCGAAGGTGCCGTTGAAATTGCCGCGCCGGTACAGCAGGCCCTCGGTCACCGCGAGCTGCTCGTTCAGTTTCGCCTCGTACGGCGCGCGCACGCGCCTGATGTACGCGTCCATGTCCGCGTCCGCCGGCAGCAGGTTCGAGAACACCGGCAGCAGCTTGTAGCGGTAGTCGGCGACCTTGCCGCCCTTCACGTCGAAGTCGAGCACCGCGAGGAACTTGCCGTTGCTGCCGGCGTTGGTCACCAGCGTCTGTCTGCCGGCGTTCTTCACGATCGTGGGTGCGGGCACGCCGTCGTGCGTGTGCCCGCCGAGGATCGCGTCGACGCCGCGCACGCGCCCTGCCATCTTGAGATCCACGTCCATGCCGTTATGGCTGAGCACGACGACGACCTGCGCTCCCTTGCCTCTGGCCTCGTCGACGAACTTCTGCAGCGTGTCGTCCTTGATGCCGAAGCTCCACTCGGCGACCATGTAGCGCGGGTTCGCGATCGGCGTGTACGGAAACGCCTGGCCGATGATCGCGACCTTCACCCCGTTCATCTCGCGCAGCACGTACGGCGGGAATACCTGGTCGCCGAAATCGGCGGTGGTGATGTTCTGCGCGATGAAGTCGATCTTCCCCTTGAGGTCCTTGTCGACGATCTCCTGCACGCGCTTGGCGCCATAAGTCATCTCCCAGTGCGGCGTCATGATGTCCACGCCGAGCAGCTTGGCGGCGTCGACCATGTCCTGCGCGTTGGTCCACAGCGACGTTCCCGAGCCCTGCCAGGTGTCGCCGCCGTCGAGCAGCAGCGCGCCGGGGCGCGATGCGCGCAGCCGCTTGACCAGCGTGGCCAGGTGCGCGAAGCCGCCGACCTTGCCGTACGCGCGCGCGGCCGACTCGAAGTCCAGAAAGGTGAACGCGTAGGCGTCGAGCGATTTCGGCGCGATGCCGAACCGCTTCAGCAGATGCTCGCCGACCAGGTGCGGCGGCTGGCCGCGCGCATCGGCCACGCCGAGGTTCACGCTCGGCTCGCGGAAATAGATCGGCTTCAGTTGCGCGTGGCAGTCGGTGAAGTGCAGCAGGTGCACGTTGCCGAAGCGCGGCACGTCGTACATGCGCTCGGCCGACGCGGATTGCGCCAGCGCATCGCGCGCGGCGATCGGCATTCCGGCGGCGGCCGCTGCCGCCAGCACCTGAAGGAATTCCCTTCGCTGCATCGCTGCTCCGTCTTCTACTTCGCTGCAAAACGCGCCAGCGCGGCGATATCTTCCGGAAACATCTCGCCGCGATGGGTGAACACCACGTTGCCCTGCCGATCGACCACGTAGGTTTCGGGCAGAGAACGCCGCTTACCGAACCAGCGGTCGACCTGCGGCGTGTGCATCGCGACGTTGAAGGTGTAGCCGCGCTGCGCCAGATAGTCCTTCGCCGCCTGCTCGGTGCGATCGATCGAGAACGCCAGCACCGTCAGCCCGCGCCCGCGGTAGGCGTCGTAGAGCTTCTGCACGTGCGGGTTCTGCGCGCCGCAAAACGGGCACCAGGAGGCCCAGATCTGCACCACGACCGCGTTGTCCCGCAGCGTCTTCGCGCTGAGCACGCGGCCGTCGAGCAGTTGGACGTCGGTCCACTGAACGAGCTCGCTCTCGGCTCCTGCCGCAGCATTCACGAAAGAAAGCGGCGACAGACACAGGAGCCGCAGCGCCGCGCGGCGATCGAGCCTCGAAGGGCCTTCGGTACGGCACGGTGTCATGCCCGCGCCGGCAGTCATCCAGTCGGCACGCGCCGGCGGCTGGATTCCCGCGTGCGCGGGAATGACGCCCTCCGTCATTGATTGACGGGCGAATTCGGATCGAGCAGCAGCGCCATCACGTCCTTGATTTGAGCTTCGGTCAGGATGCCGGCGTCACCGAAGCGCGGCATCGACGAGCAGGCGTTGAACGAATGGGTGTTCCAGATCTTGGCCCACGTGTAGCGCAGCGTCTGCTCCGAGTTGCCGCGGAAGATGCCGTAGCGATACAGCGACGGGCCGATGTTGCCGTAGGAGATCTCCTCCTTCGACAACTGGTGGCAGGCGTAGCAGTTGCCGCCGGCCGGCGCGCCCGGCTTGTCGCTCCACTGCAGGCCGACGCCGGTCTGTGCGATGCGCTCGCCCAGCTTGTAGTCGCCCAGCCACTTGCCGTCGCTCGGGTACTTGACCGCCGCGAGCGCGGCCTTTTCCAGGCGCTCGCGCACGTCCTTCGGCGGGTTGTTGTGCGTGTCGGAGCAGACCGCCTGAAGTTCGGTCTGGTTCAGCCGATCGACCTTGGCGAGGCCGCGATCGTGAAAGCTCGACTTGATCACCGCCATCGTCGCTTCCTTGCTCGGCGGCGAATACCACCACGATGCGCATCCGCCCACCGCGATCGTCGCACCGACCGCTGCCACGAGTCGTCCTTTCATTGCACCGCCCTCCTAGCGCTTGATCGCGGGTGAGTCCATCTTGCCGCCGTTGGCCTTCACGCCGAGGAACGTGATCAGATCGATCGTTCCCTGCGAAACGAAGGTCGGCTCGGGCCAGCGCGCCTGCCGGAAGCAGTCGTTCAGCCGCCACTGCATCGTCCGCAGCGCGCCCTGCGAAACGCGATACGCGGGCCACGTGGCGAATGCGCGCTGCGCCGGCTCGGCCTTCTCGAAGTTCGGCAGGTCCTGCAGCCGGATGCGCTGGTTGTCGACGCCGTGGCAGGTCGAGCAGGCGAAGTCGTACGGGCCGGCGCGCATGTAGAACAGCGTCTTGCCGCGCTCGTAGGACGCCTTTTCCTTCGCGTTCGACTGCGGCACCGCGATGGTCACGCCGCGCGACTGATCGACCACGTAGGCGGTGATTGCCTCGATATCGGTCTGCCGCTGACCGGCGCCGGAAAACGGACTTTTCGTCACCGCCGCGCGATCAAAGCCCTGCAGGGTAACCATGCAGTGGACCAGCCGCGCCTCGAAGTCCATCACCTGGTCAGTGTCGGAGAAGTAGCGCGGCATCCGCGCATATGCGCCCTTGACCACGCCGGGTCCCATTCCGAGGTCGCACTGCTCGAGCGAGGCCTTCTTCGGCCCCCGCTTCTCCTTCCACAGTTCTTCGCCGCGCGCGACCACGAGTTCGGCCGGGTTGCCATCCTGCAGCATGGCGCGGTAGCGCTCGATCTCCTGGATGGTCCGGTCCTGCGCGCCGGCGTTGATCGCAGCGGCCCCGCCTGCGGCCGCCAGCGCCAGCACGCACGCACGCCGCACGAATGCAAATCGCTTCTTCATCATGCGCCCTCCTTCACGGCGATCATTCGAACACGGACGTCCGTCTACGGACGCAGGTAAACGAAACCTTCGCGTGCCTGCAGGCGCGCCACTTCGGCCACGCCCGACGGGACGACGTTCACGTCAGGCAGCACCTTGGAACGGTCGATGTTGCGGCGAACGATCGTGTTCTGGCACAGGCGGAAATCGACGCCCTTGGACTTCAGGTCCTGGATGATCGCGTCGAACGGGTTGCCGTTGCGGTCCTTGGCGCCGTCGAGCATGAAGTCGACGCCGAGACCGTTGCCGACCACGACGATCTTCGCGCTCGGGTCGGCGGCCTGATGATTGCGGATGTTGCCCATCGCGCGCTGCGCTTCGTCGATCCCGCCGGTCAGGTGGTAGACGACCTTGATCGGCGCCGTCGACTGCGCCATGGGCGCGGAACTGAAACCTGCCAGCACGCCGGCAACGATCAACCCCGCCGCGGCGCGCAGTGTCTGTCTCCTCATTGTCGGGTCTCCTCGTAGTGGGTGCGCCGGACAGGATCAGTTGACGGTCGTCTTGTCGGTGCGCGTTTCTCCCTTGTTGTCGACCCAGGTGACCGTGATCTCGTCGCCCTTCTTGCCGCCCTGGAACTTGAACTGCATGTACGGATTCTTCGCCACCGCCGGACCCCATTCGGCCGACAGCACGGTCTTGCCGGCGTGGGTGACGGTGACGGTCTGGATGAAATGCGCCGGCACCACGTTGCCGCTGCCATCGCGGCGCTGTCCGGTCTCCATTTCGTGGCTCATCAACACGCGCACCTCGACGCCGTCGGGCTGCGCGGTCGCGCGAATTCGCATCGGATCGGGCATGGCTGTCTCCTGAATTTGCTCAGCCGCCGCAGCCGCCGAGGGTGACCTTCACTTCCTTGGTGGCGACGAAGAACTTGTCGCCGGCCTTGACGACCGCGTGCACGTTCGACGTCTGGCCCATCTTGATACGCGTCGTCACGCTGGGCTCGGTTCCCGCCGGGATGTTGAAGCCCGCCGCGAGCGAATTCGGATTCTTCTCGACCAGGATGTAGACCGCCTGCGTGTTCGGTATCTTGCTCGCGACCCCGATCGGAACGACCGCGCCGTTCTCCGCGATGTCGGGCGCGTTGATCGAGATGTCGCTGCTCGGAGCGACGCCCGCGCCGCCGAGTGCCTTGACCGTGTCGTTCAGGCTCTTGGTCTCGAAGGCCGCCTTGTTCCAGGTCGCCTGTTGCGCCAGCGCCTCCTCGACACTCAACGCGCCGATTGCCGCGAGAGCGCCGAAGACGCCGGTGAGCTTGATGAAATCACGTCTCGTTTCGCTCATTGGGTGGTCTCCTTGCGTGATGTGCAATCCCCCTGCGGACGGCGAATGTTACGCAGGCCGCGCGCCGCAGATCACTCCTTCCAATGGGTTACAGGGTTGGACCGTACGGCCCGCGTCCCGTCCCATCCCGCAGCGACAGCATGCTGACGCAGTCCTGCGGGCATCACCTAGCGTGCGCGGGCTAGATGAACAGGCTGATGTCCGCGTCGCCGGCAAAACCCAGGAACATGGCGGCGCCGCCGAACTGCGTCTGCGCAATGAAGTCGTCCTTGCTGAATTCGAACAGATCGACCGTCATCTGGCAGCCGATGAACTTCACGTCGGTCTCGATGCAGACGTTGCGCAGATCCTCCAGCGAGGCGACGCCCTTGGACTTCATCTTGTTCTTCATCATCATCGTCGCCATCGCTTCCATGCCGGGCAGGCCCTGCACCAGCACCGGCATCGGCACCGGCATCGGCATCGCGGGGTTGGCGAGCGGGCTGATCTTCAGGTGCGAGATGTCCTTGCGCAGCAACTGCAGCCCGTAGAAGGTGAAGAAGATCTGCACTTCGTAGCCGAGCGACGCGGCCGTCGACGCGAGGATGAAGGGCGGATACGCCCAGTCCAGCGTTCCCTTGGTGGCGATCAACGCCATTTTCTTCTGCGTCATTGCGGCCTCCCGGCGCGAGTGAGACGAGCGCGGCGGCACAAGCCGCGCGGGGCATGGGTGGAACCGAACATCCGCGGCTGCCGGCCGACGGCTAGCGCCGTTTCAGGTAGAACGTGTACGTGCCGCCTTCCTGCGACGACTCCAGCAACTGGTTGCCGGTCTGTTCCGAAAACGCCTTCATGTCGGCGACCGAACCGGAATCGGTCGCCACCACGCGCAGCACCTGTCCCGAACTGAGCTCGTTCAGCGCCTTGCGCGTCTTCACGATCGGCAGCGGGCAGGCCAGCCCGCGCGCATCGAGTTCCTTGTCGTAGTTCATGCCTTGTCTCCTGACGTGTCGCGCACCCGATTCTGCGCAGCGTGGCCACAGTTTAGCGATTAAGCTGCAATTGCAGAGAGGGCTTTGCATCGCTGCGAAGGCGTGGCGCCGGCTACCCGCATGGGTGATTCTGCATACCGGACCCCGCTCGCAGAATCGAGCCGAGTTTCGCATCTCTCCGACAGAAGTCGACCGCCTTCGTGCCGCAGCGTCCGGTCTCACGACCCGCGATCCCGATCCGCTCCGAGCCGACCGCCAGCGCATGCGCCGGCGCCGAGTCGTTTGCGCTGATGGTGCTCGGCGATTCGATGGCGCCCGAGTTCAATGAGGGCGATGTCGTCGTGATCGAGCCCGACGGCCACGCAACGGACGGTTCGTACGTGCTGGCGTTCGCACACGGCGAATGGATCTTTCGCCGCCTGCTGCGGCACGCGGGCGGCTGGCGCCTCGCCGCGCTCAATTCCGCCTACCCGCCGATCGACCTGCCGGACCTCGGGGCGGTGCGCGGCGTGATCATCCAGAAGAACCGGCCCGGCCGTCGGCGCGAAACCCGGCGCTACGTCGAGTGACGGGCAGCGCCGCGATGGATCAGCGCGAACTGACGCGGCTGATCGACGCGGTCCAGCGCAACTGCGATCGTGCCGATGCGCTGCACGCGCGCGAGAAATCGCTGTGCACCTACCTGCTCGGCATGCGCGAGTACTTCCGCTGGGCCGAGCAGTTGCCGCTCGGCGCCGCCCCCGACAAGCAGCGGCTGAGCCGCTGGATCGCCGAGCGCGAACAGGTGTGGGACCTGCTGCGCGAGCAGGGCGACGCCGATTTCGAAGCGCTGCCGCTC
Organism: Pseudomonadota bacterium; assembly: GCA_029778535.1. Lineage (GTDB taxonomy): Bacteria > Pseudomonadota > Gammaproteobacteria > Burkholderiales > Burkholderiaceae_F > JAKOQB01. Next base: position 11,919 of record JAKOQB010000172.1, on the reverse strand, counting down.
GCTGCGCAGGTCGATCCGTTCGACGAGGCCGGCGCCAACCGGCAGCTCGCAGCGCACGGGCTGGTATACGGCGCGGGGATCGGCCTGTTCGGCGCGCCGCTGTTCTTTCTCGCCACGCGCGAATCGGCGCAGCCGCGCGACGGCGCGCAGGTGATCGTCGCCGGCCGCGAACTGGCGCGCGGCATCGTCGCGGCCCCGGCGGCCAGCCGCGCGGGCACGATCCTGATCCGGCTCGATGCGCTGCGCCGCTGGCTATGGACCCGCGCCGAGGCCGCGCAGCGCAGCCACGAGCGTCCCTTCGTCGCCGCGCTCGGCGTGTATGGCGCGGCCGACACCGCCGCAGCGGTCGAGCGGATGGCGCGCGGCGAGGTCGAGACGCTGGTGCTGCACGAACTCGGCGAGCTGCGCGCCGGCGAACTGCTCGGCCCCGAGTGGGAGGACATGCTCGCCGGTGTGGCCGACCGGCGCGCGGAGCTGATGCTGCGCGCGCTGCGCGACCTGCTGGCCGATTGCCTGGTCACGCTGCCGCGGCTGCTCGCGCGCGACGCGCAGGCATCGCTGCTGTTCTGGTTCGCGACCTTCGACGGGTTGCGGCGCGCGTTAGCGCCGGCGATCGTCGATGCCTATCGCGCCGAGGACGGTCGCATCGATGCGACCGCGCTTGAAGGCGCAGTGCGTGCCGCGCGCGAAGAATCGCTCGCCGGCGCGCTCGGCCTGCGCAGCGCGTGGCGCGACGGCGGCCGCGATGCGCTCGTCGAGGCGACGCGCCGGCTGGCCTGCGCGCACTGACGCTTTCGATCACTCCGCGCCCGCGGCCGCGTGCGGCTCCGGCATGGCTTCCTTGCCGCCGTCGTACCACGCCAGCTTGTCGCGCAGCTTGACCACGTCGCCGACGATCACCAGCGTCGGCGGATGCAACCCGGCTTCCTCGACCCGGCGCGGCAGGTCCGCCAGCGTCGCGGTGACGACGCGCTGCTGCGGCAGCGTCGCCTGCTGCACGACCGCGGCCGGCATGTCGGGCGGCATGCCGTGCGCGATCAGCTCGTCGGCGAGCTTCTGCAGGCCGAGAAGGCCCATGTAAACGACGACGGTCTGGCGCGGCCGCGCAAGGCCGTGCCAGTCGAGATTCATCGAGCCGTCCTTCAGGTGCCCGGTCACCAGCACGCACGACTGCGCATAGTCGCGGTGCGTGAGCGGAATGCCGGCATACGCCGCCACGCCGCACGCGGCGGTCACGCCGGGGACGACCTGGAAGCGGATGCCCGACGCGGCCAGCGTCTCGATTTCTTCCCCGCCGCGGCCGAACACGTACGGATCGCCGCCCTTCAAGCGCAGCACGCGCTTGCCCTGCTTCGCCAGCTCGACCATCAGCTCGTTGATGTGTTCCTGCCGCATCGCGTGATTGGCGCGCTGCTTGCCGACGTAGATGCGCTGCGCGTCGCGGCGCGTCAGCTCGAGGATCGCCGGCGACACCAGATGGTCGTGCAGCACCACGTCGGCCTGCTGCATCAGCCGCATCGCGGCGAACGTCAACAGCTCCGGGTGGCCCGGGCCCGCGCCGACCAGATAGACCTCGCCCGGCGGCGGCCCGGCGTGAGCCTCGTCCTCGATCGCCCGCTCGAGCGCCTGCTCGGCCCGCGCCGCGCGGCCGGAGAACACCAGCTCCGCGATCGGCCCCTGCAGCACCTTTTCCCAGAACGGCCGCCGCGCGGGCTGCGGAAGCCGCTGCTTCACTCGCTCGCGCAAGCGCTGCACCAGTGTGGCGAGCTGGCCGTAGGTCGCCGGAATCAGCGCCTCCAGTCGCGCGCGCAAGAGGCGCGCAAGCACCGGCGATGCGCCGCCGGTCGACACCGCGATCACGACCGGCGAACGATCGACGATCGCCGGCAGGATGAACGAGCACAGCGCCGGATCATCGACCACATTGACCGGAATGCGCCGCGACCGCGCCAGCCGCGACACATCGGCGTTGACGGCGCGATCGCCGGTGGCGGCGATGACCAGCGCCACGTCGTCGATCGCCTCCGCGCGGAACACGGTCTCGCGATGCGCGACGCGTCCGTCATGCACCAGCTCCGCCAGCGTGCCGCACAGTTTCGGCGCGGTCACGGTCACGCGTGCGCCGGCGTCGAGCAGCAGCGCGACCTTGCGCGCCGCCACCTCGCCGCCGCCGATCACCGCGCACGGCTGGCCGTCGAGCTTCAGGAAGATCGGCAGCGTTTCCATTTCACCAGTACGCGAACAGACGCCCGCCCTCGACCTTCGATTTCCAGCGCTTCAGCGGCGCGTCCCCCTTGTCGATGCACGCGCCGGTCGTGATGTCGAACGCCCACTCGTGCTTCGGACAGGTGAGCCGCGTACCCCGCAGCGCGAGGTGCGGGATGTTGGTGGTCTGATGCGGGCAGCGGCTGTCGTAGACGCGGAACTCCGCCTCGCCGCGATAGACGAAGAGCCCGCGCCCGTTGCAATCGACGCGCTCGACCGCGCCCACCGCGAGCGCGTCGGCCGCCATCACGTCGTGCCACTCGCCCGGCAGCCCCATCGCGTCGGGCTGGAAATCGGGCAGGTCCATGTCGAGGATGACGTCGACCGCCCATACGATCTTCGCCAGCCCGAGCGCCGGAAACGCCATCAGCAGCGCGTCGAGCACTTCTGCCGGCGTGCACCCTTCGCGCAGGGCGCGCGCCAGGTACTGCCGGAAGCCGCGCTCGGTCTGCGCGTGCACCTTGGTGATCACCGAGATCAGGTTGCGTGTCTTCGGGTCGAGGTGCTTGCCGGCCTCCTTCAGGAACTTGAAGTAGTGGCCCATCGCATCGGGCCGCGCCTTGACGAGAAAATTCAGTGCGTCGCTCATCGTTCAACCGTACAACCCGTCAATGGTTCGTTGCCGCGGCGCAGGCCGGGGCCCAAGTTGCGGCATCGCAAATTAGGCCCCGGCCTGCGCCGGGGCGAACGTGCCGGGGGATCATCATGTCACCAGTCCATGCATCCGCCCCGGCAACGCACCCGCGCCGCGCAGGCCTTCGAGCACGGGCTCGACGAATTCACCCGGTCCCGCCGCATACAAATCGCATTGGGCAAGATTGCGCCGCGTCGCGAGCACCGCCTCGATCGCCTGCCACGCGCCGGCCGCTGCCGACGCGTCGGTGAGCAGCCTGAACGAGAACTGGTCGAACGCCGCCGCCCAGGCGCGGCACTGGTTGGCCAGGTAGTGGCCGTCGCTGCGGGTCGCGACCCAGGTGAGATCGAACGCCTCGGTGGTCTCGCCGGCCAGCGCGTGCTCGATCAGGCTCCTGATCGGTCCGAACCCGGTGTCGCACGCGATCAGCACCAGCGGCCGCGTGCTGTCGGCGTCGAGCACGAAATCACCGCTCGGGCCGCGCACGCTGATCGCGGCGCCGGTCCGGATGCGCCCGTCGAACAGCGCCCGCGCGAGCGGCGCTTCGTCATCGCGCGCGAAATGGAAGTGCAGGTTGCGTTCGTCGCATGGACAGCTCGCGAGCGCGATCGTCTGCGTCAGATCGCCTTGCTCGCTCGGCAGGCCGAGCGTGACCGACTGGCCGGCGAGGAAACGCAGCCGGTTGCTGCGCGGCGTCTGCAGGTGCAGCAACCGCGTGTCGGGCGCAAGCTCCTCGATCGCGCGCACGGAGGCGACCAGATCCTGCGCGGGAATGTCGCCTGGCCCGCGCGCTTCGATCGTTTCCACGACGACGTCGCTGACGGCGGTGTGCGCGCACAGCAGGACGTAGCCCTGCTGCCTTTCCGCGTCCGAAAGCCGATAGTCGGAATGCTCGATCCGCCGCACTTCGCCGCTGACCACGCGCGCCTTGCACAGCCCGCAGGTGCCGGTGCCGCACCCGTAGGCGAACCGCATGCCGGCTTTCAGCCCGGCCTGCAGGATCGAGTCGTTGCCTTCGAGCAGGAACTGATGCCCGCTCGGCTTCACCGTCACCTGCGCCGAGATCACCTTCAACAGATCGGCCATCGCATCCATCGCCTCCGCCGGTTCGGTCCCCAGAGCGCGCTTCAATCCGGCCTGCATCTCGTCGGCCAGCGCGCGCAGCCCCGCGTCGTCTCGCTCATCGGCCAGTTCACGCACGCGGCGCTCGCCCTCCACCACCAGCGCGTGATACGCGTTCAGATAGCGGCGCAGGTCCGCCAGCTCCTGGCTCTGCGCGAACAATCGCTGCGCCAGCACTTCCTGCGATGGCAGCATCCGCTCGCGTACGCGCCTGCCGAACGCCGCCTCGCGGATCTGCGTGACCTTCTCGAACGCGCCCGCGTCCTCGATCGCCGCGGTCGGGAACGCGCGCCGCAGCTCGTCGACGGTGATCTGGCCGTCGAACGCCGTCAGCTCGCCGGTGCGCACCATCTTCTGCAGCGCGCCGCGCGTAAGCCCGATGAGCTGCGCGGCACGGGCGAGGCTGAGCAGTTGCGACATCGCGCATCATCCCGTGCATCACCCCGGCCGCGCATGCGCGCCGACCAGCACCGCCGGACACGCGATCGCGCCGATCAGCGCCTCGACGGCACTGTCGATTCGCCCGTGCGCGAGCTGCGCGGCGCCGACCCCGAGCACCAGCAGATCCGCCTGCACGTCATTCAGCCGCGGCGCGAGCGACGCATCGAGCGCCGCGGCCGCCGGCAGCGCCTCGAACGCGACCCCGTGGACATGCGCCGACTGCGCCACGATCGGCGCCGTTGCGTCGCCGCCGAGCGCGATCGCCGCGAGCGGCACCCGCGCCAGCGCCGCGAGTCGAGCGGCAATGCGCGCGGTCGCGTCGACATCGGCCTGCGCCTCGATCACCGCCAGCACGCGGCGCGACCACATCGGCGCGTCGGCGACCATCAGCACCGGCACGGCCGCATGCGCCGCGACCTGGCTCACCATTTCCCCGACCACCAGCCGTGCCAGCACGCCGCGCTTGCCGACGCGGCGGAGCACCAGCAGGTCGGCCTGCCGCTCGCGCGCTTCGTCGACGATCTCGCGCCACGGCTCCTCGCCCTCGCGCACGTGGATCGATGCCGGCACGCCGGCGGCGCGCGCCTGCTCGGCAAGTTGTTCCAGCGCGGCACGCGCCTTGCCCTCTTCCGCCGCCGCGCGCTCGGGCGTCACGACCTGGTACTCGGGATTGCCGACCAGCGGCAACACCACATGCAGCGCGGTCTGTGCGCGTTTCGCGAGCTCGATCGCCAGCCGCTCTGCGCCAACGTCGAAGCGCGTGCGCTCGGTCGCGAGCAAGATGTGCATCGTCAGTGCCCGACGTGTACCAGCCCCGATGCCGCCAGCGCGAGCACGGCAACCTGCAGCAGGCACAGCGCGGCGAAGGTGTGATCGCCGCGCTTCAGATACATCGGCACCACCGCCAGCAGCGGCGCGGCCGAGCAGCTCGCCAGCAGCGCGATGCCGGCGAGGTTCAGGATGTCGCTGCGGTCGAGCAGCCGCACCCAGCCCCAGCCCGGCGACTGCCCGGTCGAGCGCAGCATTTCGCTGGCCGGCATCAGCCACGCGCGCGGCAGGTGCGCATGCGCGATCAGCGGCTCGAGCATCCCGGTCGCGTGCACGATGAACGCGAGCACGAGGGATGCCAGCCCGAGCGACCCACCCCACTGCAGCCAGTTCGCGTAGCGTAGCTGCTCGGGCGCGATCTCCTCCCCGACCTTCTCGCCGACCGCCGCTTCGATGTCGCGCTTCATGCCCCGATCCCCAGTCCGACCAGCAGCGCGCGCCCGCCCGCGAACAGCAGCATCGCGATCACCAGCTTGCGGATCAGCGAAGCCCTCAGCACCGTCAGCAAGCGCGCGCCGATCTTCGCCCCCAGCATCATGCCGACGATCGACGGCGCGGCGATCACCGCCAGCACCGCGCCGCTGTTCAGATACACCCACGCGGCCGACGAGTCGACCAGCGACAGGATGAAGCTCGACGAACCCGCCGCCACCTTCAGCGGCGCGCCCATCACGATGTTCAGTGCCGGCACGTTGGCCCAGCCCGCGCCCAGTCCGAACATCCCCGCCAGCACGCCGATGAACAGGAACAGCGCCAGCCCCTGCGGCGTGCGGTGCGTGCGCCAGTGCACCTCCTTGCCCGACGCCGCGTCGACGAACACGCCGTGCATGCCGAGCAGCGCGCCCAGCCGGTCGCTCGCCTTCACGTCGGGGATTTCGGTCTTGCCTGCCTTCAGCATCACCGCGACGATGCCGAGGATCGTCGCGCCGAGCGCGATGCGCACCACCGACGCCGGCAGCGCCAGACCCAGCAGCGCGCCCGCCATCGAGCTGAGCGACGCGATCAGCGCCAGCGGCAGCGCCAGGCGCATGCTGGCCAGCCCGCCGCGCAACAGCGACGGTCCGGCCGCCAGCGCGCTCGACAACGCGACCAGCAGCCCAGCGCCGCGCACGAAGTCGAGGTGAAACGGAAAGAATCCGCTGACCAGCGGAACGAACAGCACGCCGCCGCCCACGCCCGCCGGCACCGCGATCACGCCGAGAAAGAAGCAGACGACGAACAGCGCCAGCGGCCAGCGCCACCAGCCCGCCCCCTCCGGATGCGGCAGCTCGTCGACTTCGGCCGCAGCCGCGAAGGCGTGGTCGACGCCCAGCGCGAGCAGCAGCATCGATGCCGGCAGCGCGAGGGCGAGCGCGCGGCCTGCGCCGCCGCCCTGCGCGCGAATCGTCGTTGTCGTTCTCAAGTCGGTTGCTCTCTACTTGTCGCTCGTTGCCCGTTGCTTCCGGCGCATTGTGCGGCGGCCGGTCGGCGGACAACGGGCAACGGACAACGAGCAACCGATTTCCACGATGCGATCTTGTCCCGTCATTGCCCGTGCGGCCCATTACCGGCACCGGGTACCGGTCCTTACCCATGTGGGGAGTTATTGCCGCGGCACATATGCATGAAGATCGCATGACCCCGACAACGTGTCGACGATTGTGCCGGCGCGGAGGCGGGGGCGAGCGCGCGATGCGCGCGCAGCAAACGGCAATCAACCACGCGGACGCCAGCCCTCGACACGGCGTTCGCACTCCGGGGCGGGGGAAACATCGTGCAGCGCCTGGTCAATCCACACGGCGGCGGGCCGCTGAAGCCGCTGTTGCTCGAAGGCGAGGCGCGCACGCAGGCGCTCGAACGCGCAAAGTCGCTGCCGAAGCTGCGCGTCAGCTCGCGCGAAAAGGGCGATCTGATCATGCTCGGAATCGGCGGCTTCACGCCGCTCGACGGGTTCATGACGCACGGCGACTGGGAGCGCGTGTGCGACGGCATGAAGATGGCCAACGGACTGTTCTGGCCGATCCCGATCACGCTGTCGACGAGCACCGAGCAGGCGGCGCGGTTCCACACCGGCGAGGAGATCACGCTGGTCGATCCGGATTGCGACGACATCCTCGCGACCATGCGGGTGAGCGAGAAGTACAGCATCAACAAGAAGCACGAGTGCATGATGGTGTTCCGCACCGCGGACACCGAGCACCCGGGCGTGAAGATGGTGATGGAACAGGGCGACGTGAACCTCGCCGGTCCGGTGCAGGTGCTGTCGACCGGCGGCTTCGCCGAGCGCTACGGCGCGCTCTTCATGACGCCGAAGCAGACGCGCAATCTGTTCGAATCGCTCGGCTGGACGCGTATCGCGGCGTTCCAGACCCGCAACCCGATGCACCGCTCGCATGAATATCTGGCGAAAGTCGCGATCGAGGTGTGCGACGGCGTGCTGGTGCATTCGCTGCTCGGCGCGCTGAAGCCGGGCGACATCCCGGCCGACGTGCGTACGCAGGCGATCGGCGCGCTGATCGACCGCTACTTCGTGAAGAAGACCGTGGTGCAGGCGGGCTACCCGCTCGACATGCGCTACGCCGGGCCGCGCGAGGCGCTGCTGCACGCCCTCTTCCGCCAGAACTACGGCTGCTCGCACCTGATCGTCGGCCGCGACCACGCCGGCGTGGGCAGCTATTACGGGCCGTTCGACGCGCACAGGATCTTCGACGAGATCCCCGCCGACGCGCTGGAGACCAAGCCGCTGAAGATCGACTGGACGTTCTGGTGCTACCAGTGCGGCGGCATGGCCTCGGCGCGCACCTGCCCGCACGACGAGAAGGACCGGCTGCTGGTGTCCGGCACCAAGCTGCGCAAGTGGCTGTCGGAGGGTGCCGACGTGCCCGCCGAGTTCAGCCGACCGGAAGTGCTGAAGATCCTGCGCCAGTACTACGAAGGTCTCGCCGCGAGCGAGCGCGTGGAAGTGAAGCTGACCGGGCATTCGGCCCGCTAAAAGCTGCCGGAACAACCCAGACCTGCGATCGTTCGAGGAGGAGATACACGATGTTCACCATCAATCCGTTTGCCGGGCTGTCGGCGTCGCTTGCGCCTTCGGTCATGCAAACGTACGTCGTCGTCATGTTCATACTCGTCGTGGCGGGGACGCTCTTCGACGTCGTGCACAAGGGCAGCGCCAGGTACTTCTTCCAGAAATTTCGCCGCTCGAAGGCGAAGGCGGTGCAGCCACTTGGCGGCGGTGAGCTGGTGTCGATCGCCGTGCAGACCGCCGTGGTCGACGTGCTGGCCTCGGGCGAGTTCTGCAACCCGCGCCGGCGCATCGCGCACCTGCTCGGCATGTACGGCTTCGTGCTCTATGTACTCGCCACCGTGGTGCTGGTGTTCAATGCCGAGGCAGGCTCCGTCTGGACGCAGCTCTGGTGGCTCGGGGGCCTGATGATCTGCGTCGGCGGCTACTGGTTCTGGTTCTTCATCCGCGTCGATGTCGCGGCTGAGGGCAACTCGCCGTTCCGCGTCGTCAAGGCGGACCTGTTCATTCTGTCGCTGCTGGCGAGCGCCACGCTCGGCCTGATCTGGGCGGCCGCCGGCGGCGGGACCGGGGTGCTCTTCTGGCTGTACATCCTCGCCACCACGGTGCTGTTCGCCGGCGTGCCGTGGTCCAAATTCGCCCACATGTTCTTCAAGCCCGCCGCCGCGTTCGAAAAGAGAGTGTCCAAGGCCAACGGAACGGCCGCGAACCTGCCCACGCAGACCCGCGATGATCCCGAGCAACAAAGGCGGCACTCGATGGAGCTGTTGCGCGACGCCCCGATGGACATGGGGCTCGGCATCAAGCGCGAAGCGCCCCGCCACTATTGAGAGAAAAGCAACCCGCCGTTTCTGCTGCATAAGGATAAGGAGCCGGACGAATGCCAACCTTTGTCTACATGACAAGGTGCGACGGATGCGGACATTGTGTCGACATCTGCCCGTCGGACATCATGCACATCGACACGACCTATCGGCGCGCCTACAACATCGAGCCGAACATGTGCTGGGAGTGCTACTCCTGCGTGAAGGCGTGTCCGCAGCATGCGATCGACGTGCGTGGCTACGCCGACTTCGCGCCGCTGGGCCACAGCGTGCGCGTCGACCGTGACGAAAGGAAAGGCACGATCGCGTGGCGAATCAAGTTTCGCAACGGCACGGAGAAGAACTTCCTGTCCCCCATCACGACCAAACCGTGGGGTCAGGCGATTCCCAGGCTGGCGGACGTCGCGCCACCGAGCAAGGCGATGCGCGACGGCGAACTGCTGTACAACGAGCCGAAATACATTCGTCTCGATGACGGCGGTCTGCGGACGCTGAAGGACGCGGGTCTGAAGTTGAAAAAAGGGGTGTATTACTGATGGCCTACCAAACGATCATCGAAGACGGCATCGACATCCTGGTCGTCGGTGCAGGGCTGGGCGGCACCGGTGCCGCCTGGGAGGCGCGGTTCTGGGGCCAGAACAAGAAGATCGTGATCGCCGAGAAGGCGAACATCGATCGCTCGGGTGCGGTGGCGCAGGGCCTGTACGCGATCAACTGCTACATGGGCACGCGCTGGGGCGAGAACCAGCCCGAGGACCATGTGCGCTACGCCCGCATCGACCTGATGGGCATGGTGCGCGAGGACCTGCTGTTCGACATGGCGCGCCACGTCGACTCCACCGTGCACCAGTTCGAGGAGTGGGGCCTGCCGATCATGAAGGACCCGAAGACCGGGCGCTATCTGCGTGAAGGCCGGTGGCAGATCATGATCCACGGTGAGTCCTACAAGCCGATCGTGGCCGAGGCCGCGAAGAAATCGGCCGACAAGGTCTTCAACCGCATCTGCGTCACGCACCTGCTGATGGACGAGAGCAGGGACAATCGGGTCGCCGGCGCGGTGGGGTTCAACGTCCGCACCGGCAACTACCACGTCTTCAAGTCCAAGACCGTCATCTGCGGCGCGGGCGGCGCCTCCAACATCTTCAAGCCGCGCTCGGTGGGCGAAGGCTCGGGACGCACCTGGTACGCGCCGTGGTCGTCGGCCTCCGCCTACGGCCTGCTGATCGAGGCCGGCGCCAAGATGACGCAGATGGAGAACCGCATCGTGCTGGCGCGCTTCAAGGACGGCTACGGTCCGGTCGGCGCCTACTTCCTGCACCTGAAGACCTACACGCAAAACGGCCTCGGCGAGGAATACGAGTCCAAGTGGTGGCCCGAGCTGCAAAAGATGGTCGGCAAGGAGTATCTCGATCCGGACGCGTTCCACCTGACGCACCGGCCGATCCCGACCTGCCTGCGCAACCACGCGCTGATCAGCGAGATCAATGCCGGGCGCGGCCCGATCCACATGGTAACGATGCGCGCCTTCCAGGACCCGCATCTGGAAGAGGTCGGCTGGGAGAACTTCCTCGGCATGACGGTCGGCCAGGCGGTGCTGTGGGCCGCGACGGATGTGGATCCGAAGAACGAAAACCCGGAGCTGACGACCTCCGAGCCCTACGTGATGGGTTCGCACGCGACCGGTTCGGGCGCGTGGTGCTCGGGCCCGGAGGACATCTCGCCCCCCGAATACTTCTGGGGCTACAACCGCATGACGACGGTCGCAGGCCTGTTCGGCGCCGGCGACGCGGTGGGCGGAACGCCGCACGCTTTCTCGTCGGGATCGTTCACCGAAGGCCGGCTGGCCGCGAAGGCCGCCTGCAAGTACATCGACGACGGCAAGGCCGAGGGCATCGTCGTCTCGGACGAACAGATCAAGCGCCGCAAGGAGGAGATCTACAAGCCGCTGGAGCACTACCGGATCTGGCGCAACGAGATCGTCGCGGGCGACGTCAATCCGCACTACATCAATCCCAAGCAGGGGCTGGACCGCCTGCAGAAGCTGATGGACGAGTATTGCGGCGGCGTGACCGTCAACTACATGACCAACGAGAAGCTTCTGAACATCGGCCTGAAGAAGCTCAAGATCATGGAGGAGGACCTCGAGAACCTCGCGGCGAAGGACATCCACGAATTGCTGCGCGCGTGGGAACTGAAGCACCGTCATCGCGCCGCCGAGTGCGTCATGCAGCACACGCTGTTCCGCAAGGAGACACGGTGGCCGGGCTACTACTATCGCGGCGACGCCATGAAGGTGGACGACGCGAACTGGCACGTGCTGACGGTGTCGCGGCGTGACCCGAAGACCGGCGAGTACACGATGGAGAAGGCGCCCTGCTACCACCTGGTCGCCGACGAGAAGTAGCGGCATCGCCGGGAATCCGCGGAGAAGTGCTGCGTGAACATCACCGAGAAGACCGACGAGGAGATCCTGGCGCTGGCCAAGCCCCTGTGGCGCGACCTGGTCAGGTACTCGAACGAAGGCAAGTACGGCGAGTTCTCGCGCAACTTCGCAAGTAGCCTGGCGCGCGCCATGGACCAGGTCGCAGCCGGTCACCAGTTCGCGCACAGTGAGCTGGCGCGCAACCTGTCGGAGGAGTTCGACGCGCTCGGCACCATCCGCCGCGGCGAGCACGTGACCGTGCTCTATCGACAGCGCAGCACCAGGAAGCCCGGCGAATGGCTGGGCCGCCTCGTCCTCGGCTACGAGGACGGCAAGCTCAGGATCTTCGGTGCGTCCATCTTCTGATTGTCCGCCGGGA
>JAKOQB010000171.1 GCA_029778535.1 Pseudomonadota bacterium | reverse complement strand
TCGTCCGGGCTCGGCCGAAGGGATAGGCACTGCGTCGAATGTTCGCGGCGCGTGCTCGCGCCTATAAATCTCCGTGCGCCTCTCGTCACTTGCACAGGAGATCGACATGAACGCAAACCGCACGCTTCGCTTCGATGCTGCCGCCCGTCCTGCACGGCCGGGCAAGGCCCGCCGCCTGGCTGGCCAGGGCATGACCGAATACATCATCGTCGTTGCACTGATCGCGGTGGCCGCCATTGGCGTCTACACGCTGTTCGGCCAGACGATCCGCAATCAGACCGCGGGCCTCGCGCTCGAAGTCTCGGGCCAAACCGCGTCGACGGCGATCGGCAATGCGCAGACCAATGCGACCACCGCGTCGACCAACGCCAACGTGCGCAAGGGGCTCGACAACTACGACGCCAACAACCGCTAGCGCGACACCGGGCCGCCACGTCCGTCACACGGAGCCGCTGCGATGGAAGCCGTTCGTTCACTGCGCGGGCAGCGAGGCCAGGCCCTGGTGCTCGCGCTCGTGCTGATGTTCGCCGGGCTGCTCGGGCTGTTCTTCATGTTCGGCACCGGGCAGGTGTCGGCTTCGAAGCAGCGGCTGAACAACGCCGCCGACGCGGCGGCGTACAGCGCCGCCGTCTGGCGTGCCCGCGTCCTGAACTTCCACGCTTATGCCAACCGCGCGATCGTCGCCCAGGAGGTGGCGGTTGCGCAGGCGGTCACGCTCACCTCGTGGGCGAAATACTTCGAGCGCTTCACCGACAACGCCCGCGTGCTCGCCGCGGCCTGGCCGCCGGCGGCGCCGGTGCTGTCGGCCGCGGCGTCGGTGGCCTCCACGGCGCGCGACCTCACCGAGCGCACCGCCGCCGACGAGATCGAAGCGCGCGCAGCGCCCGGCACCGGCTACAAGTCGCTGCTGCAGCGCAGTCAGGAGGCGCTGCAGCTGGCGGCCGACACGTTCGGAATGGGCGCAGTGGCCAACGAAGTGGCGCGCGCCAACGACCCCGGGTTCTTCGCGTTCGCGCTGGGCGACTCGGGCGCCTATGGTCGGTTCACGCGCCGCTACGCGAGCGACGACGACCGCCGGCGCCTGCAAGGCGTCGTGAACGACTCGCTCGATCCGTTCGTGAAGGGGCCGCGGCGTGACGACCTGCGGCTGGTGCTGCTGCCGTCGTCGTGCTTCGGCAC
>JAKOQB010000170.1 GCA_029778535.1 Pseudomonadota bacterium | reverse complement strand
TCCCGTCGCGCGACCTCCTTGCGTTCGGCCTCCTGCCGTGCCGCCTCGATGCGTGCTGCTTCCTGGCGTTCGGCCTCCTGTCGCTCGCTGTCGATGCGCGCCGCTTCCTGGCGGGCAGCCTCTTGCCGCGCAGCCGCTTCGCGCGCTGCTTGCTGAAGTTCAGTCTCCCGTCGCGCGACCTCCTTGCGTTCGGCCTCTTGCCGTGCCGCCTCGATGCGTGCCGCTTCCTGGCGTTCGGCCTCCTGCCGCTCGCTGTCGATGCGTGCCGCTTCCTGGCGGGCAGCCTCTTGCCGCGCAGCCGCTTCGCGCGCCGCTTGCTGAAGTTCAGCATCCCGTCGCGCGACCTCCTTGCGTTCGGCCTCCTGCCGTGCCGCCTCGATGCGTGCCGCTTCCTGGCGTTCGGCCTCCCGTCGCTCGCTGTCGATGCGCGCCGCTTCCTGACCGGCAGCTTCTTGCCGGGCCACCGCCTGTTGTCGTGCCTCGCGCTCCGACGATTCGGGCTTGGCAACTTCGACGGTCCGCTCCTGCACCACCTCGCCGGCATTTCGAATCGCCAGCACGGCGGTTTCCGGGCTCGAATCGCTTGGTGCGTCCGCGATGACGGACGTGGGCACCGACGGCGCGGCTGGCGTGACCACCGCGGCCTGGCCGGACGGCTCTGCATCGATCGCGGCCGGCTCAAGGGTCTGAGGGGGCGCTGCATCACCGCGCCCATCGGCGCGCAAAGGCGCGGTCGCGGATTCCGAACCAGCCGCGGCGCTCCGCTCTGACTTCGCTTCTGCCGACGGCTGAGCCGCGGGTGCGATCGCTGCTGCCTTGCCAGCCCGGGGCTGCGCAGGCGATACGGACGGAGTCGGGACCGGCGCACTGGCAATGCGCTGCTTGATGGATACCCGCGGCATCGGCTCCGCGACCGGTGCAGTCGCCGGTGCCGCCGTAACCTCGGCCGGAACGAGCACGATGCGCAAATCGGGCGCCTCGACCCGCCGACCACGCCAGGGCAAGTCGAAGCCCGGAAGCCCGAGACCCTGGCCACCGAGAGTCAGGCTCAACAGCAGCGCGTGTGTCAGCAGGGAAAGCAGCAGCGCAACAGCCAGCCGCGTGTGTTCACGGCTTATGCGCCGACTCGGTTTCCGGCCGCGTCCTGCGGGTCGAGGAGATGGCGCCGGCTTCCGGGCAGACGGCGGCGTCGGCGCGGCGCTGGAGCCGATGGAACTCAAGCGTGCACCGTCAGCGCTGCCGGAGCGCTGCTGTTGGCGCGGGGCGGGACGCGCTGCGCCCTGCGCGCCAGTGGCCGCGACAGGTCCATCGGCGATGACCTTGCCCAAGCACCTCGGAGACGTTTGCGAATCGCATCCGGTTCATTTTGCAGTCCAGGCGCGCCGGAGTCAGCGCTTCACCGCCACCCTGTGTCCGCCCCGGGTCGACGGCGGTCCGACGCGCATCGCCGCCGCCGGCAGGCCCGCCGTCACTTCACGCCGAACCGCAGCGTGGCTGTCGCGATGTAGACCTCGCGCAGGAAGTGCAGCAGGCCGGCGATCAGCGACAGCAGCGCGGCGGCGAACACGGTCGCGACCACACGCGTGAGATCGGGCGACCAGGCGTAGTAGGCGGTGATGAACAGCCCGCCGATCACGCCGCACACCAGCAGCGCGGCCAGCACGCACAGCGTGACCGCACGGTTGACGAGGCGCAGCCGGCGCGACAGCGTGCGCAGTTCGTCGTGGATCGCGTGCGCGCGCTGTTCGTCGGCGGTCGGCAACTGATCTTCGACCGTGCGCGCGCGGTCGATGATGCGCGCCACGCGCTGCATCATCACGCCGAGCAGCGCGCCGATGCCGGTCAGCAGGAACACCGGCGCGATCGCGAGCTGGATCACGTGGGCGATGGCGTCGAGTTGTTCCTTCATCTCGTGTGTCTCGCGGCGTCGATGCGTTCGCACAATACGGCGATTTCGTCGACGATGCGCGGGCCGTCGCGGTTGATCTTGTTGGCGTCGAGCGTGACGAGCAAGCGGTTGCGCACCGCGCTCACGCCGTCGAAGCGGCGCCAAAGATCCATCGCGTCGCTCGGCCGCGCGTCCGGCTCCGCGGTGACCATCACCTGCGGATCGGCGGCGACGACCGACTCGAGCGAGACCTGCGGCGCGATCGCGGTCAGCGACTCGAAGATGTTGCGACCGCCGCACAGGCGGATCGCCTCGTTGATCACGTGCGTGCCGGCGAGCGTCATCAGCGGCTGCGTCCAGATCTGGTAGAAAACTCGCACCGGCGTGCGCTGCGCATAGCGTGCGCGCAGCGCATCGATGCGCGCGCGCAAATCGGCCGCGACCTGCGGCGCGGTGCGGCTGCCGGTCAGCGCGCCCAGCCGCTCCATCGAACTGGCGATGCCGTCGAGCGATCCTGGTTCGCTGATGAACACCGGCACGGCGAGCCGTCGCAGCGAATCGATCATCGCCGGCGGAAAGCCGCTGCCCCAGACGACGATCAGGTCGGGCTTCGCCGCGGCCACGCGCTCCAGGTCCACGCTGTGCGCGCGCGCCACGCGCGGGATCTTCTTCGCTTGCGGCGGATAGTCGGCGAACTCGGTGGTGGCGACGATGCGGTCGCCGGCGCCGATCGCGAACAGTTGCTCGGTGATGTGCGGCGCCAGGCTGACGATGCGCTGCGCGGAGTGGGGCAGTTCGATCCGCTGCCCGCTGTCGTCGGTCGCCGCGACCGGCTGCGCGACGCTCGCGGCCGCGACCAGCAGCAGACCGAGCAGCGCGGCGGCGGCGCGCATCACTGGCGCGGTTCGACCGCCGGCGGCTCGGTCACGAAGCCGATCTTCGTCAGGCCGACCTGCTGCGCCAGCGACATCACCAGTGCCACGCGCTCGAAGCGCGCCGTCTTGTCGGCACGCAGCAGCACCTCGGGCGCCGGCGTGCGCGCCGCGAGTTCGGCGAGCCGGATGCGCAGCGCGTCGGCTTCGATCGCCTGCGCGTTGAGGTAGATCGCGCCCGCGCCGTCGATGCTCAGGCGCACCGGTTCGCCGCCCGGGCTCGCGGGCGCGGACTTCACCTCGGGCAGGTCGAGCTTCAGTGCGTAGGTCAGCAGCGGCGCGGTTATGATGAAGATCACCAGCAGCACGAGCATCACGTCGACCAGCGGCGTGACGTTGATTTCCGCCATCGGCTGCGATGGCGATTGTCCACGCTCGAAGCCGCCGAAAGCCATCAGGTGCCCGGCTGAAAGCGCCCGCCAACGGTCAGGAACGCGTGCAGGTCGTGCGCGAAGCCGTCGAGCTGCGCCAGCAGCATGCGGTTCACGCGCGTGAACGCGTTGTAGCCGAGCAGCGCCGGCACCGCGACCACGAGTCCGAACCCGGTCATCACGAGCGCCTCGCCGACGGGACCGGCGACCTTGTCGATCGCCACGCTGCCGCTCGAGGCGATGGCGAGCAGCGCGTGATAAATGCCCCACACGGTGCCGAACAGGCCCACGAAAGGCGCGCTGCTGCCGACCGAAGCGAGGAAGGTGAGCCCCGATTCGAGCCGCGCCGCCGCCTCGTTGATGCGCTGGCGCAGCGCGCGCGTGATCAGTTCCGAGCGATCGATCTGCGCCGACAGCGATTGCGTTGCCGCCGGCGGCGCGGCGGCGCCGGCGGCGGAAGTCGCGAGCGGAACGAAGATCGACTCCGCATCGGCGGGTTTGAGCAGTGCGATCGCCTCGTCCATCGAGCGCGCGGCCCAGAACTGCTCGAGCGCGCGCGCCGCGCGCCGCGCGCGCAGCCAGGCCCAGAACTTCCACAGGATCACGCACCAGCTCGCCACCGACATCGCCAGCAGGATGTACGCGGTCACGCGGATGATGGCGTCGGCCTGCGACCAGAAGTGCGACAGACCGAGTCCGCTGTTCATCCGGCTACTTCAGGCCCAGCACGTCGTGCATGTCGAACAGCCCGCGCGGCTGCTGCGCCAGGAAACGCGCCGCGCGCAGCGCGCCGTGCGCGTAGGTCATGCGGCTCGCGCAGCGGTGGGTGATCTCGATGCGCTCGCCGATGCCGGCGAACATGACCGTGTGGTCGCCGACGATGTCGCCGCCGCGCACGGTCGCGAACCCGATCGTGCCCGGCTTGCGTTCGCCGGTCACGCCCTCGCGCGCGTACACGGCGATGTCTTCCAGCTTTCTGCCGAGCGCGCCGGCCACCACTTCGCCCATCTTCAGCGCGGTGCCCGACGGCGCGTCGACCTTGTGGCGGTGGTGCGCCTCGATGATCTCGATGTCGTAGCCGCCGGAAAGGATCTTCGCCGCGACCTCGAGCAGCTTGAAGGTCGCGTTCACGCCCACGCTCATGTTCGGTGCGAACACGATCGCGATCTGCTCCGATGCGGCGCGGATCGCCGCGCGGCCCGCGTCGTCGAAGCCGGTGGTGCCGATCACCATCTTCACGCCGGCGTCGGCGCACGCGCGCAGATGCGCAGCCGTGCCTTCGGGGCGCGTGAAGTCGATCAGCACATCGGCACCGCGCAGCGCGGCCTGTTCGTCGGTGATGCGCACGCCGGTCGCGCGGCCGAGGAACTCGGCGCAGTCGCGCCCGAGGTCGGGGCTGCCGGCGCGGTCGAGCGCGGCGGCGATCGCGAGGTCGTCGGCGCCGAGCGCGGCCTCGATCAGCATGCGGCCCATGCGCCCGCCGGCGCCGGCGATCGCGAGCTTCAGCGTCATTTCTGCGGCAGGTTGATCTGCGGCGGCGGCTCCTTGGGCGGCGCCTGCGGCAGATCCTTCGGGTTGCGGCCCAGGATCAGGTTGTCCGCCATCGTCTCCGGCGGCATCTCGTCGGCGGTGAAGTGGTCGAGCCGGTTGTCCTTGAAGGTCACGGTCAGCCGGCGGTGCTGCTCCTCGGTGCCCTTGCCGCGCTTCAGGAAATAGACGTAGTCCCAGCGGTCCGGCCGGAACAGGCTCGTCACCAGCGGCGTGCCGAGCAGGAAGCGCACCTGGTCGCGCGTCATGCCGGGGCGCAGCTGCTCGACCATCTCCTTCGTCACGACGTTGCCCTGCTGCACGTCGGGTCGGTACGGCTGTATGAACGTGGGCGCCCAGCCGCGCATCGATTCGCAGCCCGCCAGCAGCAGCGTGCCGATCAGCGCGGCCGCGGCAGCGTTCCTGAGCGTGTGGATCACGGATCTCCTTCGAAGTCGGGCGCTATGATACCGACGCCCCGGTCACACGCAGAGTCGAAGATGCAGCAGCAGCGCAGCGGCACGGCAAGCTCCGCCGAACTCAAGAGCATGGGCCTGAAGGCCACGCTGCCGCGGATGAAGATCCTCGAGATCTTTCAGCGCAGTTCGGCCGCGCAGGGCGTGCGCCACCTGAGCGCGGAAGACGTCTACAAGGCGCTGCTGGCCGAGCACCTCGACGTGGGACTCGCGACCGTGTACCGCGTGCTGACGCAGTTCGAACAGGCGGGACTGCTGAAGCGCAGCCATTTCGAGGCCGGTCGCGCGGTGTTCGAACTCGACGAAGGCAAGCATCACGATCACCTGGTATGCGTGACTTGCGGGCGGGTCGAGGAGTTCGTCGACACCGAGATCGAGAAGCGCCAGCAGCAGATCGCGCAGTCCAAGGGTTTCAAGCTGCAGGAGCACGCGCTCGCGCTGTACGGCGAGTGCACGAAGCCGAATTGCCCGCATCGGCCGAAGTAGAAGAGCGCGTCGCCCCGGCGCGGGCCGGGGCCCAAGTTGCAGCGCTCGAAATTTGGCCCCGGCCTTTGCCGGGGCGGCGGCATTTTTCCCGCCTTACGCCAGCATCTCCCGCGCGTGCTTGCGGGTGGTGTCGGTGATCGTGAGTCCCCCGAGCATCCGCGCCAGTTCTTCCACCCGTGCGCGGCGGTCCAGCAGCGCGATGCGCGACACCGGGCGGCCATCGTCGGCTTCGACCTTGCTTACGACATAGTGCTGATCGGCGCGCGCGGCGACCTGCGGCAGGTGGGTGACGCACAGCACCTGCCGCTCGCGCCCGAGCTGCTGCAGCAGGCGGCCGACGGTCTCGGCCACCGCGCCGCCGATGCCGGCGTCGACTTCGTCGAAGATCAGAGTGGACACCGGCGTGGCCGTTGCCGCGATCACCGAGATTGCGAGGCTGATGCGCGCTAGCTCGCCGCCGGAGGCGACCTTGGCGAGCGGCTTCGGCGTCACGCCCGCATGGCCGGCGACCAGGAACTCGGCGCGTTCCAGGCCGTGCGCGGTCGGCTCGCCTTCGGTCAGCGCGATGTCGAAGCGCCCGCCCGGCATCGCCAGGTCCTGCATCGCGCGCGTGACTTCGCGCGCCATGTTCGCGGCCGCCTTGGCGCGCTGCTTCGACAACGCGCGCGCGAGCTTGAGAAACGCCTGCTCGGCCTCGGCCTCGCGCAGCCTCAGCCCGTCGAGGTCGGCCGCGGCGGCGAGCGCGTTGAGCTTCTCCTGCGATTGCGCGAGCAGCGCAGCGAGTTCCGTTGGCGCGCACTTGAACTTGCGCGCGGCGGCGTGCAGCGCGGTCACGCGCGCCTCGACCTCGGCCAGCCGCGCGTCGTCGATCTCGGTCTTTGCCAGGTAGTGGTTCAGCTCGCGCGCGGCGTCGTCGACCTGGATCCGCGCCGCGTCGAGCGTGGCGGCGATCGGCGCCAGCCGTGCATCGAAGCCGGCAAGCTGCGCCAGCCGGGCCAGCACCGCGTCGATGCGTTCCAGCGCCGCGCCGTCGCCTTCGCTGAGCGCATCGACCGCGCTGCGCGCGCCTTCGAGCAGGCTCGCCGCGTGCGACAGGCGCTTGTGCTCGGATTCGATCGCGTCCCACTCGCCCGCTTGCGGCGCGAGTGCGGACAGTTCTTCGACGATCCAGCGCAGCCGCTCCTGTTCCAACGCGGCCGCGCCCGCCATCTGCTCGGCGCGCTCGCGCGCCTCGCGTTCGCGTCGCCACGCGCCATGGGCGGCGGCGACTTCGCGCGCGGCCGCGGTCAGCCCGCCGTGCTCGTCGAGCAACGCGAGCTGCGCGGCCGGCCGCAGCAGCGACTGGTGCGCGTGCTGTCCATGCACGTCGACCAGCAGTTCGCCGAGTTCGCGCAGCTGCGCCAGCGTGGCGGCGGTGCCGTTGATGAAGCCCTTGCTCCGGCCGGATGCGTCGACCGTGCGGCGGACGAGCACGGTACCGTCCTCCGACGTGAGTTCGCTGGCGGCGAGCCATGCGGCCGCCACTTCGTTGACGCGGAACTCGGCGTTGATGTCGGCGCGCACGGCCCCTTCGCGCACCACGTCGGCGTCGGCGCGTTCGCCGAGCGCCAGCAGCAGCGCGTCGATCAGGATCGACTTGCCGGCGCCGGTCTCGCCGGTCAGCACGGTGAAGCCGGGCGCGAACTCCAGGTCGAGCGTGTCGACGATCACGAAATTGCGGATCGACAGTCCGAGAAGCATCTTTCTAGCTGCGCGTGTGTCCGTCTGCGGGCATGACGTTCCAGTGCAGCTTGCTGCGCAGCGTGGCGAAGTAGTTGTAGCCGATCGGATGCAGCAGCGTAACGACGTCGCGGCCGCGGCGCGCGCACACGATGTCGCCGGGGGCGAGCGATGTGAACGCCTGCATGTCGAAATGCGCGCCGGCGTCGCGCACGTCGGTGATCTCGATCTCCACTGCGACCGAATCGGGCAGCGCGATCGGGCGATTGGACAGCGTCTGCGGCGCCACGGGCACCAGCACGAAGCCCGCCAGCGACGGGTGCAGGATCGGTCCGCTAGCGGACAGCGCATACGCGGTCGAGCCGGTCGGCGTCGCGAGGATCACGCCGTCGGCACGCTGGTTGTACATCGTCACGCCATCGACGCGCACGGTGAACTCGACCATGCCGCCGGTCACGCCGCGCGATACCACCACGTCGTTGACGGCGCGCGCGCGGAACACCACCTCGCCGGCGCGGCGCACTTCGGCCTCCAGCAGCGCGCGCCGGTCGGTCTCGTACTTGCCCTCCAGCATCGCGGCCAGCACCTCCGGCATCTGCGCGACCGCGACGTCGGTGATGAAGCCGAGCCGGCCGAGGTTGATTCCGATCAGCGGCACGTTGAAGGGCGCGAGTTCGCGCGCGATGCCGAGCATCGTGCCGTCGCCGCCGAGCACTACCGCCACGTCGGCGGTCGCGCCGATCTGCGCCAGCGTGTAGCCGGGGTAGGGATCGAGCCCGCCCGCGTCGCGCGTGGCGGCCTCGAACAGCACCGATTGCCCGCCCGCCTCGACGATGCGCGCGATCTCGCGCAGCGTCGACTGCAGCGCCAGCCGGCCCGCGTCCGCGCGCGGCTTGCCGAAGATCGCGACCTGCCGGAAGGGCTGTGCCATGCAGCCAATGTAGCAAGAACCGTCTGTGCCGCGCAGTTCTCTCGTAATATGTCCCGCATGCTGGACAACCGCGCCCGCCTGTTGCTGAAGACGCTGATCGAGCGCTACATCGCCGAAGGTCAGCCGGTCGGCTCGCGCTCGCTGTCGAAGATCTCCGGCCTCGAACTGTCGCCGGCGACGATCCGCAACGTGATGGCGGATCTGGAGGAGATGGGCTTTGTTTCCAGCCCGCACACGTCGGCCGGGCGGGTGCCGACGCCGCGCGGCTATCGGCTGTTCGTCGACACGCTGCTCACCGTGCAGCCGCTGGAGCAGCAGCAGGCGGCGGCGATCGAGGGCCGGCTGCGGGTGGCCGAGCCGCAGCGCGCGATCCAGACCGCCGCGCAGCTGCTGTCGAACCTGTCGCACTTCGCCGGCGTGGTGATGACGCCGCGGCGCTCGTCGAGCTTCCGCCAGGTCGAGTTCGTGCGGCTGGGCGAGCGGCGCGTGCTGCTGATCATCGTCACGCCCGAGGGCGATGTGCAGAACCGCATGCTGCTGACCGACCAGTCGTACTCGCAGGCGCAGCTCGTCGAGGCCGCCAATATCCTGAACGAGCACTTCGCCGGCCTCAGTTTCGACGAGGCACGCATGCGGCTGCACGGCGATCTGGCGCGGCTGAAGCAGGACATCGCGCGGCTGATGGAAGCCGCGGTGCAGGCCGGCAGCCAGGCCGCGGAGGATGCCGAGCCGGTCGTCGTTTCGGGCGAGCGCAACCTGCTCGGCGTGGCCGATCTGGCGTCGAACCTCGAACAGTTGCGCAGGCTGTTCGACCTGTTCGAGCACAAGACGCGCTTGATGCAGCTGCTCGACGTGACCGCGCGCGCTCACGGCGTGCAGATCTACATCGGCGGTGAGTCGTCGCTGGTGCCGCTCGACGAGATGAGCCTGGTGGTGGCGCCGTACGAGGTCGACGGTCAGGTGGTCGGCACGCTCGGCGTGATCGGCCCGACGCGCATGGCCTACGAGCGCGTGATCCCGATCGTCGACATCACCGCGCGGCTGCTGTCGAGCGCGTTGTCGCGCGAATGATCGGGCGAAACGCGGCGCCGATGCGATTTGTGCCGCAGCCTGCGTACGCGCACGACAGCGTGCCGCGCACCGCGGTGCTGCTGGTCAACCTCGGCACGCCCGATGCGCCCGAAGCCGCCGCGGTGCGGCGCTACCTGAAGGAATTCCTGTCCGATCCGCGCGTGGTCGAGATCCCGCGCGCGATCTGGCTGCCGATCCTGCACGGGATCATCCTGAACGTGCGGCCGCGCAAGTCGGCGGCCAAGTACGCGTCGATCTGGACGCCGGCAGGCTCGCCGTTGCGCGTGCACTCGGAACAGCAGGCGCTGCTGCTGCGCGGCTATCTCGGCGAGCGCGGACTCGATGTCGACGTGTCGCTGGCGATGCGCTACGGCCAGCCGTCGATCGACACGGTGCTGGGCGAGCTGCGCGATCAGCGCGTCGAGCGGCTGCTCGTGCTGCCGCTGTATCCGCAGTATTCGGCGTCGACGACCGCGACCGCGTTCGACGCGGTGCATGCGGTGCTGGCGCGCACGCGCAACGTGCCGGAGGTGCGCTGGGTCAAGCACTTCCACGACCAGCCGCGCTACATCGACGCGCTGAAGGCCCACGTGCTCGCGTACTGGAAGAGGCACGGCCGCGCGCAGGACGCGGGCGGCAAGCTGGTGATGAGCTTTCACGGCGTGCCGCGCCGTGCTCTCGACCTGGGCGACCCGTATCACTGCGAGTGTCAGAAGACCGCGCGCCTGCTGGCCGAGGCGCTGCACCTGTCGAAGGACGAGTATGCGGTGACCTTCCAGTCGCGCTTCGGCCGCGCCGAATGGCTGCGGCCGTACACCGCCGCCACGCTGCATGAGCTGGGCGCGCAGCGCGTGCGCCGCGTCGACGTGATCTGCCCCGGCTTCGTCGCCGATTGCCTCGAGACGCTGGAGGAGATCGCGATCGAGGGCAAGCGTGAATTCCTGTCGGCGGGCGGCAACGAGTTCCACTACATCGCGTGCCTGAACGATGCGCCGACCTTCATCGAGGCACTCGCCGACATCGTCGCCGCGAACGTGCAGGGCTGGCCGGTCGACCGCGCACGGCGCGCGCAGCGCGAACAGGAGGCCGGCGCCGGCGCGGCGCGTGCGCGACTGCTGGGTGCCGCGCGGTGACGCGGATCGATCCGGTCCGCGGCGCGACTCGCTGACTTATCTCCTCAGGTGCGCAGCGCGCCGTTCGGCGCCGCCGGCAGTGATTTGCTCGACGCGGCGGGCGTCGCATGCGCGCTCGCGGCGGCGGTGGGTGCCAGCACGGTCGAGTTGACGATCAGGATCGCGACGATCGCGGCGAGGGCCATCAGCACCGCCGGCAACTGCGATGTGCCGCGCTGGCCGGGATCGAATTCGAACGCGTCGTCGTCGCGCATGGGGTGCCTCTCACCGTTGCATGCATTTTCGACAGCGGCTGCGGTTCCGGATATCCCGCGCGGTCGCGCCTTCAAGCGAGACCGAACTCGCGGCTTGCCGCGACATCGTTCGGGCTACCCCGTGAAACAGCGGCCGCGCGGGCCGCCGCTGGCATGACGTGCGCCTGGTTTCACTCAGGCGTTGCCCGGCGCCGGCGCGTACTGCGGCGGCGCGGCGAGCGGGGCGCCATCGGAGGCGCGGATCTCGTCGCCGTCGATCCGCACGCGATCACCCGCCTTCAATCCGGGATTGCCCGTGCGCGTCAGCGTGCGCAGCGAGCCGTCTTCCATCTGCACCGTCACTTCGTAGCGGAGCGTCGCGCGTGCCTGCTTTTCGATCTGGTGGCCGGCGACCGCGCCGCCGATCGCGCCCAGAATGCGGCTTGCGTCCTTGCCGTTGCCGCGTCCGAACTGGTTGCCGATCACGCCACCGAGCACGCCGCCCGCGATCACGCCGATGCCGCTGCCTTCACCCGGCGTCTTCACTTCGCGCACGGAGGTCACCGTCGCGCAGTTCGCGCAGACGGGCGCTTGCGCCATCGGCGCCGGATACGGCGGGGGTGCGGCTTCGGCCAGGTGCAGCGGCGGTTTCGTTGCCGCCGGCGGCAGCGCGCGCGCGCGGCTTGCGCTCGTCGTTCGCGCTGCCGGCGCAGCGTGCGGTGTGGCCGGCGCAGTAGGGGTCGATACCGGCGCGGGTCTGGCCGCCAGTTGCTCCGGCAACGCGGCGGCGACGGCGGCGGCCGGCGCGGCCGCGTGCTGTGCGGATACCTGATTCGTTACCAGCACGACGGCGCCGAGGACGCTGACCGCCGTGACGGCGATCGCCGCGGTCGCGAGCAACGGATGAAGCTTGTTCGTGGTAGTGCCAGCCTGCATGGAATCCTCCGAGTGGTGGCGCCGCGCGGGCGCCGTGCTCGCATCAACGGGCGAGGCCCGTGTGCAGGCGACGCCGCACGCGCCGCGTGTGTTACGAATTGTGTGGCGTGTGTCGCTACTTGACGCGGAATTCACCCGCAGCACCTACGTAGCGCTGCGCATCGGCCAGCCAGTGGCGCGCGGCCTCGTCGCCGTCCAGGTACGCCAGCCAGAACGCGGTCGTCGTCGCGCGCGTCAGCCGAACGTGCGTAGCTTCGAGCGCCGGATCGGCCGCGCCGTGCACTCGCGTGCCGCCGTTGAACACCATGTGATCGGCCCCGGTGAGGTTGAGCAGATACTTGTCGCCGGCGGGCATTCCCGCGAACGGCAGCAACCTCTGCGCGGGCGGCACGCCGAGCCCCATGGCCACCCGGCCGTCGCGCGTGCCGGTCACGCTGAAAAAGGGCCGTTCAATGTGCGCGAAGCGCTCGGCGCTGTGCGTCGATCGCGCCGACGGGCTGAACGCGATGAACGCGCGCGGCCGCGCATCGATAATCGCCTGCGACCGCGCGCCGGCACCGTAGTCTTCGCCGGCGACCGCCTGCGTGGTCACCGCGCCGAACGAATGGCCCGACACGCCGATACGCGCGACATCGATCCGCGTCGCAAGCGGATCCCCCGCGCGCTGGCGGCGCTCGAGTTCGTCGAGGACGAATTGCACGTCGCGCACGCGGTTGACGAACTGCGCGGCGCCCGCGGCGGCGCGCAGCGCGCGCGCCGGACGCTCCACCCCGCGCCATACGGATTCGTCGCTGCCCGGGTGCTGCAGGTGGATCACGACGAAACCATGACTCGCCCATTGCTCGCCCCAGACCCGGCCGCCGTCGACCGAGCCGCCGAGCCCGTGCGAAAAGAGGATCGCGGCGCGCTGACCGGGTGCGTCGGGCACGCGGATCCGCAGCGGCAGCTCGCGGCCACGCGCCGGGTCGCGCCAGCGCACGTCCTGCAACGTGCTGCGGTAAGGGCCCGGCGCCTCGAAGCGTTCCGACTGCGGCCACGCCGCCTGGGCCGGAACAAGGAGCGCGAGCAGAACGATTCGTTGCAGCGGGTTCATCGAGCCAATCCGCGCGGATCCGGGTCGGAAGCGTAGCGACTGCGGCACGGTGCGGCTGTTGCCGGACGTCACGCGGGTAAAGAGATTTTTCCGCCTGGGCTTGAAACCGGGTTCTCCGGCCCAATGCTTGAGACTTGTCTCGGAGTCCGCGCCGGAACGGCGGGGACCGCGCGACAGGTATCAGGCAAGTCTTTGACGTTTTTCGTTTTTTCGGAGGGCACATGGGGGCTCCGGAGCAGAGTCCGGGCGCGGGCAATGGTGCGGCAAACGAGCCTGCGGCCGAGCCGGTCGCGGCAACGGCCGCACTCGAATCCACGACCGTCAGCGCGGTCGAGCAGGAACTGCAGCAGGCGCTGGCGAAGGCCAACGAGAACTACGACCTGTACTTGCGCGCAAAGGCCGAGGGCGAGAACATCCGCCGCCGCGCGCAGGACGACATCGCCAAGGCGCACAAGTTCGCGATCGAGTCCTTTGCCGAGGCACTGCTGCCGGTGATGGATTCGCTTGAAAAGACCCTTGAAGCAAGTGAAGCGGCGCCCGAGGCGCTGCGCGCCGGCGTCGAGCTGACGCTGAAGCAGTTGCAGGCGGCTTTCGAAAAGGGCCGCCTGAGCGTGATCAACCCGGCGGGCGAGAAATTCGACCCGCATCTGCACCAGGCGATCTCGATGGTGCCGGCGCCGCAGGGCGTGGCGCCGAACACGGTCGTCACCGTGCTGCAGAAAGGCTGGATGATCTCCGACCGCATCCTGCGCCCGGCGCTGGTGACGGTCGCGCAGTCATCTTGAATCGCAGTCGATGGGCACAAACTAACAACCAGTTGAGTTCCGCGAACGAGGGGAAAGCAGTCATGGCAAAGATCATCGGCATCGACCTGGGCACGACCAACTCGTGCGTGGCGATCATGGAAGGCGGCCAGCCCAAGGTCATCGAGAACAGCGAAGGCGCCCGCACCACGCCGTCGATCGTCGCCTACATGGAGGACGGCGAAATCCTGGTCGGCGCGCCGGCCAAGCGCCAGGCCGTGACCAACCCGAAGAACACGCTGTACGCGATCAAGCGGCTGATCGGGCGGCGCTTCGAGGAGAAGGAGGTCCAGAAGGACATCCACCTGATGCCGTACAAGATCGTCAAGGCGCCGAACGGCGACGCCTGGGTCGAGGTGCGCGGCAAGCAGATCGCGCCGCCGCAGGTGTCGGCAGAAGTGCTGCGCAAGATGAAGAAGACGGCCGAGGACTACCTCGGCGAGCCCGTGACCGAAGCGGTGATCACGGTGCCGGCGTACTTCAACGACTCGCAGCGGCAGGCGACCAAGGACGCGGGCCGCATCGCCGGCCTCGAGGTCAAGCGGATCATCAACGAGCCGACCGCCGCGGCGCTCGCGTTCGGCCTGGACAAGCACGGCAAGGGCGACCGCAAGATCGCGGTGTACGACCTCGGTGGCGGCACGTTCGACATCTCGATCATCGAGATCGCCGACGTCGAGGGCGAGAAGCAGTTCGAGGTGCTGTCGACCAACGGCGACACGTTTCTCGGCGGCGAGGACTTCGACCAGCGCATCATCGATTACGTGGTCACCGAGTTCAAGAAGGAATCCGG
>JAKOQB010000169.1 GCA_029778535.1 Pseudomonadota bacterium | reverse complement strand
GCGACATGAGGAGCCGTTCGTGAGTTCCGCCGCGACGCAAGCCCGGCTCTGGTACCTGCAGCGCCTGAGCGCGATGGTGCTCGCGCTCTTCGTCGCGATCCACCTGGCGACGATCGTCTACGCGGTCCGCGGCGGGCTGAGCGGCGCGGAGATCCTGGCGCGCACGCAGGGCAACTGGCTGGTGGCGCTGTTCTACGGTGCGTTCGTGCTCGCCTGTGCGGTCCACGTCCCGATCGGGCTCGCGCGCATCGCCGAGGAGTGGCTCGGCTGGAGCGCGCGACGCAGCAACGTCGCGGCGACCGTGGTGGCGCTCGCGCTCGCGGCGCTGGGCCTGTGGGCCGTCTGTGCGGTGGTCGCATGAGCGCGACGACCGGTTCCGCCGTGCCGCGGCCGCGTCGCGCGGTGCGCCGCAACGATTTTCGCGCCCGCAGCCATCCGGCGTGGTGGGCGTTCCTCGCGCATCGCGTGTCCGGGATCGCACTGGCCGCGTTCCTGCCGCTGCACTTCTGGGCGCTCGGCCAGGCGCTGCGCGGCGAGGCCGCGCTCGACGGCTTCCTGCGCTTCGCCGATCGGCCGTTGTTCAAGTTGGCCGAGTGGTGCCTCGTGGTCCTGTTAGCGATTCACCTGACTGGTGGGCTGCGGCTGCTCGTGATCGAATTCAGGCCATGGTCGGGGCTGCGCAAGAACTGGATCGCCGCAGCCGCCGGCCTGGGAATCGTCGCGGGCCTCGCTTTCGCGCTGGCGCTGATCGGCTGAACCCCGGCCATCCGCACGGGCCACGACGAACGCATCGAATCGAACAGGGAGACAGAGCTTGAAGACAATCGAATACCGGAACCGCCGCGTCGCGATGGGTCTCGCGGCTGCAATGTGCGCGCTCGCGCTGTGCGCGCCGCTGCCGGCTGCCGCGCAGGACGCGTGGCCCTCCCGGCCGGTGAAGATCGTCGTGCCGTTCGTGGCCGGCGGCACCACCGACGTGGTGGCCAGGGCGCTTGCGAAGGACCTCAGCGAGATGTGGGGCCAG
>JAKOQB010000168.1 GCA_029778535.1 Pseudomonadota bacterium | reverse complement strand
TGCGCTCCGACCTCAAGGGGCAGGGGCTCGGCCGGCTGCTGATGAACCGGATCGTCGACTACTGCCGCAGCCGCGGCACCGCCGAGATCAAGGGCCTGGTGCTCGCGTCGAACGAGTCGATGATCGGGCTCGCGCGGCAGCTGGGATTCCGCATCGAGCGCGGCCCGGACGCCGACACCGTGGTCGCGCGGCTGGCGCTGCACTAGTGAACTGTAACGATCGAATTGGGAGTGATTCGTCGCGATGGATCGAAGTACTTCCACTTCACGGGCTTGGCCTGCCTGTTGTACTGGCGGATGTATCGCATGAGCTTTCTCTTCAGATCGGGCACGGAGGTAAACACTCCGCGGGCGATCACGTCGCGCTCGATCTTGGCGAACCACAGTTCGACCTGGTTGAGCCAGGACGAGTAGGTGGGGGTGAAGTGCAGATGAACGTTGTTGTGCTCGGCCAGGAACTCGTCGACCCGCTTGGTCTTGTGCGCCGAGAGGTTGTCGGCGATGACGTGGATCTCTTTGCGGGCGGGGTGGTTGGCCACGAGATCGGTGAGGAACGCGACGAACTCGGCCGAGGTATGACGCTCGGCGGTCTTGCCCAACACCTCCCCGGTCTTGGTGTTGAACGCCGCGTACAGCGAGAGCGTGCCGTGACGGAAGTACTCGAAACCGTGCCGCTCGGCGCGTCCCGGCGACAGCGGCAGCACCGGATCCTTGCGATCGAGCGCCTGGATCGCCGTCTTCTCGTCCACGCAAAACACTGCCGCGTGCTGCGGGGGATTGAGGTACAGCCCAATGATGTCGGCAGCCTTGGCCTCGAAGTCCGGATCGTTCGAGGCAATGTAGCCTTCGAGCCGATGCGGCTTCAGGCCGTGCCTGGCCCAGATGCGCGCCACCGTCATGTGCGAGATGTCGCCCCCGAGTTCAGCCGCAAGCTTGCGCGAAGACCACTGCGTCGAGCCGTCGGCAGGCTTGCGCTTGGTCGTCCACGCAAGCACGCGGGCTTCGACCTTCTCGGTGACCTTGTAACGCTCTCGGCCGGCGTGGCGAGCGAACAGCCCCGACAGTCGTTCGGCCTCGAAGCGTTTGCTCCAGCGACTGATGTACGAGTCGGGGCAATCGAGCTTGGCGCGAATCTCGGCCCACGTGAAACCATCGGCCAACAGCAACACCAGACGTGCGCGTCGCGCCGAATCGGCTCGGCCGTTCCTCGCGCTCGACTGTCGCTGAAGTTCCATGCGCTCGCTTTCGGTCAGTCTCATCACACCCTCCATGGGCATGATGATACTAGCGTTTTAACGGTTACAGTCCACTAGTCGCCTGGCGGTCGCATTGGCCCCGCCCGGCCGGCTCGACTACGATCCGCCCATGTCGGACGGCGTGAACGATGCGGACGCGAGGGCGGCGGCGCTGCGCTACCTGTCGCTCGGCTGGTCGGTGGTGCCGATGCAGCCGCGCGGCAAGCGGCCGCTGATCCGCTGGATGCCTTACCAGAACCGGCGCGCGACGGCCGACGAGATCGGGGATTGGTTCCGGCGCTGGCCGGACGCCAACGTCGGCATCGTCACCGGCGCGGTATCCGGGCTGCTGGTGCTCGACGTCGACGCCGGGCACGGCGGCGACGCGAGCCTGGCCGCGCTCGAGCGCGAATTCGCGCCGCTCGAGCCGACGCTCGAATGCCTGACCGGTGGAGGCGGGCGCCACCTGTACTTCAGGCACTTCGGCGAGCCAATCGCCAACAAGGCGGGCTTTCGCGCGGGGCTCGACCTGCGCGGCGACGGCGGCGTGGTCGTCGCCCCGCCATCGATCCACCCGAGCGGCCGGCCGTATCGCTGGCGCCAGGGACGCGACCCCGGAGCGATCGGCGCGGCGCCGATGCCGCAGTGGCTGCGGCAGGTCTTGTCCGGAAACGCCGCGCAACCGGGGCATACGTTGTCGCACTGGCGCGGGCTGGTCGCCGAAGGCGTCGGCGAGGGCGCCCGCAACGCGACGATCGCATCGCTGGCCGGACACCTGTTGTGGCACGAGGTCGACCCGCAGGTCGTGCTCGAGCTGCTGCTCAGCTGGAACCGGCAGCGCTGCCGCCCGCCGCTGCCCGACGACGAGGTCGCGGCCACCGTGGCCAGCATCGCGCGCGCCCACGCGCGCGGCGCGTGACGCCGGCACGCAGCGCGTCCGCTCCCCATCTCATGGCCAGCCGTCGCGACCCACCGGGCAATTCACGCGGCAGGCGCGCCGCCGCGCCGCCCGCGACCGAAGCGGCCGCGCGCGTCCCGCAGACGCGGATCGGACGCCTCGCCAGCGTCGCGCTGGCCGCAGGCGAGCTGGCGCTCGGCGGCCTGGCCGAAGGGGTGCGCCGCCTCGTCGCCGACAGGACCGGGGCCGGCGGCGGCGACGCCGCGAGCGCGTTTCTCTCCGCCGACAACGCGCGCCGCCTCGCGGCCCGGCTCGCGCGGCTGCGCGGCGGCGCGATGAAGCTCGG
>JAKOQB010000167.1 GCA_029778535.1 Pseudomonadota bacterium | reverse complement strand
CGACGCGTCGAAGAGGTCGCCGGTGTAGCAGATCGCACCTTCGCACAGCGCGCCCGACTCGCGCACCGCGTCGATCGCCACGCGCATGTTCTCGACCCAGTTCAGCGAATCGAAGACGCGGAACAGGTCGATGCCGCCGGCGGCCGCCCGCTGCACGAACCAGCGCACGACGTTGTCGCTGTAGTTGGTGTAGCCGACCGCGTTGCTGCCGCGCAGCAGCATCTGGAACAGGATGTTCGGCACCGCCTCGCGCAGCCGCTCGAGCCGCTCCCACGGATCTTCCTTCAGGAAGCGCAGCGCGACGTCGAAGGTCGCGCCGCCCCAGCATTCCAGCGACAGCAGTTGCGGCAGCATCCGCGCGTAGTACGGCGCGACGCGCAGCATGTCGATCGTTCGCATCCGCGTCGCGAACAGCGACTGGTGCGCGTCGCGCATCGTCGTGTCGGTGAGCAGCACGCGCGGCTGCTCGCGCATCCATTCGGCGAAGCGCTGCGGGCCGAGCGCCTGCAGCCGCTGGCGCGTGCCCGGCGGGGGAGCGGCCGAGAGGTCGATCGGCGGGGCGGCCGTCGCCAGCGCATCGACCGCGGCGGCCTCGCCCTCGCGCCGGCTGCGCGGCAGCACCAGGTGATGGTGCGACAGGTCGGGACGCGCACGCCCCTTCATGTCGGGGTGGCCATTGACGGTCACCTCGCCGATGTAGCGCAGCAAGCGCGTCGCGCGGTCGCGCCGCCTCGGAAAGCGGAACAGCTCGGGCGTCGTATCGATGAAGCGCGTGGGCACGCGCCCGGCGGCGAAGTCCGGATGGTTGATCACGTTCTCGACGAACTGCAGGTTCGTCGCCAGCCCGCGGATCCGGAACTCGCGCAGCCCGCGGTCCATCCGCCGGAGCGCCTCCTCGGCCGTCGGCGCCCAGGCCGTCACCTTGACCAGCAACGAGTCGTAAGACGGCGTGATCACGGCGCCCGAGTAGGCGGTGCCGCCGTCCAGTCGCAACCCGAAGCCGGCCGCGCTGCGATACGCGGTGATCCGGCCGTAGTCGG
>JAKOQB010000166.1 GCA_029778535.1 Pseudomonadota bacterium | reverse complement strand
ATCGTGCGCAGCCCCTGGCCCTCGCACGCATGGCAGCGGCCGTCGCCGGTGTTGAACGAGAAGCGCGACGCACCGTAGCCGCGCATGCGCGCTTCGGTCGTGTCGGCGAACAGGCGCCGGATCGCGTCCCAGAAGCCGACGTAGGTCGCGGGGCACGAGCGCGGCGTCTTGCCGATCGGCGTCTGGTCGACTTCGAGGACGCGGTCGACCTGCTGCCAGCCTTCGATCGTTGTGCAGCCGCTCCACTGGCCGTCGAAGCCCTTCTTCGTCGCCTGTGCGGACACCGCGCGCTGCAGGTTGGTCAGCAGCACGTCGCGCGCCAGCGTCGACTTGCCGCTGCCCGACACGCCGGTGACGACCGTCAGCCGCCCGAGAGGAAACTCGGCGGTCGCGTCGCGCAGGTTGTGCATCCGCGCGCCGCGCAGCACGAGGCGCGCAGTGTCCGCGTCGACGGTGCGCCGTGGCGCGGGCGGATGCGCGAGCGGGTTCTTCAGATAGCGGCCGGTGACCGATTCGCCGCTGGCGATCACGTCGTCGATCGTGCCCTGCGCCACCACGCGCCCGCCGCGCACGCCGGCGCCGGGCCCGATGTCGATGATGTGCTGCGCGCGGCGGATCGTGTCCTCGTCGTGCTCGACCACGACCAGCGTGTTGCCCTTGCTCTCGAGCTTGCCGAGCGCATCGAGCAGGATGCGGTTGTCGCGCGGATGCAGCCCGATCGTCGGTTCGTCGAGCACGTAGCACACGCCCTGCAGGTTCGAACCGAGCTGCGCGGCGAGCCGGATGCGCTGCGCCTCGCCGCCCGACAGCGTCGGCGCCGCGCGGTCGAGCGCGAGGTAGCCGAGCCCGACCTCCTCGAGGAAATCGAGCCGCGAGCGGATCTCGGCGAGCACGTCGCGCGCGATCTGCTCGTCGCGGCCTTCGAGTCTCAACTGCGCGAAGAGCTTCTTCGCGTCATTCACCGAGCCGGCGGCGAGCTGAGCGATCGAGCGGTCCTGCCACTTCACCGCCAGCGCGACGCGGTTCAGGCGCTGCCCGTGGCACGTGTCGCACGGCTGCACGTCGCCCTCGTACCACGCGTTCCACCAGATCTCCTCGCCGGTCTGCTCCTCGTCGAAGCCTTGCAGCTTGAGCCCCGTGCCGTAGCAGGCGGGGCACCAGCCGTGCTTGCTGTTGTACGAGAACAGGCGCGGATCCGGCTCGGGGAACGACGTGCCGCACGAAGGGCAGGCGCGCTTGGTGGAGAACACGCGGCTGTCGAGATCGACGCGGATGCCGAGACTGCTGCCCTCACCCCCCGCCCTCTCCCGCTGATGCGGGCGAGGGGGCCTTTGTCCCCTCTCCCCGATCACGGGGAGAGGGCCAGGGTGAGGGCCAAGCGCTTCACGCAAGCGATCCAGCGGATATACCACGTTGACGATCCCGTGCCCGTGT
Organism: Pseudomonadota bacterium; assembly: GCA_029778535.1. Lineage (GTDB taxonomy): Bacteria > Pseudomonadota > Gammaproteobacteria > Burkholderiales > Burkholderiaceae_F > JAKOQB01. The sequence goes on along the minus strand of JAKOQB010000166.1, from coordinate 5,275 downwards.
TCGAGCGCGGTCGCGAGCAGCGCGCGCAGCTTCGCTTCGTCGTTGCTGTAGACCACGAGATCGCCGACCGGCAGCTCGATCGTGTGCTCCTTGAAGCGGTCGAGCCGTGGCCACTTCGCGGTCGGCACGAACTCGCCATCGACGCGCAGGTGCGTGTAGCCCTTGTTCTTCGCCCACTTGGCCAGATCGGTGTAGAAGCCCTTGCGGTTGACCACCAGCGGCGCCATCAGTCCGACGTGGCGGCCGCGGAAGTCGCGCAGGATCTGCGCGGCGATCGACTCGAAGGTCTGCGGCGTGACCGGCACCTTGCAGTCGGGGCAGTGCTGCACGCCGAGCTTCTGGTACAGCAGCCGCAGGAAGTGGTAGATCTCGGTCATCGTCGCGACCGTCGACTTGCGGCCGCCGCGCGAGGTGCGCTGCTCGATCGCCACTGTCGGCGGGATGCCGTAGATCGCGTCGACGTCGGGCTTGCCGGCCGGCTGCACGATCGAGCGCGCGTACGCGTTCAGCGATTCGAGGTAGCGCCGCTGCCCTTCGTTGAACAGGATGTCGAACGCCAGCGTCGACTTGCCGCTGCCGGATACGCCGGTGATCACGGTGAACGTGTCGCGCGGAATCTCGACGTCGATGCCCTTGAGGTTGTGCTCGCGGGCGTGGCGGATCGAGATGGTGTTGGCGAGGTAGCGGCCGGCAGGCTCGGCGGCGACGAGTTCCTGCTCCTCAACCGCGGGCGCAGCGGGAACGGCCAGTTGCGACTCGTACTCGCGCAGCGCCTTGCCGGTGTGCGACGCCGCATGCGCCATCACGTCGCGCGGCGTGCCGGCCACCACGATCTCGCCGCCGGCGTCGCCGCCTTCGGGGCCGAGGTCGATGATCCAGTCCGCCGCGCGGATCACGTCGAGGTTGTGCTCGATCACGATCAGCGAATGCCCGGCCGCGAGCAGCTTGCGCAGCGCGCGCATCAGCTTGGCCACGTCGTCGAAGTGCAGGCCGGTGGTGGGCTCGTCGAAGAGGAGCAAAGAGGCCCTCACCCCAGCCCTCTCCCGCTGATGCGGGCGAGGCAGTCCCCTCTCCCCGATCACGGGGAGAGGGTTAGGGTGAGGGGCCCTCGCCGTCTCCGCGAGAAATCCTGCGATCTTCAGCCGCTGCGCTTCGCCGCCCGACAAGGTCGGCACCGGCTGGCCGAGCTTCACGTATTCCAGTCCCACGTCGGCGAGCGGCGCGAGCGCGCGCGCCACCTCGCGGTCGCTGCCGAAGTACTGCAGCGCTTCGCTGACGGTGAGGTCGAGCACCTCGGCCACGCTCAGCTCCAGCTTGCCGCGCTCGATCTTCACTTCGAGCACCTCGGGGCGAAAGCGCTTGCCGTCGCAGTCGGCGCAGCGCAGGTACACGTCGGACAGGAACTGCATCTCGACGTGCTCGAAGCCGTTGCCGCCGCAGGTGGGGCAGCGGCCGTCGCCGGCGTTGAAGCTGAACATGCCGGCGGTGTAATTGCGCTCCGACGCGAGACGCGTCTTCGCGAACAGCGCGCGGATCGCGTCCCACGCGCCGACGTAGCTCGCGGGATTGCTGCGCGTCGTCTTGCCGATCGGCGACTGGTCGACCAGCGCCACGTCGGCGATCCAGTCGTGCCCGAGCACGCGGTCGAACTCGCCCGGCGATTCCGTGCTCTTGCCCTTCGCCTTGCACAGCGCCGGGTACAGCACGTCCTGGATCAGCGTGCTCTTGCCCGAGCCCGACACGCCGGTGACGACGACCAGGTGATGGAGCGGAAACTCGACCGCGAGGTTCTTCAGGTTGTGCTCGCGCGCGCCTTCCAGCACCAGCCGCGGCGTGTTGGGCCGCACGTTGCGCGTCGCGTAGCCGTCGGGCGTCAGCACGTTCAGCTCGAGCTGCTTGCGGCCGGACAGGTATTCGCCGGTCAGCGTATCGGCGCGCCGGATCTCGTCGGGGGTACCGTTGAAGACGATCTGCCCGCCGCGCTCGCCGGGTCCCGGCCCCATGTCGAGCATGCGGTCGGCGGCGAGCATCACCTGCGGATCGTGCTCGACCACCACCAGCGAGTTGCCGGCCGAGCGCAGCCGGTGCATCACCTCGATCACGCGGTGCATGTCGCGCGGGTGCAGGCCGATCGACGGCTCGTCGAGCACGAACAGCGTGTTGACCAGCGACGTGCCGAGCGCGGTGGTCAGGTTGATGCGCTGTACCTCGCCGCCCGACAGCGTGCGGCTCTGGCGGTCGAGCGTCAGGTAGCCCAGCCCCACGTCGCACAGGAACTTGAGCCGCGCGCGCACTTCTTCGAGCAGCAGTTCGGTCGCCTCGTCGAGCACGCCGGTGAAGGTCAGTCGATCGAAGAACGCGCGCACGCGCTCGATCGGAAGCAGCATCAGGTCGTGGATCGAGAGTCCGGGGAGCTGCGCGAGCTGGGCGTCGGTCCAGTTCACATGCACCGGCCTGTAGCGCGGGTAGGTGCCGAGTGCCGCGTCCGCGCTGTCTGCCGAGCCCACACGCCACAGCAGCGCATCGGGCTTCAGGCGCGCGCCGCCGCAGGCGGTGCAGGGCGTGTACGCGCGGTACTTCGAAAGCAGCACGCGGATGTGCATCTTGTACGCCTTGCTCTCGAGCCAGGCGAAGAACCGGCGCACGCCGTACCACTCCTTCTGCCACTTGCCGGTCCAGTTCGTCTGGCCTTCGAGCACCCAGCGGCGCTGCGCTTCCGGCAATGCGCGCCACGGCATGTCGAGGTCGATGCCGAACTTCGGCGCGAACTTCTCGAGGTCGCGCTGGCACTCGAGGAAGCTCTTGGTCTGCCACGGCCGCACCGCGCCGCCGCGCAGCGACTTGCTCTCGTCGGGAATGATCAGCCCGAAGTCGATGCCGATCACGCGGCCGAAGCCGCGGCAGGTGTCGCACGCGCCGAGCGGCGAGTTGAACGAGAACGTGCTCGGGTTCGGGTCCGAGTAGTGGATGTCGCAGTCGGCGCAATGAAGGTCGTCGCTGAAGCGCCAGACGAGCCCCTCACCCCAGCCCTCTCCCCGTGATCGGGGAGAGGGAGTGTGTTCTCCCTCGCCCACATCAGTGGGAGAGGGCCGGGGTGAGGGCGTATTTCCCTCTTCAAGCACGTGCACATCCACCCGCCCGCCGCCGAAGCGCAGCGCGGATTCGACCGCTTCGGCCACGCGCTGGCGCTCCGCGCTGCCCAGGCGCACGCGGTCCTGCACGACGTCGAGCAGCTTCTCGTCGCCGGCGATTCGCTCCGCGTGCACGCGCGTGTAGCCCTGCGCCTCAAGGTGCGCGCGCACCTCGTCTTCCTTGAAGTTCTTCGGCACCCGCACCGGGAACGTGATCACGATGCGGGGATCTTCGAGCGCCGCGCTGCGGCTCAATAGCTCATCGACCACGCTGCTCGCCGAATCGCGCCGCACCGGCCGGCCGCAGCCGCGGCAGTAGAGCGTCGCCGCGCGCGCATACAGCAGCTTCAGGTGGTCGTTCAGCTCCGTCATCGTGCCGACGGTCGAGCGTGAAGTGCGCACCGGGTTGGTCTGGTCGATCGCGATCGCCGGCGGCACGCCCTCGATCCGGTCGACCTGCGGCCGGTCCATGCGGTCGAGGAACTGGCGCGCATACGGCGAGAACGTCTCGACGTAGCGGCGCTGCCCCTCCGCGTACAGCGTGTCGAACACCAGCGAGCTCTTGCCCGACCCCGACACGCCGGTGACGACGACGAGCTCGCCGGTCGGCAGGTCGACGTCGAGGTTCTTCAGGTTGTTCTGGCGCGCGCCGCGGATGCGGATCGACTTGTCGGACGACATGGTGCGGTTACTCGGTCAGGGCAAGGACGCCGCAGCGGCGTCGAACCGCACAGTCTATGCAATCTGCGGATGGCTCAGTGCAGCGTGGCGTAACGCGCGGCCGGCTCGCGACAGCGAAACAGCGGATCCGCCGGCGCGGCGCGAGTGGCGCACAGCGCATCGAGCGGACTGCGCACGCCCATGCCGCCGACCTTCAGCACGTGCGTGTAGATCATCGTCGTGCTGACGTCCGCGTGGCCCAGCAACTCCTGCACGGTGCGGATGTCGTAGCCGGCCTGTAGCAAGTGGGTTGCAAACGCGTGGCGCAGGCTGTGCGGCGAAGCGGGCTTGCGCAGTTGTGCGTCGACGACGGCTCGCTTGAATGCGCGCTGAAAGGTCTGGTCGAACAGATGGTGTCGGCGCCGCACGCCGGAGCGCGGGTCGCGACTGAGCGTTGCCTGCGGAAACACCCAGTGCCAGGCCCACGACTCCGCAGCGCGCGGATACTTCCGCGCCAGCGCGTCGGGCATCTCCACGCCCGGGCGCCGGTCGGCGCGGTCGCGCAGCCAAAGCGCACGCGAGCACGCCAACTGCGCGCGCAGATCGTCTGCCAGCGCGTCGGGCAGCATCAAGGCGCGATCCTTGTTGCCCTTGCCCTCGCGGACGATCAACGTGCGGCGCGCGAAATCGACATCCTTCACCCGCAGCCGCAGCGCCTCCATGATGCGCATTCCGGTGCCGTACAAGAGTCGCGCGAGCAGGGCGTGCTCGCCGTCCATGCGCGCGAGCACTGCCTGGACTTCCTCCACCGTGAGTATCACGGGCAAGCGCTGCGGCCGCTTCGGCCGCTCGATCTGATCCATCCACGGCAGATCCTGCCTGAGCACGGCGCGGTACAGGAACAGCAACGCCGACAGCGCCTGGTTGTGCGTCGACGCCGATACGCCGCGCTCGTTGGCCAGCATGGCGAGAAATTCCTGAACTTCCGCGGCGCCCATCTCGCGCGGGTGCCGCCGCTGAAAATGGCGCACGAACCAGCGCACCCAGTAGACGTATTGCTCCTCCGTTCTTATGCTGAGATGACGCGTGCGAATCGCGCGGCGCATCGCTTCGAGCAGCGTCACGCCAGGGGTCGGGGCGGAGTCCACGATAGGGCGCGGATGAATACTGAATATAATCACAGTAGCAGCCCGGAAGCCGCGACGCAAGCCGCTTTCAGGCGATGCTTCCGCCGGGATAGGGCGCACGGCGTGGGTCTGCTATACGGACTCGAGCGCCCGACATTACGTTGAACTAAACCGCTGACGCGGTGGGAGTTGTCAAGAGGTTTGTCGTCGTTGTTGAAGTCGTACCTTGATCGTTGCGGGCATATGCCCGCTTCCGATCGAGGAGAAGACGATGACACCGCTTCGGCAACGGATGATCGACGCACTGGTCTTGCACGGCAAGGCGGCGCGCACGCAGGAAGCCTATGTGGCCGCGGT
>JAKOQB010000165.1 GCA_029778535.1 Pseudomonadota bacterium | reverse complement strand
GATCGCCTACGCGTCGCTGCGCCGGCGCGACCGCGCGGCCGGCACGACGCGCGGCGCGGGTGCGATCGCCAACGACCTCACGTCGGTGGTGGTCGGCGCGGTCGCGTGGTTCGTGTTCGCGCTGTACCTGCACGGACCGCTGATCGGGGTGCGGCCGTTCGGCTGATTGACCAGTGGATGCCAGGGTGTTACCTTCGTGACACCATCCGGCCCGCAATCCCTGGACGTCATCCGATGTCGACCACGACGCTGAAGCTCCCCGCCGAACTCAAGGCCCGCATCGCGCCGCTCGCCGCGGCGGCGGGCAAGACGCCCCACGCCTGGATGGTCGAGGCCCTGCAGGCGCAGGTCGGGCTTGCCGACCTGCGAAGCGCGTTCATCGAGGAGGCGCATCGCAGCGCAGCAGAGGTCGATGCCGGCGGCGCGGTCTTTGCGATGGAAGACGTCGCTGCCTACCTGAAGGGCCGCCTGGCCGGGCGCCGCACCAACCGGCCGGCGGCGCTCACTGCGGCAGACGCCGGTTCACGAAAGCGCGCGCGCAAGTCCGCGGCCTGACTCCGTGGCCCGGGTCGTCATCAGCGCACGGGCGCTTGCCGACCTCGAGCGGATCGCCGACTTCCTTTCCGGGCTGGAACTGGACGACGACGCGGCGCTCGGCACGATCTTCGATGCGCTGGCCGTGCTCGAGCGCCACCCGCTGATCGGGCGACCGATCGATGACGCGCTGCGTGAGCTCGTCATCGGATTCGGTCACGCGGGCTACGTCGCGCTGTATCGCTACCGCCACCGGTCCGACCGCATCGACGTACTGGCCGTGCGCCACCAGCGCGAGGCGGGCTTCGGCTGAGGCCGCCTGCCGCCCGCAGCGGGCCGTAGCCCTCAGCCCAGCACCGCCGGCAGCCGCTTCGTCAGCGCCTGCCGCACCGCCGGCGCGCCGCCCAGCAACGCGAATCCGAGCAGGTTGTCCTGCGCGTCGACGAACGTCGCCTCGAGGCTGCCGTCCTCGCCTTCGGCGAAACGCCACGTTCCTTCCGCGCCCGCGGCCGGCGGCGACACCGTGAGCGGCGCGGCCGGCGTCTTCACCACCACCGGCATCGCCGGGTAGCGCACGTCGGTCGGCTCGCCGGCCAGCGTCTTCGCCAGCGCGCGCGCCGCGTTCATCAGCGGCATCACGAAGGGCAACACCTGTCCGTCGACTTCGGCGCAGTCGCCCAATGCGTAGACCTCGGGCGCGCTCGTGCGCAATTGCCGGTCGACCACGATGCCGCGGTTCACCTTCAGCCCGGCCGCCTGCGCGAGCTGCGTGCGCGGCCGCAGGCCGATCGCCGACAGCACCACGTCGGTGTCGATGACGCTGCCGTCGGCGAGCTTCACGCGCAGGCCGCCGTCGCG